>NZ_JBWPWD010000009.1:0-50515 GCF_056590455.1 Winkia sp. C0117E2 | reverse complement strand
GCCGACGAACCGCTGGTCGAAGTATCTACCGACAAGGTCGACTCCGAGGTTCCTGCTCCGGTATCCGGCTACCTAGTCGAGATCGTCGTCCCTGAAGACGAGACCGTAGACGTAGACACAGTCATTGCCCGCATCGGCGCTTCTGCAGACGCAGGTTCCAAGCCAGCGAAGGCTGCGCCGGAGGAAGAAAAGAAGGAAGCTCCGAAGGCACCTGCTGCTCCTAAGGCTCCCGCAGCCCCCAAGGCACCTACTCCGCCAGCTCCTCCGAAGGCACCTGCAGCTCCGAAGGCACCTGCTGTTCCTAAGGCTCCCGCAGCCCCCAAGGCACCAGAGGCTCCCAAACCTGCCGGTAAGCCTGCCGCAACTGGCTCAGCTGCAAAGGGAGGCTACGTAACCCCGATCGTGCGTAAGCTCGCCAAGGAAAAGGGTGTGGATCTAGCGACCGTCACCGGCACCGGCATTGGAGGCAGGATTCGCAAACAGGATGTGCTGGAAGCTGCAGCTCATCCGAAGGCCACTCCTGCTTCAGCAGATGCACCGGCCGCCAAGAAGGCATTCCGCGCAACCACTCCCGAGTGGCAGAAGGGACTTCGTGGCAGCACCCAAAAGATGTCTGGTCTACGGCGCACCATCGCCAAGAGGATGGTGGAATCGCTGCAGGTATCCGCACAACTGACTACTGTTGTCGAGGTCGATGTAACCCGCATTGCCAACCTTCGCAAGAAGGCTAAGGCCTCGTTCCAGGAGCAGCAGGGTACCAAGCTCACCTTCCTCCCCTTCTTCGTCAAGGCGGCAACTGAAGCCTTGCAGGCTCATCCCAAGTTGAATGCTCGCATCGATGGCAAGGAAGTAACCTACTTCGATCACGAGCACGTTGGCATCGCGGTAGATACGCCGAAGGGCTTATTTGTACCGGTAATCAAGGATTGTGGCGAGAAGGATATTGCTCAGATCGCCCATTCGATCAATGATCTGGCCTCCCGCACCCGCGATGGCAAGGTCAAGCCGGATGAACTGTCGGGATCGACCTTCACCATTACCAATACCGGTTCTGGTGGGGCCCTGTTCGACACCCCGGTTATCAACCAGCCCGAGGTCGCAATCTTGGGAGTCGGCACTATTGTCCGTCGCCCGGTTGTAGTAAAGGATGCCGATGGAAACGAGAACATATCAATTCGTTCCATGGTCTATTTGGCTATCAGCTATGATCACCGCCTCATCGACGGTGGCGACGCAGCTCGCTACCTCATGGCAGTAAAGCAGCGCCTAGAAGAGGGCGACTTTGCTGAAGAAGTAGGACTGTAGCAGTTCTCTTACGGTGGGCCGGTCGGATTCGACCGGCCCACTTTTTATTCCCTAGTAACCGACACTATTTTGCCGTTCCTAATTTTGAACGTTGCTTTGTACTCGACACTATTCACTCGTTGACAGGTCTGATTACACTGCTGATGACTGCTCTGGGTGATAGTGGCAACTACCTTGCCGTTAGCTTCGTGTTCACCCGTAACTTTGATCTTCAATCCTTTTGCAGTTATTCCATTCTGCTGCATCTGCCTATACAAGTTCATGTCTGCCTGTTGTGAGGGTGAATTTGGAAAACTGACGCTAGCGAGAGCTTCTTTATCCATTTTTTCAAGGGCTGCGGCCCTCTGTTTCAGCAGTTTTGAGAGCACGGACGCACCTGGAGCCAAGTCTGCTGCTCGTTTTTCTTCTGTCCGGGGGCTCTTGTGCCCCTGCACAGTGGGTGGCACAGATTCCAGCTGTTTAGCAGCACTACTTGCGACCTGTTTTGGCTCCCCTGATAACGCCGATGATTCGCTCTTTCCGCTAAGGAATGACCCAAGTACTATCCCGATGCCAGCACAGGCGATCACAACCCCCATAGATATGACTGACCACCTGGGTTTTTTAGCATGTTTATCAGGTTCGATAGTGACAGCGTCAAGTAACCCAACCGAGCGTAGTGCCGCCACCGGTTCGGGAGTGAGTGCACGTGCAGGAGGTTCTGCTGAGAAGTCCTGTAGCAGACTTTCGGCCGCCGGACGCTCCTGCGGAT
This sequence comes from Winkia sp. C0117E2, assembly GCF_056590455.1. Classification (NCBI taxonomy): domain Bacteria; kingdom Bacillati; phylum Actinomycetota; class Actinomycetes; order Actinomycetales; family Actinomycetaceae; genus Winkia; species Winkia sp. C0117E2. The sequence goes on along the minus strand of NZ_JBWPWD010000009.1, from coordinate 48,459 downwards.
CTAGTGCATCCGCGCTGAGTGACGGAACACCCAGTTCCTGACATATTCTGCCCCACCCGTAGATGTCGCGCGCGGGAGTATCTGGCTCTGAAGGCACATACGAAGGCGTTCCTTTTCTTTCATTCGAAAGGTCAGGATCAATCAACGTTGCCCGCCCGCCCTCTGAAACAAGTATGTTCGCGGGAGAAACGTCTCCGTGCGTTACGCCACGCCGATGCAGCGCAGCTAGTGCCTCCAGTATGTCGGCTGCAATCCTACGAGGACGCAGGAGCTCGATTTCTGAATTGAGCGGACTCCCTTCGACGAGTTCCATTATTAGAACCCACCGGTTATCGACAGGAACCAGATCATGCAATGTGCCTAGGTGCGGCCCATCAACCTGGGAAATTGAGCTATAACGGTCCGGGTCAGGATACTTCACAAACTTTGCAGCCCATATCTTGCCCGCCTTATCCCGCACCTTCCACACGGGACCAAGACTGGCAAAACCTATGACCTCAAGCACTTCATAACCGCGAATCCTCATGCTTCTACCGAACCACGCCAATCCCCCTCGTTGTAGGGGGTACACAAATCTGTGGATAACTTTTTGTTTTAGAGGTTCTAACACGTAGAATTCAGGCTAGATACAAGCAGAAAGTAGGAATTGATGGCTAAGGACGATACTGCCGCGCCGAAACGGTCTTTTTTCGCCAACATTAAAGATGCATTTACCCTGACCAAACGCTCCTACCCTTGGGTAGGATGGGCCCTCGCGGGCGCATTTGTTATCCCCCTGCTTGTAGCAGTCCTCGTGGGATGGCTAACCTCTCATCTAGTCTTGGGCATTCTTTTTGGCATCTCGCTTGGCCTTCTGGCTACTACCGCAACTCTGTCGCGACTCATGAACCGCGCAATGTACAAGCAACTTGATGGACATGCAGGCGCTGCAGGGGCCATCATGAGGCAGATCCGGCGTGGCTGGGACATCGAAGAACAGCCCGTTGCTATGAACCGCAATCAGGATCTCGTTTACCGACTAGTTGGTCGTCCAGGAATCGTTCTTGTCTCTGAGGGAGCTCCGGCCCAGGTAGAGCGCATGCTAGCTGACGAGGCAAAGAAGGTTTCCCGAGTTGCTCCCAAGGTAGAGGTACACCAGATCCAAGTTGGACATGCAAAGGGACAAGTTCCTTTGGATCAACTTCTGCGCACTATCAATAAGCTAAAGAAGACGCTACGCAAGGAAGAAGTTCCGGTCGTAACCAACCGACTTCGCTCACTACAAGCAAAGTCGATGAACATGCCCCGAGGAATAGATCCCTCAAAGGTGAAATTCAACCGCAGGGCTCTACGAGGCAAATAGAGCACTTTTTTGTGAAACGGCTCCCACCTGGTGGGAGCCGTTTTGCATACCAATGCAGAAGTATGCATAATATTCCTAACAGTTAATATTTATAAGGAGCCACCCCGATGAAGAAAATCTTCTGTATTGCCGCAGCAACCGCCCTTTCCTTGTCTGCGTGCTCTGGTGCAGACAACGCTACCCCCGGATCGGATTCCTCCGATCCGGGTGAGAAGGGCTACGACGTATCTAAGATTCAAAAAGACGACAAAGTCGCCGCCCTCGTTCCGCAAGAAATATCTAAACGGGATCTACTGCGCTCCGTCGCCTCCGCGGACTATGCTCCTGCGGAATATCTAAAGATCGATGGTCAAACACCTACTGGTTATGACATCGACTTGGTAAATGCGATGGCCAAAGTCATGGGGCTAAAGGGCGGAAACACTAAGCATGCCGCCTTCGACTCGATTATTCCGCAGATCGGCTCAAAATTCGATCTTTCGTTGAGCTCATTCTCGATCACCCCGCAGCGCGAAAAAGAGGTCAACATGATCTCCTACGTCCAGGTCGGATCCGCCTTTGGCACCGCAAAGGGAAATCCCAACAAATTTGATCCTTCTAACCCCTGCGGCAAAACCATCGGCGTGCAAAAAGGCACCTTCCAGTACGACTACGTCGAGACCCTATCTGACAAATGCGCTGCGGAAGGCAAGGAGAAAATCAAAGTAAAGCCGCACGATCTACAAACCGAGATCGCTCCTAAAGTCGCAGGCAAGCAGTACGATGCAACCTTCGCCGACTCAACCGTAATCGGATATACCGTGAAGAAGTCCAACGGCTCTATCGAGCAGATCGGCGATGTACTCAAGGCCTCTCCCCAGGGAATTATTATCAATAAGAAAGATGAGGCATTGACCAAGGCAGTGCAGGCGGCTATGCAGTCACTCATGGACTCCGGCGAGCTAAAGAAGATTCTTGCACATTACGGTGCAGATAAGGCAGGCCTATCTAAGGCCGAGATCAACCCTGCCGTATCTGACTAACAGAAAAACGAAGAAGCCATGCGCAAGCTAGCGGAACTCGAGAGCAAGATGGGCGCTCCCATCGCTGCTCTAGCGCCCAAAAAGCTAGCTTCGCATGGCTTTCTTTACAACGCCGCAATCGGTTTGGTGAGCACGATGTCCGAGGTCGTGAAGGTAGCGGGCCAAAATACTAAATATGCCCAGTCCTCGCCTCACAAGTGCGCTGCAGACGGCAAAGTAGGAAACAGAGTTTTCACTCCCCACAAACCCCAAAAATCTCCGAAGTTGCAGGCAGGCAACACGATGCAACTTTCGCCGATTCAATCACTGTGGGATATTCAATACGAGGGACCAATGGCGACTTCACCCACGTTGGTGACACCATTGAATCTGCCCAAAAAGAATGCAGAAAATAATCCGCAAGTTAGAAAATAGGTATGGAAGAGCTACATAGGAATAATCCTCAGCCCGTGTTCAAACCGGGCCGATTGATTGGCGCAGTGGTAGTAGCGCTAATTGCACTCGCGATAATCAACTCGCTGGTGACCAATCCCAACTACCGCTGGGATGTTGTTGGCCAGTATTTGTTCCATCCATCAGTAATGCGGGGTATTGTATTCACCCTGCTACTGACGGTAGGAGCTATGATAATAGGCATCATTTTGGCTACTACCATGGCGATTATGCGCCAGAGCCAGAATCCCGTAACAAAGTCTGTAGCGTGGTTTTACATCTGGTTTTTCCGCGGCACTCCAATCTATACCCAGCTCATCTTCTGGGGGCTTCTTCCCACTTTGTACCAGACAATATCTCTCAAAGTACCTTTTGGGCCCGAGCTGTTTTCTTACTCCACCGATAAGATCCTTACTCCAGGACTGTGTGCCCTGCTCGGATTGGGGCTGAACGAGGGCGCGTATCTAGCGGAGATCATTCGCTCGGGTCTAAATTCGGTGGACCGTGGCCAGACCGAGGCAGCTACTGCACTGGGTATGAAACCGGCGAAAATAATGCGCAGAATCATTCTGCCTCAGGCTATGCGCGTGATCATTCCTCCAACCGGCAACGAGACCATTTCGATGCTCAAGACTACCTCTCTGGTAGCCGCTGTTCCCTTTACTTTGGAACTCCAGTTCGCGGTACAGGAACTCGGAAACAGGACATTCACTCCGATTCCCCTACTACTTGTAGCGGTGTTCTGGTACCTGCTGATCACTTCAATTCTTATGGTTGGCCAGTACTACATCGAACGCTACTTTGGCCGCGGTTTCGAACAGCGCTCCTCTACTGGTAGTAAAAAGACTGCAATTTCCGAGAACTCCAACACTGCATTTATGGATGTGACCCCATGAGCGAAGCAACAAGTATGGTCAAAATCGAAGGCGCCCACAAATTTTTTGGTGACCTGCATGTCCTTCAGGGTATTGACCTAGAGATCAAGCACGGCGAGGTATGTGTTCTCCTTGGTCCCTCTGGATCTGGCAAATCAACCCTTTTGCGCTGTATCAACGAATTGGAGTTTATTTCCGCAGGACGTATCTACCTAAATGGCGAACTCCTCGGAATGACCGAGGAAAAGGCCCCTAAAGGGATCCTGAATAAATGGCGCGCTCACCGCCATGGTTCAATTACCCCCGAAGGAACTCTGCTCAAGCGACGTTCTGATGGCGAGGTCGCAAAACAGCGATCTAGAGTTGGGATGGTATTCCAGCGATTTAACCTTTTCCCCCACATGACCGCGTTGCAAAACGTGATGGAAGCACCAGTCCAGGTAAAAGGTGTCCCAAAAGAACAGGCGCGCAAACTCGCTCTGCAACACCTTGATCGCGTCGGTCTGCTTGACCGGGCAGATCACTACCCATCAGAACTATCTGGCGGTCAGCAGCAGCGCGTTGCTATTGCAAGGGCACTAGCTATGGAACCAGAGCTCATGCTGTTTGACGAGCCAACGTCAGCCCTCGACCCTGAGCTAGTTGGCGAAGTACTGGGGGTAATGAAGGATTTGGCCGCCGAAGGTATGACGATGGTTGTGGTTACTCACGAAATAGCTTTTGCCCGTGAGGTCGCGGATAAGGTTGTCTTCCTAGATAAGGGACAGATCGTCGAGTACGGCACTCCCGAAGAAGTAATCGAGCACCCAAGCCAACCTAGAACTCGCGAATTCTTCGACAAAGTGCTTTAAGAATTTGGGGGAAGGCAGCTGCCTTCCCCCAAATTCTTTACGCTTTACCTTCCATTGCACGCATGGCCTGCTGAGAGGACAGTGGCTCGCCTGCATCATCGCGCACTGGCCATTCCTCTATCGGTTTGCCGGCCCACGTCAAAGCCGTAAAAGACCCGGGTTCGCCCTCTAATAAAGTCGTTTGGGTATTCGGGACGGGAAATTGCGATATTAGCTGCTCGGTAATCTGATTCGTTCGAGAGGCTGCGTATAACCGCATAACAGCGCCATGACAGACGATACCGGCGGTGCCCTCACCTACCTTTGCGTGGGCCTCTTTTACAACCTTGTCGAAACGATCAAGAATTTCTTGTCCGGTCTCTGCTCCCGGCATTCGGTAAGACAGGTCTCCCCTGACCCACCTGATCAACGTAGACAGGTACTCGGTAACTGATTCGGCATCAGTGTTCATCTCGAGTTCACCAGCACGAACCTCTCGGAGTCCTTCTCGGACCTGCAAGTCAAGGTCGAACTTCTTCGCCAGTGGAGCTGCAGTCTGCTGGGCTCGCTGAATAAAGGAACTGTACAGCGCATCGAGCTTCGGCAGCCCCCGATCCTCCCAGCCCGCGGCAAGACTGGCAGCTTGGTTCATGCCATCCGCATTCAAGTCTGCGCCCGGATAAGCTGTATCCAGCGCTCCCGCTAGGTTCGACGACGTTTGTCCATGGCGAATCAGTACTAGTTTCATTTCCTACCCGTAAAATATTTCTTCCATTACGTCTCTGCAATGTCGTGCCTTACGACGATAATCGTCAACTAGGCTACGCTCGCTTCTCTGGTATCCCAGTATCAACGATACGGCAGCTATCTCGTCATTAGTTCGTGGCAACAAATCCAGTTTAGCGCCCCCGTCACGACCAGAAGCGAGCGTATTGGCAGCTCTAATGCGAGTCGCGGCATTCCATGCGGCTTCCAGCGCTCGCGCCTGGGCGGGCGTAACCAGGCTTAGGCGTTCGGCCTGTCCCAGCGCGTCGAGCGTATTGGTGGTACGCAACGCAACGTCCTCATGCGCATGCATCAACTGGAGCAGTTGAATGGTCCACTCTGCATCCGATAGTCCCCCGGGCCCCAGTTTCACGTGCGAGCGCGGGTCCATCCCCCGGGGCAAACGTTCTGCCTCCATTCGAGCCTTCAACATCCTAATACTCTTCAATTCGTCATTGTCGAAGGAATGGCCGTACCGGAAACGGTCAATTATCTCCATGGCCTCATCCAGCACTTCAGGATCACCCGCTACTGGTCGTGCGCGGAGTAGAGCCTGCCGCTCCCATGGGGAGGCCCATCGTTCATAATAGGAGCGAGTCGATTCTAGACTCCTAGCAGTCGGACCATCTTTGCCCTCTGGGCGTAACCCCAGATCTACTTTGAACGGCCTTTGCGGGCCCACATCCGAAAGCAAGGACTTCAGCGTAGCAACTGTATGCTCGGCCTCTTCCTGTGCCCCCTCGCCTACCGGCGAGTAGACAACCATAAGATCGGCATCCGAAGCGTATCCAGGCTCTTCGCCTCCTAGACGCCCCAGCGCGATAATCCCCATCCGCGCTTTCGGAGAGGTTCCAGCACTGCGATGCGCCAGTTTCAGGGCAGCAGCCAGGGCTGCATCATTTACAGGCGTAATATATTTTCGAGCACGTTCGGGATCCACGCCGCTCAAACAGTCCGCCAGAGCTGCCCGCAATAGTTCGCGAGAACGAATCTCACGCACTAATTGTGCTGCCTCCCCTGCATCGTCATGCCTAGAAACAATGGCCATCATCTCGCCAGAAAGGCGCTCTTTCTCGCGCGCTTCCAGTTCAATAGGGTGATCAAGCCATGCCACAGCAGCCGGGAAATGTTCGAACCCATCCGCACAGTACGTGCTCGTTGGCAGTAGTTTCGCTAGGTAACCTGCGGCGACTCTAGAATCTCGCAGCATTGCCAAGTACCAATGCGACGTACCAATGATCTCGCTAAGTCGGCGGAATCTAAGCAATCCCGCGTCAGGATTTGCCCCGTCCGCGATCCATCCGATCATCACCGGTAGCAGATGTCTCTGCAATGCTGCTCTCCTGCTGACTCCAGCAGTCAACGCTTCAATGTGACGCAAACTTCCCGCCGGGTCCTTATAACCAATTGCTTTCAGTCGCGCACTAGCCGCTTCTGGGGAAAGAGCAGCCTCATCAGCGGAAAGGGAAGCCGTTGCCGGCAATAGGGGGCCGTAAAACAGTTCTTGGTGCAGAGTTCGAACATCGTGGCGAACGTGTGTCAGCTCGATCTGTAGGGAGCGGGCATTCGGGTATTTCTGCGCATCTATAGACCTTCCTATCCTCCTGAGCTCCTTTTCAGAGGACGGAATCAGCGCGGTCCTGCGAAGTCGGAATAACTGCGTTCGGTGTTCGACACATCTTAGGAAACGGTAACACCTGGCTAATTTCGCGGCTCCTTCGCGGGCAATGTACCCCTGCGCGGCTAGCGCCTGAATAGCCTCCAGGGTATGTGGTACGCGCACAGACTCGTCGTAGCGGCCGTGGACAAGCTGCATTAGCTGGATTGTCATCTCTACATCTCGTAGCCCACCCGGCCCGAGCTTCAGTTGACGTCCTTTCTGCTCCGAGGGCACATTTGCTTCCACTCGCAGTCGCATATTTCTTGCGTCCTCGACAAAACCCTCCCGAGCTGATGCTTCCCATACTAGAGGGCCCACAAGAGCAGAGAATTTTTCAGCTAGCTCCTTGTCCCCTGCCGCATATCGAGCTTTGAGCAAAGCCTGAAATTCCCACGACTGTGCCCATTTCGAGTAGTAGGTTTTGTAGGAGTCAAGAGTTCTTGCAACAGCTCCGTCTGCACCCTCTGGCCGAAGTCCCAAGTCAAGAGGCCATAGTGGCAGCTCCTCGCCGGGTCCACTGCAGATAGCTGTGAGGGCGGTGATTATCTTTCCGGCCACCTCGATTACGTCGCTCTCTGGAATGTCCGAGTTCGCCTCAGCAACAAACATGACGTCGACGTCCGAAATATAGTTGACCTCTCCAGCTCCCGTTTTTCCCAGAACGATTACTGCGAGACGAATGTTCTCTTGTGGGTCAACCTTATTCTGGGCAACCCGAAGTCCAGCTTGCAAGGTCAAGTCGACCAGGGCTGAGATACACCGACTTACATAGGAAACAATATCCAGTGCTCGATCAGACGATAGATCGGCAGACGCAATCTGGCTGAGTGCTCTGCGATACGCCCTCCGGATTTCGTCTGTGCTATCCACGCTCGCAAATAGCTGCCTGTAGTTACTTGCCCATGCCGCCGCTGCTGCCGCTTCAGCGCCAGGGTCATAGCTACCGGAAAAGATGTCAGAAAATGTCTGCGACGCAGCTGATTCAAAAACTTCCAGGTCATCGGGATGAGTGGCAAGGTGATCACTAAGTGCCTGCGAAAGTCCGAGTATTGAAAACAATTGCTTGCCACAGTGGGCCATGGCGTTCTGTGCCCGCGACGGGGCCTCCTCGCACAAACGAAGTAGCCCAAGCAACGCCATGTCCGGATCTGCAGCGTCGGCCAAAAATGGGGTCGGGTCAGCCCACTCTTCGAGTTCTTCTAACCACTTCTTCGCCCTCTGCACATCGCGCACACCAGCCTTGCGAAGTTTCAGCGAGATATCCGGTGCGATCCTCATAGGAAGAACTGGCGGAGCTCAAATTCTGTAACCTGTGCCCTATATTCTTGCCACTCGCGCTCCTTATTCGCGATGACAAATTCGAACACCTCTTCTCCGAGAGTGGCGGCTACCAGGTCAGATTTCTTCATTGCCTTTACAGCGCTGGATAGTGAGGACGGCAAGGAGGGAATTCCCAACACCCGCCGTTCCTGGTCCGTTAGAGCCCAGACATTATCCTCCGCTTCGGGGGCCAATTCATACCCGTTCTCGATACCAGCAAGCCCGGCTTCCAGTAGAACTGCAAATCCCAGATATGGGTTCACTGCCGGATCTAGCGCTCGATATTCGATCCGCGCGGATTCCGGCTTATTGGGTTTGTAGTTTGGAACTCGTACCAATGCCGACCTGTTGTTATGTCCCCAGCAAACGAACGAGGGCGCTTCTCCGCCTCCCCACAACCGTTTGTAAGAATTTACATGTTGGTTAGTTACTGCAGACATTTCTTGTGCGTGAGTCAAGATGCCTGCAATAAATGAGCGAGCAGTCCGAGACAGCTGGTACTGCCCCGACGGATCGTGGAACGCATTGCGCTCGCCCTCAAATAAAGACATATGGGCGTGCATGCCAGAACCAGGTACGCCAGCTATCGGTTTCGGCATAAAGGTTGCCTGCATATCTTCCCGAAGAGCAACCTCTTTGACCAAGGTCCGGAAGGTCATAATATTGTCGGCTGCTGTAAGCGCGTCTACCGACCGGAGATCGATCTCGTTCTGTCCCGGCCCTCCCTCGTGGTGACTCATCTCGACGCTGATGCCCATAGCTTCGAGCATTTCAATTGCTCGGCGCCTAAAATCGTTGTCGCCTCCACGAGCGACATGGTCGAAATAGCCCGCCTCGTCTACCGGCACAATTCGTCCGTCTGCGTCCCGGGTTGGCTTCAACAGATAGAACTCGATCTCGGGGTGGATTCTAAACGAGAAACCTAGTTTTGCCGCATGATCTAATGCCCGCTCCAGCACCGCCCTCGGATCTGTCTGAGCAGCAGACCCGTCGGGATTAGTTAGATCGCAGAACATTCTTCCCACGGGGTCACTGTCAGTACACCACGGCAGCAATTGGAACGTAGAAGCGTCCGGCCGCAGAATCATGTCTGACTCGTAGACCCTGCTAAGACCCTGAATAGCCGATCCATCAAAACCAATGCCTTCGGCGAACGCTCTCTCAAGTTCCACCGGGTCAATAGCAACCGACTTCAGAACACCAAGTACATCTGTAAACCATAGGCGCACAAAGCGGGTATCGGACTCAGCTATTTTTGTCAGAACTTCTTCTTCTACGGGCCTCATTTGGCGCTACCAAATCCCTTCGAGATCGCTTCCAATGCAGCAGTCATTTCGGCAGGCACTATCCAAGTCTTGTTGCCGTCACCCTTAGCAAGTTCCGGCAGCATTTGCAGATAGCGGTAGGACAGAAGTTTCTCGTCGGGATTACCTTCGTGAATGGCACGGAATACCTTCGCAATAGCCTCTGCTTCGCCCTCTGCACGAGTCACGGCTGCTTCTGCGTCACCTCGTGCAATAAGAACCGCAGACTTGCGCTGCCCTTCCGCTTCAGTCACCTGAGATTCGCGCTGCCCTTCAGCGGTAAGAATAGCAGCTCTCTTATCCCGCTCGGCACGCATCTGCTTTTCCATTGCCTCTTGGATAGATGGGGGCGGATCGATCGCTTTAATTTCTACTCTGTTGATGCGAATACCCCACGCTGTTGTGGCGGAATCCAACACCCCGCGCAACTGCGTGTTTATCGAATCGCGCGAAGTCAAAGTGTCTTCTAGATCCATAGTGCCAATAACGTTACGCAGAGTGGTCGCTGTTAGCTGCTCGATCGCGACCAGGTAGTTCGCAATTTCGTATGTGGCCTGCTCAGGGCTGTTTATTTGGTAGTAAATAACAGAGTCGATAGTTACCGATACGTTGTCTGCCGTGATAACTGGCTGGGGCGCAAAAGCGACCACCTGTTCCGACAAAGATACAACTGCCCGCTTTGAATCAATGAAAGGAATCAGCACATGCAGCCCCGGGGTCAGTGTCGTCTGGTATCTGCCCAGTCGTTCCACCACTACGGCCGTGGCTTGCCGCACCACAATAATGGACTTAGATATTGCAATCACTACGGCAAAGGTTATGAGCAGGAATATCACTATTCCGATCATTCCCGCCGGCGCTAAGGAAAAAGCTGACATTCTTGTCTCCTCATCTACTTACTGGGGCCACTACTGCGGTAGCTCCCCTTACTTCTATAACGCGGATTCCAATGCCCCGTGGAATATCGTGATCTGAGGTAGCTGACCATCGCTCCCCGTCTAGCATTATAGTGCCGCCAGCTGGGCTTACAGGCGAGGTTGTAACTCCCTCGCGGCCTTCATAGCGCGAGACATTGAATGCAACCCGAGGGGTCGATGCTTCCAGTTTCTTCTTGATAAGTGGTCTAACTGTAAGCACAAGAACCGAGGAGACTGCTGCAAACAAAAGGATGTGCAACCACCACAGATTTGGCCAAAAGAACGCGCAGATGCAGCTTGCTGCTGCACCAATCCCTAGCATCAGGAAGAAGAAATCACCGCTTAGCAGTTCCACTATCACGGCCATCAGAGCGGCCCCTAGCCAGACCCAACCAATCATTTCTTATCCGCCTTATGGGCCCACCAACGGCCCTCACTACCTCCCACGGAAAGTGGATATTCAAACAGGTTGGAAACATTCTCAGAAGTAAGGATCTGGGAAATTGGCCCGCTCTTGACGACCTGTCCTTCCTTTAGCAGGAGGGCGTGGGTGAAACCGCGGGGTATCTGCTCCACATGATGGGTGACCATGATCATTGCTGGAGCGTGCTTATCAGTGGATATCTCTGTGAGAGCTCCCAGCAAGTCCTCACGTGCTCCCAAATCGAGGCCGCGCGCTGGTTCGTCTAGCACCAATGCTTCAGGATCGGGCATCAGTGCTCGCGCAATCATGACTCGCTGCCGCTCGCCATCCGAGAGGCTGTCTACCTCACGATCTTTCAGGTGTGAAATGCCAAAAAGATGCAGCAGATCTTGTGCTCTCTGACGATCTATGTCCTCGAACGTCTGTTCCTGGCTGGAGGGAGCGCCGTACACAGAACTGAGTATTGCGTCTATAGCGTGGGTGCCCGAGGGAACTAGTTGATCAGCTACGTCCCCAATGGTGCCCACTCGGGAACGCAGTTCCGCCAGATCTGTCTGTGCCAGTTCTTCATCCAGCACGCGGACTGTTCCCGCATCGGCCTCTATGCCTCCGCTCAGCAATGACACCAGCGTAGTCTTTCCGGCTCCGTTAGGGCCAAGGATTACCCAGTGCTCGCCCTCGTTAACACTCCAATTGACCTTATCTAGGATTACGGTGGTGCCTCGGCGCACCCGTACGTCATTAAGCTCTATAACTGCTGCCATATTTTTACCCTATACGGTTCCGTTCCGGCGTGCGCTAGCGCACCAAATCTTCGTACATCGCAACGGTTTTCTTGCCAATGGACTCCCAGGTGAAATGTTCTTTACACCTTTCCAATCCTGCCTGCCCCATTCGTCGCGCCCGATCCGGATCTGCAAGTACCGCATTGATGCGTTCCGCCATGGCTCCTTCGAATTCGGCAGGTTCGAGTGGCGTTCCAGTACCGTCATCTTTTTGCTCGATTGGAACAAGGAAACCCGTCTCTCCTTCCACTATGACATCCGGGATACCACCAGTTTTCGTTCCTACGACAGGAAGTCCCAAAGCCATTGCCTCCAGGTTCACAATGCCGAGTGGTTCATAGATCGAAGGAGTAACGAACACAGTCGCGGCAGAAAGAATTGCAATGATTTCCTTGCGGGGCAGCATTTGCGAAATCAGGATTACGCCGCTTCGCGTCTCGCTAAGTTTTTCTACTAGCGTGTCTACCTCGTTAGCGATCTGTTCAGTATCAGGCGCTCCTGCACACAGCACAATTTGCGCATCTTTATCAACGTTTTGCAAGGCTTTCAGTAGATGAGGAAGCCCCTTCTGCCTGGTAATTCTGCCGACAAAAACTATGGTCTTCCGATCGGGATCGATGCCGAATTTTTTCAGTACTTCCCCTACCTGAGCATTATCTTGTGGGCGTTTCCAGACTTCGAGGTCGATACCGTTATGGATTACCCGCACTTTTTGTTCATCAATACTTGGGTAAGAGCGCAAGATGTCTTGGCGCATACCATTTGAGACCGCAACGATCTGATCAGCGCCCTCGTAGGCAGTTTTCTCGGCCCATGAGCTGAGGTGATATCCGCCCCCGAGTTGCTCTTCTTTCCACGGCCTCAGCGGTTCCAAAGAATGAGCAGATACCACGTGCGGTACGTCCCACATCAGTGCTGACCAGTGGCCAGCCATATTCGCGTACCAAGTATGCGAGTGCACCAAATCAGTCCCTTGCGTATTCGGCACCATTTGCAGGTCAACTCCGAGTGCCCGCAAAGCCCCGTTGGCCTCCTTTAGTTCGGCAGGATAGTCGTAGCCGTATACCCTGTCTTGCTGACGAGGCCCATCAAAGGCATGCACTCTAAGATCTATGCTCCGCCTCAACACCTTGGCTAATTCTTCGACATGCACGCCAGCACCACCGTAGACGTGAGGGGGGTATTCGCGGCTAAGCAGATCAACGCGCATGGGAGGCTCCTAATCCGATCATCTCAATTGTGAACACCATTACTTTATCGAATTCCAAACCCGTGCGCGGGGTGTTACTTGCCCGCTAAAGTTGAAGCATGTCCACACCACGCGTATTAGCTTTCGTCCTTGCCGGCGGCGAAGGAAAACGCCTTATGCCTCTTACTGCTGACCGCGCCAAGCCAGCGGTCCCTTTCGGAGGACATTTTCGGCTGATTGACTTCGCCCTTTCCAACATGGTGAATTCCTCCTACACCAAGGTAGTGGTGCTCACCCAATACAAATCCCACTCTCTGGACCGCCACATCTCCAAGACCTGGCGAATGTCAACCCTGTTAGGCTCTTACGTAACACCTGTGCCCGCCCAGCAGCGCAAAGGTGCCCACTGGTACCTAGGCTCGGCCGATGCCGTATATCAAACTCTCAACATCGTCCGAGACGAAAAGCCGGATTACCTAGTGATAGTCGGCGCCGACAATATTTATCGTATGGACTTCTCCCAGATGGTCCAGAAGCATATCGAAACCGGGGCTGCGCTCACAGTAGCGGGTATTCGCCAGCCGATCGAACTTGCAGATCAATTCGGTATCCTAGAAACAGACGGCGACAAGATCTCTGCGTTTGTAGAGAAGCCTTCTTCCACTCCGGGGCTTCCGGATGATCCCAGCAAGGTACTTGCTTCAATGGGTAACTATGTTGTCACCACGGATGCCTTCGTCAACTTCCTCGAACAGGATTCTCTAGATAAGAAATCCGAGCACGACATGGGCGGAGACGCGGTTCCATACTTCGTTGATCGAGGCGAAGCAGGCTTCTACGACTTCATCGACAATAACGTCCCCGGATCTACCGATCGAGATCGCGATTACTGGCGTGACGTCGGTACCTTGGACGCTTATTATGACGCCAATATGGATCTGATATCTGTCCACCCGATCTTCAACCTTTACAACCAGGAGTGGCCTACTTACACGCAGATTGAGGGATCGACTCCGCCTGCAAAGTTCGTCTTTGACGACGAGGGACGTCGCGGTCTAGCTGTGGATTCACTGGTTTCTCCGGGAGTCACCATCTCTGGCGGGCACGTCGAAGGATCCGTACTCTCTCCGGGCGTGTATGTGCACTCCTACTCCCGTGTCGACGACTCCGTGGTGATGCACAACTGCCGGATAGGTAGACATGCCCAGGTCCAGCGAGCCATCCTAGACAAGAACGTCGTGGTTGAGCCCGGCGCCAAAATTGGATTCGATCACGAGCACGATCGCGCTCGCGGTCTTTCAGTGACTGAATCTGGCATCGCCGTCGCTCCGAAGGGTTTGGTAATCCCCCAGTGACGAGGTTCGTCCGGCTCGTCTGCCCAGATTCAGCATCGCTAGGCATCGCACTCGCGGAGGTTCCAACTCCCCGCGCAATAGCAACGGAGGCAGACTTCGCGGTTGCTTCCTGGGAACGTCAATCGATGGAGCCTTGCCCATGCACGGCTACTGCATCTTGGGCTGAAGTACCTGCGGGTCTGAACCGGCAACCTCTTGTAGTATCCGATGCCGACGGCACCTTGTTTGAACAAGAGGTCATTGAAGAGCTTGCCTTCGAAGCGGGCACGCTGCAAGAGGTAGCCGCGATCACTGCCGAAGCCATGAACGGCCGCATGGATTTTGCCGAGTCCTTGCATCGACGGGTAGCTACGCTAGAGGGGCTTGACGAGGAGGCCTTCGCAAGAGTCCGCGCTCGAATGAGGGTCAGCACAGGAACTAACTCACTCATAAACCGAACTCACCAGGCTGGAGGGAAGTTCGCTGTCGTCTCTGGCGGCTTTGTCGAGGTTGTTGATCCAATAGCAAGCGGGCTGGGAGTGGATTACGTGCTCGCCAACAGGCTAGAAGTTAGCGGTGGAGTGCTTACCGGTAAGCTTGCCTCTGAGGTAGTCGGCCCAAACCAGAAGGTGTGGGCAATTGCTAGCTGGAAAGCTTCTAGTACTACCCCGGTAGTTGCTATCGGAGATGGTGCAAATGATATTCCTATGCTTTCCGCTGCCAATTTCGGCGTAGCGTTTTGTCCAAAGCCCGCGCTTGCTAGAGTAGCTGACACAGTAATGCCGTGGCGAAACCTTGGATCGGTTTGGGGGTTCATAGGAAATGAAATGTTCAGCCAGACAGTGCACTGAGCCTGCAGCATACGCCGTGTGCTGGAGAAATCCGAAATTGCACTACGGACGCGAGAAAGTCTGGTTAGCCTGCGAAGGACATCGTGATTTCCTTGTTGAGTATGTAAAACTCCGGGACTTCCCAGTCCGCGCAATCACAGTTGAAGAGTATCTAAAAACAGAAGAATAGCTACTTAAGTTCTACTAGATCCATATAGGATTCGTCCCACAAATCCTCGTCGCCATCGGGAAGCAGAATCACTCTATCTGGTTCCAGAGCCCGAACAGCGCCCGCATCGTGCGTTACCAGGACGACTGCCCCTTCATAGTTTCCAAGGGCATTCAGGATTTCTTCGCGAGAGGCTGGATCCAGGTTATTAGTGGGCTCATCCAAGAGCAGAACATTCGCTGCAGATACCACCAGAGTTGCCAGGGCAAGCCGGGTCTTCTCGCCGCCAGAGAGAACTTTGGTCGGCTTATATACGTCGTCTCCGCTAAAAAGAAATTGTCCCAGCACATTGCGAACATGGGTGTCATCCAGGTCCGGGGCGGCATGAGTCATATTTTCGAGCACAGTCGCTTCCATGTCCAAGGTCTCGTGCTCCTGGGCATAATAGCCAAGTTTCAGTCCGTGCCCGTCCACTACCTCACCCATGTCAGGTTCCTCAAGGTGCGCAAGGAGGCGCAAAAGGGTTGTCTTACCGGCACCGTTGAAGCCAAGAACTACAACTCGCGAGCCGCGATCAATCGCAAGGTTCACCCCCATGAATACCTCCAGCGAGCCATAGGTCTTGGTAAGGTCTTCGCCACGCAGTGGTACTTTGCCGCAGGAAGCGGGTTCAGGGAACCGTAACCTGGCCACTTTTTCCTCTTGCCCAACAGCACCGACAGAAGCCAACAGTTCATCAGCACGCCTGAGCATCTGCTGTGCCGCGACAGCCTTAGTCGCCTTGTAGCGCATCTTTTCGCCTTGGGCGCGCAGTGCTTCCGCCTTCTTCATCGCATTTGCCCTCATTCGAGCGCGACGTTTTTCGTCATCACTGCGCTGGCGCAAGTAGGTATCCCAATCAGTCTGGTATATATCTATGACTCCCCTAGCTGCGTCCATGTAAAACACCTGATTCACGGTGTCCTTCAGCAATTGGACTGAGTGGGTTATTACCATGAACCCGCCCGCATAGGATCGCAGATAGTCGCGAAGCCAAATAATAGAATCATGATCAAGGTGGTTGGTCGGCTCGTCCAAGAGCAAAATGTCAGCTTTTGAAAACAGCACCCTAGCGAGCTCAACCCGGCGTCGCTGACCGCCAGAAAGCGTGTGAAGAGGCTGCTTCATAACCTCTTCGCTAAGTCCTAAATTGGCGGCAATCTGCGCAGCTTCCGCTCTTGCCGCATAACCACCTGAGATAGTGAACTCGTGGTCTAAACGCACATAGCGATTCATGGCCTTCTGCTGGCGTTCCCCAGTCAGTTCAGCCATCTGTTTTTCCGCAACCGCAATTTTGTGCAGCATTCGCGCCAAATCACGTGCCTGCAGGACCCGTTCCATGCCACTTTGCTCGGGGTCACCCACCTTGGGATCCTGAGACAAGTAACCGACGGTACCGGAGTTAGATACCTGACCGGAGTAGGCAATGGTGCCTTCTTGCTCAGCCAAACCTGCTAGAAGGGTCATAGTCGTGGTCTTGCCGGCACCGTTCCGCCCCACAAGACCAATGCGGTCGCCTTTCCGAATGGAAAAGTTGGCACCGCTAACCAGCTGCCTATCACCGATAGAGATCGACAAATCCTGCGCAGTAATCACTGCCCCATCCTAAAACAGCCGCGCTGCAGAGGCTAAAAAGAAGCCAAAACCGGTGAGGTAATTTACCATTTGTATATGAGCTTCAATGACAATATCCAGTTAGATCCCGGGCGAGTCAGTACCTCCAAAGGCGGAAGGGGCGGACGCGGACTAGCTATTGGTGGCGGCGGCTCCCTTTTTGTCGTAATCGCCCTAGTGGTCATCTCCCAACTCACAGGGGTAGATCTAATTGGTGGCTTGACCGGCGGCGGCCAGCAACAACAGCAAAGCCAATCCGCGCAGCCAGGAATTGACTTGTCGCACTGCACCACTGGTAAGGCAGCAAATGAAAAAGACGAGTGCCGAATGGTTGCAACTGCACAGTCTCTAGACGCGATGTGGGCAGAACAGTTGCCCGAGCAAGCCGACGCGGATTATAAGAAGCCTGGCTTCCAGATATTCCAGGATTCTGTCAACACTCAATGCGGTGCTGCTTCAGCGAATGTGGGACCGTTCTACTGCCCCGGCGACAGCACTGTGTATCTTGATCTAAGTTTCTTCAACCAGCTAAGCCAATTCGGCGCAAAGAACGGGCCGCTGGCACAGGAATATATCGTTGCCCATGAGTTCGGCCACCATATTCAGAACCTAACCGGACAGTTCAATGCTCATGACACCCGCCAGCAGGGGGACGGCTCCGCCGCAGTACGCATGGAGCTGCAGGCTGACTGCTACGCGGGGATATGGGTTAACCATGCCTCCCAAACTGTTGACAAAAATAGCGGAGAAGCTTTCCTGAAGAAACCCAGCGATACTCAAATTGCTGACGCACTTGGCGTAGCAGCAGCTATCGGAGACGATCATTTACAGGAGCAAAGCCAAGGTGGAGTTAATCCAGATTCCTGGACCCACGGTTCCTCCGAACAACGCACCAGGTGGTTTAAGACCGGCATTGAGCAGGGATCCATGAAGGCCTGCGATACCTTTAGCGCCGACTCTCTGTAAGCTCAACAAATTAAATTAAATAGGTGTGGCCGGCGATAAGCCGGCCACACCTATTTAATAATGAGGTTCTACTTTGTAACCTCGGCCAGTAGCGAGTCGAGAGCGTTTACATACGCGTCAATCGCGGCATCATCATGCACAACTGACAGCGTCCACTCTTCCTCACGACCCGGAGTCATGAAAATACCGTGGTTCATATTCCACAGCCATGCCAGATCAGTGATTCCACCAGACTGGTGCTCAGCATAGGACTCATAGTCGACGATCTTCGCATCAGAGAATGTCACGCATCCTTTAGAACCAATTCCGACGGTGTAGGCCGCAATGTCGTATTTAGCTATGACTTCGCTACAGCCCTTCAGAATTCGATCATTTAGGTGGTCGAGGTGTTTGTATGCATCCGGCGTTAGTACCTGCTCGAGCGACGCGCGCGCAGCAGCCATCGACAGCGGGTTTCCAGAGTAGGTGCCCACCTGGTTTACGGTGTGATCCTCAACAACACTCATAACCTCAGCGGTGCCGCCGATACCACCTGCTGGTAGGCCGCCGCCTAGGGCCTTCGCTAACGTAACCATGTCTGGAGTTACGCCAAAGCGTTCAGTTGCCCCGCCAGCGGCTACGCACAGCCCGGTCTTAACTTCGTCAAAGATCAGCACTACCCCATGTTTCTTGGTAATTTCACGTACTGCCTCTAGATACCCCGGCTCAGGAAGCACCACACCGAGGTTCATCATGGCCGCTTCCATGATTACACACGCGGGTTTGCGCCCTTCCTTGTCGAGTTCAATAATGCGCGCCTCCATAGCTTCCGCATCATTGAACGGCACTGGAATAGTCAGCTCTACGGTCGACTCCGGGATGCCGCCACCATACGGCAGTTGCTTATAGTGATCGCGCGGACCAATATCGTCCCAAGCCACCCCGATCGATACCATTACCGCGTCATGATGACCATGGTATGAGCCGAATATTTTCATTATCGTGTCTCGGCCGGTATAAGCCCTGGCAATCCGAATTGCATCCATGGTTGCCTCGGATCCCGAGTTAGTAAAACGCCATTTCTCGAGCCCAAAACGTTCGGCCAGAATATTAGAGACCACGATGTCGTCTTCCGTAGCTGCACCAAAGTGAGAGCCTTTTGGCCACCGTTCAGCTAGTGCCTTTCCGATAGCCGGGTGACCATGCCCCTGCACCATCGAGCCGTAGCCGTTATGGAAATCATAGTACTCATTTCCATCTACGTCCCAGATTTTCGCGCCAGAACCACGATCAATATAGATTGGCCACGGATCACGCGCCTGGTACGCAGATGCTACCCCGTTTGATAGATGGTCCGCAGACTCGAACATCTGCTTGGACTTTTGAGTGTTGTCATTGAGAATCTTTTCCTGTTCCTCAATGAGTTTTTGAATTTTATTTTCATCGAGCTGTACAGTCATTTACTCCTCCGTTTTGGCTGCCATAGCCAATAAACCCTTATAAAGCGTTCGTAAA
The DNA here is from genome assembly GCF_056590455.1 of Winkia sp. C0117E2. Classification (NCBI taxonomy): domain Bacteria; kingdom Bacillati; phylum Actinomycetota; class Actinomycetes; order Actinomycetales; family Actinomycetaceae; genus Winkia; species Winkia sp. C0117E2. The sequence goes on along the minus strand of NZ_JBWPWD010000009.1, from coordinate 29,148 downwards.
CACTGAAGGTTTCTAAAACCTGCCACACTTATGGGACTTACGGCCTACACTAGTTGTGTGGTACATACTTTACACAATTTAGAAGATTTGTGCACTATTTCATAACAAACATTCTAAGTTACCCTTGTTCCGCCCCCTCCCCTCGGTGGCCCACTGTGGGGTTATGGGGTAGCGTGAACCCCACCAGTTTCGCTGCCTATCCAGGCCAGCACCAGGCGGAAGGAGCTAAGACGCATGTCCGTACTAGTTGGATATACCAGCGAGCCAAGAGGAAAAGATGCCCTGAAACTTGGCTGCATATTTGCTCGATCTTTTGATGCAAAAGTCGATATTGTGATGATCATTTTGCGCGAGCGGGCAAGCGTGGTCATGCCTGATGCTTCCTACGATATGATGGTCGAGGAACAGGCGCAGGCATGGATGGAAGAAGCTATCGAGGGATCAAACCTAACAATCAGAACCCATATACGATACGCCGACAGCGCCGAGGAAGGGCTCCTCGATGCCGTAGTAGAACTAAAACCAACCATGCTAGTGATATCCGGGTCGAAACGAAGTATGCTCGGGCGGCTCTCTTTGGGATCAGTCGGTCAAGCTCTCATGGCCACCTGCCCTGTTCCTCTAGCATTAGCTCCCCGCGGAATGCGTGATCTAAAGATAAAGGCACTGACACGTGTAACCGTGGGCGCAGACAACCGCCCAGGCAACAAAGATCTGTTGGCTTACGCCTGTTCAGTAGCCAAGAGGAGTGAAGTTCCCCTCCGAATAGTCTCCTGGGTAGCTACTCAAGACCTTCCAGATGTGCCCTCGCACAGCCGCGTACAAGAAAAGGCAGAGCAGCACATTCAAGATGTCCGAGAACAGGCAGAAATCCTCCTAGGAGCTGATTACCCGATAGAGCTCGAACTGACCGAAGGAAATTCCATCGAAGAGGCCGCTACTAATACAGATTGGCGTGAATCTGGACTAGCAGTCTTAGGTTCTTCACAACTGGCACAGCCTCGTAAGCTTTTCATGTCCTCGGTCGCATCTAAGATAATGCGCGCCATCCCCGTGCCATTGGTAGTTGTCCCCCGCGATGGGGCAGATCCAATCTCTGTTCTAGGTGATACCCATGGCGAATGAGGCAAAGACACCGTCCGCGAAAGGACTATCGGCAGATTCCGTTGGCCTTGTCGGCGCTATCGTTATCGGCCTTTCCTGTATCGCTCCCCCATATACTCTGACCGGCGCAATCGGCCCGACTGCCGCGGCAGTCGGACATCAGCTACCCGCGATCCTACTGATTGGATTCGTCCCGATGTTGCTGACCGCCTTCGGCTACAGGGAGCTTAACTCAGCTATTCCAGACGCAGGCACATCATTCACTTGGGGAGTGCGAGCTTTCGGCCCCTATCTGGGATGGATGAACGGGTGGGGACTTATCATTGCTACTACGGTCGTACTGTCGAATCTTGCCGGTATAGCAGTGGATTTCTTCTATTTAGCCGTTTCCCAAATTACTGGTAGACCTGAAATCGCCCAGCTTTCACAAAATATCGGGATAAACATCCTTACCTGCCTCGTTTTCATGGCAGTGGCAACCTGGATCTCCTATCGCGACATGCAGACAGCTCAAGTAGTTCAATACGTCCTCGTTGGCTTTGAACTTCTCATCTTCATCGGGTTTGGTGCTGTCATGTTCTATCTTGCCTACTCGGGCCAGGCCTATCATTTCAACCAGATTCAGCTCTCCTGGTTTAACCCATTTGAGCTCGGTTCAATGGCCCAGCTAGCCGCAGGCGTGTCGGTAGCCTTATTCATCTACTGGGGATGGGACGTAACCCTAACCATGTCCGAGGAAACCAAAGGTTCCGCTTCCACTCCTGGTAGAGCTGCAACTCTTACCGTGACAATAGTGGTCGTAATTTACATGTTCGTGTCCTTGGGGGCCATGTCTTACGCAGGCGTAGACCCAGCAGACGCTCTCGGACTGGGAAACCCAAAAATTGCTAACAATGCTTTCTTCGCCCTCGCTACCCCCGTCTTAGGCTCCGGTGCCATCCTAATCTCGCTAGCGGTCCTAGTCTCTACAATGGCTTCCCTACAGTCCACCGCGGTATCTCCGGCTAGAACAATGCTCTCTATGGCATATTACGGTGCAGCTCCCGAAAAGCTTGCATCAATTCATCCAAAATACTTCACGCCCGGATTTTCCACAGTTGTTGCAGCCGTTGCAGCTGGCACTTTCTACACTGTAATGAGGTTCCTCTCGGAGAAAGTACTGTGGGACACGGTAGCAACTTTAGGTGCGATGATTTGCTTTTACTATGGCCTCACTGCCCTAGCTTGCGTGGTCTATTTCAGGAAACGGTGGTTCACGTCCCTTGGAAGCTTCCTGATGACATTCCTATTTCCGGGCCTAGGCGCAGTCATGCTATTTGGCCTATTAGCAATCACTACCTATGATTCGTTCGACCCAAATTTCGGATCCGGTTCCGAGATAGGCGGCATAGGATTAGTCTTCATCCTTATGCTGTTTCTTCTAGGCCTCGGGGTTGTTCTAATGCTCATCTGTCGGTTCAGATACCCCGATTTCTTTGCAGGGAAATCGCCCTTACACAAATCGGTGGCCCCTGTGACAGGCCAGGAGGAACCTCCAACCATGATCGCAAATAGTTAGGCAGTTGTGGCCCTCATATAGTTGGACCACAACTGCCTAATCCAGGGCTACCAAGCTACGCTAAAGTACTGCGTCTCTTGGAATTCGCGGACTCCCTCACGGCCGCCCTCGCGCCCTATTCCAGATTGCTTTACTCCACCAAACGGAGCCGCAGGATCGGAAACTAGCCCTCGATTGACGCCAACCATGCCAGCGTCAATCTTCTCGGCAGTCCTCAATGCCCATTGCAAGTCTCCGTATATATAGGAGGCCAGCCCCATCTCGGTAGAATTTACATCCTTCAGCATCTGTTCTTCATCCGACCACACCAATATTGGCGCAATAGGACCGAAAATCTCGTTTTGGAATAACGAGGAGGAATTATCCTTTACCTCAATTACCTGAGGAGGTAGGAAATATCCCTCGAGATCTGGAAGCTCAGCCGAAGCAAGCACTTCAGCACCTTCAGATTCAGCATCGCGTAAAAGCTGATGCAACCCATCTAACGCCTTGCGATTCACCAACGGGCCGATTTCGACACCCTCGGTAAACGCAGACCCAACCTTCAGATCTTTCACCTTCGCGCACAGTTTTTCCTTGAATTCCTGGGCTACGGAGGCATTAACGTACAGCCGGTTTGCTGCCGTACAAGCCTGTCCCCCATTACGGAATTTGGCGACCATCGTGCCCTCCACCGCGGCGTCAACATCTGCATTAGCGCCTACGATGAAGGATGCATTGCCACCAAGTTCCATAGACGAATTGACGATTCGCTTCGCAGCCTGCTGCATAAGCAAGGATCCTACTGCTGTGGAGCCTGTAAACGAGATAATACGGACTCTAGGATCAGCCAACCAGGTCTCGGATATGTCAGCCGAGCTTTGCGATGGCACCATGTTGACAACACCATCTGGCACCCCGGCTTCCTTCAATATCCGCATGACCGCCAACGCGGTAAGTGGTGTTTCAGAGGCCATCTTTAACACCACTGTGCAACCTGCTGCAAGAGCTGGTGCGATCTTCCTGGTCGCCATGGCTGCCGGGAAGTTCCACGGGGTGATCAGTGCAGCTATTCCGATCGGTTTATGCGTCACCATAAGACGGGTTCCGCCAGCCGGCGGAACCGCATAGTCCCCATCTGACCGGACGGCTTCCTCGGAATACCACCTGAAAAATTCCGCCGCATAGGTTACTTCGCCCTTCGCATCGGACATAGCTTTGCCGTTCTCCCAGGCCATTAGCCCAGCCAACGGTTCAGCCTGCTCGAGCATGAGTGTGAAGGCCTTGCGAAGAATCTCGGCTCGCTCACGCGGAGAGGTATCTGCCCATCCCTCGAAAGCAGCTTCTGCTGCATCCACCGCCGCAGAAGCGTCCTGCCTAGTGCCGGAGGAAACCGACGCTATGACCTCAGTGGTAGCCGGATCATAGACAGGGAAGGTCTTGCCATCGCTCGCCGCCCTGGCTTTGCCGGCAATCCATACACCTTCTTCAGGATTAAGACCCCGGACAAACGCCTGCAACGAACTTGGTATCTCTACAGACATCTCTATAACCTCTCGATCACGGGTATAGCCCGCGTAGTTTGTGAGCATGCAAGACACGATCCACAGCCAACGCCGTGGCAGCTACTCGCAGAGTCACATCCTTTTCAGTCGCATACTCATCGACCTCTTCCCAGGCAGCCAACATGCGCCGAGATTGTTCGTTCTGCACTCGCTCGATGTCCCAGAAGAAGTTATCCCTGGACTGCACCCATTCGTAGTACGAAACTAGTACGCCACCGGAGTTAGCAAGAATATCTGGAACGATGAGTTTGCCTTCCTTATTCAGGATCTCATCTGCATCAGAAGTTGTGGGACCGTTTGCAGCTTCGACGATAATCGGAGCCTTGATGTTCTTCGCGTTATCTTCGCGAATCACACCTTCAATTGCTGCGGGAACCACCACGTCTACATCCAGCATCAAGACGTCTTCGGGATCCATTGCCGATGCTCCCGGGAAGTCAACCACCTTTCCGGTCGCGTCAACATGTTCGCCCAGCGCCTTGACATCGATTCCTTCGTCATTGCGAATAGCGCCATATACGTCAGAAATGGCAACTACCTTAATGCCGGCTTGCTCCATAAATTTCGCGGCGCCGCGACCTACCTTGCCAAATCCCTGCACCGTTGCAGTAGCGCCCTCAATATTCACGCCCAACTTCTGCAGGGCAGCTTTGACCATGAGGAACACGCCCAAGGAGGTGGATTCTGCTCTGCCGAGCGAGCCTCCCAGCTCTACCGGCTTACCGGTGCACGCGCCGGGAACCGTGTATCCGACAGACTGTGAATAGGTATCCATCAGCCACGCCATTGTCTGTTCGTTGGTTCCTACGTCTGGCGCAGGAACATCTTTTTCTGGACCTATGATCGGCAAAATTTCCGCGGTGAACCGACGAGTAACCCGTTCCAATTCCGCCTGAGAGTATTGGCTAGGATCGATTCGGACGCCACCTTTAGCGCCGCCATACGGAAGTGACAGCAGTGCGCACTTCCAGCTCATCCACATTGCCAGTGCCCGGACTTCGTCGATGTCAACTTGCTTTGCGAATCGAATGCCGCCTTTGGCAGGACCGCGAGACAAATTGTGCTGCACTCGGTAGCCGTGAAGTACTTCCCGAGTACCATCGTCGCGTTTTACGGGGATCGCAACGCTCATCTCACGCCGCGGAATGGCCAAGAGGTCGTAGTCAGCATCTGAAAACCCAAGGATCTCCTGAGCCTTCTTAAGCTGATTCTTCGCATCCTCATAAGGCCCCTGTGCCTTCTGAGTCATGTTATATCTCCTTTAGAATTTCTTCGATAACGCCCAAAGCCTCTTCAAGTAGCTCTTCGGGCATTGAAAGCGGAGGCAACATTCGAATGACGTTGCCTTCGGTACCACAAGAAAGCAGGATTACTCCTGCCTGGTATGCACGCTTCTGGATCTCTTTTGCGAGGGCGGCGTCCGGAGCTCCAGCTTCATCGACGAGCTCGATTGCCATCATTGCGCCGCGTCCACGCACATCGCCTATGCGATTGTCCCTAGCAGCCAAATCGCCCATGCGTTTAGAAATAATTTGCTCGAATTTCTGAGCAACCTCGAGCAGCCCATCGTTCTTTATCGATTCAGCTACTGCGAGCGCTGCCGCACAAGATACCGGGTTTCCTCCGTAGGTACCGCCGAGGCCACCCGGAACGCCCGCATTCATTATCTCCTCGCGACCGGTAATTGCTGACAGCGGCATGCCCCCGGCAATTCCCTTCGCAGTGCAGATGACGTCCGGTTCAATGCCTTCCCATTCTGAGTCGAACATCTTGCCAGTTCTGCCGTATCCACACTGCACTTCGTCAGCTACAAAGACAACGTCATTTTCCTTTGCCCACTTAGCCAGATTCTGCAAGAAGCCGGGAGCTGGAACGATAAATCCGCCCTCCCCTTGCAACGGCTCTATCACTATGCAAGCTAAGCTCTTAGCCCCAATCATTTTCTCGAGCCAATTGATAGTGCGTTTGGCTGCCTGATCACCATCTAGCCCGTCACGATAGGGATTAGACATTGGCATGCGATAGATTTCCGGGGCAAATGGGCCATAGCCTGACTTATAAGGATCTACCTTCGCCGTCATTGCCATAGTCAAATTCGTGCGTCCGTGGTAGGCGTGTTCGAAGGCGGCAACAGCGGGCTTGCCAGTGAAACGCCTAGCGACCTTGACGGCGTTTTCGACCGCCTCTGAGCCAGAGTTGAGCAGTACCGACCGTTTAGGGAAATCACCCGGAGTCGCCTGATTCAAGAACTCGCATACCTCGACATACCCCTCATATGGAGTAGTCATAAAACAGGTGTGCGTGAACTTGTCAGCCTGTTCCTTAATTGCTTTAGCGACTCGTTCGTTGCTAGCACCGACGGTAGTAACCGCGATGCCTGACCCCATGTCGATAAAGCTGTTTCCATCTAGGTCAACAATGACGCCTCCCCCTGCATACTGCGCATAAATAGGATTTTGCGTAGCAACACAGGCCGAGACAGCATCTTGCTTCCGTTTTGCAAATGCTTCCGATTTAGGTCCCGGCAGGTCAGTAACAATGTTACGTACCTGTGGGAATGGTAGTTTCGACATCTTCGTCCTCCAACATTTAGTAATGCTGTCAGACATGAGACTATGGTCCCACTCACATTCCCGCTACTGTCAAAGTGCACATATTTTTAAATACTTTTGTGCACAATTGATACATGGCGAGCATTTCAGACGTTATCCACCACCCAAGTATCAAACTGGTATCGCTCTGGTGTCCGCACCCTCACGCCTCAATAAGGTGGGTAGCAGTAACAGAACACCTCAATCCCACCCCTTTTTTAGAGGGCGGAGAACTAGTGCTCACTACTTCCTGCGGATCCCCAAAAACTGAGCACCAATGGGAGGAGTATGTAGAGCGACTAAACAAAGCACACGTATCCGCCCTCGCCTTCGGTGTTGGTCCCTGGCAGAGGCAAGTCCCCAGGGAACTTTTAACCGCCGCTCGCGAGCACGGACTAAATCTTATCGAGGTGCCAGAAGCGACTAACTTTGTGCGGATCTCACGCTTGGTCGCAGACCTCCTAGAGGCCGAAGCAGTTGCTTCTGCTCGACTTCTTGGGAAAGCTCAGCAAAGCTTGATCCAAGCCGCGTCATCACAAAATCCCCTTGCGACGATCATCGACCGATTAGCACGAATAACGCGCGCCAACACGGCACTTGTCACTGCCGAAGAGGTCATAAGCGCAGCAGGCAATCCCTCACCGAGCAAACGTATATTATTGGAGACGGTGCAAAACTGTCAGGCCGCAGCTATTACTGAGCAAAGCCCAACCGGCGATACCATCGTTCTTCCCACAGCAAGTTTCAAAGGCCACGATGCATATCTGGTATTGCAAACCCAACGCCCTCTGCTCAGTTGGATGCGAAACGCTATTTCCACGAGTGCGCTACTACTTCAGACTTCACTGACCATTACCGAAAGGTTGGCAGAGAGTCGCCTAGCATTGTCAGCACGATGTTTAGAACTCTTCCTATCAGGTGACAGGCATACTGCCCGTGAAATCTATTCGCTCGCATACCCACGCGCCAATCGACTCGCCCCTAAATTGGCATTTGTTGCGGCAAAAGGAGATCGATCTGAGTTAGCCCGGGCACACAAACAAATAGATTCACACTTTTCCGTTCCACTCAAACTGACCAAGAATCGACTGCAAATATTGGTCCCCTCCGACGGTATGCCACTTTTGCTGTCGAAATTGGCAGATTTTGACCTACAAGCTGGCATCGGGGCTGTGCGTCGCCAAAAAGAGGCCGACGATTCCGCGCAAACCGCTGAGCTTGCCCTAAAGAAAACTTCTCCCACCCGCAAGCAGGTTACCTGGGATGAGATCTCAGGTAACGCCATGATGGCATTGGTGGGCGCCAAAGATGCGCGACTGTGGGCCAAGGACTTCCTTGCGGCGGCGAATGGAAATGATGAGATGCTCTCGCTACTAGACGCCTTCATCTCCACAAATGGCAACATCGCGCAGGTGGCAAAGGAAACCGGAATGCATCGCAACACTGTGCGGGCAAAACTTGGAGCTGCCGGACGTGCGTTAGCTATCAATCTTGATGACCCGGCTGCACGTGCACAGCTGTGGTTTTCGCTGCGAGCACTATCAGAAAGGTAATAAAATCGCCTACATGGCCTCAGTGCGATACCAACCCAGAAATTCCTCCCGCTTCTACGATCTGATCGCGATTTTTTTCGTATCTTTTCTGCTGCTCTCGAATATCGCGGCAACCAAATTGATCTCGGTCGACACCCCCATTGCAGGATTTTCACTGATCTTCGACGGGGGCGCAATTCTATTCCCATTCACTTACATCCTGGCAGACGTGCTCTCTGAAATATACGGCTACCGGGCAGCGAAACGAACGATCATCGTGGGATTCGCTATGTCCATCCTGGCCTCAGCAATCTTCTATCTAGTCCAAGTTGCTCCAGTTGGCCCCGGATACGAAAACCAGGCAGCTTTTGAAGCCGTGCTCGGCTTTGTACCGCGAATCGTCGCTGCCTCAGTCTGCGGATACTTGGTGGGGCAACTACTCAATTCAAAAGTCCTGGTAGCAATCAAAAACCGCTTCGGCGAAAACCACTTGTGGGTGCGCCTGATCTCGTCAACACTCGTCGGTGAGCTGGCTGACACAACTATCTTCTGCACAATAGCGTTTTATGGGATCATTACCGGTGCCCAGTTCCTAAACTATGTACTGACTGGGTACGTTTATAAATGCTTACTCGAAGTTGTACTGCTACCAGTTACGTACACAGTCATTCACCTACTGAAAAAGGCTGAGACAGAGTACCTGGAGGCTAAATAAGTGACAAGTTTCGATATCGGTGCACGGCTCGATGGGAAATTAGGACGCACGGGGATTATTCATACTCCCCACGGTGATATTCCCACGCCTGCCTTTATTCCAGTAGGAACTAAAGCCACTGTAAAAGCGGTGCTTCCGGAATCAATGAGGTCGCTAGGTGCCAATGCCCTACTTGCTAACGCATACCACCTATACCTCCAGCCCGGCCCTGAGATAGTCGATGAGGCCGGGGGGCTGTCCAAATTCATGAACTGGGACGGCCCCACCTATACAGATTCTGGCGGCTTCCAAGTTCTTAGTCTGGGAGCTGGCTACAAGAAGGTACTGTCGCAAGAGTTTTCAGGGAAAACTACTGCCCCGGTGTCGCAACCGCAGCTAAAAAATAGGGCGAAGGTAGACGAGGACGGGGTAGTTTTTCGTTCCCATCTAGACGGTTCCAAGCATCGCTTCAATCCAGAAGTGTCTATGCGTATACAGCATCAGTTGGGAGCAGACATTATGTTTGCTTTCGACGAGCTCACCTCGCTGGTACACCCATACGACTATCAGGTCACGTCCCTAGAGAGGACTCGCAGGTGGGCGGAGCGCTGTCTAAGTGCCCATGCCAAGCTCACCGAAGAGAGAGCTGACAAGCCCCATCAGCAACTATTTGGGGTTCTGCAAGGTGCCCAGTACGAGGACCTCCGCCGCAAGGCAGCTCGCGATCTAGGTTCGATGGAAATCGACGGGACCACATTTGATGGTTTTGGTATTGGGGGCGCGCTCGAGAAGGAAAACCTCGGCACCATTGTCGGCTGGGTATGTGAAGAACTTCCAGAAGACAAAGCCCGCCACCTTCTGGGCATTTCTGAACCTGATGATTTCTTCACTGCAATAGAAAACGGTGCGGATACCTTCGACTGTGTGAACCCCTCCCGGGTGGCTAGGAATGCAGCGATCTACATGCCTACTGGCAGAGTCAACATCACCCGAGCCGAATTCAAGCGGGATTTCCGTCCTCTGGATGACAATTGCACCTGTTATACATGCACTCACTACTCCCGCGCCTATCTGCATCATCTATTCAAGGCCAAGGAGATGCTCTCGGCTACCCTGGCCACTATTCACAACGAACACTTCACTGTTCAACTGGTGGCAAATATTAGGAAGTCAATTGAAGAGGGATACTACGAGGACTTCAAGACAGAGACCCTAGGCCGTTTTTACGGAAATTAAAAGTAAATGGTGCCGCAAGAGCGGCACCATTTACTTTTAAGTACAGGATCTAAACGTTGAATCCAAGAGCGCGCAACTGCTCGCGCCCCTCCTCAGTGATGCAGTCCGGTCCCCATGGCGGCATCCACACCCAATTGATTGCAACAGCGGACACCATCGAAGCTAGCACCGTAGCAGCCTGGTCCTGAATCACATCAGTGAGCGGGCAAGCCGCAGAGGTCAGCGTCATATCCATTACAACTGCATTATTTTCGTCAATATGGACCCCGTAAACAAGACCAAGGTCAACGACGTTGATCCCAAGCTCCGGATCGATCACGTCTCGCATTGCCTCTAGGACGTCCTCTTCCGTAATAGTAGCGCCCTCAGCTACTTCGTTGGTCACCTCACGAAAACTCTGTTGCGGTGCATGATCGTGACTAGCCTGATGGGCATCGGCTAGAGAGGCTGGTCCAGGCTCTGTAAAGCGTTCTGGCACCGGATCAGGGTTAGCCATAGGGTTAGTCATTTGAGCTCCTTTGTGGTTCACATCCAGCGTGCGGGGCACTTCCACTCGCTTCGCCTTTGCCACCTGCCTGGGCTTTCGAAATGGAGTCGATAAGAGCCATCCATCCCAGTAAAGCGCATTTGATGCGAGCGGGGAATTTCGCTGTGCCCTCAAAAGCAGCCAGATCTTCTAGCAAGTCAAGATCCTCCTCGCTGGGAGAAGTTCCTTGACCGTGCATCATTCGCAGGAATGCCTCGTATAGCTCCCTTGCATAATCCACTGATTGGCCTTCCACCATCGAGGACATAATCGACAGGGAAGCTTGAGAAATTGAGCAACCGCTCCCATCCCAGGACAGTTCAGCAATCTTGTTCTCGTCTGATAGGGACAACCCCAGAGTGACCTCATCACCGCATGTGGGGTTGACCTGATGAGAAACGCCATCCCCATCTGAACCGCCACTGCCGTAACGCAGGCGGGCATGGTCCAGAATCACCTGCTGGTACATCTGTTCCAGATCTGACATTCACACTCCAAAGAATTTGCGGACTTGTCCAAGCGCGTCCAGGAATCGGTCAATTTCCTCAGCGGAGGTTATCAGAGAGGCCGATGCCCTTGCAGAGGCTCGAACACCAAAATGCTTGTGCAACGGGATAGCACAGTGATGGCCAACCCTAATCGCGATCGAGTGCGAGTCCAGAATTTGGCCCACGTCATGCGGATGAACACCATCCACGACGAACGAAACAACCGCAACGCGGTTATCCGCCTCTTTAGGCCCCAGCACATGCACCCCATCTATCTGCTTGATCCCTTCCAGAAGCTGGCGGGTAATCGCCGCCTCATGAGCGGCAACACGCTCCATTGACACCTCGGATAGGTAGTCAAGTGCAGCCTTGAAACCAACGATCTGTCCAACCGCCTGCGTGCCAGCCTCAAAACGAGCTGGAGCAGCATGGAAAGAGGTCTTCTCCATCTGCACATCAGTAATCATGGACCCGCCGGTCATGAATGGAGGCAGTGCATCCAGTAGCTCCTTGCGGCCCCACAGAACGCCAATACCGGTAGGACCACAGAGCTTATGCCCCGACAGTACAGCGAAATCGGCTCCTAATTCACGCACGGAAATTGGCATGTGTGCGGCAGACTGCGTAGTGTCCAGCACAACCAGCGCGCCAACTTTCCTAGCTGCCGCCACAATCGCCTCAACGGGGCTGATAGCACCCGTTACGTTAGAAACATGCGTAAACGCAACCACTTTCGTATTTGGAGTGATGACGTTCAGCGTGTCCAGATCGATGCATCCGTCGCTGGTTAGATCCAACCAAGCAAATTCTGCGCCAGTACGTTCCGCCAGCTGCTGCCACGGAACGAGGTTCGCGTGATGCTCTGCCCGAGTCACCACGATTCGGTCTGCGGGACCAATCTTGAACTGTTCGGCCTCCGCTCCTCCAGCCCCAAGCGAAGCATTCAGCATAGAGTAGGCCAGAAGGTTCACGCCCTCTGTGGCGTTGCGCGTCCACACGACCTCCTCAGACGAAGACGCGTCGATAAACTTCGCTACTGCGTCTCGTCCCTTTTCGTAAGCAGTTGTCGACTCGTCTGCGAGTAGATGAGTGCCGCGATTTACTGCCCCATTGTGGCGGGAGTAAAACTCTGAAACAGCGTCCATCACCCAGATAGGTTTTTGTGCAGTTGCAGAAGAGTCAAGGTATGCCAAGGGCTGGCCGCCCCGCCCGATACGGGCAGTGATCGGGAAATCTTTACGCAGGCCAGCCAGCTCTTCGGCAGTAAAATCCACCCTTTTTTCCGAAGTAGTCATTATTTACCGGTGAACCGATCGTAGCCTTCTTCTTCTAGACGGTCTGCAAGCTCAGGTCCGCCCTGCTCTACGACGTGGCCATTCACAAACACGTGTACAAACTGCGGTTTGATGTAACGCAGAATTCTGGTGTAGTGAGTGATCAACAAAATACCGCTGCCGACTTCGTCATGGACGTGGTTTACGCCCTCAGACACGATACGCAGCGCATCCACGTCGAGGCCGGAGTCAGTCTCGTCAAGTACAGCAAACTTGGGACGAAGAATGCGCATCTGCAAGATCTCATGGCGCTTCTTCTCGCCGCCCGAGAAACCTGCGTTCAAGTCACGGTTGGCGAATTCCGGATCAATACGAAGGTCCTCCATTGCCTGCTCCAGTTCCTTGGTCCAGGTACGCAGTGCCGGCGGCTTCCCATCAACTGCTGTGCGCGCAGTCCGCAAGAAGTTGGACACCGATACACCGGGAACCTCGACCGGATACTGCATTGCCAAGAAGAGCCCAGCGCGAGCACGATCATCAGCAGTGCCTTCCAGAATGTTGTGACCGTCGAGCAACACTTCGCCATCATTGATCGTGTATCCGGGATGGCCAGCGATCGAGTAAGCCAAGGTGGACTTGCCAGACCCATTCGGGCCCATGATGGCGTGCACCTCACCGGAATTGATCGTCAAATCCACCCCGTGGAGAATTTGCTTCGGACCCTCGTTGGTCTCGACAGAAACCTTCAGGCCTTTGATTTCAAGAGTCGACATTTTTCTTCCTTTACTTGCTGGCATCGACGTCGACAAGAACATCGTCGCCGTCAAGAGTTAGTTCGTACACGGGTACAGGCTCAGTGGCAGGCAAAGTCGGCTGCCCAGTTTCCAGATCAAACTGTGCGCCATGCCCCCAGCACTCGATGGTGCCATCCTCGACGTCACCCTCGGACAAAGGTACGTCGCCGTGGGAGCAGGTATCACCAATGGCGTGAAAGATACCGTCGCTATCGCGAACGACAGCAACTTTGATAGCCTTCCCGTCACCATCTGGCAAGGTCACGCAGGTAGCTTCACCGGCATCCAGATCGGAAACTTTGCATGCGAATTGCAAAGCCACTACAGTGCCTCCCCCTGATTTAGTTCTTCTTCAATCTTCTCCATCAGGTGTTCTTCAATCGAAGGTACTCCGATCTGTTTGATCAGTTCCGCGAAGAACCCTCGGACTACAAGCCTGCGAGCAGTATCCTCGTCAATGCCGCGACTCATCAGGTAGAAAAGATGCTCATCATCAAAACGACCAGTTGTCGAAGCATGCCCAGCACCCTCGATCTCGCCATTTTCGATCTCGAGATTAGGAACAGAGTCGGCCATAGCCCCCTTGGACAGGACCAAGTTGCGGTTTAGCTCGTAAGAGTCCGTACCAAACGCCTCAGCACCGATAAGCACGTCGCCGATCCACACCGAGTGCGCACCTTTACCCTGCAGAGCGCCCTTGTAGGCAACCCGCGAGTAGCAATTCTTTGGTCCGTGATCAACGAATAGGCGGTGTTCATGATGCTGGTGAGCATCCGTGTAATAAACACCCAACATATTGACCTCGCCACCCGGAGCCGCGTACTCGACATCGGAGCAGATACGCACCGTCTTACCACCCAAGGTAATGACAACGTGTTTCAAGGAAGCGTCACGGCCAATCCTGATGCGGTGGTTCGAAGCATGAGTAGACTTCTCGTCCCATTCCTGCACCGAGACCAAGGTCAGATTCGCGCCATCAGCGACGTCAACTTCAACAGTCTGTGTTACGCAGGCTGAACCAGAATGCCGAAGCACCATAGTCGAGCTGGAGTTCTTCCCTGCCTTGATTACCAAGTGCGATGCAGCTGGGCTCAGCGAATCGCCCTCGACTTCAGCCACGATAGGTGTAGAGGCCTCGGAACCTTCCGCGACCTCAAGGGTCGATACTTCCCTGGAGGCGTTCCACGCTACGACTGCAGTTCGATCCCCTGGCTTACCCACGAGTGGCTGATGCTTGTCCGCATCTACGTGCGTGAGCTTTATCTGTCCTTCATCACCCTCGGAGATCGAGACCTTTGGTGCCGGGCCGCTGATATTCTCATCAAACAATTCCGAAACCAGGTCTAGCGGAGTGAAACGCCAGTCCTCTTCCCGCCCAGTTGGCACAGGAAAATCTGCTACCTCGAATGAAGATTCGCGGTCCGCCCTAGACGAAGCGACCTTAGACTGCTGCTGGCTAATTCCTTCTGAAGCCAACACTGCTTTAGAATGATCGGTCTTCATTTCGGTTAACCCACCGACCCTTCCATCTGAAGTTCAATTAGACGATTAAGTTCTAGCGCGTACTCCATAGGCAGTTCACGCGCAATAGGTTCAACAAACCCGCGCACAATCAGCGACATCGCTTCAGTTTCAGTGAGTCCACGACTCATCAAATAGAAGAGCTGATCAGCGCTCACCTTAGAGACAGTCGCCTCGTGCCCCATCTCGACTTCGTCGTTACGAACGTCAACATAAGGATAGGTGTCAGAGCGCGAGATTTGGTCAACAAGCAACGCATCGCATACCACCGACGACTTGGAACCATGAGCCTTCTCGTCTACCTGGACTAGACCGCGGTAGGACGATCGCCCACCGTTCCTCGAAATCGACTTGGACACGATAGACGAGGAAGTGTGTGGAGCTAGGTGCAGCATCTTTGCGCCAGTATCTTGGTGCTGGCCCTCACCAGCAAATGCGATAGACAGTGCCTCGCCCCTAGCATGCTCACCCGTCAAATACACTGATGGGTACTTCATGTTGACCTTCGAACCGATGTTGCCATCGATCCATTCCATGGTCGCGCCCTCTTCGCACACGGCTCGCTGAGTGACCAAGTTGTACACGTTATTGGACCAGTTCTGAATGGTCGTGTAACGAACGCGCGCGTTCTTCCGCACGAAAATTTCCACAATTGCGGAGTGCAGAGAATCAGATTTGTAGATCGGCGCCGTGCAGCCTTCTACGTAGTGCACGTAGGAGTCCTCATCGGCAATGATCAAGGTGCGCTCGAACTGGCCCATATTCTCGGTGTTAATACGGAAATAGGCCTGCAGGGGAATCTCTACATGTACGCCCTTCGGGACGTAGATGAAGGATCCACCAGACCACACCGCCGTGTTCAGGGCTGCAAACTTGTTATCGCCCGCTGGAATTGCCTTGCCGAAATACTCCTTGAACAGCTCGGGGTGTTCGCGCAACCCAGTATCCGTGTCCAGGAAGATGACACCTTGACGCTCCAAGTCCTCGCGAATTTGGTGGTAGACCACCTCAGACTCGTATTGGGCCGCGACACCGGAAACCAACCGCTGCTTTTCAGCCTCCGGAATCCCAAGCTTGTCATAAGTGTTTCGAATGTCCTCGGGCAGGTCCTCCCAAGACTCGGCGACCTTTTCAGTTGAACGGACGAAATACTTGATCTGGTCCATGTCCAAGTTCGAAAGGTCCGGACCCCAAGTGGGAATTGGCTTCCGTTCGAAAGTCTTATATGCCTTCAAACGTCGTTTCAACATCCACTCTGGCTCGTTCTTCGCCTTCGAGATGTAGCGAACCACGTCGGCATTCAGCCCTCGCTTCGCTACTGATCCGGCGGCGTCGGAATCATGCCAGCCGTATTCATAAGCCCCAATAGAGTTAATGATCGCCTCGTCCGCTGCCTCTTTAGCAGCCGACGAGCCTACTGGAGGTGACGTTGTCATAGTTTCCTTCCCTATTTCCTGCACCCTCACTTATGCCTTTGCTGCGACAAACCTGGCCGCATTCTTGGCATAGCGACGGGGACCGACGTGGTACACACGTGCTCCCCACCAGCCAAGGTTGCCAGACGCTGCACGTGGACTCCTAACAACCGCGCAAAAGCCTGCGTTTCGGCCTCGCAAAGTTGCGGGAAGTGCCCTGCAACATCCTGTACCGGGCAGTGCCCCTGGCACAGCTGAACAGCATACCCTCCACTACCGACCTCGCGCACTGTGGCAGCGTAGCCGTCCTCAGTGAGGGCGTCCGCCAAAGCCATAGCCTTAGACCGGGGGTCGTCTGGAGCGGCTCGAACTGCGGGAGCATATTTTCGCTCAATGTCACGCGACCGGGCAGCAGCAAAGTCCGCTACCGCCTGTTCGCCTGAAGTCTGTTCAATAAAGCTCAGCGCTCTAGAAGCGAGTTCGGAGTAATCCTCAGGAAGAGTGTCATGACCACTGCGAGTGGCAACGTAATAACGCGCCGGCCTCCCCCTGCCACGCTTTCCGGGCTTTGATCCGTCATACTCGACAATTAACCCAGCATCTTCCAATGCCCCAATGTGACGCCTCACGGCAGCCGTGGTCAGGTCTAGCACCTTCGCCAGAACAGTAGCGGTAACGGGCCCCTTCTCGACTATGAGGTCAAGCACTGCCTGTCGGGTAGGTTCTTCTTTGAGTGAGTCCGTCATTACCTGCACCCCCTTAAGATCGCCTCCGACTTCCTTGCTGCCATCCTATCGTATTTTCGCAACACTTCCGTTTAATATTTACTCTTGCAGCGAATCTCTTGATAGGCACCATCTATCATCTGGGCTGCGGAGATTTTGAAACCCGCCTTCGACAGCAGCGGAGGCAGCAAGCACTCCAGTCACAGTTGAAGGATTGTGAATAGATCCACTGAAAATCTCCTGGAGCACCTCGGTAAGTTTTACCCACCGAAGCTCTAGCTCCGCTTCCTCAGCCTCCTTGACAAACCCCTCAGGAGCCGGACAGGAACTAATGCCTCTAGCAAGAAACACTCTAAGCCGCTCATTGGAACATCCAGGCGAGGAAAACAGATCCACAAGGGTGTCCCATTGCGATGCCGCCAAACCGACTTCCTCTGCCAGCTCGCGTTTCGCCGCCTCTAGCAAGGTCTCCCCCTCCACGTCGGTAAGCCCGGCAGGAATTTCCCAAAGTGTCGCCCGGATCGGGTGGCGGTACTGTTTTATCAAACAGATTTCTGGATCTGACTCATTCCTAAGTGCGACGATGCAAACAGCTCCCGGGTGATCTAGATAGTCTCGTTTCGCGATCACATCCCCAAAGTCGACTGAATCGGTGCGAATGCCGAAGACAGCTCCCTGCCAGGGGCGCGAGGACTCGAGTACCCGCTTTTGTTCTGCAGCGTCGCTGAGCATCTGTTCTACCTTTCTGCGCGTCTTGGGGCAGATCTATTAAGACTATAAATTCTGAGTAGGGAATCGAGAACTTGGGCAGGACTGGGCAGTCTGGAAGCAGCGGCGCGTGCCCGTTTGGCAGCGCTCGCTCGCTTGGCAGCATCTTGAAGCAGAGAGGTTATCGCATCGGCAATCTGATCAGGATCTCTAGGAACCAACAACGCGCCGTCTTTGCCCGTCACCACACTGGTTCCCCCCACGTCGGTTGCCACTACGGGCACGCCCGAAATCAGGGCTTCTTGGATGGCTACCGGTTGTCCTTCCCAGACCGCGGTAGAGACGAAAACACTCGCAGCTGCCAGCGCGTCGGCGATGTCGTCCCGCCGTCCGAGGAAATGGACATCTGCACCTTCGGCAAGCTTTGCAAGCCGACTGTATTCGGGGCCGTCGCCAATGATCACAGCCTGGTACGGCACATCTACCCGATGCAAAGCCGCAAGGAACAAGTCCAACCCCTTCTGCACGCTAAGGCGAGCCACCTGCAAAATAATCGGAGTGTTGCCAAGACCCGTGGCATCCAAGAACCGCTGTGCTTTCCCAATCCCTCTTGATGGCGCAGGCACTAAAGCAAGTTCGCTCCGCTGAGCATGCGCAGAGGTAGCCCACTCGACAAGATCTGGGCTAACCCCTAAGACCGTGTCTGCTTTGGCAGCAATAATTCGTAACAGAACACTTCCTACAAGGCTGACGGCCCTTGGCCCAACCGGCTTGTTGTGCAGAGTTACAACCACTTTCGCGGCGCCGGTATCCGCCAGACACGCCAGAGCTCCAGCTCGCAACCCATGGGCGTGCACCACGTCAAATTCAGCTGCTAGCTGGGATATTTTCCGGATTGCCCTCAGGTCATATTTAGAGGGAGAAGAGCCGATCTCAACCTCGGCTCGATCCGGGAATCGACAAACAGTGTCAGCCGGCCCAGCAACTAGCACACTGTGGCCTGCATCAGTCAGCAGGTCAACAATCTGTCTTACGTGCGCCGGTACCCCGCCGCCGGCTCTGGCCATTAGCTGCAAGATCCTCATTGCGCATCCCTCTTTTTACGACTCTGACAGCTGGCACCGCAGCTACCGCTATAACCGCAAGGCCAACAATGCCCGCAACCAGCGTACCGGATATACCTGGAAGTACCCGCAGTATCGGCACCTGCAGTAGCCAAGCAAGCCATGAGCCGCCTGCCACAACGACGCCACATTTTCCTAGGACAAGTAAAGATTGTTTTGCCTCGCTAGCTAGCCCGATTTGCCTAAGCCCATACAGGAGCCCACCCCCAGCTACGCTCATGCCCACCGAAGACCCCAAGGACAGCGCCAATAGGGTCATAGGACCATCTGCCCCATCGGGAGCCAAGAGCGCACAAAATCCCCACGAGCCTAGGGCAGCTATAACCCAGCCTGCAGCGCTGGCTGAAACAGCAATTTTGCCTCTGTCAATTGCGTAGAACACCCTACTCAGATGGAAAATCAGCGCGAACCCTACGATTCCGGGAGCCAGGGCTACTAGCGAGGGCGACATTCCAGGCACAGGCTTTAGAATTTCGAATATCCTCGCCACCGGTTTCGCACCTGCGACGAGCAGTCCTGTGCCGACAACTGCTATTGCACACACCGTAGATGTCGATTTCCTAGTCGCACTTGCGAAGCCCTCCCTGTGAGGGCGGGCAGCTGCCCGCGCTAAATCAGGAAAAACCGCAGTCGCCACCGGAACCGCAAGAACGGCATAAGGCAGCATATAAACTGCTTGCGTGTACTGGTAGATGGCAACAGTGCCGACGTCTCCGTATGCCCTGGCAAGAGATAACACGCTGAGTGCTGCGAACTGCTGGGCCAGTAGCGCGCCAACTCCCGCAGAACCGAGCGCGATCGCCCTATGTACCTCTGCATGGGAGAGTGCGAGTCGTGGGCGCAACCGCACTCCGAGTTTGGCTACCGGAATAAATAGAGGCAGCGATAAGGCCGCCACCCCAGCGGTTGTCCCCCAGGCAAGAATATTTATGGCTTCTGCCCCTACCTGGCTCGCGCTATCCGCTGCTCCTTGGTTGGCCCCGTACAGGGCGTATGTGGCTATTACCACCAATGAGGACAGCAGGGGAGCGAAAGCCGGCCAGAAAAATTTCTTGTGGGCCTGCAGCACCCCGGTTAATACGACCGATATGCCGTACAACGGTATTTGGACGGCAAACACCCTGAGGAACAGAGTCAACAGCAGCTGCTGGGCATGCGCGTTACTACCAACGGGGGCGGGCAACAACGTCGCGATAGCAGGCGCCCCTAAAGCTATCAATGCGCCGATAGGAATCAGTAGGACCAGACAGGCGGTTAGCAAGGAGGACGCGATTCGATCTATGTCTGCCTTCATTGCCTTTGCGAGCGGCGCTGCTAGCAGTGGGATCGTTATCCCCGCCAGCGCCCCACCAGCAGCTACTTCATAAATGATATTGGGGATCTGATTAGCTGAGGCATATGCGTTTGCGGTTTCTCCCTGTCCTACCCAGGCAAACTGGGCGAACCAACGGATAAAACCAAAAACACGCGCTACCAGGGTGAGCCCCGAAATGAGGCCCACAGCCCCAAGTAGCTGGGGCAGGGAGCGCCTAAACCCCATCGGGGCGACCCCATGCGTCGATACGGCTCAGAATTGTACTGTTTGCAATTACTTCCGAAAAACTAATTTTCTCCGAAGCGAGAGTCGCCGCCACCAGCAAAGCAGCCGCAGCGTACCGGCCAGTAAGCGGCATTGCGAGCCCAACTCCAAACGAAGCTAACGCACCAAGCGAATTTGCACCGGTGTCCCCTAGCATCGTCTTACCTCGTCCGTCGTCGCTAAACCCTCCGGCAGCTGCAGCAGTCGCTGCTGCCCCGATGATGCTCGCGTCACCCCGAGCAAGCAGTGTGGGGATAGAGGTGGCTAGAACTGCCTTACGAGCACGAACGGGACGCAGATCCAGCAGGTTTATCATGTTTGTTCCGCCAGCAAGCAGAACTGTACCTGCAACCCAGTCAGCGCATCCCAGCATCCCCCTGCGATGAGGCAGGACAGTTGCGGCGACTGCTGACGCCGCCCCAATAGATCCCAGCTTTATTAGCCCGCTGCTAACGTGCCCTTCACGCAGGGCTCCGAGGTGTCCCCCAAGCCCTTTGGCAGTATGATCCCCGTCGTGGCGTCCCTGATCCATATCGTCGAAATAGCCGGCGCCCGCGGAGACAGCGCTCAACGCTGTAGCGGCAAGACCGATACGAGGACTGGCAAGGATAGTCACTGCGGAACACGCAGTAGCCGTGATGGCGCTGGCAACGCCTCCTCTAAGTGAGACGGGCTTACCGACAAAATTCTGCCTGATCCACGACTCTGACTCCGGGAGCAACTTTTGTGTCAGATAGGCTGCCGCACCACCTAGCGCCAAGCCAAGAAGCCTCTGCTTCATCACTTGGCTTTCACGTCAGGAATAGGCTTATCCGCACCGGTTTGGAACCCGAAGGCTCCGGGGTGTCCAGCCTTGGCGGCCGCTAGAGCAAGCGGGGTAGACACAGCAGCACTGATCTGGCCGATCGAATCCACAGTCGCAACGGATACGCCTCCTGCGCGCACCTTCGCAATCAATGATTCCTCCGCCTCAGCACTGCCTGTAAGGACTCCGCCCTCTGGCGCCTTGGCTACAGACTGTGCAAGCCCCGTAACAGCGTCATCACTGTAGCCCTGAGATTCCTTCTTCTGCTCCTTCGAACCATCCTTGTCACTACGCGGACCAATTACGACTACAGATTTCGCCGGCTCCGAAGCGGCCTTAGTAACCGTTACCAAGGGGGCCGACTTCGAGGTCAGAATTTCGGCCAACGCACTGGATTTGTCGCCCGGAGTGGTAAGTAGCTGTACCGCCCCTGCTCCCATGATCGTTCCTGTGGTTGCGCTCCCACCAGGAGCAGCCTCCAGATAGGAGGAAATAGAAGAGACCAAAGACTTCCTGTAGGACTCCCTGGCCTGGGTGAACCAATCAGCTTCTAGAGAGAGCTGCCCGACAACACTGGCACCGGACTGCGCCAGCTTGTCAGAAACTGCCTTAACGTCGTCGGCCTCAGTGCCGGGAAGAACGATTAGGCCAACCTTCTGATCCTTCAACGATCCGGGCAGCACCGCTGCAGCTAAGCCGTTCACGTAAGCGTCGGAGTTCCGAACCGCAGTGTGAGCCTCAGATAGCTGCTGGTTTAGTGTTGCCTGCTGTTCTGTGAGGCGGTTTACCTGCCCAGTAAGCGCGGAAGAAAGGGGCCCCTGCAGTGGACCTGCCCCCAAGACCACGCCTAAGGTCAAGGCGATCAGAACCGCCATCAGTGAGACTAGGTGGTAGCGAAAATCAATCAAGATTCAACCTCTTATGTGAACGGATAGATAGGTCCGAAGCCATTTGCCCCGGTAATAGTTGCCCATAGCCGAGATAGGTATAGCCCAATTACCCCGTAGAAGGTCTGGCCCGCGGGAGTTACAGCTAGAGCAATTAGTACAGATGCTATGCCCACCAGGGCGAAGAGGATAGCCTGCCTATTCGAGACTTTCGGCTGATACAACTTGGAAACACCCTTTGCATCAACCAACTTAGAACCCACCCGCAGCCTGGTAAGGAACGTCGACGCCATACCGGCGCGCCCCTTATCCAAGAATTCAACCAGGGTGGCATGGGTGCCTAAAGCAACAATAAGTTCGGCTCCCTTGTCATCAGCAAGCAGCATCGCTACGTCTTCAGACGTGCCCGTGGCAGGGAAGGTAATGTAATCGATTCCTTGGCGATCTAGACGTTCAGTGCCTGGCGCGCGCCCATCCTTGTAAGCATGCACCACGATCTCGGCACCACAGCGCAATGCCTCATCACTGACGGAGTCCATGTCTCCGATGATCATATCTGGCTTGTAGCCCTCTTCACGGATCGCGTCGGCACCTCCGTCCACACCAACAAGGACGGGCTTGTACTCGCGAATATAAGGTTTCAGCGAACGCAAGTCTTCTTTGTAGTTGTAACCGCGCACCACGATAAGCACCTGCCGGCCGTCCAGCTTAGTCCTGACCTCTGGCACACCTACCCCGTCGAGGAGGAGCTCCCGTTCACGACGCAGATATTCCATAGTGTTGGCAGCGAATGCTTCGATCTGCACGGACAGTCCTGAGCGTGCTTCTTCCATGGCATTCTTATTTGTCTCGGCAGTCTGCTTCACGCCCGCAGCGACCAGCTTCCCACCAGAGTAGACCTCGTTATCCTTCAGCGTTAGGACGGTCCCCTCCCGGACCTGCATGACGTCTGTACCGAGATCGTCAATTAGTGTTATCCCTGCCTCAAGGATGATTCCAGGCCCCATATTGGGATAACGCCCGGTAGTCGACTTAGCTGCGTTCAACACCGCCACAGGCCGGGCATTCACAAGAGCCTCGGCGGCCACCCTATCGATATCGGCATGGTTAATTACCGCAATAGCGCCTTCTTCGAGTCGCCGCGTCAGATTTTTTGTGCGTTTATCTACCTGAGCCGGCCCCTCATCTTGGGACAGCCCACGTTTTTTAGACCTTCTGAACAACGTAGCCACGAACCTTAGTATTACACGTGCGAGGCGCCAAGGAGCTCAGCGGCGTGCACTCTAGCTGATTTCGAGTCGGTGTGCCCAGAGAGCATTCGCGCAAGTTCCAAAACGCGATCTTCGCCCTCTACCTGCCTAACAGTTGCCTTCCCACCCTGCTTTTCGACCACAATATGTCTGTCGCCATATGCTGCAACTTGAGCCAGGTGGGTAACCACTATTACTTGTCGCGATTGAGCCAAGCGCGCCAAGCGCAACCCTACAGATGTCGCTGCTTGCCCTCCGATGCCTGCATCTATCTCGTCAAATATCATTACCGGGGCGTCATCGTGATCACCTAGACTGCTCAATTCGAGGGCGAGCATGATTCTAGACAGCTCTCCGCCCGACGCGCCTTCACCTAGCCCTACCGGTGGCAGTGACGGATGCGACTGCAGCTTCAGGGAAACCTTATCCATGCCGAACTCAGCGGGCTCGTCCAATGAATCTATCTCTGCCAGGATTCTTGCGTTCGGCATTGCTAGTTCCGTCAGCTCTTTACTGGTCGATTCGCCCAACTGCTTGGCGGCTTGGCGGCGCAATTTCGAGAGTTGTCGGCCTAGCTCCAAAGTCTCTTCCCGTAAGACAGCCACCTGCTCGGCAAGCTCTTCTTCGCGATCGGTGCCCCCGTCAATCTCGGCAAGCCTCTGTCCTGCCTCTTCGCGCCAGCGCAGCAGAGCGGTTGCGGACTCTGCACGTCCTCGCCCAACCTCGATGATCTTCGCCAAGCGCTCATGCTTATGTTCTAAGGCTGCGGGGTCGGCTTGCAAGTCTTCAAGATAACTTGCCAAGGTACCCGCGAGGTCTTGGACCTCTGCCTCTATCGAGCTTGCAGCAGCTGCGCTATTTTCCAACTGGGCATCATAATTAGCTGCCTTATTCAAAGACTCGATTACTATGCCCAAGCTGTCAGCAATCCCGCCTTCCCTCGAAATGTGGTTGAGTGCCCTAGCAGTAGCCTCACGCAAATCTTCTACGTTAGTTAGGCGTTCTATTTGCTGGCGTAGCTCGTCGTCCTCGCCCTCGCTCAAAGCAAGCTCATCTATCTGCTGAATTCCCGAACGCAATATTTCTATTTCTACTGCACGAGCGCGAGAGTTTTTCCGCCATTCTTCGAGGGTTGCAACGGCATTCTTGTATGCCGCATACTTCTGTCGATATCTGCGAAGAACCGCCTGCAGAGGGCGTCCTCCCACCTGATCTACACGCTCTCGCTGCGCAGATGCAGATCGTAGCCGCAGCTGGTCGGCCTGCCCGTGAATTGCTACAAGTTGCTCTCCAGCTTCAGAGAGAATTGCGGCAGGAACACTTCGCCCTCCAGCGAAGGCCCGAGAGCGTCCCTTCGCTGGGACGGAGCGAGCCAGTACGACTGTGGAATCCTCGATGAGCCCACCAGCATCAGTGATTATGTTCGCCGCTTTTGAATTCTCGGCAAGGGTGAATATGCCCTCTACATGAGCCCGCTCACTGCCAGCCCGGACTTTCCCCAGATCCGGCTTGCTGCCGGTGAGTAGTCCCAAGGAGGTAAGAACCATTGTCTTGCCAGCACCAGTTTCGCCGGTCAAGACGGTCAGGTTATTCGCCACTGAAAGCTGGGCGCTCTCTATAACCCCAAGGTTTTCTATGTTTAGTTCTTCAAGCACTAGTTATCTCGCCACCCATGTACCGGAAGATCGAACTTTGCCACCAACCGAGATGAGAAGGGGGCCTTGTTAATTCGGGCAAAACGAACTGGTTTTTCCGATCGAGTCATCGTTAAGACGGTCCCTGGTTCAAGCAGCGAGCAACGCTGCCCATCACACCACAGCTCCAAGTGGCTACGCTGTTCCATAGAAACTGCGACCTCGATCAGCGAAGTAGGCGATACAACCAGAGGTCGCGTAAAAAGACCGTGCGCAGCAAGCGGGGTAACAACAAGAGCTTGCACATCTGGCCACACCACTGGTCCGCCTGCACTGAATGAGTAAGCGGTAGAGCCCGTGGGCGTGGCCAGGATAATTCCGTCTGCCCCGTAAGTTGATACACCCTGTCCGTCTATGCCAAGGCCGAAGTGTGCCGGGTGGGCGGCATCTGTGTGCAATATGGCAGCTTCGTTCAAGGCCCAGTCCTCGGTTGGGCACGCGTGCGGAGGACGGATGGTGATCTTCATGCACATGCGGTCCTCAACTTGGAAGTCTGCACGCACAATGTGGTCGATGACCACCTTCAAATCTTCCTTTTCGGCCTCCGTAAGAAATCCCATGTGCCCTAAATTTATGCCGAATAGAGGCAATCCTGCGTCCCTCGCCAATGGGGCCGCCGAAAGGACGGTACCGTCGCCTCCCACTGCCATGACGAGCTCTACCTCATCATCTATGTGGTCTACTAGTGCTACACCTCGGTCTTCAAGCCCAGCCCGCAACTCAAGATAGGCCTCTTTGGCCGAGGCCCGATCTGAGTGTAGCTGCGCATATACCTTCCTCATTTATGTGCTCCCTGAGGCCCGGCTGCGACGGCATCTTCAACCATCTTAGTCAGTTGCTCCTCCGAGCACTGGGTTCCTGTCTTGGACATGTGAAGGAAATACTCAACGTTTCCGGACGGTCCCGGAAGCGGAGAAGCAGCGCAGGAGTGCACTATCAGTCCGTTCTCTACAGCGCAGCTGGCCACTTTTAGAACCGTTTCAATCCGGTGAGCTGGATCCCTGACGACTCCCCCGTGGCCAAGCCGGTCCTTTCCAATCTCAAATTGCGGCTTGACCATAAGCAGGAAATGGGCGTCTGCAGCGGAGACCTTTGCTAGCGCGGGAATCACGAGCGTCAAGGAGATGAAAGACAAATCGCCCACGACCAAAGATGGCGGCTCCCCTACCTGTTCCGGCTCCAGAGTACGTACGTTCGTGCGTTCAAGCAGCTCTACTCTAGGATCGGTGCGCAGTCGCCATGCCATCTGCCCATAGCCCACATCTACTGCCACTACCGAGGCGGCACCGCGCCTTAGGAGTACGTCGGTGAACCCACCTGTAGATGCTCCCGCATCGAGGGCCCTTACGTTAGTTATCGAGGGAGCATTTGCGCCCAAGATATCTAAAGCCCCGCTTAGCTTGTATGCTCCGCGGGAGGCATACCCATCTTGGGCGGACTCGGTAACCTCTATAGCTTGGGCCGGATCGACCTGGCGAGCAGGTTTGACCACGACCTGACCATCTAGCTTGACCAGTCCATCCTGAATCATCTGGGCAGCTTTAGTTCGTGAGGGCGCATATTTCCTGCGCACTAGCTCAGAATCGATACGCCTCAGTCTGCCCATTAGTGTCCTACCGTCGTCAGAGCTTCGCTCAGCTTCGTTTGTATTTCCTTTAGAAGATTCACCTGCTCCTCTAAGGGAAGTTCGGCAAGGTTTGCCAGAGCATCGGTTAGCCCTGGCAAACCTTTTTCTTCATCACTCATTTACTTCGGTATCGTCCGCTTCTTGCTCAGGAGTGGCTTCCTGGTCTGCCGCGTTCTCGACCTCAGGATTGCGAGTTACCTCAATCTGGGGAACCGTGACGCGATCGCGGTTGTCACGTGCTTCCCAAACCGCTGCTACCAAGGCCCGGTAGTCGTCGAGTTTCAGCGTGACTGAATCTGCCTCAAGGGGAACTTCATCAACCTGAATTGTGCCGCGTTCTACCCGGAATGCCCTTGACGATCCGCAAGTCCAATCCCCGTTAGCGGTCTTTACTGGACCAGGAACAGGCTCAAGTAAAGAACGCATGTCAAGACCTAGATAGGTGGGGCGTTCTTCCTTCTTAGCCAGTGCAACATCTTTTGCGCTTGCAACACCAGTAAGGAGGTGAAGTACTGGATAACCAGCGGCACGAGCTCCCGCAATGTCGGTATCCAGTCGGTCGCCAATGCACATTGCCTTGGAGCCTTCGGCCAGTTCGACAGCGTGTCGATAAATCCCCGGGAAGGGCTTGCCTCCCGCCTTCGCGGAAACTCCTGTTGCATGTTCAACTGCGTGCACCAGGGAGCCATTTCCAAGGCTAAAGCCTCGTTCAGTAGGTAGCGTCGCGTCCATGTTTGTGGCCACGAAAGCGGCACCCTGATTGATGGCGTAAGCGCCCTCGGAGAGTTCCGCCCAACCTACGGACGGATCGTAGCCCTGAATCACAGCAGCTGGACGATCGTCGGCACTTTCGACAAGTTCGAAGCCACCTTCAGTAACAGCTTTGCGCAATCCATTGCCACCGATGGACAGGACTTTTGCGCCTGGAGGCAGGATTTCCTTCAAAATAGCTACGCCGTCCATCGCGGAGGTCATGATCTTGTCTTCATCTACCTCTATTCCGTAACCGGCTAGCTTGTCTTTTACCTCCTGCCGGGTGCGTGAGGCGTTGTTAGTTACGAAGACGAGCTCCATGCCGCCTTCCTTAGCACTCATGAGTCCGGTGTCGGCATACTTAATTGGACTAGATCCCATGTACGCGACGCCGTCCAGGTCCACGAGGGCGAGCTCAAAGTTCTGTGACAGTGGCTTCCGGCACCCTTGAAGATCGGAGGGCACGTATTCCATGTCTGCTTCAACGACCTCGTCAAAATCAACGATAGTCAGAGGCTCAGGAACCGCCGGAATCTCAGCTTCTACCTGATCGGCCTCTTCCTCGCGCCCCAGTTCACGCAGACGGTCTACCTTAACATGCAGGAGGCGAGAGAGTACCTCGTCGTCTTCTACCTTACGGGTATCGAGAAAGTCCTCAATAACAAGAAGTCCGGCCTCCGGCTCGCCCAAATCGGCCCGAGCCCCAGAAGCAACCAACGCCAACTCAGCCTGTTCCCCAACCGACATACCGGCCGTTGAGGTGTCGCCGATTATCTCCAGAGCCTTCTCCGGCTTGCCAATGCCTCTCTCGCAGTCCGCTTCAATTGCGCGCAGGCTATCTTCGCCTGTCAGTCGGCGCACCGCGCGAACCTCGCGGAGGGCTTCAGGGAATTTCTCGCAAGCATAGGCTGCAAGCGCGGCCGCTTCTCGCACCGGCCCAATTCGACCGGCTCTGGCCACTGCTGCCTGCGCGTGGGCGTATGCCGCTTCGGGATCAATATCGATCAAAGAACCGGCCATAACCAAATGGCGCGCTACAGTCTCAGCGTTATCTGCGTTCAACCCATTTAGCGCCTTGCGGGCAATGGGATCTAGCGATTCAGCCTTAACATTCATTGGAATAGCAGGCTCATTTCGCCGTGAGTCCCACTTGTTCTGCTTGCGGAAGTCACGGGGACCACGGTCTTCCCGACGATCAGAGCGGGCCCGGTCATTAAACCGTTTGCCCGATGAGCGACGATCGGAGAATTTTCCTTTTCCTCTGGAGTTGTCAGAGTTCCAGCCGCGCTTGCCTCTTCCGTCACCGCCGGACCGTCTACGGCCACCTCCGGACCATCCGGAACCGGACTCATACCGCCGGCTGCGATCTGAACGAGACTTAGAAAAATCCCTGCGTCCATCTTCCCGGGAGTAGTTGTTATCCCGGCCCCGGCGGGTCGGTCGATCTGAGCGCTCAGCTCTATTGGAGTCTCGCCACTTCGGCGAGCGTTCGCGGCCGTGCCAGTCCCTTGAGAAGCGATCGTTCACAGTGTTCCTTAAAAATCGTCAAAGCTATTTGGTACTAGCATAGTAGAAACTAGCTGGCGCAAGAATATTCCATGGTGTGAAGTCTCGCTCCCCGGCCGTCAGTCGCCCCGTCGGGTGTTGTTAAATGGGGATAAAGATCTAGCCCCCAAACCCACTAACAAAAGCAGGCCTGGAGGCTAAACCAGAAGAATA
>NZ_JBWPWD010000008.1:0-56793 GCF_056590455.1 Winkia sp. C0117E2 | reverse complement strand
GTGATCGGAGTTTCGACACTCTTGCCGGCCTCTACCTTCTTATCCGGGTAGGACATTTCGGGAACAGCCGGGATGACGGTGATCTTGAAAGGAACCGAAATCGGAGTCTTCTTATCTGGCAGCGTCACCAGTACCTTTCCGGTCAAATCGCCCGGAGTCTTATCCTTCGGCGCGTTGTAGGTGATCTTGCCGTCCTGGCCAACGGTTAGCCCATCGGGGGCGTCACCGTCCACAACGAACTTGGTTCCGGTCGGGAACTTGTAACCCTCCGGGGTAGTGATCGGGGATTCGATGCTCTTTCCGGTTTCAACCTTTCCGTCCGGGTACTTAGCTTGAGCCAATGGGGCCTTGAACTTCTTGGTGGCATTAACCTTGTTATGGTCGTTTTTGTCACGTTTGAATTCAATAGTGACATTGCCAGCCTTGTCTACAGTGACCTTGTCAGTATCCTTAAGCTTGTTTACCTTCTTGACCTTGCTGGTGATCTCTGCAATCTGGTCAGGAGTTAACTTGTCCGGATCCGAAACAAGGGTAGCAGGAATCTTCTCGGTGTAGTAGATGGCTGTAGCCTTCAGTACAGGAGAAACAACATTAAGGTCAGTCCGCAGAGTGCCTGAGAATTCCTGTGTGCCAAGCTCATGTTTTAGCCCGTCAACAGAAATTTTCCTGATTATCTTTGAATTTACATCCGCGCGTATTTGAGCCGCCGTCAGGCCTTTATCCTGATTAAACTTTAGAGGGTTGAGTTTCTTGTAGTCGACATCGATCAGCTTTTCTACATCAGCCTGGGTGAACTTCGCATCCTTATCTAGATTGCGGACCACAATGTCTTCTTTAAGGGGTACGACTCTGACCTTGAAGCCATTAGAGAACGACTGCGTATAGTTGTATTCTTTACTCGAATTCCGGTGAATGCCAAGGTATCTGGTACCACCAGCATTATTCGAAATGCTGGAATCGAACTTGCCGGAAATTACCAGTTCGTTGCCCTCGCGCTTTAGATCCAACCCGGAAAGCTGCGCCTTAGCGCTCAAATTGCGGTTGGCGCCCGCATTATTGGTGCCCCAAAGGTCAGAATCATCCCAGTTACCCGCCTTCAGCGGGACACGCACCGCGGGCACCTCGGTAGATAGCTTGTTGCCGGTAGCCGGATCCAAGAACACCAAAATGTCCTTAACCTTGCCCACCACGCTAACGAATTCCTCGGCAGGAACAGTCACAGAATACGGATCCTCGCCGGCCTTGTTAGTTATGGTCAGGTTGCCATTGTCGTCCATCTGTAGCTGAGACTTTTCCAGCTGCAGGTTCGGGTTGGCCTTTAGGAAAGCATCGATCAGCTTAACCTTGTCTTCGGGCGAAATAGTGTAGGAATCGGGGTTATCAACTACCAGTTTGCCAACGTTGTGGTGCGTATGGTTCTGCGGGAACTTACCCTTGTCGAGAAACGCAAACGGTGGAGTGTAATAGAGGATCCTGGTATTACAGGTGACGGCCGGCGCGCCCGCAGCCTTGGGGGTGATCGTAACCTCGAC
This sequence comes from Winkia sp. C0117E2, assembly GCF_056590455.1. Taxonomy (NCBI): domain Bacteria; kingdom Bacillati; phylum Actinomycetota; class Actinomycetes; order Actinomycetales; family Actinomycetaceae; genus Winkia; species Winkia sp. C0117E2. The sequence goes on along the minus strand of NZ_JBWPWD010000008.1, from coordinate 55,261 downwards.
CGTCATAACGCGGTTTCTACGGCCGTCGCCATAAGAACCGGCGTTAGCTTTTTTGATCTTCGAATCCTCGATAGTGATCGTGTAATCAGAGGGGTTCAGTCCCTGCTCGGTAAGCTTCCTAGTAAGAACTTCCTGGACTTCGTCCTTGGTGAGTCCATCTACAAGGAAGAAGTTCTTTGCAACCGCCCCGCCGCAGTGAATCGATTTTGCGGGGTCGCTGGAATGTGCAGAGGGGGCATCAGTAGAGGAGCTAGCGGGAGGGGCTGCTAGCGCTACCGAACCCATGCTACCTAGAATCAGTACAGTAGAAATACCCGCACCAATGGCCCCAGCGGCATGTTTGCGCAGGACCTCATTGGCCTTATTTTTCTTCATGGCTTCCCTTCTTGCTGTAAGCCTCGTAAAAATACAAGTTAGTATTGCCCGCCGTTCAATCTATAAGACGCGTGAACATTGCTTCACTTGCGTATTTTTACTTGAAATCTGGTCAAATAACGCCAGAAGGATAGCATTTTAGTCGCTATTTGAGATATTCCTATTTGTTATAGTCCGTAGCGTCCTATCAAGAAAATGCCACTTTCAGTGCCGCGCTTTCGTGGCTATTCCGCATTATTCTCCGATGCTAGTAAAGAGAATGTTCAGGTGCGCTCGAATATCCTATAAATAGTTACCGACTGGAAACATGATCGCAAGAATCCATAGAACTGCTTGGAAATGTTCGCCGCCGCGCGTCTGCTTACTGCGTCAATCCGCCTGCCCACGTATTCGCTGGTAACGCTAGCTCACCCTCAGCGAGTTGACCCCACCCTCGATAAGTCTGGCCCAGTCCCCGATGTTTGAAAGTGCAGCTTCCGCTTGACAGAGTGGGGTGCCGCTAGGACACTTTTATGCAGCCGCGGTTTATACGCAGCTGAAGGCTTTTGTGTAAGACGCCAGAACTCGAAATGGAGAAAAGGAATATGAACGCTGCCCTGCAACCCAGCAAACGCCGCCCCCGCGTCTTTGGCGGTGGCTGTTGCTGTATGTGTATGCACGAGGAGGGTGCGCAGAAGTAGGGGCGCGATGAGTACGCTAACCGCTCCTGAAACTTCCACCTTTAGTTCGCGCGAACAGCGCCACGCCCTAAAGGCGGGCCTGAGCGTGCCGGAATGGAAGGCCGCCACTAAATTCGACTCGACTGACTGGGGTTGGGTCGTCCTTTCGATCGGCATGGCCATCGGCGCCGGCATCGTCTTCTTACCCGTCAAAGTAGGCATCATCGGCGTATGGGTGTTCCTGGTTTCAGCCGTGATCGCCTACCCAGCAATGTGGCTGTTCCAAAAGCTCTTCATCAACACCCTGGCCAAATCCAAGCGATGCGAAGACTACCCGTCAGTCATTGCCGGCTATCTTGGCAAAAACTGGGGGATGCTGCTGGGGCTGCTGTACTTCATAATGTTGGCGATATGGGTGTTCGTGTATTCGACCGCGATTACCAACGATTCGGCCTCGTACCTGAAAACCTTTGGCATCACCCGCACCAACCTATCCAGTGCGCCCCTGTACGGGCTGGGGATCGTGTGTATTCTGGTTGCCATCGCCTCCACGGCCGAAAAGGTGCTGTTCCGCATCTCCTCGATCATGGTAATCACCAAGATCACGATCATCTTCCTACTTGGGGTAGTGATGATTCCCCGCTGGGACATTTCCAACATTGGCGTTTTCCCTGACCTGGGTTACTTGGTCAAGCAGACGATTGTGCTGCTGCCGTTTACGCTGACATCGATCCTGTTCATCCAGTCGCTATCGCCCATGGTGATTTCGTTCCGCAGCCACAACAAAAACATCGAGGTGGCACGCTACAAATCCGTGCGCGCCATGAACATCGCGTTCTTCACCCTTTTCGTGGTCGTGTTCTTCTACGCCATGTCCTTCAACCTAGTGCTGGGTCACGATCAGGCGGTGCAAGCCGCCAACGAAAACATTTCCACGCTGGCGATCGCCGCCCGCAACCTAGACGGGGCATGGGTGCAGATCCTGAGCGTCGTTCTGAACATCTTCGCTGTCATGACCGCCTTCTTCGGCGTCTTTCAAGGATTCAAAGAGGCCTGCCAAGGCATCGCCATGAATGTCGTCAAGCGTTTCGTTCCCGAGGAACGCATCAACCGCCGGCTACTATCCTTCGCCATCTTAGTGTTTGGTGTTCTGGTCTCATGGGGAGCGATCGTCCTCAACGCTCCCGTGCTGTCATTTACGTCCATCTGCTCGCCCATCTTCGGCATGATCGGGTGCCTGATTCCCACCTACTTGGTGCTGCGCGTAAAATCGCTGCGCGAACTGCGCGGGCCAGGCCTGATCCTTATAGTATTTGCCGGCATCCTACTGCTAGTATCGCCCTTCCTGGCGTTTAGCTAGCAAGAGTAGAGGGGCGGTTTCAGTGTTGAAGCCGCCCCTAGCTCACCGGCGTGGTGGGGTGGCCGCCCTCGTTAGCGTGTGAAAAACCTGTCTGTTGAGCGATTGGGTCTTTCAACCTAATGTTGAAAAACTGTTGAAAACTGGCCGCTAATTTCGGGGTGGCCCGTCGGATAGGGGCGTAAAACGGCGGAAAGAGGCTGAAAAAATAGTTTCAACAAATAGTTGACTTGGATGGGGTGTTTGCGCCAATATTTTTGTAGCGCCGGCAGGGCGCACATAAGTATTTTTGGAGGAAAAATGCCTAAGGTAAACATGGTCCCTAAAGCAGTAGGACCCTATTCGGCAGCAAAAGCTGCAGGCAACGTGATTGCAGTGTCTGGCCAACTGCCGCTGAACCCGGAAACTGGGCAGATTGAAGTAGTAGACGTTACGGCTCAGGCGGCCCAGTCGCTGCGCAACGTCGCGGCAGTCCTAGCCGAATTTGGTTGCACGCTAAACGACGTTTTTAAAACCACGGTGTTATTGGCTGACATGGACGACTTTGCGGCAGTAAACGAAGTGTATGCGAACGCCTTCAAAGACGTAGAAAAATATCCCGCCCGCAGTGCCTTCCAAGTTGCAGCCCTGCCGATGGGCGCACGGGTAGAAATAGAAGCCCTGGCTACGTGCCCAACCAAATGAATAGAACTACTAGATAGGAAACGGCAGTGACAACGACAGTGTCCAGCAACGAAGCTGAAGCCGATTCAAGCGGGGCGTGTACCGGTAGCAGAGTTAGCAAACACGCAAAAAAGGCAGGCCTAACTGAAGAAGAATGGCAAAAAGCCGTAAGATTCGACTCCACGGACTGGGGCTGGATCGTCATGTCCATTGGAATGGCTATTGGGGCAGGAATCGTGTTCCTGCCAGTAAAAGTCGGAATAATTGGGGTGTGGGTATTTCTTGTATCCGCAGTAATTGCCTACCCGGCAATGTGGCTGTTCCAAAGACTGTTCATTAACACGCTGGCGCATTCGAAAAAATGTGAAGACTATCCGAGCGTGATCGCGGAATACTTGGGCAAGAACTGGGGGATGCTGCTGGGGCTGCTCTACTTCATAATGTTGGTGATATGGGTGTTCGTGTACTCAACTGCGATCACCAACGATTCGGCCTCATACCTGAAGACATTCGGAATCACAAAGACTAACTGGTCTTCAAACCCGCTTTACGGATTGGCGATTGTGTGTGTGCTGGTGGCTATCGCTTCGGCGGCAGAAAAAATTCTTTTCCGTATCTCCTCGGTGATGGTGATTACCAAAATAACGATCATCTTCCTACTTGGGGTAGTGATGATTCCCCGCTGGGACATAGCCAATATTGGCGCCTTCCCGGACATGGGGTACCTGGTCAAGCAGACGATTGTGCTGTTGCCGTTTACGCTGACATCGATCTTGTTTATACAGTCGCTTTCGCCCATGGTGATATCGTTCCGCAGCCACAACAAAAACATCGAGGTGGCACGGTATAAATCTGTGCGCGCGATGAACATTGCCTTCTTTATATTGTTTACCGTTGTGTTTTTCTACGCCATGTCCTTCAACCTGGTGCTAGGGCACGACCAGGCAGTACAAGCGGCAAACGAGAACATCTCGACCCTTGCGATCGCTGCGCGAAACCTAGACGGAGCCTGGGTACAGATCCTGAGCGTCGTTCTGAACATCTTCGCCGTGATGACCGCCTTCTTCGGCGTCTTCCAAGGCTTCAAAGAGGCCTGCCAAGGAATAGCCACGAACGTGATAAAGAGGTTCATCCCCGAAGAGAAAATAAATCGCAAATTACTCGCAGTAGGAATCTTAGTGTTCGGGGTGCTAGTTGCCTGGGGTGCGATCGTGTTGAACGCGCCGGTACTCTCGTTCACCTCGATCTGCTCGCCCATCTTTGGGATGATCGGCTGCCTGATTCCCACCTACTTGGTGCTGAAAGTGCCCTCCCTGCGGGAGCTGCGTGGGCCAGGCCTGATCCTTATAGTATTTGCCGGCATCCTACTGCTAGTATCGCCCTTCCTGGCGTTTAGCTAGCCAAACAAACCAAACGTTCCACTACATCGTTGTGAATCAAAACAAAGCACGCCAGTTGTGCTTTCTAAAAGAGGTAAAAATGCAAACAAACACAAAACTGATCCACGGCTACCAGGTCTTCGACCAGTACACCGGATCGTCTTCCATCCCGATCTACCAGTGTTCGACCTTCAAACAAGAATCGCTTGAAGCAGCCCCCGAATACACCTATTCGCGTTTCGGCAACCCCACCCGCCACGCCCTCGAAGTAGGGGTAGCCAAAGTAGAAGGAGGCGAACACGCCTTCGCTTTCGCCTCTGGAATGGCCGCAATATCGGCGGCGCTACTCACCTTCAACAAGGGCGACCACGTAGTAATGTGCAAATCCATCTACGGGGGCACCTTCCAACTGGCCACCGAAGTGATGGCACGATTCGGCATCGAAGCATCCTTCGTAGACGAAACTGACCTTACCGCGTGGGAAGGGGCAATCAAAGAAAACACGAAAGGCATCTACCTAGAAACCCCCTCTAACCCGCTGCTAAACGTCACCGACATTAGAGGCGTAGTAGAAATAGCCAAGCGCCACGACCTGGTAACCATCGCCGACAACACCTTTATGACTCCGCTATTCCAGCGTCCTCTAGACCTAGGCGTAGACGTTGTAATCGAATCGGCAACCAAGTTCTTCAACGGCCATTCCGACGTAATCGCAGGCATGGTAATAACCAGCGACGACGCCCTGGCAGAAAAAATATTCCTGCTGCAGAAAGCGCTTGGAGGCACGCTAGGAGTTGAAGACTGCTGGCTGGTTATGCGCGGCATGAAGACGATGGGGCTGCGAATGGCCCAGTCAGGTAAATCCGCCCTCGAAATTGCAAAGATGCTAGAAGAGCACCCAGCGGTAAAAGCACTGCACTACCCGGGGTTGGAATCGCACCCAGCCCACAAACTACACATGTCGCAAGCTAGCAGCGGCGGTGCCGTACTATCCTTCGAGGTGGCCGATAGGCAGACCGTGAACAGACTGGCCCAAGTGCTGAAGCTGCCCATCTTGGCCGTCAGCCTTGGCGGAGTCGAATCTATCCTTTCCTACCCGGCGGCAATGTCGCACGCCTGCATGAGCCCTGAAGAACGCGCCAAACAGGGCGTAACTGACGGGCTGCTACGCCTGTCGGTAGGAATCGAAGAAACCTCCGACATTATTGCCGACCTGAAGCAGGGGCTCGACCAAATCCTGTAACCGGCAAAGGTAATGCATCTAGGACTGGGCGTTGTGTGTGAAAGCCGCGTGGCGATCGTGCGCAACGCCCAACCTATTTCCTATTGCCAAGTTCCTTTAGATAGTTATAGATAGTAAAACGCGTAACCTCCAACGCGCTGGCAACCTTTTCAACCGACTCCTTCAAAACGAAAAAACCGCGATCTTGAAGATCTGCCACCACCGCTATTTTTTGACTCTTAGTCATCTTTGCGACAGGGGAGCCAGCCCTAGCAATAGCACTTTTCAGTAAATCTGCCGCGAGCTCGTCAACATCTTTGCTAAAAACTTCTGCATCCGGAGGCGGAGTTTGGGTATTGCCCACGACCGCGGGAGGAATTAGCGAGTTCAAAGCTTGCTGCAAAGTCTTCCAAACTGAAACATCCTTAATAACGCACAATGCGGCAACTGGGGTGCCGTTAGAGGCGCGAAAAACAATTGTCGAACAGGAAACGTCACTACCGTCAGCCGCCTTGGTGCTGTAGTTGTATTTAGTTTCCAGATTCCCGGTAGAAGTATCCTGCATAAGAGTGTTTGTGGCGACCCCTCCGATGCTACGCCCGGTAATGCTGCCGGCTATTGCAACAATAGAATTTGGCAGTTTTGAAAGGTCGTGAAGCACGACCTCGCTGGGGGCAGGTAAAACAGCCTGAAGAGGTTCTACCAGAGGGATCAAAGTGCGGATAATGATTTTCCGTTCAGCTGAGAGATCGGAGTTGAGGTTCTTTTCTAAACCCATCGCGCCTGCCTAGTTGCGGATCTGTAACAGAGTTCAGAAAAATTATAAGGTACCTAACCGAAACAAGGCTGCGTCCTTAGGGTGTGCGCCTTAGAGCGAATCTGCCTAGGGCGGTGAAAGTTAAATCTGAAGTAAGCGTAGGCAGAAGGTCCTCACCCGGTACTGTAGTGATGGCAAAGAGTGGAAAATGTCCAGGCGAGGGCGTAAAATAAAGATGCGTCACATGGTTGGTGATGCCAGCCAACGTGCTGTAAGTGAAGTTCCCGCAAGGACGGGAATCTGGAAAAGAGGATTGAAAATGAGCCGCAATAGCGACTCCGACAAGCCGCGCATCAAACAGAATAACCTACTACTAATCAGTGCGATTATGATCCCTGTACTGTGCATGGTCAGCTCAGGGCCTGTGTTCATCAGCAGGTGGGCGCCCGCAATGATCACCTGGTTCGTAGCCATGATCCTGGCACTCGTAACTATCTATGCGGCCATCCGCTCAACAATGCCCCGCGCACCCAGATCATAAGTACTGGCCAATTGGCCCATTGGCACCACTTTTTGTGGTGCCAATTTTTTATTCCCGCCCCAGGGGGCGTGCCCTCGCGCGCACACAAAAGGGGCGCAGCCCTCGCAAACATACGAAACGGGGCCGAGAACAAGCCCGGCCCCGCCCAAAGAAAAGCTCTAGCTGAGGTTCGCCAAATAATCCGCGACCGGGGTATCCCCATCAGCCAAAAGCACAGTCTTGCCCACAGTATGCGGCTCGTCCGTGGCGGTCACTGCAACCTGCGCAACGTTAGCGCGCGAAATGCGGCGGCGACCGTCGGAACCAGGCTCGGCGTCTACGCGGCCAGTACCCTTGTCTAAAGTGAGGGGGCCAGGAGCCAAAATAGTCCAATCTAGCCCGCTCTCGCGCAAATGCTCGTCAGCCTGCTTCTTAGCCTGCCAGTAGTAATGGAAATCGGTGGACTTATCGGGCTCACCCTGAGCGTTAGCACCATCGTAAGAGACCATCACGAAACGCTTCACGCCAGCAGCCTTCGCGGCTTCCATAGTGCGGATAGCAGCATCGCGGTCCACGCCAAGAGTGCGCTCCGGATCCCCACCGCCAGCGCCCGCAGACCACAAAATAGCGTCCACGCCCTCGAGCTCCTTAGCGATCTTTTCTTGATCCATCTGCTCAATGGAATTCAGCTCACCCTTCACGCTGGCAACACTAACCTCCTCGACGTGAGCAGGGTTGCGAACCCAGGCGCGAACAGCGTAGCCGCCCTCGGCAAAAAGAGGACCAGCAATACGCGCAACCTTCCCATGGCCACCAATGATTACAACTGTTTTACTCATGTCTTCACGCTAACAAGCCCCACGGGGCCCCGGAAGGGTAATTGCTGTGCGTGAACAAGCTAAGTCAGCGGGGTTTGAACCGTGACCTCGGCAGACTCGTTAGGCACGATCTGCTTGCCAAACGGAAAACACGAAATGGGAATCAGCTTGATATTCGCAATCGCCACCGGAATTCCAACAATAGTAAGCATCTGCACGAACGCGGTGCCGATGTGCCCGATGGCGAGCCAAAGACCCGCAACCAAAAACCACACAGCATTCATAAGCGCCGAGCCGGCACCCGCCCCCGGCTTAGGCACAACCTTGCGCCCAAACGGCCACAAAATATACCAAGCCATGCGGAAACAAGCTACCGCAACCGGGATAGTCACAATGAAGATGCACCCAGCGATACCAGCAGCAATATAAAGAAAAAACAGCTCCAAGCCAGCCATAAAGAGCCACAAAATATTGAAAATTACGCGCAACATGAGCCAAAGTCTACCGGCAGAACCCGGACAGGTTCACCCCACCTTCACCTAGAGGTCAAAGAAGCGTTGCTTTGGCTAGCTAGGCTGACGCGGAATAAACACGGCCCGGCGGCCTGGAAGAGGGGCCCACCGGGCACTACAGAACATCACAGCCCTGCAGGCCGAAAGGGAGAAGAAATGGTAGTGAAAAAATTAGGGGCGCTGGCAACCATCACAGCCGCAACCATGGTCGCGATGCCGTTCGCGCAAGCGGGCGAGGCGGATGTGCCCGTTGCACCGAAAGCAACGGGAGCGGCCGTGAAAGCGCCCTCGGACATGGGCAAATACAATACGCAGACGAACGGAACCCTAGAAAAGCCGGCAACAATCTGGGCAGAAAACTTCGACGAGCTGCACCTACCCGACTGGTTCTCACACACCGGGCCCAAAGGGTGGAAAGTGAAAACCTCGAAAGCCTCCTCGGGCGAAAAGCGCTGGCGAGGCTGGACCTTCACAGACGTGCGCCAGTGGACCTGGGCGGCAGGCACAGATGAACGCCACTGGTTCACCCGCGGCAGCGGCAACTTCGCGGTGATGGAATCTGAACACCAGCGACTAGCCAAAGACGAAAGCTTCTCAACAGCGCTGGTGACCCCCCAGATTCCGGTAGGCGGACAAAACCAGCTAGTGCTGGGATTCGACTCCCACTACCGGCAGGGCAAAAAGGGCCAAAACGCCACCGTAACCATCAGCTTTGGCGGCGGGGAAGGCCAAACCCTGCTTACCCTGGATAAGAACGACTACTCTAACCACCACGAGCTGGAGGTAAAAGTGCCGGGCGGAGCCAAGACGGCACAAATATCCTTCAATTACAACAACTCATACAACGATAAGTGGTGGGCAATTGACAATGTTGCCCTACACAAGCCGTACAAATACGAAGATAAAAAGCCTACAGGAATTATCGACATTATTTCCGACACGCACGCAAACCCCGACGCCCCAACAAATGGGAAAAAATGGGGGCGGGCAATGGACCGCATTTCCGCATTCAAAGACAAGAGTACGGCGCTAGTGGTAAACGGTGATTTCGTGGACACCATGCGCGATAAGAACTACTTCGAAGCCGAAAAGATATTGAAAGCTCACCCCTACACGGGAGCCGACATACTGTGGGGCAGCGGCAACCACGAACAGTACGGGCAAGAACTATCCAGCGAAAAAGCACAGAAAAACTTTTTGACCTGGGCTGACCGAGACAAGCCGTACGCGGAAAAAGTAGTTGGGGGAGTGGTGCTCATCGCCCTCGGAACCGAATACTACGACGACCACGCCTCCCAGGGGAAAGAACCGTTTTGGAACGCGTCGCAGGCCCAACTCTATTGGTTGAAAGGGCGGCTGGACCACTGGGAAAACGAAGGGCGGCCGGTGCTCATATTTTCCCACTACACCCTAGCCAACACGGTTTCGGGTACGCATTCGGCCTGGTACCAGAACGATTACAACGACGTTGAAGAGCTCAACGACATTTTGAGTGGACGCAAAAACGTTGCCTTCTTTACCTCCCACACCCACGACATTGTTACGCTAAACGACTGGTGGGGGCGCTACACCTTGCCTGAAAATGTTGGAGATGGAATACCCGTCTTCAACACGGGCGCCGTCAAAGAAGGAATCGTCCCCGACGGCGACAATGACGAAGAAACGTTGAAAGACGACCGTTCGTCCTCACTACGAGCCCGCGTTTTCGACGACCACCTGACCGTCGAAGCCTGGGACCTAGTTTCCGGGAAAAAGGTACAAGAAGTAACCCTGCCAATCGGAGCGGGAGCGACAGCCGGGGGAACTGACGATGGCTCCAACGGCGGCAAGGACGGTGAGGGCGCCTCCGGCAGCAAGGACGGTTCCACCGGTACTGACGAGGGCGACAACACTAGCGATCCCGGCGCGCAACCCGGCACCGAGCCTGGAACGCAGCCTGGGGCAAAGCCTGGAAGCCAACCCGGTGCAAAGCCTAGTTCGCAACCAGGTGCTCAGCCCAGCGGCGAAGGCAAAAACGCTGGGGGCAAAAACGGCGGCAAGTCTGATGCGGAACGGCAAGCGAGTGAGCCAAAAACAGTCGGCTCGTTCATAGCGACAACTGGAGCGACAGCTTTAGTACCCACTCTGCTAGGAGCCATGGCAATGATTAGCCTGGGCGCAGTTGCAAAACTAAGCCGCAAAAAGAACTGACCGAGGCTAGCGTCAGGGGCTGAGTTGGAGAACTCAGATGGTGCGTTACTAGGCATAGATACGCACCTTGCAGGCGGCAGACTGTAAGATAGCTACCAGCATGGAAGAATGATACAGACGCCCAAAAGCGCAGGTCATTTAGACTTTTCCCCGCGCGAGCGGGGGTAATTCCTGCGATTCGTAAATAGGAATCGGGCGCGGCACCTTTTCCCCGCGCGAGCGGGGGTAATTCCAATGCAAACCTGGCCAATACCAACCCAAACCGCTTTTCCCCGCGCGAGCGGGGGTAATTCTTCACAAAAGGGGAATGATGTCGGAACAGTATTCTTTTCCCCGCGCGAGCGGGGGTAATTCCACTGGAGATTACCCCCGGCGACTATGAGATTGCTTTTCCCCGCGCGAGCGGGGGTAATTCCTACTTTCAAATCTCAAGCCTATACATCACATGCTTTTCCCCGCGCGAGCGGGGGTAATTCCCATGCTGCCCCAATACCGACCACAGGCACCCACTTTTCCCCGCGCGAGCGGGGGTAATTCCAAAAATAATATTATAAAAAAGAAGGGGTTGAACTTTTCCCCGCGCGAGCGGGGGTAATTCCATTTTATTATGGGATACGCGTATAACACTAAACTTTTCCCCGCGCGAGCGGGGGTAATTCCTATCGCGCAGATTATTGCCGCCCTTTTAGGCTCTTTTCCCCGCGCGAGCGGGGGTAATTCCACTCGAATACGAAGTCATTGATGAGGCCGCGTCTTTTCCCCGCGCGAGCGGGGGTAATTCCCCCCTTCCGCCGATACGCAGAAGCACGCTATGCTTTTCCCCGCGCGAGCGGGGGTAATTCTGGTAAATGCCTTGGATGCTTAAAAAGTTTATGCTTTTCCCCGCGCGAGCGGGGGTAATTCCGCTGCCTCGCAACGGTTGAGCAGCTGCTCGAGCTTTTCCCCGCGCGAGCGGGGGTAATTCCACATGCTCATGTCACCGGCGCGAGCATACATACTTTTCCCCGCGCGAGCGGGGGTAATTCCGCACATTCACGCACATTCGGCTTTCGGGCTTTTCTTTTCCCCGCGCGAGCGGGGGTAATTCTGTTTATTTCTATGCCGTTTTGCTCATACCAGTCTTTTCCCCGCGCGAGCGGGGGTAATTCCCTCCATGCCACGCTACCCGCAGCTAGGATTTGCTTTTCCCCGCGCGAGCGGGGGTAATTCCACAACAACACCAACAGCAACGACGCAACCGAGCTTTTCCCCGCGCGAGCGGGGGTAATTCCTATTAATTTGCTGCCCTGCCTCATTAGCGTTTCTTTTCCCCGCGCGAGCGGGGGTAATTCCGCTTCTTCGCGCCAATCACGCCGCGCCCCTTCCTTTTCCCCGCGCGAGCGGGGGTAATTCCTGAGCTCAGAGCAGTCTCGCCAGCAGGTCCTTCTATTCCCCGTGAGAATGGAACAGGGAGAAATTCGATAAATGTTACTCGACCACTGTCGAGTGGCGTGTCACGTGCAGCTCAGATACGTGTAGGAATAATCGTTTAATATGTCATAGCCGTTTCTGTAGCTGTTGCATTTAGTTGCAGTAGCGGCCATTCTTATCTACACCTAACCCTATTGGTTTCAGGCTATTTAAGGACGCTCCCTGCCGTAAGTAGCATGCCCCGTGATTGATTAACGTAGGGGACGCGTCAGCAATCATTCCCGAGTCTTTTAGGCGTTAGAGCTGCAGTTTTTCCTTCACACTTGCGTACCATTGTTCTCGTGTGCCAACAGTGGTGAATTGCTGGCGTCTAGGTGCTAATTCCTGTCCGGGAACATAGTCCTTTATAGTGGCGAACCGTTCTTTAAAGTTGCTGTTCGTTACGAATAGTGGCAATTTCGCGAAATCTTTTGTGGGCCCTATACCAAGGTAAAATGGAAAGGAAGGTGCGAATGCCTTCCTGCCTAGGTAGGTGCTATATGTGGGATCACGTAGTGCGGCTGCAATATCTTTAGTATGGTCAGCACAAGTAATCTGAACTATAAATTCAGAGTCAGCTAGATACGTCCGTTTCGAAATTGCGGTGCCGCTCTGAGCATCAGGAGTAAAGCTCATGCTCTTATCGCTTGCCCGTAGATTATGTGCGATAATGATGCGCCTGCGGAACATCTCTTCTTTATACGGCGGGTTTATGGTTTGGAATTCGTCGACTACGCGACCGGGCCGATCTTGCCGTACCGAAAAGAAAACCTCATCTAACCAGTCTTCCCAGCTCCCACGCTTATATCCCAGTGCCCCAGCTAAGAGGCCTTTCAAACCGCTAGCTGTGGGAAAGCGGTTAGTATGCGCCACGTTGCCGGTTATTTTCATGCCGGTCCACGATTGTAATGGGCCGGCTAGCCTAAGGTATATGGACTTACTCATCAGAACCGATCCATGCGACTACAGCATCTACAAGCTCCTTCTTCGTGGCCACACGTAGGTATCCAAAGCGTCCGTCAAGGTTGCCGTAGGTGCCGGAAACGATCTGGCAAGGCCCGAAGTTGTCGGGATCGAATCGCCGCGCGGCAGCGTATTGCTCGGCAAGACGCTGAACGCTAGATTCGAGGTAACCACCGCTCTCGGCCGGCTCAACTGGCGTCTCAAAGTCGTATGCGGTGCGGTAGCGCTGCTCTTCTGCAACAACTACCGCAGGCATTGCATATGGGGCTGTTGAATGTTCTTTGCCTCGAGGCTGCCCATAAAGAATTGCGTTTATGAGTTCGCGCAGATTGGACTCGGAGTCAGCCTTGCCAAAGCCTGTCCAGCTCTCTTTCAGCTGCTCGCGATCTATGGTCACGGTTCTGTAGAAAATGCCGTTCGTGTAGTTCGCGACCCCCAGGAAGGTAGCGCCAGTTTGATGGTTGCGTTCCTTTATATCGTCAGTGGTGGAGAAATAGTCGTTGTCAATGTTGGCTTGGTGAGTTGTGAGTGCGGGGGATACACTCAGCGCTGCCTCTGTGCCTTTTTCAGCTTTGTTCGCGAACATGCGGCCGAAGCTAGCAATAGCAAGGCTGCCAGTCTGTCCATCGGCAATGAAATCGTTGTCAGAATTGGCAAGAGCGGCCGTTGCTGCAGTCTGGATCTCTTCTTGGCTCATCCAAGAGGAGCGAGATGCCTCATTCTCCGACGACGAGCTTTTGGTAAGAGAACCGATTATTTTCTTCGCATGTTTCAATACTTGTTTTTGATCGGCATCCTGCTTTATCTTCAAAGCTGTGCGTAGCACTTCGTCTGCTAAATCCCCTGATCGTACGGATGCGTCGAGTGAGGCATTCTCGTAGATGGTACGAATCCCCTTTTTTATAGACTGTGAGGAGTGCATGGCCCGCAAAGCGCCCCCTTGATATATACGCTTAGGAACGCCGGAATCATCGCGGTTGAGGTTGGAATAGCTGACTGGGGTAAGGATGTGCAGAGTAAGATTGCGGTACATATTAGTCCTCGTGATCTGTTTGTTCTAAGGATTTGTTTAATTCTGAGGTTTGTGGAACAAAGGAGTAATAATCGCGCAATATGCGCAATCGTGATTGTTTTGAGGTTTGTGATACTCCCTTTCCCCACCTTAAAAAGGTATGAAGTAAATTTACGTAGTCGATAGCCGGACAAGCGGTTTTGTTGGAGGATGCTATCTGAAAAATACGTCTAATAGTCAGAATAGCCTGCTCAAGTGGTTGGGTGTGGATGTATGTAAGCCGATTCTCGATAACCGTGTCACTACCGCGAATATCTGACCGGGCCATTGCAACCTGGCGTGCCCAGAGCCCGAGCGTATGTTTCCGTAGCTCGGCTTCAGCCTGTGGCACGTTTGCGAATTCAGCAATAATGGCTGCAACACGAAGCAACGCAATGCGTTCATCGTCACGTTCAGGATTCTGAGCGTAAGGAATAATGTATGGGTAGGCGTAGAATTCAGTCTGGCTAATGGCCCCCTTGCGGATGGCTGAAAGCTCACGTCGCCTACCCTCCTCCCTCCAGTTAAGAATCTTGTAAACGAGCTCTTTATATGCCGGCGTCGAACTCACTTCATTCATTTCTTCACGTCTTTCTTTGGAGTGATCAGGTTAGCCGTTTTCCGGAGGTTATAGGACACTCTACTTCTAACGAATCCGATGCGATTGGGATAAATTTGAGCGTAGGCTTCTGTTATTTCGTCAAATGCTGATAAAGAAGCATCCACTGCCCTCTGGTATAGTTCGCGGGGCAATGTTGAGGACTCAGTATCTTGGATACTGCGAATAAAGTCTTGGTATACGTCGCTGATATTGCGCCAAAAAGCATTTACTACGTCGGTTTTTCTTGTGGCCAGTGGATCCAGTGCGTAAATGCGCCCTTCAGAATCTGTGTCTTCCTTACCTGCCCGCCGGAAAGGAGCACTTACCGCGCGAAGTAAGCCCTGAATCATAAGGGCACAGTCGCAAACCGCAGCTTGCAGTTCTTGGTTCAGGTCCAGTACCCATTTGGAGGGATCTGGGAAATATACAACTGACGCTAAAATTCCTGGAGACTGTGCCGTTTTACCTATTTGGTGCCTGATGAAGGATAGGCTCCTGTGTGCGCGAGGGACCGGTGCTAAACAGTCTCGACCAGCAAACTTGGGTATGTTTTGACGAGCGGCCCACTCTACGGCAAGTTTTGTGGGGTCTTCACCTATGTCCATTCTTGCGGCGTGTGCCTTACCATCGTTGCCGGTTATGTACAAATAAAGGGGGTCGGTTAAATTTCTGGTATCCCACCAGGCTTTTGCGGCGGCCTTTCGCTCGGAAGGAGAACCGCTATGTGTTCCCATTTCGAGTGCGTACCATTGTTCGGGTATGCCTCCTATACGAACTTGTAGGAGCCTACCGTTTTCCCAGCGACAAGCGGGCGCGTTAGAGCTCCAAGATGCGCACCAGAGCGGATGATGCCCATCAGTGGACTTTGATTCCCGGCCTTCCCTATCTGCCCATGCAGGTAGGCCAGACCCCTGTACCCACTTCCAAGGAATCAGTCCTAAGAGGGTTTCCAAGAGGTTGCGGCCTCGCCAAAATATTTCTGTGGCGCTATTTTCTTTGCCTAAAAATCGTATCCCTGGGGCTCCCATCTGCATTTTTCGGTTAGCGTACTTTCCGTTCCCTGCCATGGAGTAAAAACTGTGCACCACTAAGGATCTAGCCGCGGAAGCTGAGTGTAGGAATTCCTGCTCGGGCAATGAAAGGTCCCAAAAAGAATCGCCTTGCTCAGAAGGCACCGTTGGAAGTAATTTTCGGACTGTGTCCTCTTTGGGGCGAAACTTAGTTGTTAAGTCAGGATGTTTGGCAGCCGGCTGTTGCATAAACGGCTTATCAGGACTGTCTAAATACGATACTTCAAGCAGCCTGTCTAGAGTTTTATTCACGGCCGCTGCTGGTAAACCGTTTTCCAGTAGTTCGTCTGAGTCTATATATTTTTCTTCTACATCTACAATGGAAGAATCAATATTCCTTAGAACCAGTGGCAAAAGATATGCCAAGAAACGGAGCTGAGCGCCGTATTCGTAGCCGGGCACGTTGGGGTCTAGATTAGTAGTATGCGCAGCTAGTAAGGCCTCTTCTACCGTTGCCGGTCCAGTGGCTAGGCCTATCCATTTAGGGCCACGCAAAGCGTTGTACTTCACTAGCGCTCCTTTCTGTTTCTAGAAGGCTAGCACGTGGTACCCCCACCTATGGCAAGCTTATAAAAGATTATAAATAAGTCTTCGCTCAGGCCGTTTTTAGGCTAGTGTGAAAGACAGTTAATCTTACTAGTCTGATGCGGTGAAATATTACTAGTTCGTCAGTAGAAAAGAGGATGAATTGGGTACAACGGCTTTCCTAACGCGCTTTCCAGTGCACGCCGCGCTCGGAAGAGGTGCCGCCCATAAACCAAGTAAGGGTTGGGATGTGAACGATCCTAGCTTCCGGCACAGGGCAGTCATGGCACTGTTTGGGCAGACCAATAATGCTAACCCTCGCGAACATGGCAAGATTCTCTTTCGCTTTGAATTTCTGCCAGGTCAGGCCCCCTATTTTTTGGTCCAGTCCTTGGCGCGGCCTCAGGAAGGTGATCTTGTAGGGCAAATAGAAATCAAAGAAGTTGATCTGACGCCTCCGCCCTCGGGAAGTGTAGTCCGTTTCCGGCTTGCGGTAAACGCAATTCAACGCAAAGGCGCCAAAGGCGTAAACCCGATACCTGCCGATTTTGAAGAAGCGCCAGAGGGCGTGCCCCACCTCAGCGAGTGGCTTGCAGGTAAGCTGCGGGGCGCTCTAAGCGAAATTGAAATTGTCTCCCACCAGCGCCAGCTCTTGGGTGCAAACCGCAATGGGAAAAACAAGAACGGCGTGTTAGTTCAGGTAGACACCATAGACGGAGTGGCTAAGGTGGGCGATTCGGATGCTTTAGAAAACCTTATTATCAACGGCGTGGGCAGGGCTAAAGCCTACGGCTGTGGCCTGCTATCTGTACAAGCAGTGCGGTAGCAGTGGACATCCACCAGCGGATTTGGGCGAAAGAGATAGGGCTAGACCGCCCGTACCCGCTTCTTGCTCACTTGCTGGATACGGCGGCAATTGCCAAGCAACTTTACATGGGCTGGCTGCGGCCAGGGCTGCGCGAGCAAATTGCCGAAGACTTAGCTGACGGCGACCAAACAGAGACGGTAAAGATAATTGCCTACATCGCCGGTACACATGATATTGGCAAGGCAAACCCTTACTTTCAGGCCCAACCGCGCAACAGCAATGAGGCTTTTGAGCGTATCCGAGCGGCCATCTTACAAGAAGAGCAGTGCACTTTCTTAGATGAGGACGAAATTCCGGTACCACCAAGTGCTAAACCCTATCTGACCAGGCATGAGCGTGTGGGTGCGATCGCGTTAAGCCCGAAACCGCTCGAGGCCGGTACAAACTTGCGCCGCGCCTGGTGGGGGATACCCGCGCTTGGCCACCACGGGCGCTTTACAGAACCTGCCGAAGAAGAACGGCAGGAACAAGAACTTGAACGAATCCTGGTCACACGTAACTGGGAACCCATTCAACGAGACCTCCTAGAGGCTATGAAAACCGCGTGCGGCATTAGTGAATTACCCAGACTGGCCTCTGGAGTTACTACTGTGCTCTTGGCGGGGCTAGTAATACTAGCCGATCGGATAGCTTCGGGAACCGACTGGGTGCAGGCGCGCGCTAACCTCGCCGCTGATGGGCAAATTAGCCTTGAAAAGCCAAAACATTGGATAGACAAGGCAGCTACCTCCGCGTTAGAGCGAATAAAAAACACCCTTGGGATTTATAAGGGATGGGAAAACCAGCAGGCTGCAATCGCCGAGATACTTGGCGGGAACCAGCCTAGGCCATTGCAAGAAGAAGCTATGCGAGTAGGGGGAGGCATCTGGAACGTTATGGCCCCTACCGGGGGAGGGAAAACTGAAGCGGCCATATTACGTCATTCCACCCGGGATGAACGCCTGATCTTTTTGTTGCCCACGCAAGCGACTTCAAACGCTTTGATGCGTAGAATCCACAAAATCTATGAGCACACGCCTAACGTGGCCGCCCTGGCACACGGATTAGCATCAGTCGAAGATCTCTACGCGCAACCGGTTACCGTTGCCTCCGATAAAAAAGAGGGCGGCTTATACTACACAGATTTCGTGAAAAGCGGCAGTTCCCGCCTGCTGGCTCCCATATGCGTAGGCACAGTGGATCAAGGGTTATTAGCTACTTTGCCGGCAAAATGGACCCATCTGCGTTTACTTGCTTTAGCTAACGCGCACGTAGTCATTGACGAGGCGCACACGCTGGACCCTTACCAAACGAAACTCGTAGAGAATCTACTAGAATGGTTGCGGGCAACAAATACCCGCGTGACACTACTGACCGCAACACTTCCTAGCCAACAGCGCACTGATTTTTTGAACGCCTACTGTGGGAAACCTCCAACCGGTAAAACCCATTTTCCTGCCTCAGAAAATCTCCAGGTTGGCGAGTGCGAAGGAAAACTCTCCATCCCAACAGTGCGTGAATACAAAATAGCTTTCACCACCGAAAATATCGCCTACGATGCGTTGGTCTCAAACCACGTAACCTGGGTGAAAAAGATGCGCGCTAAATACCCTAAAGCACGCATTGGGATCATCTGTAACACCGTAGAGCGGGCGCAAAAAGTAGCCAAAGAAATAGGTGAACACACAATCATCTTGCACTCGCGTATGACCGCAGAACACCGCAGACAAAACGCTGAGCTACTAGAAAAAACTATCGGGCCAGACAAAAAAGGTGAAGGCCTAACAGTGGTGGGTACCCAAGCAATTGAGGCATCACTCGATATTGACTTAGATGTAATGAGGACGGAATTGTGTCCGGCGCCCTCGTTAATTCAACGTGCTGGCCGTGTTTGGCGGCGTGAAGATATAAATCGATCCCTCAGGATTCCAGGCGCTGTGCATCTACCCATGACTGTTGTGAAGATCGACAACGATGCTGGTTTCCAGGTGCTCCCTTATTTTGATGCCGAACTGAGCCGTACTTGGAAATGGCTCAACGGCCATCACATGATGAAAATGCCCGATGACTGCCAGGACTTTATTGATTATTCTAAAGTAACTTTAGATACTATCGTTGAAGATTTTGAGGGAGCGACGGAACAGCTCGCAGATGAAGTGCTCAAAGCGCAAGAAGGCCTGGCTGTCGCCAACAAACTCGGTGACCTTACGAAAAAAGGGGTGACGTTGGGGACACTGATAGCAATGACGGCCCCGAAAGAATCCAGCGAGAACGAGGCGTCCACCAGATTCATAAAAAGAAATACTATTCAATGCATATTGGGCGATCCGACTGGGGTTATACCCGGCGGATGGGGAGGTAGCGCAGAGAGACTTTTAGCCGCACGCGGTAGTGACCAGGAGCTGATCAAGGCTGCAATGCGTGGTTCAATTCCTATACCAGAAGGCAGCAAATATGCGGCTATTCTGGCAGAGAAAGTAGCTTTAACACAATCAAAATCGCTCTTAGCAAGATACTACTTCATTCCTAACGCGCTCCAATTCTATGACCCAAACGTGGGTTTAACTGTTGGTGATAACTAGTGCCCTACTCCCAAGATGCGTTGACATTTTCAACTATTCCCACTAACCATCAGGTGAGATTGGAAGACAGGGTTAGTTACCTCTATTTGGAATACTGCCTAATTCGTCAAGATCGCACTGGAGTTATCGCAATAAGGGAGGGCGAAGGCCGCGACCGGAATGGGCCTAAAACTGCCAAGTTACAAGTTCCTGTTGCTGGTATGGCAGTGCTTTTGCTCGGTCCGGGAACGAGCTTGAGCCACGCCGCTGCTGTTTCGTGCGCAAGATCAGGCGTAGTAATAATGTTCTGTGGCGGGGGAGGAATAAGTTGTTACACTCACGCCAGCCCCCTAACCTCATCGGCGAAATGGGCTATAGCGCAAGCCCGTCTGGTTGCCAGCGAGGAACATCAGATTCAGGCTGCCCTATACCTGTATAAGCTGCAATTAGGCATCGAAAATATGCCCGGTGGAACCATTAATGCGATGCGGGGACTTGAAGGGCGCACTATACGTAACGTGTACAAAGCACAAGCCAAGAAGTACGGAATAAAGGGATTTAGGCGCGATTCTAACGGAGACGATGTGGTGAATGTCAGTTTGAATCTTGCGAATTCGATACTCTACGGCTGCGCTGGGGCGGCCTGTTCCGCGATAGGCGTAAATCCTGCACTCGGAATAATACATAGAGGTAATGTGCGATCATTACTTTTTGATTTAGCTGATCTGTATAAACCAACTATGACCATACCGCTGGCTTTTTCTGCGACAACTGCTGAAGACCCACTCATATTCGTTCGAAGGAAAATTAGGGCAGCCATATTCGAAAAACATGTAGTGGTTAGGATGTTGGATGCTCTGATGCAGGTTCTATCACCGCATCTTCCCCGTCGTGACGACGACCGTTTGATCGGATCGGTCGGGGAAGAGGTATCTGGGCATATTCAGTATGGCAAGGACTCGTAATGTTTGCGGTTGTCACGGCTACTGCGATACCGGATCATCTACACGGATACCTAAGTAGATTCCTGTCTGAAGTTTCTCAAGGGGTATACGTAGGTAACGCTTCACCTGTTGTAGTTGAAAATCTTTGGGAACGCTGCAATGAAGCTGCAAGCGGGGGCGTTTTGACACTAATTGTTTCTAACAATGAAAACGAACAAGGGTTTGAAGTTCGCACATGTGGCGATGCTAGCAGGCAGATAGTAGACATCGATGGTATTCAATTAGTGGCGCACTAGCACCGGGCGTGTGTGAGCTTGCCTCGGTTGGGCGGCCCGGGAACTGTTCTAGTTCAGACGAGCTGTAGCCACGCGAGAGTGAGCAACTGCCCTGTAAAATTGCTGGTGGACTTTTCCCTGCGCGAGCGGGGGTAATTCCCATCTTTATCGAAAGTGTGGCTAGCCCCCCGCCTTTTCCCGCGCTGGCGGAAGGCAATTGCAAAGGTATACCGGCCCCTACCGCGCCACTCTGCCCTAGGAAAATACTAGATTTCGCCTTGGACTTTGGCCCAGGTGAGGAATTCGGTGGCACTGTAGATTGGTTTGCCTAACGTGCGTGCCTTGCGGGCTTTCACTGACATGCTGGATGTGTCTGCAGCGATCAGCAGGTCGCAGCGGGTTTTGGTTACTGACGATTTTACTTCCAGCCCGACTGATACAGCGAGGAGTTCCATGTCTGAACGCTCGTAGGTTTTGTTGCCGTCGTAGGCGGTGCCCGTGAAACAAACCCGGGTTCCCTGCTTTAGCAGGTCCGCCAACGGCATTTGTAATCCGGCGTAACGGTAGTGCACATGCTGGTCGTATTCGATATTGAAACGGTCGACTATTTGGCAAGATTCGGCGGTCAGATCCATGTTCTGGAGCCGCTCCTGCAACATTTTTGCCACCACTTCCACGTAACCGAAAGGCACGATCTTGCCGGCCCCGCGCGGCAGCGCCCAACCCGAAACGCTGGTGGTGGCTGGCTGGTAGGCGTACAAGTCGCCCTCTACGGTAGCCGACGCAGCCAACGACGCCACTTCGAAGGCGGTGTCCGCATGCGCGTTCCCCTTAACCTGCGCGAGGGCAAAATGCTTTAGCGGAGCCACAATCCCCGTCCGCTTCAACTCGTCATCGAACACCTTCAGCGCGTGGCGGGCGTTGGCCGTGACCACGCCCGTGCCCTCAATTATCGGCTCAATCGCGGGCCAAAGCTGTGCCAGGGTGGGCGCCAACTGTAAATCTGCGGCACTCACACCATAGCGTTCAGCCGCGTCGCCCACATCCCGCGTGGGGTTCACAAGTGACGTGAACGCCCACCCGTCCTCACGCAAAATAGCAACCTCGAGCGGGCGCTGGAACCCGTCCTTGCGGCCACAAAACAGCGCCCCCAAAAACGTGCGCTCCTGGGTGCGCTTTCCAAGGCGATCCGCTAAGAACTCGCGCACCCGCTGGTCCACTTTCACGTCCCGAGGGCGAATATGCCGGCGCAAAACGATTCCCTTCAGGGACTTGCACCTAGACAGGGCCACGTAGAGCTGACCGGGAGCAAAAATCCCCCCGGACAGATCAATTAGGGCGTGCTCTAGGGTTTGCCCTTGCGACTTGTGGATGGTGACGGCCCAGGCAAGCTTGAACGGCAGCTGCGTGAATGTGCCCACCACCTGGTTAGTGAGCGAACCTGCCGAAAGCGCCGGACGCGTCACCTCCCACGTGTGCACACCGACGGACACAACATTCCCACTGCGCAGCCGCACCTGCACCTCAATATCCCCTTCGGGGAAGGCCACGGATTCGACCACCCCCAGTGAGCCGTTAACCCACCTGCCAGCCGCATCATTATTGAGCAGCATCACCTGGGCGCCAACCTTGAACTCCAGCTTGTCCTCGGTGGGAGCTTCGAAGCGTTTCGTGTCGCCGCTACGGGCAGCAAAATGGGTGTGCAACTGCCCGTCGAGGGCGTCCAGGCGGCGGCGGTTGCGCGCCCTCACTACCCTGTTGGTGGTTGCGATGGTAAGCCAAAATTCGCCTTTGGGTGGTTCAAAATCAGGGTCGACGCGTGCGTTCAAAGCGGACATAACCTGCTCGTTGACGTCCCCTGAACGCAGTTCGCCCAGCAGGGAGGCAAGGTTTGAATCCCCTGCTTGGCGGAACTGGTGGGTGAGCTGTACTGTGGGGAAGCGCTCCGGGAAATAGTGAGCTGCCGAGAAAAAGTAGGGGCTGGAGTAGGCCTCAGAAAAATATGCTTCTTCGGCGGTAGTAACTACCGGCGGCAGTTGATACAGGTCGCCTACGAGCACCACCTGCACCCCGCCCAGTGGTGAACCGGGGTTGGGCCCGTATCGTTCTAACGAGTAACACACCATGTCGAACAGATCGGCCCGCACCATGGAAGCTTCGTCGATAATCAGAGTGTCGAGCTGCGAAATCAGCCCCGCGAACCTGCCTGGCGCCGCCTGCCCCATGCGCACCTCGTCGACCGTAGTAGAGGGGGCGAACGAAAAAAGCCTGTGCAGGGTGTAACCGTTCACGTTCAGCGCTGCCACCCCCGTAGGTGCGGCTACCACCACGTTCTTTGTGGTCTGTTGGACGAAATGCCGTATTAGAGTGGATTTGCCTGTTCCAGCATTGCCAGTGATGAACAGTGACCGGCCTTGACGCAACAGGTCGAGCGCGCGGACAAAATCGTCAGTCATCTGGATAGGCATACCCACATTGTGCCACCTGCCCCTGACAGCTGATGGCGGTGGCGTGGTGGCCGCGGTGTTAGTTTCTTTAGTGCGAGGGCGGCTGGGCTCGCCCCCCTAAACTTGGGCTTGGCCCCTTGAACTTAGGAATAATTGTTCCCGCGTCGGATGGGAAACATTTTCCACTAATTCCCCATCGCGTAGCACAACGGCCCGCTGCGCCTGAGCTGCCACATCCAGATCGTGGGTCACCATGACAACCGCGGTGCCTTGGCGCCCAAGCTTAGAAAGTTCATCTATTACTAGGGCACTGGATTTAGAATCCAAAGCCCCTGTTGGTTCGTCGGCAAAAATTACGTGAGGCTTCACTGCTAGAGCTCTAATTATTGCTACCCGTTGGCGTTGTCCCCCTGAGAGCTGGGCAGGGTAGTAGTTCTTTCGCTTGGACAAGCCAAACTTCTCGAACAAGTTATCTAGTTCTGATTTTGCTAATTTCTTAGAAACGAAACGCAAGCCCAGCTTGACATTTTCCGCTGCTGTCATGGAGTCCACCGGGTTATATTGAAACTCACGATTTAGAGATTAGGATGGCTAAGACGAAGTAAATGACGTTCTTAGTTCGGTTGAGCATGTCGAAGGCGCTCCCGACGGATGCTGTTGCTACTTCGAGGGGCGTGAACACCAATATGGACAGCGCGGCAAGACGGACCTGGTTTCCGCCATCTGCCTGGGCTGGCCGTGCTCTTGGCAAAGTCTGTAAATCCGCACTGTCAAACTAACGTAGCGCCCCCGGAGCTTTCTCCGCGAAATCTGCAGTATAGTACCGATACTCGCCCATATATGGGGCCCTTCTCTTGAAACGTTATGTCCTTTCTGAGACAGTAAGTGTGGATCATTCTTGTCCGCATGAAATTGTGGGCGTGCGAATGTGCGCCATTTCCCCGAACCCTAAAGAAGGTGTTTTATCGCCGATTCCAGCTATAACTGAACACATTGCAGGCCGCGAAAGATTAGCGATCTTTAGCCCCTGCACGCACCCCGAAGGGAAACATGAACATCCTCGAATGCGACCATGTTTATAAGATCTTTGGAAGGGACAAAAAGCAAGTAGTTCAAAAGCTCAAAGACGGCGTCGATCCTAAATCGATAAAAGGCGCCACGGTAGCTGTGAACGATGTTTCTTTCGACGTAAAAGAGGGCGAAATATTTGTTGTCATGGGCCTGTCAGGCTCGGGCAAATCGACTTTACTGCGAACACTAAATGCCCTCGGCCCCGCAACAGCGGGCACTGTGAAAATTAAAGGCACTGACATTACCAAGCTGAAGCCAGCTGAGCTGCGCAAGGTGCGCCAGCAATCCATGTCGATGGTTTTTCAGCATTTCGCATTACTTCCCCATAGAACAGTCTTAGAAAATGCTGCCTACCCGCTCGAAATTGCGGGTGTCAGCAAAGAAGAGCGCGAGGCGAAAGCCCGCCACGAACTGCAAGTAGCCGGCCTCGAAGGGCGCGAGGATTCCTACCCCTCGCAGCTTTCTGGCGGCATGCAACAGCGTGTGGGTTTGGCTCGCGCGTTGTGCGCCGAGGGCGACATTTTGTTAATGGACGAAGCATTCTCCGCCCTCGACCCCCTTATTCGCCGCGATATGCAGGAGCTGCTGCTAGAAATTCAGGCGCGCTCCAAGCGGACCATTATTTTTATTACTCACGATTTGAACGAAGCCATGCTGCTTGGCAATCGCATTGCGGTTATGCGCAACGGCCAGATTGTTCAGGTTGGTACAGCCGAAGAGATTCTTACGAATCCGGCCAACGACTACGTGGCCAAATTTGTGCAGGATGTTGATCGTTCGCGCGTTATTACGGCCTCTTCGATTATG
Source organism: Winkia sp. C0117E2 (assembly GCF_056590455.1). Lineage (NCBI taxonomy): Bacteria > Bacillati > Actinomycetota > Actinomycetes > Actinomycetales > Actinomycetaceae > Winkia > Winkia sp. C0117E2. Next base: position 30,198 of record NZ_JBWPWD010000008.1, on the reverse strand, counting down.
CGCCGCCCCGTGATGCGCATATATCTAAACGATGGCCCCAGGGTGGTTTTGCGCAAGCTCGAGGAAACCGATTTGCAAGGCGGCTGGGTTACAGCCTCTGGCGACAGGCGCCTGCACGGGTATGTCGAGGGCGACGAAATCGCTGACGCCCTCAGCAAGAATCCTAACCTGGACACGATCCGGGACCTGGTGCACTATTCGCACCCGGGTATTTCGGCGGACACTCCGCTTTCGGAAATCATTTTGCCGTCCGCTTCCAAGCCGATCCCCGTGCCCGTTGTTTCTAAGGACGGCCGCTTAGAGGGGATAATCGGCCGTGTGGCCCTACTGCGCGCCCTTGGCGAGGGCAGCGGAAACGAGGTCACTCCTGTTTCTACCGGCTCTATTCCAAAGGTGGATCAGTCTAGTTCGCCCACGCAAGAAGGGTCGGGTGCCAGTGCCAGCAGCAGTGCCAGTGAGGGCCCCAAAAACGCCACCGTTGACGGTGGTCGAAGCAGCGCGCGCGAGGGCGTAGCGCCAGCCTCCGACACCGCTTCCGCCGCTCCCGAAAACAAGGCGGGGCGTGGTTCTGGCCCGGCTGCGGGTTCTACTGTTCAGGAAGGTGATGCCGAATGATGCCTATGGTTCTTGATTCCTTCCGCATCCCGTTGGGCGGCTGGGTATCGGGCGCGGTCGATTGGATGATCGCTTCCTGGTCTGGCTTCTTCAACGTGATCTCAACTATCTTCCAGGGTATTAACGATGTGTTGCAGGCGATCTTGCTGACGCCCCCATTTTGGGTGTGGATCTTGGTGTTCACCCTGCTTGGGTGGTGGGCGAAGGGCTGGAAGCTTGCCCTCGGCTCGTTCCTAGGGTTCATGCTGATCTACGGCATGGATCAGTGGGACAATGCTATGCAATCGTTGGCGCTGGTCATACTGGCTTCAGCCATAGCTATCCTTATAGGTATTCCGCTGGGTATTTGGGCGGCCAGATCTAAACGCGTTTCGGCGGTGCTGCGCCCAATCTTAGATTTCTTGCAGACCATGCCAGCGTTCGTCTACCTGATCCCGTTCGTCGTGCTGTTCTCGGTGGGCGTTGTGCCCGCCATTGTGGCTACGATCCTGTTCGCTATTGCCCCGGCGGTGCGCTTTACCGAACTGGGCATCAAACAGGTTGACAAAGAGGTAGTCGAAGCGGCCTACGCTTTTGGCGCCACCCCGCGTCGCGTCCTTTTCCAAGTGCAACTGCCCCTGGCGCGCCAAACCATTATGGGTGGCGTAAACCAGGTGATCATGCTGTCCTTGTCGATGGTTGTAATCGCCGGCATGGTTGGTGCTGGTGGCCTGGGTGCAGATGTAGTGACTGCGCTGAACCGCGTGAACATGTCTCTCGGCGCCGAAGCTGGCCTGTCCGTGGTGATCTTGGCGATGTTCTTAGACCGTGTTACCGGCTCGCGGGCTGGCCGTAAGGCTGCGGCAGGCGACGGTGTTGGTGGCAAGTCTGTTCTGGATCGCATCGTAAAGCCGGCTGCGCTGTTGGCGGCCCTGGCGTTGGCTTTGGGCTGGACTGCCGTGGGCGCTTTCGGTAGCAGCGCGGGTTCCGATAAGACGATCCGCATTGGTGTGGCTTCCGGTTGGGACGAGGGCGTAGTCATTTCGAACGCTATGAAGGTCGCCCTCGAAGAGCAGGGCTACAATGTGAAGCTGCAAGACGCCGAGGTGGGGGTCATCTTTACTGGCCTCGCCGAGGGCGACTTCGACCTGCTGATGGACGGCTGGCTGCCCACCACCCACAAGGACTACGCCGAAAAGTACGGCGACCAGATTCAAGATTTTGGCGCTTGGTACGACAATGCGAAGCTGACCATTGCAGTGAACAAGGACGCGCCCATCGATTCGCTGGATGAGCTAGCCGCCAACGCGGACAAGTTCAACAACGAAATTATTGGCATCGACGCAGGTGCGGGCCTTACGCGCGTAACTAAGAACCAGGTTATCCCGCAGTACGGGCTCGAGGATATGAACTTCAAGATCTCGTCGACGGCGACCATGCTGGGAGCCCTCAAGGGGGCCATGCAATCCGGCGACGACATAGTGGTGACCCTCTGGTCCCCGCACTGGGCCTACGACGCGTTCGACATCAAGGATCTGAAGGATCCGAAGGGCGCGCTAGGCGGAGCCGAAAAGGCCCACTCCTTCGGCCGCGGCGACTTCTCGAAGGACTACCCCGAAGTTGCCGACATGCTAAAGCACCTGAAGGTCTCAGACGAAGAGCTGTATTCGCTTGAAAACTACGTGCTGAACAAGAAGGAAGGGAAGAACCTAGTCCAGGACACTCGCGACTGGATGGAAAAGAACCCCGACTTCGCCAAGCGGCTGAAGGTCAAAGAACCAGCCAAATAGGCGGATAGCCGCACAAACGCGGATTGTCTCCGCCTTAGCCCCTACCCGCAGGGTTTCCCCCGGGTAGGGGCTTTTCGCTTAACGCCGAGGGCGGCTGGTTGCTGGGTTGTTACTGCGGCTGGACTATTGCGACCGAACCTTGGTCTAGAGCACCACCGTGCGCGTGTTCGCCCTTGGCTTGCGACAAAACACCATGTCTCGCGAAAGTTGATCAAGGCTCGCGGCAGATTTCCCGTGGGTTACGCGCCGCGGCCCCAAAGGCTGGGCGTGAGCGCGTGCATAAAAAAGAGGCCGCAACTGAAGTTGCGACCTCTGGGCTGTGGCTCCGACCGGCGTCGATCCGGTGACCTTTCGATTTTCAGTCGAACGCTCTACCAACTGAGCTACAGAGCCTTTCTTAGACAAAAACCCGGGAAACCCGGGTCTGTCAGCGACCCTGACGGGACTTGAACCCGCGACCTCCGCCGTGACAGGGCGGCGCGCTAACCAACTGCGCTACAGGGCCATGGTAGGCAATGCCTAATATATTCAGTTGTGTCGCCCTTGGCGACCGTACCCCCAACGGGATTTGAACCCGTGTCGCCGCCGTGAAAGGGCGGTGTCCTAGGCCGCTAGACGATGGGGGCCTATTTATTTGGCTCCCGAGCGTTTCGGCTTTCGCCGTCTCCCTCGGACTCGATAAAGCTTACTGGAAAACCTTTGCGAACACAAAATTGTTTTGGCGTGAGCCTGGTCACCGTCCAGTTTTAATTTAAACGGCGGCCAAGATTACACGTCTTTAATTGGGATTCATCAGGCCTAATTGTGTCCACTCGACTAGCCTGGAATACATGATCTGCTCTGTGGTCGCCCGCGCTTTTGCGGGCGCTAACTCCGTGTTTCACCAGGCGCAATGGGTGTTGCTGCCAGCAGCTGATTCGCCCTCGCCATCGCCTAGTCCGTCTGAATCGGGCTCGCTACCGTCCACCGAGGACATATCTAAAACGGTCGACAAGGCCACCCAGGGCACGGTCGACATTTTGAATCTTTTAATGTGGGCGGCCATTGGGGCGGGCATCGGGATTGCGCTGATGTTCCTTTTGCACTTGATTATTGGTGTGGTGGCTCATAGGCAGCGTTTTGTGCGGCTGGTAAAGAACCGGATTATCGTTCCCGCCTATTTCACCTGTGCGGTGTTCGGCGCCCACCTTGGGCTGTCCTATGCCTTCGACCCGTCGGATTCAGCCGCCTCGTGGGTGCCCGCCGCAAAGCACGCCGTACTTCTGTTGGGCTATGCGGGCATCGGCTGGTTGGCGTTCGCGGCAGCCGGGGTGATCGAGGACGTAACTGCCAGGCAAAAGGAGCGGCACGATCGCAAGGCCCGCCGCATCGAGACACAAGCCCAGGTGCTCCGGCGCGTATTACAGGCAGTAATAATCGTGCTGACCATTATCGGAATGGCACTCACCTATCCTGCTGCGAGGGCGGCGATGGCTTCAGTCCTTGCCTCCGCCGGCATTGCTTCGTTGATTGCCGGTCTTGCTGCTCAGTCCACTTTGGCGAATATGTTCGCCGGGTTGCAGGTGGCGTTTGCGGATGCGATTCGCGTGGGCGATGTGGTCATGATTAAGGGGCTGGATGGCGCTGAATTGCAGGGAACTATTGAGGAGATAACTCTTACCTATGTGGTAGTTCTGCTGTGGGATGACCGCCGCATGATCGTGCCTTCCACCTCGTTCACCCAGCAGCCGTTCCAGAACCTGACTCGCCAAACCCCACAACTGCTCGGTGCTGTGGAGCTGTCTCTGGACTGGTCTGCCCCCGTTTCGCAGATTCGCGCCGAGGCCGACCGCCTACTTTCGTCTTCAGACCTGTGGGACGGCCGCTCTGCCTCCGTGCAAGTGTCTGCTTCGAATGAACGGTACATGACCGTGCGCATTGTGGTCAGCGCTGAAAACTCTGGAAAGCTCTGGGATTTGCGCTGCTACCTGCGCGAACGCCTCTACGCCTGGCTGGTGTCCAATGCCCCCTACGCGCTGCCGCGGCACCGGTGGGTGCAACAGGTGGTCCAGCAGATCAACCAGGACGTTTCTGAAGAACGCGTCGCCCACCTGGCGCAGGAGCTAGCCCAAATTTCCCGCACGGATGCGGATACGGCCTCGGACATGCAAATAGACAAACTGGATACGGCCGAAGCGATCAAGCAGGTGCTGGCGCGGGGAGAGGGGCGCGCTAAGCAACCCGGGCAGAAGAACCAAAAGAACCAGAAGGGGCAGAGAGGCCAAAAGAAGAACCAGCGAAATGACAAGGCTGCCTCGTCGATTCACGAAGCCCGCTTGCAGGCGGCGAAAAAGAAGGCCCGGCGCCAGATCAAGCGGCGGTCGTTGCGCTCGCGCGGGATCGCCATGCCTCGCACCGGTCAGGAAACTTCGATCCTGCCCACCCAGCCGCTTGCACCCAAGGATGCCGCCGCCGTTGCGGTAGCTGTAGCGAAGCAGGCTAGCGAGCACCCCGGGAGCAAACGTCGCGGCAAGAAGCGGAATGCGCCCTCGGCGGAAACCACCCCAGATGTGGCGCAAACTCAGGTGCTCGCTACCGTCTTGGAGCAGCAAGAACGCGATGCCCAAACCGTCGCGCCGGAAATGGAAACCACCATGTCGGATCGCATGTTCTCGGGCAGTCCCGAGGCTGAAGAGCGCGGCCAACAGCTGTTCTCTGGGCCCCACAATGAAGAGGTAGAGGGCACTGCCCAGCAAGAGGACTCACCTGCGCAACAGAAGGGTGAGGCCGGTACCGTTAAAGCAGAGGCTGCCCCGCCCGCGAATAAAACAATCGACGTGACGGATGCGGGCACTTCAGAAACGAAGCTAATGCCAAAAATTCAGGAGGACGAATAATGGCCGAGGACTTTTCGAAGCTGACCGAAGCTGACTGGCGCACCCGGCTGACTCCCATGGAATACCACGTGCTGCGCGAGGCCGGCACGGAACGTCCGGGCACTGGGGAGCTGCTAAGCGAGGATCGGGAAGGAGTCTACACCTGCCGCGCCTGTGGGGCGGAACTGTTCCGCTCGGATACCAAGTTTGAATCGGGCTGCGGCTGGCCTTCCTTCTACGACCCGCAGAAGGCGGCGGTGAACATCTCTACGGATACCTCCCATGGCATGGTTCGCCAGGAAGTGCGCTGCGCCCAGTGCAATTCGCACCTTGGGCACGTGTTCCCGGATGCTCCGCAGACCCCTACTGGGGAGCGCTACTGCATGAATTCGGTGGCCCTTTCCTTCGCTCCTAAAGGCTAGTAAATGCCTGCAACCGTGCGTGTCATCAGCGCCAATATTGCTCACGACGCCGATGTGGCGCATGATCTTGCCCAGGCAAAGCCCGACATCTTGTGTATGCAGGAGGTCGACGTGCGGCAGTGGCGCTCTGGTTTTCGCGACCAGGGCGCCCTCATCTGTGAGGAAGCGGGGCTGAAGCATTGGCGCTTCCTGCCGTTTTTCCGCGGGCAGGCATTGTTCTTGCGGCTGCCGGTGCGGCGAGCCTTGGCGGGGCGGCGGCCTAGGCTAGGCGGCTTTGGCGTGGTGGTGGCTTCGCGGTACCCGGTTGCCGTGTGGCGCACCTTGAAACTGGGGGCGGCTCCCATTCGTCGCATCGGCCGCGCTAAGGGCGCAGGCCTCTTTGGCAGTTCCACCTCGGTTGACTTTGGGCAGAATCGGGCACTGCTGGCGGCGGACGTCCTGACGCCGGGTGGGCCGTTGCGCGTGGGAAGCACCCACCTAGAAATTCATGGCGTCACGGCCCGCTCGCAACTGGCGCACGCATGGAAACAAATGGTGGGGGGCACTTACTGTTCTCCTGTCGAGGGCGAAGTCCCACCCCCGCACGTATCTTCCACGCTGCTAGTGGGGGATATGAATCTGGGGACTGCTCCGGTGTTAGAAGCCACCGGGGTTAGCGAACAGATGCACGTGGGCATGCCTACGTTCCCGGCGGTGGCACCCAAATCGATTATCGACCATGCGGTAGCGGCCGGGAAGATCCGTTTTGAGGACTCGTATGTGATCGAGCAGAAGGGCTCCGACCATAGGGCTTTAGTCATGGAAGTGGTTGTGGGCGACTGGAAGTCGGATGCATCATTGCGTAAAAGTGGCAAACTTTGACAAACGAGTCGTTGTATGTGAAAAATTCCTAATAATTTTTCGCTCCAAACTAACATTTAGCTAACAGTGTCCTGCAGGGCTGGCATACAGGGCTAAATAGTGAAACTATAGGGGCAAGGCGTAAATGCGCACCCCTATAGTAAGGAAAGAAAAATGGGCGAGATCATCGGTACCATTATTTTTGGCGCGATCATTGGCGCACTGGCCCGTCTGTTCATGAAGGGCAGCCAGCCGCTAAGCATTCTATGGACCATCATTCTGGGCGTCGTCGGCGTTGTCGTTGGCAACCTGATCCTAGGCATCTTCAAATACCCGACTGACACCCCCGGCATTGACTGGTGGCGTTGGGTCGTCTGCACTATCTGTGCAGTAGTTGCTATTTCTATTTACTTGGCAGCCACTGGCCGCAAGAGCAAATAGTTTCAAATAGTATTTGAACTGAAGAATCCCGCACTTTAGGTGCGGGATTTTTTTGTATCCATTTTCTTTTTTGCAACCTATTGTGACCGGTTGATACACACTTAAATACGCGGGTGATTCGCATCTGTAGGAGCCGCCTTAGTAAAAGGTAGAGGTGTGGACGCGCCAGGGGTGAGGGTAGGGATAAAGTCCCGGGCTACCGGCCCAGCCGTTCTCGCATTTTCCGTGCGAGGACGCGCAGGCGTTTGCCGCCCTCGGAAAATATTGAATCGGGCACCTGGCCAACCCAGGCGTCGCGGCCAGCCCCTAGCCGACCGGCCACCCACGCCGCGTGCAGGCGCATATTCGCATTGGGCAGCAGCGAATTGAGCTGCGAATCCGGGTTTCCCCAAAGCCCACACGGCGCCTTCACGCCCTGCCAGGGGGCCGGTTCGTCAGAAGAATGCATTTCGAAAATCAGCCACGAAGCCGCAAGGCGCGCTGCTACGGAGGGGGCTACCGGGTAAACACCCACCGCGGGGGCGCCCACGATAGTGCTGATTAGCTTGTCAGAGTTCATTACCGACTCGGTGGCCGCCAACGGCAGAATAGGCGTTATCGTGCTAACGCCCTGGCCGGTAAGGGTACTAGCCCGCCACCGGCCAATCCGCTTCGCCGCTAAATAGTTCGGCCCCTGTAGTGGCACGATGGCATCCACCAGATGCCCCTTTGAATAGTAAACGTCAGTGGGAGTGCCGCTAAAGCACACCGTAGTGTCGGGGCGAGCCTGGCATACCATGCGCTCCACCAGGTCAGCCGCAATTGCCGCGTGCACATGGGCGCGCGAGGGCGCATATAGCGCATCCACCAAAATCACCGGCTTAGAAATGCCGCAAATGTAACCGGCCAACTGCCTGGGATTCTTCACCACATCGCATATCCGCCCCGAAGGAATCACCAGTTTGCCAGGCGCATCCTGGCAAGCCTGCAACAGTGCCTTACGCCGCTTCGAATCTGCCCGCACAATCGCGTGTACCGTAGCGCCCGCGTGCGCCAGGGCCACCGTGGGTGCAAGCTGCGCGGCCCCCGCCAACACCACCACTTCGTAGCCGGCCAGATTCCACCACTGCGGATGCAAGCTAACAATCGACAAAGCAGCCTGGGCGCGCTTGTTCAACAGCGAATGCCCAATCGGCAGCGAAAGCCGTGGAACCGGGCACGTGGCAGCCTGATCGGCTTTGCCCACCTGCGAAACAGGCACCTCAGTTGCAATGGGCTTAGCTTCGGCAAGGTTAGTCCCATCCGGTAACTGGGCGTTAGCGTAGATGAAATCCAACGCTGCCTTGGCCATGGTGGGGGAGTCTTCGCCCTCGAGCGCAGTTAGGTTATGGAAGGAGGTGGGATAGTTCTGTCGCCAATCACGGTCGCCAACTTCTGTCACCTTTGGGGAACCTGTGGCTCTGGCAGCGGCGTTCATTGCGCCCTGGATCAGGCGAGTTGCACTGCTAGCACCATCCAATGTCCACTTCGACAAGAGCGCCCCTCTATTCATTGCGATTGCGTCAACGCCCCTATCCTACGCGCCCGTAGGTTAGAGGGGAAAATATTTGCCATTACTGCCCTTCCAACGCATGATTTAAACATGAGAAAGTCTTCATGTCTGCTGGCAGCAGCGCTAACGCTGCTCCTTGGCGCCAGCGCGTGTGCCAGCACTCCCAAGCCTGGTCCCGCGTCCGCTCCCACCTACACCAATAACAACAAGGTCGTTGATGATAGGGCGCAGTACGCGGATGCCCCCGAAAAGTCTTCGGCCAAGGTCTATTCCTACAACGAGGGCGAACACGAGGTCTCTGGCAACCTGTACTTCAACGGCATCGCCTACTTCATGTGTGACGAGATGGTGCAGGGCCCGCCGCTCACCTGTTCCTACCCCAGGGTCATGGTGCACGGGCTGGAAAATACTCACGATTCCATCATCGGATTCAAGCAGATCCCCACGGGCAAACTGGCGCGCCGCTCAATGAAGGTGCGGATTGATTCGGTGGATCGGCACAATAAAATTTCGCACACGCGCTTCCTGCAGTGGACTGATAAGTAACCGACCGGGAGGCCGCTTGTCTGCACCGGTAGATGTAATAGAGGGGCGGACAGGAAACCTGTCCGCCCCTTACTAGCAGGGCCCACCAGCTAGCCCCGCCAGTCGGCTAGGCCTAAGCCTGAGCCGTTTCCTTGGTGTCGGCATTCTGATCTTCAACCTTGTCAATCTTCTTGTTGATGAAAGCAAGGATGAAAGCGCAGACTGCGCCGACAATGGCAACAACCAAGGTAATCCAGAAGATCTGCTGGTAGCCAACATAGGGGTTAGCCTTGTGGGCCTCTACCAGTTTGCCAGCCAGCGGGTTCGCCCAGAAGATGGATGCGTAAACTAGGAACGAGCCCACTGCCATTGCCGAGCCGTTGATCTCTTCAGGAAGCTGCAGTTCGGCGATAGGTGCCAAGATCACTGCCTTGCCCATGAACACGCCGAATGCGACAACCATTAGTAGGACTACTGCAGGCCAGACCATATTCTGCTGGGAAGGAAGGAGACGGATGATCGCGGTAGCTGCCGCGGTAACCGTGAGGGCGGCGCCCATCATCATGGTCGAGGACTTGAATACGTAGTCCGCGACGATCCCAGCAACTAGTCCGCCGAAGACGCCGATCAGGCCCGTGTTCAAAATGCCGAACACGCCCGCGGTTGCGTCGGAAGCGTGGAATACCAGTTGCAGGTAAGGAGCCGACGAGTAGATCAGGTTGACGTAGCACCAGTACAGGCACAGACCGGCAACGCCTGCCAGCCACACGCGCGGGCGAAGCAGCACTTTCAGTAGGCCAACGGCCGCAGCGGCGTTCTTGCCCATGTCTTCAGATTCGGCAATGGCGTTCTTCGGTACAAACTTCAAGATCGCCAGGATTAGCGGAACTAGCAGCAGCGAGTAGCCGATGCCGAAGCCGATCATGATCTTGTTGGCTGCTGCCGGGAAGACGGCGATAATGCCGATGATGACGATGTTCATCAGGAACTCTGCGGCGCGGCGGATGGTTTCTAGTAGCCCCATTGCCAGGCCGCGCCCCTTTGTGTCCGCGTCCTTGGAAACAAAGGTGACGCCGTTGACCACCGCTGGCCAGCCGATCGCGTCCCAAACGCCCCAAGAGATCGCGATCGCAACCATGATCTTGAAGCTTAGGTTGGGGATCATGTAGAGCATCAGGAAGGTGACCAGACGCCAGGAGCACCACCAGATCAGAATGGAGCGGATGGTGAAGCGGTTGTTGACCCAGCCACCGGGCACGTACAGGAACATTGCGATTCCCAGCCAGCCCATTAGAACGCCAAAATCGTCAACACCGATTCCTAGCGCGTGGGTTAGTGGCAACATCAATGAGCCTTTGAAGGCTTCGAAGGTCGAGTAGACCAGCTGCCCGGCCATAACCACGGTCAGGAAGGAGCCGACCCTGCCCTTGCGCAGGAAGATAGGGATTTTTTTCGAATTCATCGTAAGTCCTTTTACTTAGCGCGCAATTCCATTTGCGTGCGATACAAGGGGCTTAGTTAGCCCAGACTAGGCCTCTTAGTAGCGGTCTGTCAGTTGGTGGGAAATGTCGGTAAATACGCCGGTGGCTCCCCAGTGGAATAGCTGGTTGATGCGGGCTGGATCGTTTACGGTCCACACGTTCACGCCGACGCCGAAGTCGCGGAACTCCTGGATGCGTTCCTTGGTTAGACCCGCGTCCTCGGGGTGAACGTATTCTGCCCCCAACATTTCGAGGACGGAACGCCAGTCGTCGTACAGGGCGCAGGTTTCCCACAGCGCACCAATTACGGTTTCGGGAGCGATCTGCTTGATCTTGTAAAGCAGTAGGAACGAGAAGGAGGAGACAATGATCTGCGATTTTTCAACGCGGGCTAGTTCTTCGGCAACCTTCTTCACTAGGAGCTCGCTGCGCTCCTTGCCCTCTTCGTTAGCTTTCAATTCGATGTTGGCGTTCATGCCGGTCTCGTTTAGGAAATCCACCAGCTCGTGCAGGGTGGGCAGGTGTTCGCCCTTGAAGTCCTTGCTGAACCAGCTGCCGGCATCGACCTTTGCTACTTCTTCGTCAGTCAGATCGTAGAAACGCCCGGTGTGGTCGGTGGTGCGATCCAAGGTGGTGTCGTGGCAGATAATAGGAGTGCCATCTTTGTCGATGTCAACGTCGGTTTCAATCCATTTCGCGCCGTGCTCGAAAGCCGCGCGGAAGGCTGCCATGGTGTTTTCTGGGGCTAGTCGGTTTGCGCCTCTATGAGCAAATATTGTCTTTTCAATCATTGAAAAACCTTCGTCATTGAACCTAGCGAATATGGTTCCCACCGGTGGTGGAAAGAGCCCGCTGCGACTAGGTTTGTCGCAGCAGTGCAACACAAAAATAGTATGTTTTGGGTATTTTGGCCCGCAATGAAAATGAACGTTTTTTCATCTTCGTTGGGCGGGTGTGACAAAGGTGCAATGCCTGGAAAATGAGTACAGCAATGGCGGCGGCTACTGTTTTACGTGACTGTGGCCTACGAAACTTTTTATTTCGGCACAAAAATATTGTCAATACATTCGCCCGTGACTGTGGCGTAGATTACCGGAAAGGTAACTCCCTGCGCTTTTGTATATTTTCCCTGTTGGGACCGTAGTTCTAGGGCTGCGAGTGTGTTTTTCGTGGCAAGGCCAAAGCGAAAATAAAAACCCCGGCTGCTGCCGGGGTGATGGTGGGCCCACAGGGAATCGAACCCTGAACCCACGGATTAAAAGTCCGTTGCTCTGCCAATTGAGCTATAGGCCCGCGCTTGCGCGCCCCATAATCGTAGCAGCACCCGGGCGGAACGGGGAAATTTATCGCCGAGATATTGCTCTCTATTGCACTGGTGGCGCCTGGGCGCCTTCGGCGGATGCGCGAGGATGGGGTGGTGCCAGCGCAAATGTTTCCCACTGGCGCAATTGGGATGGCCCATAGCCGCTGAAGGGGAGGGCTTATTCAACTAAAATTTACTTTATTAGTTCACAATGAGTCTGATATTAGGAGGAGTGCCATGTCTGCCCGTTTTCGTCGGCCGGCGATGCTTGAACCCGAAGATGCCGAAAACATTGTGGGGGATGCTGACCCGGCGCTGCGTTCCGACATTGCGCACACTACCGCGCAACTGTTGCTGGGCACCTTTGACGGTCATTTTGACAAGCCTATGACGCTGGGCGATGCCATATCCACCCCCGAGGTGCTGGTTCCCAGGCTGCGGCAGATAGCCGGATCAGGCAATGTTGATCTGGTGGCCGAACTGTGGTCGGGCCAGCCCGCCTCTACGCTGCCTGGCGCCCTCTGGCGGCTGTACTTGCTGCGCGAATGGGCAAGGCGGGACAGAGAAACCACCCAGCAGCGCTATAACGAGGGGTTGGCCGCGCCGCAGCGGGCGCACGGCGTGAAGAACCCGCCTCCGTTCGATCAGGCTTTCGGGGCGATCAACCAGGTGCTGGCGGGGGCTCCTGACGAGGTCGAAGAACCGCTCCATTGGGTAGGCGAACGCCTGGCGGTGGCCGCACAGGTAATGCACATTTTGGCCGCCGGTGCTGCGGGCCCGGATTGGATTACGTCTGATAAGGACGAGTTGGCAGACCAGGTGACTCGGAGGGCTTCGGCTCTGACCAAGACCGCTGATGATTTTGAGGCCGCAGCAACCGCCGCGGCAAACCACAACCTTAACTAAGGGGTAAATATGAGGAACGCTTTCGGTATGGAAATTCCCGAGACTAATAACCAGGACTCACTTTCCCATCCTGCCGCCCAGGCCGGAGGTGTCCCCGCTGAAGAGCCGCAGGAACGGGAAGGAAGCCCCGCCCAGGAAGTAGCGGCAGAGGCCGAGGCGGATGAGGCCGCTGCCAAGCCGGATGCCGTAAACGAATCAGGCTTTGAATCGGCCGAATCGAAAGACTTCACCGCCGATCCTTCCCAGTTCCCCGGCCACGAACACGAAGATTCCGAATTCGAGGACGAGCCCGAAGAAAGCGAGCAGGCAGAGCCCACCCCGCTCACTCCCGCTCCCATCCCGCCGGCCGAGGAGGTTCCGGAGCCACCCAAGACTCCCGCTAGGGAAGTGAATTTGCCCGAGGGCCGCTTTGGCGATCGCGAACTATCGTGGATGGACTTCAACCTGCGCGTAATGGAACAGGCCGAAGACACTCGCCTGCCCCTGCTAGAGCGCGCCTGGTTCACCACCATCGTCACCTCGAACCTGGATGAGTTCTACATGGTGCGCGTAGCCGGGCTAAAGCGTCGCATCGCCGCCGGCATCGCCCGCCCATCTGCCTCCGGCCTCAGCCCGCGGCAGGTACTGACGGGCATTACCGACCGGGCACAGAAGCTAACCCGCCGCCAAGCCGACTTTGTGCAGGAAACCTTATTGCCCGCCCTCGACAGGGAAGGGCTACACCTGTGCAAGTATGAAGACCTAGACCAGGAAATGCGCCATCAGCTGCACCGCTACTTCCGCAAGCGGATTTTCCCGGTGCTCACCCCGTTGGCAGTGGATCCGTCTCACCCATTTCCCTATATCTCAGGTCTGTCCCTGAACCTGGCGGTTGTGCTGCGCAACCCCGTTTCCGGCAAGCAGCACTTTGCCCGCGTGAAGGTGCCTGAGGGGCTACCGCGTATTGTTTCGGTTGACCAGGTAGTAGATGGCATTCGGCCCGAAGAGGCATCGGATACGGCCGAGGGCGCCACCTTCGTCACTATTGAAGACGTTATTGGTCACCACCTGGATCACCTGTTCCCCGGAATGGAAGTGTTGGAATACCACACCTTCCGGGTCACTCGTAACGAGGACCTGGAGGTTGAAGAGGACGACGCCGAGAACCTGCTGCAGGCTATGGAGACGGAGCTGTTGAAGCGCCGTTTCGGGCCGGCGGTGCGATTGGAAGTGTCGGAAGGTATTAGCGATTTCGTGCTGAACTTCCTGGTGGTAAAACTCGAGATCTCGATGGCAGACGTATTCCGGTTGCCGGAGCCGCTGGATCTGACTTGCCTGAACATCCTGCACGACCTGGACATTCGCGATCTGCTGTACCCCCCATTTTTGCCGGTTACGGCCGCGGGTCTTGCCGAGGTCGAATCCGCCACTCCTACGGACATTTTCGAGTCGATCCGCAACGGCGACGTGCTGCTGCACCACCCCTACGATTCCTTCTCCACTTCGGTGCAACAATTTGTTACCCAGGCGGCTAAAGATCCGAGGGTGCTGGCGATCAAGCAGACGTTGTATCGCACCTCGGGCGATTCGCCGATCGTGCAGGCACTTATCGACGCTGCCCAGGCTGGCAAGCAGGTGCTGGCGATTGTCGAGATTAAGGCCCGCTTCGATGAGGAGGCCAACATTGGGTGGGCCCGCAAACTAGAACGCGCCGGGGTGCATGTGGTCTACGGCATGGTGGGGTTGAAGACTCACTGCAAGCTGTCGATGGTGGTGCGCCAGGAATCTGACGGTTTGCGCCGCTACTGCCATGTGGGCACCGGTAACTACCACCCCAAGACGGCGCGCGGGTACGAGGACCTGGGGTTGCTGACTTGCGACCGCGACGTAGCCCAGGATCTGACCCGCCTGTTCAATCAGCTGTCCGGGTTTGCGCCGCTGACCACCTTCCACCGCCTGCTGGTGGCGCCTCGTTCCATTCGGCCGGGCCTACTGGAGCGCATCAACCGCGAAATAGAGAACAAGCGTGCGGGCAAGCCGGCTTGGATTCGCTTCAAGATGAACTCGCTGGTAGATGAAGCGATCATTGATGCCCTCTACCACGCTTCCCAGGAGGGCATCCCGGTAGATATTGTGGTGCGCGGTATTTGCGCATTGCGTGCCCCGATCGAGGGCGTCTCTGACAATATCCGCGTCCGCTCCATTCTGGGGCGGTATCTGGAACACTCGCGCGTGTATTCCTTCTGCAACGGTGGAGACACCGAAGTGTGGATCGGCTCGGCTGACCTGATGCACCGTAACCTGGACAGGCGCGTCGAAGAACTAATCCGCATCACTGATCCTGACATGATCGAACATTTGGCAGGCTTGGTAGAGCTGGAGGCTTCCGAGAAGGTTTCCAGCTGGCACCTGCAGGCGGATGGGACTTGGAAGCGGCACATCGAAGACAAAGAAGGCCAGCCGCTGCTGGATATTCAGACGTATTTGATGGAGCAGGCTAACAAGCGTGTCAAGGGGCGTAAGTAGACGTTTCGGCATTCACCGGCAAGGGCGGGTAGGGTTAACAACTAGAATTAGCTATCCGGCATGCCGGTAATGAAAGGATGGTCCAATGTCAAGGCCCCGCCCTCGGCCGCCTGTTTCCCGTATTGTGCGTTCAGGTGGAGCTATTGTGTGGCGGTTGCGCCAAGGTGGCAGGACAATCCCGGGAACGCAGATTCCGCGCAGTGAGGCCGACATTGAGGTGCTGATCGTGCACCGGCCCCGCTACGACGATTGGTCGTGGCCGAAGGGCAAGATGGAACGCGGTGAACACATAGTGGCTACCGCTGTCCGCGAGGTCGAAGAGGAAACCGGCTTTGCGGTGCGCCTGGGCGTGCCGTTGCAGACACAGCGGTACCGGCTGGGCGTCGGGCACACCAAAGAGGTGCGCTACTGGCTGGGCCAGCTAGATGTCAGTGAGCCGGCAATGGTTGGCCGTCCGCTCGCCAAGCGTGCCCCCATCTCTGAAATCGATCAGACCAAGTGGGCGAAGCCTGCTAAAGCCCGCAAAATGCTTACCCGGCGAGGGGACCAGCGTCTACTCGACGAGGCGGTTGCGCACATTCGTAACCGCACCGCACAAACCCAGCCGCTGCTGATCATGCGCCACGCCAAGGCGGTAGGGCGCAAGAAGTGGGAGGGCGAAGAATCGGCCCGCCCGCTCGCTCGCAAGGGTGTCGGGCAAACCAAGAACCTGGTTCCGATCCTGTCCGCCTATGGCATCGGCCAGGTACTGACCTCGCCGTGGCGGCGCTGCTTCCAGACCGTGGCTCCTTTTGCCACCCTCACTGGCGCGCCTCTTACCGCGCTCGCGGATCTGACCGAGGCTGCCTATGCGGCAGACGGGACTGCCGTGCGCGAACTGGCCAAGAAGTGGCTGGCGGACGGGCAGGCCAGGGGCGTGTGCGTGCACCGGCCTACTTTGCCCGCCCTCGTCGGAGCCCTAGCCGGGATCACTCCGAACGCTATTACGCGGCAGTTGCCGCAGGAAGACCCGTATCTGCACACCGCGCAAATGCTGGTTGCCCACATCGCGCTCGTGCCTCTTGCCGAGGACGATCCGTTGCCCACGCCCGTGGCGCATCTGCTGTCTGACAGTGGGGAAGTGCCCGTCGCTTACGAGGGCGGCCCGGAACTGGAGCACGAGGCCAAGCCGAAGAAGAAGGGCCCGTCGCCCGCGCTGCTGGCGGGTAAGAAGGGAACTCCGGTAGCGCTCCCCACCAAGGGGTCGGCCCTGCGCACCACCAAGCCTGCGAAGAAGTCGAAGGCTCAGCCTGTCAAGGCAGTCTCGGCTCCCGCTGCGGTAGATCGGGAAGCGCAGCTGGAATGCCGACCGGTGGTAGTCGCCCTCGAACTGGTGCGCGCGTAAGGTAAGAAACCGAATCATTAGAGTGTTCTAACTCACCGCCGTTAGCGTATGTGCACGTCACAACTGTAAATCGAGTTTGTTCACCAACTGTTCACTTGGGTTGAACTTTATCTACACCTGACTTCCGTACCTTGTACATGTCAGGGCCTAGGCCCTCCCATTCGGTACGAAGAATAGGAAGTATCACAAGTGAATCAGAAGTTTTACAAGTTCCTGGGTGTGGCTGCAGCCGCTTCCTTCGCGGTCACCTCACTAGCTGCTTGCGGTTCCGACAACGCTACTGGCGAAAAGGCGGACGGCAATGACAAGACTTCGCAGCAGAGCGAATCCGTATCCGGTTCCCTGAAGGGTGCGGGCGCTTCCTCACAGGAGTCGGCAATGACCACCTGGACTCAGACCTTCATGGAAAACAACCCCGATGCCCAGATCACCTACGGTGCAGTTGGCTCGGGCGCTGGCATTGAACAGTTCATTGGCAAGCAGGTAGCGTGGGCCGGTTCCGACGCATACCTCGAGGGCGACGAAGTAAAGAAGGCCAAGGATCGCTGTGGCGCCGATGCTTTCGATCTGCCCACCTACATTTCCCCGGTAGCCGTCGTCTTCAACATCAAGGGCGTCAAGAAGCTGAACCTGGATCCTGACGTAGTTGCCAAGATCTTCAAGGGCGAAATCAAGAACTGGAACGATCCGGCCATTGCCAAGGCCAACCCGGATGCCAAGCTACCCGATCTGGCAATCACCCCGGTTCACCGTTCTGACAAGTCCGGTACTACCGAAAACTTCACCTCTTACCTTCACGAAGCCGCTGGGGACGTGTGGACTGACGAAGCCGACAAGACCTGGCCAATTGCTGGTGGCGAGACCGGTGACAAGACCTCTGGCCTGATCCAGGCAGTACAGTCCACCGAGGGCACCATCGGCTACGCCGACTTCTCTAAGGCAGGCGACGATCTGGGCATTGCTTCTTTGAAGTCCGGTGACGGTTACACTGCTCCGTCGCAGGAAACCGCTGCCAAGGCTGCGGACATCGCCGAGCCGGCCAAGGATCGCGCAGATGGCGACCTGGCCCTGGACGTGGTTCGCGTTCCTAAGGAAGAGGGCGCCTACCCGCTGATCATGATCTCTTACGAGATCGTCTGCTCCAAGTACGAAAAGGAAGAGGGCGACCTAGTAAAGGCCTTCATGGAGTATGTCTCCTCCAAGGAGGGCCAGAAGGCCGCTGCCGAGAGCGCAGGCTCTGCCCCGATTTCTGACGAGATGCGACAGAAGGTTCAGAAGAGCCTAGACAAGATCAAGATCGGCTAATTATGCAACGAGGCGTTCGGTAGTGGGAAACCGCTACCGAACGCTTTCGCATGAGAGTTGGAAGTAGGAAGTTCATGACGGTCAAGCGATCAGAAGCTAACTTGCTGACCGATTCCAAAGGAACGGGTAAAACGGGTAACGCTGTATTCCGCGCCATCGCCCTGCTGGCAGGTATCACCATTTTGGCCACATTGGCGTTGGTAGCAGTGTTCTTGCTGCTGCAAGCCAAGGATGCGATCTTGGCGCAGGGCAAAGTGTTTACCACCATGGGGTCGGCAAGTCACGTAAACATCTGGCAGTTCACGATGCCGCAGGTATTCGGTACGTTGCTAGGTTCTGGCATGGCAATGTTGATGGCTGTGCCGGTTGCAATCGGGATCGCCCTCTTCATCAGCCACTACGCGCCCAAGAAGCTGGCGCAAACCCTGGGGTACCTGGTGGATCTGCTGGCAGCTATCCCCTCGGTAATCTACGGCCTGTGGGGCGCCCTCTGGCTAGTGCCGAAGCTAGTGCCTTTGAATAAGTGGCTCAATGCCCACTTCGGTTGGTTCCCCCTATTTGGCGGGGTGGCCTCTCCGACCGGGCGCACCATCTCGTCGGCCGCCGTGATCCTAGCCGTCATGATTCTTCCCATTGTCACCTCGATTAGCCGCGAAATTTTCCTAAAGACCCCGGGGCTGCATGAAGAAGCAGCACTGGCCCTTGGTGCCACCAGGTGGGAAATGATTCGCCTGGCAGTGCTGCCGCACGGCCGCTCCGGCATCGTCTCAGCATCCATGCTGGGGCTCGGACGCGCGCTCGGCGAAACCATGGCAGTGCTAATGGTGCTGTCGGTTGGCGCCAGCTACTCGTTCCACATTCTTGAAGCGGGCAAGCACTCGACCATTGCGGCCAACATTGCGTTGCAACAGCCCGAATCTACCGGCCTCGCCCTGTCTGGCCTCTTCGCCACCGGTCTGGCCCTGTTCTTCATCACCATGATCGTCAACATGCTTGCGCGCTGGATTCTAGCCCGCACAGGCACAAAGTAGGGGGATCCAATGTCTGATACGTCAAGGGCCCGCAGCTCCTCGTCTGCGCTCGCCCCATCCTCGTCCTCGGATGCCCGCCCGCAGGCCCCGAAGAATAACCCGTTCGCGCCTGCTGATCCGGGTCTGAACCGACGCAGGGCAATCAAAGACAAGATCTCGACCGTAGTGGTTTCGATCTGCTTTATCCTGGCCATGATCCCACTGGTGTCCCTGCTGTGGATTACCGTCGCTCGGGGCGGGGCCAGATTACTCAGGGATTTCCCCTACTTCGTGGCAGTGTCCATGAAGGGTGTCTCGGGCGGCATGGATGCGGGCGGCATCTACCACGCCATCATTGGTACCCTGATCATCACCGCCCTGGCAACCCTCATATCGGCGCCAATTGGCCTATTCACCGCCGTGTACGTTACCGAATATGGCGGCAACAACAAGCTGGCTCGGGCAATCATGTTCTTCGTGGACGTCATGACCGGCGTCCCCTCGATCGTCGCCGGCCTGTTCGCCCTGTCAGCCTTCGCGCTGCTAGTAAAGCCCGGATACCAGGCAGGCATCGTAGGTGCGGTGGCACTGTCAGTACTCATGATCCCCACCGTGGTGCGCGGCTGTCAGGAAATGCTGCTGCTGGTACCGCAGGAATTACGAGAGGCGGCACTCGCCCTCGGCGTGCCCAAGTGGAGGGTAATCCTGAAGGTCGTACTGCGCACCGCAGCTGGCGGCATCACCACGTCGATCATGCTGGCAATCGCCCGCATCATTGGCGAAACAGCCCCGCTGCTGTTCACCGCGGGCCTGGTCAACTGGATTAACTTTGACCCGTTCAAGGGGCAGATGACCACGCTGCCGGTGTATGCCTACCGGCAGTACTCGCAGGGCCTAGTGCCCTGTAAAGGCGGTGGCACTTGCATCGCCGACATCAACTACCAGCGTGCTTGGGCCGCCGCCCTCGCGCTAATCATCCTAGTAATGGCCCTGAACATTATTGCGCGTGCAATTGCAACGGCCGTTGCCCCGAAGGGGCGCAACTAAGACCCCGAAAGGAAAATGGCAGTGTCTACTCGCATTGAAGTTCGCAACGAAAACATCTACTACGGCGATTTCCTAGCCGTCCGCGGCGTCAATATGGAAATTGAGCCGAACTCGATCACCGCGCTGATCGGCCCTTCCGGGTGCGGTAAATCTACTTTCCTTCGCACTCTAGATCGCATGCATGAAGCGATCCCCGGCGCCCACGTCGAGGGCGAAGTGCTAATTGAAGGCAAGAACATTTACGACAAGGACGTGGACCCGGTACAGGTGCGCCGCCTAGTAGGCATGGTGTTCCAGCGGGCAAATCCGTTCCCCACCATGTCCATCTACGAGAACGTGCTGGCGGGGGTGCGGCTAAACTCGCGTCGTCTAGCCAAGTCTGACGCAGACGCGCTGGTCGAAGAATCCCTGCGCAGCGCAAACCTGTGGGACGAGGTCAAGGACAGGCTGGACCGGCCCGGCTCTTCGCTCTCCGGCGGCCAGCAGCAGCGCCTGTGCATTGCCCGCACAGTGGCAGTGCGCCCGAAGGTAGTGCTGATGGACGAACCCTGTTCGGCACTAGACCCCATCTCGACGTTGGCGATCGAAGACCTGATGATCAAGTTGAAAGAGAACTACACGATCGTCATCGTCACCCACAACATGCAGCAAGCGGCGCGTGTCTCTGACCGCACCGGCTTCTTCAACCTGGAAGGTGCCGGCAAGCCCGGCGTGCTGGTAGAGATCGACAAGACCGACAAGATCTTCTCGAACCCCTCCAACAAGGCAACCGAAGACTACGTGTCCGGGCGCTTCGGCTAAAAAGAAGACAAAGAAAAGTGCACACAGCCAAAAAGCTGTGTGCACTTTTTGCGCCCGGACCGCGAGCGCAAACTTTTGGGTTAGGCCCCAATCAGCAGGTGTAGGGGCAGGTATAGCAGGCCTGCAACCAGTGCTGCGGCGGGCATGGTTAGTACCCACGCTACGGCGATGTTGCCGGCCATTCCCCAGCGCACTGCCGACAGGCGGCGGGTTGCGCCAACGCCCATAATGCCGGCGGTGATGGTGTGCGTGGTGGAAACGGGGGCGTGGAAGACATAGGCGGCAAGGTAGAGTACCGAGGCTGCAACCGTTTCGGCTACGAAGCCGTGCGCGGGGTCTAGCTCGATGACCTTGCGGCCGAGGGTGCGCATGATTCGCCAACCGCCAGAGTAAGTGCCGGCAGAAATTGCTAGTGCTGCGGCGAGCTTCACCCACAGAGGGATGGTTAGTTCGCCATTAGTGTCAATGCCGTGGTAGCCGCCGGCCATCAGTGCCATAACAATGACGCCCATTGTTTTCTGGGCGTCCTGGAGGCCGTGCCCTAGGGCCATTGCCCCGGCCGAAATGGTTTGGGCGATGCGGAAATGGCGCATTGTACGGTGATACTGCAGATTGGCGCACAGGGCCAGAACCAGTTTCATTACCAGGTAGGAAACTGCGAAGCCCAGCAGTGGCGAGGCGAACATGGGGATGACGACCTCTTCAACAATGCCGCTCCACTGCACCTGGGTGGCAGAGGCTAGACCTGCGCCCACCAGGCCGCCGATTAGGGCGTGCGAGGACGAGGAAGGCAGGCCGAACCACCAGGTGATCAGGTTCCAGGTAATTGCACCAATTAGGGCAGCCAGAATGATTACCAGCCCGTGTAGGCGCAGGCTCGGATCTGCCGCTTCAGAGTACTGGCTGATGTCGATAATGCCCTGACCAATGGTTTTGGCAACTTCGGTGCCTAAAAGCGCGCCCACGATATTCATGGACGCGGCCATGATTAGGGCAGCACGCGGCGTTAGTGCGCGGGTGGATACCGAGGTAGCGATCGCGTTGGCAGCGTCGTGAAAACCGTTGGTGAAGTCGAAACTTAGTGCCAGTACTACCACCAGGGCGACTAGGACTAGTGTGAGTTCCACGGCTTAGGACTCCTTGATCGCGATCGTTTCGATCGTGTTTGCCAAAGTCTCGAAGGAATCAATGCCTTCTTCCAAGGAATCGATGATGTCCTTCAGCTTAATAATATCGATCGGATCTAGATCAGAGTTGAACAGTTTGGCGAGTAGCTTGTTGTAGGCAACGTCGCCCTCGTTTTCCAGGCGGTTGATTTCTACCCAGTAGTCGCGCAAGTCGGAAAGGCCGTTCAGGCGGGGCATGGCGTCTGCAGTCAGTTCTGCGCATCGCTGCAGCACGTCTACCTGCACGGAAAGCTGCTTGGGGAAGGCGTCCACGTTGTAGGTGACGATCAGGCCGCCGCCCTCGTCCACCTGATCCACGCAATCGTCTAGGGCGTAGGC
This sequence comes from Winkia sp. C0117E2, assembly GCF_056590455.1. NCBI lineage: Bacteria > Bacillati > Actinomycetota > Actinomycetes > Actinomycetales > Actinomycetaceae > Winkia > Winkia sp. C0117E2. The sequence continues at coordinate 7,953 of NZ_JBWPWD010000008.1, read as the reverse complement.
AAGCATCTGGATGTCATCCCGGTCTAGGGGAGTGACGAAAGTCTGGTTGAGTTTGCGGGAAATCTGGTGGGTGAGCTCGTCAGCGGCGTGCTCCACGTCGTGCAGCTTGTCGCGAAGAGGAGGGCGATCCTCGGGATTCGCGTGAATGATCTGTGCCAGCAGCTCAGTTGCGTCTTTCAGCCGCAACGCGGTCTGCGCCATTAGAGCAAAGAATGAATCGTCCGAAGACTTCGACCGTTTAAAAATGCGGTTGAACATGTCGGCCTAAACTCCATTTCGTTCGCGGTATTGCAATAAAAGCCTAGTTTGAATCTAAGGGGTTAAATCTCAAATAGTCCCATGAATGTTTTGAAGTGCTTTTGTGGTCGCGCAATTATCATCGGGTAAATAGCCGTTTACCTTGGGGTTAACAAATCAGGCGTCGCAACAATCTGTGACGAACCCCACTTTCATTTTTGTGTTTTTTGGGCCTGAATGCCCCGCTACCGTTTTCGGGGCGGGGCTATAGGTTCGCATGAGCATAGAAAAAGACGTCGGACCGAGATGCGCCTGTCGGCGCGAAGGCCGCTCGTAGCGGCTATAAGTGGAGCCCGGGGCAAAACGGTCCGACGCCACCTTTAGTGTAACGGTTGTCCGCCACCTATGCATACGCGCTGGTCCTAGCTGTTACGGAAAAGTTAGTTGAGCAAATCGAAGGCGCGAACAGGGAAGATACCTCGCCCTCGAAAAGAAAGAAAGGGCCGGGGAAAGTAAGGGCAGCGCCAGCGAAAGGCGCCGAGCGGGGAAGGAAAGCAAAAAATTGCAGAACTTATGAGACTATAGGCGCGTGAGAAAGCAGCAAAAGGCCAGAACGGCAGGAACTACCGAGACGTGGGGGAAAGTCCTTGCGAATCGGCCCGCCTTCTATCTGACCACCGCTTTCGCCGGGTTGGCGCTGATCGTCGGGGCGCTGTGCCCCTTCCCGGTCTTCGCCGCTATAGTCGGGGCAATGGTCGCCGGCTTCTGTATCCCCTGGGGGAGGGCGGCGCACGCCCCCGCCCCACTGGTCTCCTCCGCCGTGGCACTGATCGTGTCGCTCGTGACTCTGATTGTTTTGATGTTTACCGAAGATTTCTCTTCGGTGCCGGCGTGCTTTTCTTTTGCACTGCTAGCAACCTTTATCGGCGAGATTTCGCGCGGGATGGAACGCACCCACATGTCAATCTCGGTAGCCTGCTCGGCCACCGGCGCGGCAATCGCCACCGCGGGCGCCTCCTGGGTGGCATTGGGGGAAGACCCACTGTGGCAGCTGATGGCTCTGCCCGTTGGGCTAGTAATCATCGTGGCCTCGGTGGGTGGCTTCTTCCGCCGCGGGCTAAAACGACTGGGCGTATCCCTAGGAGCAGGGGTAGTGGTTGGCCTAATTGTGGCAGTGATAATCACCAATTCTTCTGCCCTGAACGCCACCACGAAAGTATTCCTGCCGTCGCTGCCAGCAACCTGGTCCAGCCCCTACCTGCTGTTTCCAATCTTTGGAGCCGTCCTGTCCGCCGGCGCATTCTTTGTGCAGGGCTTCGTTGCAGACTTCCGCGCCCTAGACAAAAAACCGGTTCCAGTCAGCGCCCTTATTGCTACCGGACTGATGATGCCGCTGGCAATGTCCATCCCGGCCTACGCCCTCGCTAGGCTAGCCGGCGCATAGATCGGTAAGGTGGGGGCATGTTCACTATTGATGCTGATTTGCCCCGCACCCTCTACCCGCTAGCCTGGCTAGTCGGATCGTGGCGCGGCTATGGTTCGCAGGTCGTTCCAGATGGGGATGACCACATGATCATCCAAGAAATCACGTTCACCGCTCAAGGCGAAGAATTGCTGCAAACCACCACCACTTACGCAGCCACGCCTAGGGAAGGCGATATTCCCGTCACCGCCACGGCGCGCGAGGGCGTAGGCGGCCTCGAAAAGGGCGAACAGCTTTGGCAAGAAGAAGCCAGGTGGAGGGTGCGGAACGTGGCGGACTCCGGTTCGGGTCCCGTGCAGGCCAGCATCGAAGTGTCGAGCAAGGGCCACCCCATGGCAAGCGGCACCTGGGATGGTATGGCTTCCGGCCCCCGAATCTCGATCAAACTGGCCTCCGACACGGCTGCCCCGGCAAAGGCGTCGCGCATGTTTGGGCTCGTAAACAGCGAATTGTTCTGGACGCAGGACGTGGCCCGCGGCGACCAGGGTGGCACGGACTTCTCGGGCCGTCTTGCGAAGGTTGAAAATGCAGATTGAGCCCGAATATGCACCTGCCAGCGCGCCCGCGCCCTCGGCGCTTGCCAAAGGGCGAGTATGCGGACAAGGCCCCGACCAGGCAGTAGCCGCCTACTACGGGGACCCGGTAGCAGAACAGTGGGCGTTGCAGGTAGGCGCCGGCCTTACCGACCTCTCCCACTTCGGTGTAGTGCGAGTAAGCGGCCCGGACAGGCTTACGCTGCTGACAACGCTGAGCACGCAGATAGTGACGGACATTGGTGAGCAGTCGCGGGAACTGTTGCTGCTGGATGCCAACGGGCACGTTGCTTTTTCGGCCGCAATTATTGATCGCCACGACGTGGCCTACCTGATAACTGACGCTGGCCGTGCCGAGCAGATGGCCGACTACATCTTGCGAATGCGCTTTATGTCCAGGCTCGAAGTCGAGGTCGCCACCGATCTGGCCCCTATGGGATTCACGCTGGGTGGGCCGCTGCAGAGGGCCCTAGCTGGCGAACTGGTGTGGGAAGACCCGTGGCCGGGAGTATGCGAAGGGGGAGCCTCTTACGGGCCCGCCCCTGAAGACGCGTTGCAGTTTGCGATCTGGCTCGCCCCTCGCGCCAGCCTAGAAGAGGCCGTAGCCGCCGTGCTGAAGAACGCCAACGATGGGTTCCCACTGGAAACCGAACTGGGCTACGAGGTTGGCGAACCGACCCTTGCCGGTATCGCCGCGTGGGAAGCGATGCGGATTTTGGCCCACCGGCCTCGCTTTGGGCGCGAGGTAGACGCCCGCTGCCTGCCCCACGAGCTGGACTGGCTAAGAACAGCCGTACACTTGCACAAAGGCTGCTACTGCGGGCAAGAATCGGTGGCGCGCATTGTGAATCTAGGGCGCCCGCCGCGCCGCCTCGCCTTTGTCTCGCTCGATGGCTCTGCCGACGAGCTACCCCAGGTGGGTACCGAAATAAAGGTAGGGGACAAGAAGGTAGGAACCCTCACCTCTGTTGCCCGCCACTGCGAGGACGGACCCATTGGGCTGGCCCTAGTGAAACGGTCTGCCAAGAGCGGGCAGGTAGATGTGGGCGGAGTAGCCGGGCTACTAAGCGACATCGTGGACCCGGCCGGCAAAGCGGACGTGTCTCCGACCGAACGCCCAGGGGCAGGGCTGCGAGGCTCAACCGCGGGCCTGACCGGAGGCCAAAAGGCGGGCCTGGGGCTGGCCTAACCAAAACAATTGCGCGCGGGGTGCAGGTGCTGCCCCGCGCGGCAGTTAGTATCCGGGCAATATTTCAATCAATTCACCCAGGAGCGAGCCGCGCTCTGGAGTAGCCACTGTCGTAGCGCTAGGATAGGTTGGCCTAAGTATTCAGCTACGAATGTGAATGTGAGAATGAAAAAGCTACGTATTTTAGCTGCCCTCGCAGCCAGCGCCGCCCTCGCCCTAACTGCCTGTTCGCCAGCGGAAAATGACGCTGCGTCCTCGGGAAAAAACGAAGGGGAAGGCCAGACCGTTTCGATTACCCACGCGCTCGGCACCACCAAAATCACCGGCAAGCCAAAACGGGTAGCAACGGTGGGCTGGAACAACCAGGAAGTACCCCTCGCCCTCGGCATTCAACCGGTAGGAATGCCCAAGGCCGCCTTCGGTGACGCCGACGGGGACGGCATGGTCACCTGGGTAAAACAAAAAGTCGAAGAACTGGGCGGGGAAAAGCCCGTCCTCTTTGACGAAACCGACGGCATCCAATTCGAAAAGGTTGCCGATACGAAGCCGGACGTGATCCTGGCCGCCTACTCCGGGCTTACAAAAGAAGACTACGAAAAGCTGTCCAAGATTGCCCCCACAGTTGCCTACCCGAACAAGCCGTGGAATACCACTATGAAGCAGATGGTCACCATGGACTCGAAAGCGCTAGGAATGGAAAAGGAAGGCAAACAGCTGTTGGCCGACCTGGACAAGGAAGTGGACCAGCAGATGGCCAAGCACCCGAACTTGAAAGGCAAGAAGGTGCTGTTTACAGCCTTCGGCACGAACGGCTCGGACCTATCTAAGGTGGGCTTCTACGTCAGTGGCGACCCGCGTGCAGACATCCTCGAAAAAGCCGGAATGGGCGTACCGGACATTGTGAAGAAGTATTCGGGCAACACCGACAGCTTCTATAAGGAGGTTTCCTCGGACAAGCCAGAAATGTTCTCTGACGTGGACTTGATAGTCACCTACGGGCCGCAGGACGACCCGACCTCGCTAGTAGCCGACATGCAAAAGCACCCGCTAGTAGGGCGCATTCCCGCGGTGAAGGCCGGGCACGTAGCCGTGCTGAAGAATGACGATCTGGGAGCGGCAGCAAATCCGTCTCCGCTCGGACTGCAGTGGGGATTCGGCAAGTTCCTTGACCTGCTAGATGGCGCCCTCAAGTAACAGCACGCCAAAGCGGGTGGTAGAGGGCAAGAAGCGGTGGGCGCTACTAGGCGTTGGGCTGGTAGCGCTAGCAGGGCTCTGCTTATTAGAAATCACCCTAGGAGTGCGCAACGTCAGCCCGGCTGACGTGTGGGCGGCACTGCTAGGAAAGCAAGAGGGCGTGGGCCAAGCCGTCGCCTCCACCCGCCTGCCCCGCTGCCTGCTCGGACTGCTAGTAGGGGCCTCCTTGGCCGTAGCGGGCGCACTAATGCAGGCAGTAACCCGCAACCCACTGGCAGACCCAGGCATCTTCGGGGTCCTGCCCGGAGCCTCCTTCGCGGTGGTGGCCGGCCTCGCCTTCTTCGGCATTACCAGCCCTAACGTGCAGATGCTACTGGCCATTATCGGGGCCGGCGTGGCCGCTGGCGCAGTATACGCAATTGGTTCCCTGGGGCGCGGCGGCCCCTCGCCCCTGAAACTCGCCCTCGCCGGCGCGGCTACCGGCGCGGCACTAGTGTCATTCGCGAACGCCATCTTGCTGCCCAGGGCGCAGGCGCTAGACTCCTACCGCTTCTGGCAGATTGGCGGGCTCGGCCGGGCCGATTGGACCCGCATGAGCTGGGCCATCCCCGCCCTCGTAGTAGCCTTCGCAATGGCCACTGCCTGCGCGCGTGGGCTGAACGCAATGGCCTTGGGCGATGATCTGGCCAGAGGATTGGGCGAGGACGTAGCTCGCACCCGCGCACTTTCCTCAATTGCGGCAGTGGTGCTGTGTGGGGTAGCTACCGCCCTGGCCGGGCCTATCGCCTTCGTGGGCTTGATCGTGCCCCACCTATTTCGGCTGCTGCTCGGCCCGGACCACCGGTGGCTGCTGCCGTTTGCGGCACTGGGAGGAGCCGGGCTGCTACTGGCCGCAGACGTGGTAGGACGCGTGGTTGCCCGTCCCGAGCAGATCGCCGTAGGCATCATTACGCCGCTACTGGGAGCTCCCTTCTTCATTTGGATTGTGCGCAGGCAGAAGGGTCAGGCGCTGTAATGGGAATGGCAACACAGCTCAGCAGGCGCTCCGCCCGCCTACGGCGCCGCCGCCTCTGCCTAATGGCGCTCCTCGCCACCATTGTGGGCGGCCTATTCGTGGCCTCACTACTGTTCGGGCAGACTTACTACAGCCCCGCCGAAGTAGCGGGCGTCATCGCCGGCCGCGACGTGCCGGGAGCCTCCTACACGGTAGGGGAACTACGGTTGCCGCGCGCCGCCCTCGCCGTGGTGGCCGGAGCATGCTTCGGGGCCGCTGGCACCACCTTCCAAACTCTGCTGCGAAACCAACTGGCCTCCCCGGATGTAATCGGAATTTCCGCGGGGGCAAGCGCCGCCGGCGTTGTTGCGATCCTGTTTTTCGACCTCTCCGCGATGGCGGTGTCGGCGTGGGCGCTCCTGGGAGGGCTGGCAGTAGCCGGGCTGATCTACTTCCTGTCGCTGCGCGACGGCTTTGCGGGGACCCGCCTCATCCTGATCGGCATTGGGATGGCGGCCGCGCTCAATTCCGTGGTCACCTATGCCCTCTCGAGGGCGGCCGCGTGGGACCTAAACCAGGCCGCCAGATGGATGTCGGGGTCGCTAAACGGGGCAACCTGGGAACGAGTCATGCCCGTGGCGCTCATCTGCGTAGCGGGACTAGTCGCCCTCGGAATGAACGCGCGGGATCTGGATGTGTTGCGGCTCGGCGACGACTCCGCAGCCAGCCTAGGCGTTTCGGTAGAGCGCAAACGACTACTGCTCATTGGGTACGCGGTCGCGATGATCGCGGTGGCAACGGCCGCGTGCGGGCCCGTGGCATTCGTGGCGTTCATGGCCGGACCAATTGCCGGACGTATATTCGGGCCGGCGAGTCCGCTGCTGTTCCCCGCCGCACTGGTAGGGGCGGCTCTGGTGCTGCTGTCCGATTTTGTGGGTCAGTTTGCGTTCGGAACCTCCTACCCGGTGGGAGTCATAACCGGGGCCCTGGGAGCACCCTTCTTGGTGGTGCTGCTGGTGCGCGCCAACAGGGAAGGAAGGACGCTGTAATGGCTTCACTGCAGGCAAAAACTCTCACGCTAACCTACGGGGCGCAGCCGGTCGCTACAGACCTTTCTGTGCAGGTAGAACCCGGAAAAATTACCGCAATAGTGGGCCCCAATGGGTGCGGGAAATCAACATTGCTGCGCGCCCTCTCTAGGCTGCTGGCCCCGGCCAGTGGTCGCGTGGAGCTCGACGGGAAGTCCCTTTCCGACTTTACCGGCAAGGAATTGGCTAAGGTACTGGGGCTGCTGCCGCAGTCTCCGGTTGCTCCAGAAGGGATAACGGTAGCTGACCTGGTTGGGCGAGGGCGACACCCGCACCTTGGGCTGTGGGGCCGCTACAGCAAGCAGGACTATCAGATCATTGCCCACGCCCTAGAGGCGACGGGCACCGCCGAATTTTCGAACCGGCCCATAGAGGAACTATCGGGTGGGCAGCGCCAGCGCGTGTGGATCGCCATGGCCCTGGCTCAGGATACCGACGTGCTGCTACTGGATGAGCCCACCACCTACCTAGACGTAGCTAACCAGCTGGACATTTTGGACCTGCTGGTAGAACTCAACCAGGAACGCGGCACCACCATCTTGATGGTGCTACACGACCTGAACATGGCCGCCCGCTACTGCGACCAGCTGATCGCCATGAGGGCGGGCAAAATTGTTGCAGCCGGCAGTCCGGCCGAAGTAGTGACGGCCGCAAATATGCGGCAGGTATTTGGCATCAATGCCCGGGTGATCGCCGACCCAACCTCCGGGGCGCCCCTGGTACTGCCCATCGGCAGACACAGAGTATAGGGACTAGGCCTCGACCAGTACGGTGTAGGGTCCGTCGTTAGTGAAGGAAACCTTCATGTGGGCGCCAAACTGGCCGGTCTCTACGTGCAGGCCGCGCTCTCTAAGGCCAGCCGCGACAGCCTCGTATATCGGTTCAGCTACCTGCCCAGGAGCAGCCTTCGACCAGGACGGACGACGCCCCTTGCGAGTGTCCCCATACAGGGTGAATTGGCTGATCAGCAGAATGGGAGCGTCGTTGTCGCTGGCGGAAGTTTCGTCCTCGAAAATGCGAAGATCGGCGATCTTGCGAACTACCTTATCTATCTGTTCCTTGCCATCTTCGTGGGTGATACCAAGCAGAACCATCAATCCCTGCCCGGTAAAGCCTCCCAGCTGCTTTCCTTCGACCGTTACGTTGGCGCCTTCTGCGCGTTGGATGAGTGCTCGCATACAGCCATGGTAACGCGAATACGGTGCCCCATTTGAGCTGCGCGGGTGGGCGGGGCG
>NZ_JBWPWD010000007.1:0-96859 GCF_056590455.1 Winkia sp. C0117E2 | reverse complement strand
CGATCTTTTCTTTTTTTCCCCCCCCCGAAAGCCTATCGTCTTGCTCGCGGCGCATTGCCCCGCTCAAAGCACATCATTTGGTCCAAAGCACACCCTACGGCGCACTTTTCGATAGGCCGCCAACTGTTCAATGTGCTTTCGACGTGGATGCTATTAGCAGCCCTTAACGCACTACCACGAATGCTCTAGCGCTCTCGTTGCCCGAGTATAGGTATGGCGCAACGGCCGCCCAGATTGCTTGCACAACTGCAGAAAATATCTGGCGTTGGCATTACTATCTTGCAAATCGTTCCAATTCGTCCTGATTACCTTAATGCCACCAGACTGAATCAGATTCTGGCGAGAATGCTCGGCATCAATCGTCTGCTGAGTAGTTCGTTTGCTCAAATCCACATATTTTCCAAAACCGTCAATCTCAATCGCAACCCCATATTTAGGGAAATATAGGTCCAAGTAAAAATGCTTCTGAACTGCCCAGACTTTATGTTGGAGGACATATTCCAGCCCAGACAGGTAGGCACTATAGTGCGCCAAAGATTCAGCAGGCGATTCGCAAAGCGGACTAGCTATAGCAAGCAGCTCCCGCGCTCCCCTAATACCGCGGGTAGAGGCATTCCTATTCAGGATTTCAAAGATACTTTGACGCGCAATTGCCGCGTAGCCATCTACATTGCGAGTGCGGAGCACAGATTGGGGGATATACGTGCGAAGTGCCGCATCCAATATTGCGAGCGCCTGCGCCCCAGACGCATTCATTGCTGCCTGGGCACATGTCTCTTGGAGGCTGGAGGCGCAGAGGCTACCTTCTAACTTCGTAGTAGCTTTCGGTCGACGCCGGTGACCACGAGCAAGCGCACTGCCAAAGACGATGGAATCCCCGCCCTCGGAAACTGCCCGCCCGCCAGGAAGTACCAGATGGGTGCTGAGTCCCGAACTGAAATCTATGTGTGGCAGCGACCCAAATACAGGTAGTTCGTGTAGTAACGCTGCTGCTTTGCCAATAAACACCAGTTCTTTCTTACTTCGCGCCTGGATAGCCAGCATCCGTCCTAGTGCAACAAAATTACGCAGCTGCCAACGTCGCAAGCCTGGCGGTATTCGAAAGCAGAATGATCTGCCCGCATCGACAATACTTCCAGTCTCAATGCTTTTGCTGAGCGCGCGGCGACTTACGGATGACTTGCGCAATAGTTCTGGCAACATTTGAATCCGATCTGAGGAGGAGATCTGCTCAGATTGTCGCCATGTACAGATTTTATTTCCAGGCTACTTCTTACACGCCTGTGGATAGTTTTGCTGAGGATAGCTTCTAGAATGCCGAGAGCACACCATTTTATCCAGGGCATACCTTACTGCACGCATTCCGATACGCCGTCGACCATCCGATAGGCTTTCGACACAAATACTGGTTAGAGGGCGGCTACTGCCTCAGCCAACTGCAAATCTAGCGGAACGGTGATCTTGAAAGACATGGAGTCGCCGGGCACTAGCACCACCTGTTCGCCTACTGCCTGCGCTATTGCCCCATCGTCTGTGAACGCACTGACATCGCCAACTTGCCGGTAAGCCTGACAAATAAAGTCCGCATCGAAACCTTGCGGAGTCTGCATTGCCCTCAGCCCACTTCTATCGACGAGGGCGCCCGCCACCTGGCTTGCCGAATTTTGGCTCCCGTCCGCACCCACCTGGCGAATGGTATCCGTGACCGGGACAGCCGGAAGCACAGCATTAGCCCCGGCCTCTAATCGTTCGATGATCCTCCGGAGCACTTCGGCCGGAGTAAATGGTCTTGCCGCATCGTGAATAAGCAGCATCGCGCCCTCGGCCTGCGTATTCGGCCAGGCTGCATTATCGCTGACCGCTTCGATACCGGCACGCACGGAAGTTTGCCGGTCAGTGCCGCCCGGCACGACCCTTACGCCTGGGCCGACGAGCGCACCAAAACGGTCCACCCATTCGACCGGCGCGGTCACGCAGATGCGCTCTACCTGCGGATCCGCTTTGAAAATGTCGAGCGAGCGGGACAGCATGGACCGCCCCGCTACGTCAACCAGCGCTTTGGGGCCCTCACACCCCAGGCGCACCCCCGATCCGGCGGCAGTGATGACCGCCCAACAGGGCCGCACTACTTCGCCTTTTTGGCTTCCTTGACCTTTTCGGCGGCCTCTTCGGCTTCGGCCTGCAAGGTCGGATCAGATTCTGCCAACACCTTGTCTAGCTGGGCGGTGGCTTCCTCCTCGTCAGTTTCGCGAGCAAGCGCCAGCTCGGAAATCAGAATCTGCCGAGCCTTTGCGAGCATCCGCTTTTCACCTGCAGAAAGGCCCTTCTCGTTGTCGCGGCGGGACAGGTCGCGCACAACTTCAGCTACGCGCACAATGTCACCGGTAGCAATCTTTTCCACGTTGGCCTTGTACCGCCGCGACCAGTTAGTGGGCTCTTCGGTGTTCTGTTCCATAAGGACCTCGTGGACTTCCTTGAGCCCCTTCTGATCCACCACGTCGCGCACTCCCACCATTTCGCAGTTTTCTGCGGGAACTTGGATGGTCAGGTCGCCCTGCGCCACGCGCAAAGTCAGGTAAAGTTTTTCTTCGCCCTTGAGCATGCGAGTCGAGACATCTTCGATAACGGCCGCACCGTGGTGCGGGTATACGACTGTTTCGCCGACTTCAAAGGTCATGTTTTTAGCCCCTTTAACCATAGTTTCAGACTTCCATCCTAACATGCGCTAGGCCCGCAGCCCCGCATATCGCTGCGGGCAAAGACCGCCTGGATAGGCAGAACGCCCTATTAGTTGGCTGGGTGGCTGGTAGCCCGAGGACTGGTGATCTTGTAGCCGAGCCCACGTACCGTTACCAGCAGTTTCGGTTTGGAGGGATTGCCCTCGATGTGCGACCGTACCCTCTTGATGTGCACGTCCAGCGTCTTTGTGTCGCCTATAAAGTTGGCGCCCCACAGCCGATCCAGGATCTGCCCGCGAGTCAAGACGCGATCCCGGTTCCGCAGCAACAGTTCCAGCAATTCGAATTCACGAAGAGGCATGGTTACTTCCTTGCCCCCCACCAACACTTGGTGCCGTTCCACGTCCATGCGGACGTTGCCAACCTCTAGCACTTCGCTGTCTAGGGCGTCTGTGCCACCACGGCGCAACACCGCTTTGATGCGTGCGGCCAGTTCTCGATAGGAGTAGGGCTTCGACACGTAGTCATCCGCTCCAACCTCAAGCCCGACGACGCGGTCTACCACGTCGTCGCGGGCGGTCAACATGATGATTGGTACCGAGGACGTCTTCCGGATCTGCCTGCACACTTCGACTCCGTCCACGCCGGGCAGCATCAGGTCGAGCACCACCAGGTCAACATCGTTGGCGGCAAAGGTCTTGAGGGCGGTTTCCCCGTCCTCGCACCCAATTACTTTGTAGCCGTCCTTTTCGAGGTTGAAGGTTAGCGGTTCCAGAAAGTTTGGTTCGTCCTCGACCACCATGATCGTGACCATGGGCTGCACCCCTCCTTGTTAGTCGTCGTTGCCGCGCAGCTCAGATGCTTCGGGTAATACAAGGGTAAATGTTGATCCTGCTCCTTCGGTAGACCAGCAGGTCACAGTACCTCTATGCTCGGCAGCAATGTGCTTTACGATTGCCAATCCCAGCCCGGTGCCCCCAGTTTGGCGAGACCTGGCTTTGTCGACTCGGTAGAACCGTTCAAAAATACGGTTGCGGGCTTTAGCGGGAATGCCTATGCCGCGATCTACTACGGCTATTCGCACCAGGTCATCTTCAACTTTGGCGGAAACGGATACGGGAGTGTTGGGTTCAGAATAGCGGATCGCGTTGTCGATTAGGTTGCGAACGGCAGTAATGAGTTGGTCGCGATCGCCGTACACGCGGGCATAGCAGGGGTCGCCTACCTTCAGGGTTACCCCGGATTCTTCAGCCAGGATGCGGCAGCGGTCGGTTGCTTCGCGCACCACCGAGTCGACCGTTACGGCTATCCCCTTCGCTAGCGGGTCTTCAACTGACACGCGCGACAGGTCCATGATGTCGCGGACGAGGGCGGAGAGCCGGTCTGCCTCTTTTTCCAAGTTCTTTGAAAAGCGGGCCACGGCTTTGGGATCGTCCGCGTTGTCGCGGATAGTCTCGGTGAGCAGGCGGATGGCTCCGATTGGTGTTTTTAGTTCGTGCGAAACGTTGGCGGTGAAGTCGATGCGCATGTCTTGCACCCGTTCGGCGGCTGAAACATCCTGTACCAGGATGAGCACCAACCCATGTGCCAGTGGGGCTACGCGCACTTGCAGGCGCAGTGGCTTAGGCGGATTTCCGCCCTTGTCGACGATTAGTTTACGTTCGCTGACACGCCCCTGGGAGCGCAGTTCATGCACGTCACGCAGCAGCTCTTGGCTCACTACCTGGTCGTTTTGAATGAAGCCGTAGGCGAGGGCGGAGGCACCGGCGCGCAGCACCCTGTCTTTTTCGTCAAGCACAATGGCGCTACCGGGGATTACCGCAAGCACTGAAAGTAGGTCAGAGGAAAGAACTGGCCGTTCAATTTCGATTGGTTTGCGGCGGGATCTTTCAGAAACGAAGTAAGCCACCATAGATCCCACCCCTACAGTGAGGCCCAGGAGTGCCGCGAGAATGGTTACGCCTAAGCTCATTTTTAAAACATACGCCGAAGTAGGACGCGGTGACTAACGCAACTGTAGGATTAACTCATTGTTCACTTAGATACCGACTTCAGTTCACTGGTGACTGGTTAGATAAAAGCTGCACAACTATTGGTCTAAGGAGCCTCATGCGTCAAGAATTTATTACTCAGATGGACACTCTAGACGAGGACCTTCTGCGCATGTCCCGTTACGTACGCCGCGCTATGGAGCGCGCTGTTGAAGCGATGAATACCTGCGATGTGGTGGTTGCAGAACAGACCATCGACGCCGACGATCGAATCGACGAACTAGCCGATCACGTCGATGACCAGTGCGTGCAACTGCTGGCCTTGCAGGCCCCGGTTGCTACGGACTTGCGCATTGTGATCACCTCGCTGCGCGTGTCGCAGACTTTGGAGCGCATGGGCGATCTGGCCAGGCACGTCGCCCAGATCGTGCGCCAGTCTCACCCGAGCAAGCCAGCCCCGGAACCTATCCAGCAAAAGATCGATCAGATGGCCAAGCTGGTTGTGCAGGCGGCTCACAACGTCGTTGATGCCCTCACTGATAAGGACATTAAGCTGGCCGGTAAGATCCAGGACCAGGACGACGCGATTGACGATCTAGAAATCGAAATAAATAAGCTGGTGCTGGATGAATCTATCGAACTATCCAGGCAGCAGATCGCGAATATCTTGCTATTGGCCCGATTCTTTGAACGCTTTGGCGATCACGCAACCTCTGTAGCTCGCCGGCTCGCATTTCAAATTCAGGGCATTGCCGTAGCACATGCCCACGACTTCCCCGCCGAAGGGAACTAAACGGGAAGCTGGTAGGTGCGCCCTCTTCCGTTTACTAGCGGCGAGGGCGCACCTAGATTTTGCTCGCAAAGCGGGCATAAAAAATGGGGCCGGGATAATTCCCGACCCCATTTTTTAAGGCTACTTGCCCTGGTTTGCTACAGCTTCAATCTTTGCCTGTGCATCCGGATCAAGATAGGTGCCGCCAGCCTTTACGGGCTTCAGAGTTTCCTCGTCTAGTTCGTAGTAGAGCGGTACACCGGTCGGAATGTTCAGACCCGAGATCTCCTCGTCAGAGATGCCATCTAGGTGCTTGACGAGCGCACGCAGCGAGTTGCCGTGGGCTGCCACCAAAACGGTCTTGCCAGTTTTCACTGCGGGAAGGATGGTCTGCTCCCAGTAGGGCAGCATGCGTTCCAGAACGTCCTTCAAGCACTCGGTGGCAGGAATAGGTTCGCCCTGGTAGCGCGGATCCTTGTCTTGGCTGAACTCGGAACCAAGTTCGATCTGCGGCGGCGGATTGTCGTAGGAACGACGCCACTGCATGAACTGCTCTTCGCCGTATTCGTCGCGAATTTCCTTCTTGTTCTTACCTTGGAGGGCGCCGTAGTGACGCTCGTTCAGACGCCAAGAGCGCTCCACCGGAATCCAGTGACGATCGCAAGCGTCCAACGCGAGGTTTGCAGTGGAGATGGCGCGACGCAACATAGAGGTGAACAGCAGGTCAGGAAGAATGCCCTCCTTCTTCAGCAGCTCACCTCCGTGAACTGCCTCTTCGCGGCCAGCTTCGGAAAGCGGCACGTCAACCCAACCAGTAAACAGGTTCTTAGCGTTCCATTCGCTCTGCCCATGGCGGAGCAGTACTAGTTTGTAAGTCATACTTTTATCCTTTCACGCTCACGGCATGCACAAAAGAGGACCAATGGCTTAACTGCCACATTGCAGAGTGAATTAGTCTTCGACTTCCTGAGCGTAGCGCTCACGAATTTCTACCGGAATACGGCCACGATCGGGAACATCAAGCCCCTTTTCCCGTGCCCATTCGCGAATTTCTGCAGCCTTAGTCTTGCTTTTAACTGCGGTACCGGAACGACGCCGTCCACCAGTCCTGCGCCCCGCATCAACCCATGGCTGCATTAGTTCTTGGAATTTCTTAGCATTTTCGTCGCTAAGATCGATTTCATATTGGACGCCCTGGTACCCAAACTGAACTGTGGACGCAGCCTGCGAACCGTCAACGTCGTCTAGCAAAATCGTCTTCACCATCTTGGCCATATTGCGTGCTCCTTATTTATCTTCCTATGTCACCATCACCGTATAACGATTAATTCATTTTCTGCAATAGATAAAGCGTGCAGCATTATTATTTTTCATATTGGAAAAATTTTTGACGCTAGCTCGAACACCCCATACCATTCCAAGGAATTTCTCAGGATTGCAAGCGCTTAAGATTAAAATAGACTAATGTTTGCTACCTTACCTGCGATCCCAACCCTTCAACATATAAGGCAACTGGATACCGGTTTATCGCCGGCGCACTCTCGCACCTCTTTTAAAGGTAAGGTTGGGTGAGCTTTAGGAGGAAAAATGCTTACCGCTATTGTCATGCTCAACATAACGCCCGCCAAGATCACCACCGTGGGAAAAAAGGTGGCCGCTATAGACGGGGTAGCTGAGGTCTACTCCACCACCGGCGAAGCCGACTTGATTGCGATCGTGCGCGTGTCGTCTCACGACGAAATAGCCAAGGTAATTTCTGACCAGATCGCTAAGGTCGAGGGCGTGGAAAAACTGATCACCCACCTAGCTTTCCGCACCTACTCACGCGAAGATCTCGACGCCGCTTTCGACATCGGGTTAGATTAGCACCCTTCCGTAAAGTCGACCCTGCATGCTCAAACATTCAGTAGTGTCATAACTCTCAACTGCGCAATTGCACTCAGTGCAAACGGCGCGTACCATCTTCATACGTGAACGTACGACGCATGCCTCGCACCGCGTCCTCATCCAGGGACGCCATACTCGCAGCCATCGATGCCACCATCGAGGGCGGCGAGTTGAGCGAGCTTACCGCTACTGGACTCGCCCGCAAAGCGGGCGTATCCAGGCGCACGATTTTCAACCACTTTGCCTCGTTGGACGAAGCAGTAGTAGAACACTGCGCACAGGTCTTTTCCGCCCTCGGAAATGCAATCTTGGAGCGGGACACAAATCCCGAAACTGCCACGGTTGCGGACCTTTTTCACAACACAGCTAACGCACTTGTAGAAGCCGATCTACCTGAACAAATTGCCTATTTTGATCAGGTAATTAACAGCTTTTCTAGCAGACAAGAAAAAACTAATCAGCTTTTTGGACAGGTTTTTGGCCAGCTGAGCTACGCGTTCCAGACAGGACTACAACAGAAATATCCCAATATTTCCGTACTCGATATACGTCTCACTGTTGGTTCGCTGTTTCTTGCCGTATCGCTGTGCGCCCGCGAGTGGGTTCCGAAATATTCACCGGTTCCCGGCCATCTCTCTAGGAAGGCTCGCGAGGATTGGCAGGAAAATCTGCAGCATGCATTTGCACGCCTAGAATCCGGCCTCGGCCGCTAAAATAGGCACTTTTACTAAAGGAAGACTTATGGCAAAACTGTTGGAACGACTGGGCCGCTTTTGCGCCCAGCACGCCTGGGCGGTTATCGTTACCTGGGTAGCGATACTTGCCCTATCTTTCGTGGGATTTGGGTTATTCCACGGCCCAATGTCCACAACTATCGACCTACCAAATACTCCCACCTCGAAGGTGGCAGACCAGCTATCGAAGAACTTCAAGAAAGCTTCCGGTGGCAGTAGTCAGATCGTTTTTACGGCGACAGACAAATTTACCCCAGAACAGCGCAAAGGCATCGCCCAGGCGCTGAAGAATGCTGAAAAGGTAAAGGACGTCAAGACTGCCACTGATCCGTTCGCCGCACAGCAAAAGCTGGATAGGGGAATGCAGAAGATGGCTGCCGGCGAGCACAAGCTTGCCGAGGCCGAAGAACGGGCCAAGGCGGGTCAGGCTCAACTAGACCAGGGCAAGAAACAGATCGAGGCCGGACAGGCCCAACTCGATCAAGCCAAGGCAGCCATGCCAGAGGCGGAGGCTCAGCTTGCCCCGCAGCAGGCGGAGCTGGATCAGCAGAAGCAGCTGCTAGAAGAAAAGCAGCGGGAGCTAAATTCCGGCAAAGCAAAATTAGACGCTAAGAAGAAACAACTCACTGACGGCAAGGCCATGGCTGACATGGCCGCCGGAACGCGCATGATCTCGAAAGACGGAACCGCCGCCATCAGTTCCATTTCTTTCGACAAAGAGCTGATGGATGTTTCGATGGATTCCAAGGCCGACTTGATGAAGGCCATCAATGACACCGACATGCACGGCGTCAAGGCCCATTTCGGCACTGACCTGGCACGTACTATGCCGCAAATGGTCGGCCCAGGCGAGATAGCGGGAGTGGTGATCGCAGGCATCGTCCTTTTGCTCATGTTAGGCACCCTGATCGGTGCCGGACTGCCCCTAATCAATGCACTGTTAGGGGTCGGTATCGCTGTAACTACCGCAATGGCCTTCTCAGGCATCGTCGACATGTTCTCGGTAACCCCTGTGCTCGGCTTGATGTTGGGGCTCGCAGTTGGCATCGACTATTCCCTATTCATCTTGAATAGGCACCGAAAGCAGCTACTGCGCGGTATGGGCCTAATCGACTCGATTGGCGTTGCCAACGGCACCTCGGGCGGAGCCGTGGTGTTCGCTGGATCCACCGTCATCATCGCCCTGTTGGCCCTAAACGTTACGGGCATTTCAATTGTTGGCATGATGGGCACCGTCGGAGCTTTCGCGGTTTTGACCGCCATCCTAGTGGCAATTACCCTAACACCCGCCCTCCTAAAGCTAATTGGACTACGCATTCTTCCTAAGAAAGCACGTGAGGGGCTCGGTCAGCATCCAAAACCGCACACCCTTCCTGCGCCCATGGGCACTATGCGGGCTACCGTGACCGTGGTGGCGGGTTTGCTGGTGTTGGCAGCTCTTGCTATTCCGTCTTTGAACATGCGTCTTGGGCTACCTGACGCATCCTCGGAAGCGAAGGAATCTGAGGTTCACCAGACCTACAAGATCATGCAGGATAAATTCGGCGACGGCATGAACGGCCCACTGTTAGCCGTTGCGGAATTGGACAAACCGATCGCCCAAGACGCCGTCACCTCGAAACAGGTAGAAATCGGCAAGCAAATTAACAAACTCGCTGAGGTCGCCGCTGTGGTGCCAGTGGGCGCCTCTGACAATCACAAGCTGATTGCCTACCAAGTAGTACCCAAACACGGCCCGTCGGCCAAGCAGACTGAGACTCTAGTACACCAGCTGCGCGACATGGACCACGGCTACAAGATGGGAGTTGCCGGATCGACCTCGGCAATGATCGACGTTTCGGAAGTTATTTCGGACGCGCTTGTACCGTACCTGCTGATCGTGATCGGGCTGTCTTTCCTGATCTTGATGGTGGTGTTCCGCTCTATCCTGGTGCCGCTGACAGCAACAATCGGGTTCGCCCTGTCCGTGCTGGGCGCATTCGGAGGGGTCACCTGGGTGTTCCAGGAAGGACACTTGGCGTCGCTATTCAACATCACAACCCCCGGTCCGGTTCTGTCATTCCTACCGATCATAATGACGGGCATTCTGTTCGGATTGGCAATGGACTACCAGCTATTCCTAGTCTCGGGCATGAAGGAAGCCCACTCTAAGGGGATCGACGCTCGTACGGCAGTACGTGAAGGATTACATTCTGGCCGCACGGTAGTTATAGCGGCAGCGACCATTATGACCGCAGTCTTCGCCGGGTTTATTTTCAATTCCAACCCGATGATCAAGTCAATTGGCTTCGGTCTGACGCTGGGCATAATCCTGGACGCGTTCATCGTACGTCTACTAGTAATTCCCGCGCTCATGCACCTACTGGGAGACGCGGCCTGGTGGCTGCCAAAGTGGTTGGACAAGATCCTGCCGCACCTAGATGTAGAAGGGGCAAACCTATCTGTCCCAGCATCCGCGAAAGGTGACGGTTCCACGGCAGTTTAGGTAGCGATAGGGCAGAAAAGTGGGGGCCTTTTTGGCTCCCACTTTTGCTGTTAATAGCTGCTAGTCGAAGGGCACCAGCAAGTCTGCACTTTGCGCGTCCTCTTCTATGAGGGCGGCGTTGGCTTCGTCCACTTCCTGCACCCATTCGCGCGCAAACTGGGGTGGCTTGCCGTAGCGCATGTGCCGGTTGACGAGCCGCGATATTCGCAGTTCTGGCGGTGTATCCACAAACCACACCTGGTCAAAAAGTTGGTGGATACGATCCCATTCATCCCTTGCTAGCAGCAGATAATTGCCCTCAGAGATGACTACCTTGGCTTCTACGGGTACTCGCAGACCGGCAGCTATCGGCTGCTCCAGATCGCGGTCAAAAGACGGCACATACACGTCCTCGCGTCCAGCTTTGATCCGTTGCAGGGCCGAAAAATACCCCTCGGTGTCGAAGGTATCCGGCGCTCCTTTTCGGTCCAGGGTGCCGCGGTCGGTTAGCACCGCGTCGGAAAGGTGGAAGCCGTCCATGGGTACCCAGGCGGCTTCGGGAATCCCGTCCAGCAGAAGCTTCGTGAGGGTTGTCTTTCCGGCGCCGGGGCATCCTGCTATGCCTATCAGCACGCGCGAGGACGAATTCGCGCACAGCGCTTCGATACGCGTAAGCAGCTGCACCACTATTTCGGCGCGGCTTCCATCAATGCTCTCCACGACCCAAGTCTACTTTGCAAAGGACTATTTTGGCTCTACGCCAAGCCCTTCAATAATCTCGGCGTCCGGCAATGCCTTTAGCAGTTCACCGGTAATAAAGAGCTTGGAGCTGCGCAGGCCGGAGCCGATGCAAGCCCAACCTTCCGTGCACCTGGTGTCGATCAGCAGCCGCCATTCGGAGGGCAACCCGACCGGCGTGATTCCGCCGTATTCCATTCCCGAGGCCTCCACTGCCTTTTCCTGAGGCCAGAAGGACGCTTTGCGCACGTTCAAGGTTTTCTTCACCACGTGGTTGACGTCGGCGAAGGTGTGAGCGCGCACGAGGCAGGCGGCGACTCGTTCTTCGCCGGCGCGTTTGCCTGCCACCAGAATACAGTTGGCGGACAGCGACAGGTCCATGCCGAATGCTTCGGTCATCGCTTCCGTGTCGGCTAGATCAGGGTCGATTGCCACTGCCAGCGCCTGGTCGGCGAGCTCAGGATTGTCGGCCACCACAGCCTCCAGTGCCTCCGCTACCGGAGCTGCTAGTAGATCAAGGTTGTCCAGGGCGGGTTTCGGTTCAACGCTACCAATGCCAGGAATAGTGCTCACGATTAGGCCTTTCGGGTTAGCTTGTCACTACGCTAGCGCGCGGGCGAGCGGAGTTCATCCCTTAGTCCAAATTCTGAAAGTCCTAAGTCTCTTCCCAGTCCAGGCAACGTTTGCGACAATAGGGCTTATGAAAGCTTTTCTACTTGAAGACAGGGATGGGCGAGCTGCGGGGCGCGTTTGCGAAGTGGGCGAAGACGCTCTTGGGGAGGGCGACGCCCTCATCCGTGTCGAATATTCTTCAGTTAACTACAAGGATGGCTTGGCCGCTTCGGGAAAGGCCCCGATTGCCAGGTCGTTGCCGCTGATTGGTGGTTGCGATGTTACCGGCACGATCGAGCAGCCCGGGCAGACCGGCTTGGCGGTGGGTACTCCCGTGACCGTTACGGGCGCTTCTCTTTCTGAGAAGCATCCGGGCGGATACTGCGAATACGTGCGAGTACCGTCTTCATGGGTCACTCCCCTGCCGCAGAACATGGATACGTGGACCGCTTCGGCTTTGGGCACTGCCGGTTATGCGGCGGCGCTGGCCGTACACAAGTTGCAAGCGGTGGGGTTGCCCGACGGACCGGTTGCGGTTACGGGCGCCAGCGGCGGCGCTGGGCTACTTGCTACCGCACTTCTTGCCAAGGCTGGGCGCGAGGTACACGCGTTCTCGCGTAAAGACAACGTGGCTGAGCTGTTGCAGATGGCGGGGGCAGCCCAGATCGAGTCCTACCCGGACTTTGGGCATCGCCCTCTAGAAAAGTCCCGCTGGGCTGGCGGTGTAGACGTGGTTGGGGGTACCACTTTGGATTGGCTGCTGCGTAGCGCCAGCACGGGTGCCTCCGTAGCTGTCATTGGCAACGCGGCGGGCAACAAGTTGCAGACCAACGTGCTGCCCCTGATTCTGCGTGGCATCAACGTCCTGGGGGTTTCTGTCACGTTCCTTGCTCCGGAATTGCGGGCCCAGCTTTGGCAGAATCTTGCCGAGGGCGTCAGCCCGGATCTGCTGCGGGCACTCGTGCATACTGTCCCCCTTGATGAAGTGGGGACGGCGCTGGATACGATCGCTGAGGCAAATGCGCTGGGAAGAACGGTTGTAAAGGTCAAATAGCCTCTTCGACCGGCCAATTTAGCTTTCCTTAGGAAATTCTAAGGTTTGCTTAACGGTGTGTTCAGAATGGATCTTTACAGTATGTGTTGTGAGGCTGATGAAGCCTCCAATGGGGATAACACAGAATATCTTTTCTGAGATGGGGAACGCAGTAGCGGGACGGCAAGGCCGTCCCGCTACTGTTCTTTCAGCCCGGCTACTTTCGATAGCGCTAGGGACAGGCTGCCGCCTTCACACCAACTCAACGCAATTGCCAGGAAATTCCAAGGTTAGTTTGCTGGTATCCCAAGGTTGACTACCTATAGTGGTAGCCACAAGGAGCTAGAAACTTACTTCTAGATGGGGAACAACTTCATATTCTTTTCTGAGATGGGGAACGCAGTAGCGGGACGGCAAGGCCGTCCCGCTACTGTTTTGTTCACCCCTTTTGTCTTTATGAGGCCGAACATGGCGCCTGAAATACAAGTTAGTATGGCCGGGGAGGAAAACATGAAACTTGCTGAAGCTTTATCCGAGAGGGCCCAGATTCAGGCTCGCCTGACGCACCTGAGCCAGCGCGCCCAGAACGTCATTAGGGTGCAAGAGGGCGAAGACCCAGCCGAGGATCCGGCTCAGCTGATCGAGCAGGCCGAGGCGCTGCACCAGAAGCTGCAAAATTTGATTATGCGCATCAACAGGACTAACTCGGCCACTACTTTTTCCGGGGAGCAGACTATTTCGGATGCGATTGCGGCCCGCGACAACGCCCAGCGCAGGCATATTTTCTTCTCCAATTTGGCAGACAAGGCAGCAGCGCGACAGGATCGTTTCACTCGTATGGAAGTAAAATTCATGCCCGCCTACCCGGTTTCGCAGTTGCGCGATCGTGCCGATGACGCCGCTAAAGAATACCGCCACCTGGATTTGCAACTGCAGGAACTGAATTGGACCACCGAATTGGTTGATTAGTTTTTAGTTGGTAGCCGCTACAGCGAATGCACCCCGGACCTTTTCGGTCCACACATGGCAGCCACTGGGGAATGGCTAGAGTTCAACTCTCTACTTACATTTCACTCCCCGGCACGCCTCACATGGGCACTTGGCACCTTGTACATTTCACTACCGCGCATTGGGTAGACGGCGAGGGTGGGCTCGGGGACTAGAAAGGCTTTAGGGGAGGGACGCGGTGCGTTCCTCCCCTAAAGCCTTAAGCCCATGCGTAGCAGCCGAACTGTCTACTATGTACAGAGAAGTGCTACTTGTCTCCGCCCTGAGCTTTGATTGCTGCATACGCAAGCGCAACGTCAGTATCAGTAATCTTGGCTCCCATAACGGAGCCGGCACCCATAAGATCGCCGCGGCAGGTGTGCTCAAGGCCTATGACATGCCCAATTTCGTGGGCCACGACCATCGGCTGGCTTGCAGCAGGAGTACGGTCGATCATCAGGCGGATCCGCTTGCTGTCCCGCCCCCCATACCCGAGGGCGGACCCTTCCCTCCAGTGTTCGTCAACAATAGTGACCGAACGAGGAGTCGGAGCCGATACCATCTTGAACTTCAGTTTGCCCCCAGTAGCCTGTTCCCACATCTGGGCACCCTTTTTGATAGCGTCATTGTAGGCGCTCTGCGAGTACAACTCCATTGTGTTGTTGTAAACGGTCTGCTTGCTTCCGTACAGAATCCGGTCCATATTTGAGAAACTAGTTTTGCCCTGTTTCACTTCCCTGTGCAGGACGTTGCAAGTTGCGGGAGTCATGGGCAGCTGAGCAGCCTGCGCAGGAGCTGCCACCGACAAACCAGCAGCAACCAAACCTAGGGTGAACATGGAAGCGGTCAATTTCTTTTTTGCGCTAAAAGTTTTCACACCTTCAACCTACCAAATGGTAAGCCACCCTACGTCGGTGTTTTTTTGCACATCAATTAGTGTTCTTTAACTTTCAAGTGCAGTAATTGTTTTCCCGGTAGTGCGCCAAGTCAGGCTATCTGCTCATTATGAGCCGCGTTTGAAACTGCTGCTTGCAGCCCAACTTTTATCTAGGGCACAACGATGGACGCCTCGAAGTACCCACGGAGACCGTCAGCACAGACGTAGAAGACCAAATGGCGAGCATTGAAATTGCCCCTTGGGCACACCCGCTAACGCAGACGCCGGCATATCAAAGCCGCCGTAAAAGTGGAGCCACCTGCGGGAATCGAACCCGCGACCTATTCATTACGAGTGAATCGCTCTACCGACTGAGCTAAGGTGGCGCAGCAGGAAAAAGCTTACCTAAGCTTTCACCTGCAAATCAAACCAATGTGGCCGCTATCGCTCATCTAGCTTGCAGCTGACTTCGCTCGCCGGCTGCTCGCCTTGCAGTAGATACGCCTCGACCGCCTTGTTGACGCACTTCGAAATGCCCGTGTAGCCGCAATGATTCCAAGAATCGAGAGTAACCAACGAAGACCCTGGGATCTGCCTATGCAGCGACTGCGCAAACTTATACGGGGTGGCCGGATCGTTCTTGTTGCCCACGATTACTACTTTAGGAGCATCTTTGAACGTGGGATCGTCCGCAGGCTTAGGCTTGATCGGCGACGCCTGTGCGCCCTGAGGCCCATATTTGAAGGTGCTGCCAATCACTGGTGCCACCTTGTCGAGCTGCGCATCTTGCTGAGCCCACGTCTTAGCGTCGCCCACCACCGGGTAATCCAACTGGTTGATGACGCTCATAGCATCGAAGGAATTGTCAGAGTAAGTGCCGTCGGAATTCCTAGACGCATAAAAATCAGCCAAGTACAGCAACTGCGTGCCGTCGTGCAGCCTAATAGCCCTGTCGAGGGCGTCCACCAGCGTCGGCCACGATTCGTAATTGTAAAGGGGCGCAACAGTGCCTTCGGTAGCTAGGGACTGAGTGAGCGGACGGTTCGAATTCGAGGTCCGCAGCGGGTTTCCTGCCAGCGACTTCAAGAACTTATCGATGTCTTTTAGACGCCCTTCCTTGGTCTTCGATTTTAATGGACAGTTAGCAAACTCCTTGCACTCGTCAGCAAACTTAGCGAGCGACTTTTGGAAATGCTCCGCCTGCCCAAGAGAAAGATCAAACATGTCAGCCTTCGGATCTACCACGCCATCTAGCACGATTCGACCCGACTGTTTCGGGAAATGGTTGACGTAGGTAGATCCCAGTAGGGTGCCATACGAATAGCCAACGTAGGTGAGCTTGTCGTCGCCCACGGCGGCACGCATCACGTCCATGTCTTTCGCGGCAGAGACAGTGTCTAGGTTTTTCGTCAGCTCCGCATCCTTGTCCAGGCACTGCTGCCCAAACTGGGCGGCCTGTTCGCGCACCTGTTTGATGTCAGTTCCCGCATCCCCAGTAGAATCCATGCTGCGCCAAGTATCCTTCTGCTCATCCGAGCTGCACACGATAGGTGCCGACGCGCCCACGCCCCTAGGGTCGAAGCTAACCAAGTCGTAGGCCTTCTGCACGTCTGAGCCGATGGCACCGCTAACTAGCCCCGACAAAGATTCAATGCCAGACTGGCCGGGCCCGCCCGGATTAGTAAACAGGGAACCCTTGGGATTGTTGCCAGCAGCCTTCTGCCTAGCCATCTGCAATTTGATTGTGCGCCCGGCAGGCTTGGAATAGTCCAGGGGTACCTCTATAGTGCCGCACTGTAGATTCTTGTCAGAGGAAACCTTCGGATCACACTTGCCCCACTTCACCCGTTGGTCGTAGAACTTTTGCAGCTGCGGCGAGGGCGCGCTCTGCTTATGGTCTTCCCGTTCCTGCCGCGAGGGCTGGTTACTTTGCCCCATTGAGCACCCAGCTAAGAGCGTCACTAAAGCAAAGCTTGCGGCCAGGATTCTGCCAGTCCGTTTCACCATTCAATTACTCCCAAGGGGTTGGCTGGGCGTGCGGCCTCAATGCTACACACATCGCTTCTATTGCTACCACGGGTGTGACATTGTGCGCGAGCCGACGGCGGGCCACTTCAATTGCATCCATCTTGGCTATCGTAGCCGCAGTATCCATCTGAGAAGCCAGGTCAGAAATCACCTCTACCATATCGTCGTTTACAAAATCGACATCGGCTCCTACCTGGCGGGCGTACACGTCCCGGTATAGCGACATTAGATCCGTCATGGCCCGATCGAGCTGGTCGCGCAAGGCGCGGGTGGCACGCCGTTTTTGTTCCTCTTCCAACTGCCGCACCTGCGCCCGCAGCGCTGGCGGAACCTTCGCGTCGGCATCCAACCCCAGCGCCCTTTTCAACTCTCCTAGCTCTGCCGCATCCTTTGTAGCAGTAATGCGTTCGGCCTCGGCCTTCGCTAGGTCCACCATCTGCCCGGCAGCAAACACCGCGTCGGCTACCGAACGTACCTGTGCGGGGCGCAGCAGGGTTTTGCGCCTCTGTTCGCGCGCCTGCGGATCAGTAGCTAGATACTTCGCCAAGCCAATATGGGACTGGGCGGCACGAGCTGCGGACATTGCCACCTGCGGGTCTACCCCGTCGCGAGCAACGATCAGCTCGGCCACCGCCCGCACCGGCGGCACCCGCAGGTTGAGTGCCCTACAACGGGAGCGGATCGTGGTGATCATGTCCTCGGGACTGGGCGCGCACAGCAACCACACCGTATGCGGCGGCGGCTCTTCAATAGCTTTCAGCAGCACATTCGAGGTGCGCTCTACCATGCGGTCTGCGTCCTCGACAACGATAACGCGCCACTTTCCCTGCGAGGGCGCTTGCGCTGCCACCCCTATAAGTTGGCGCGCCTCCTCGATAGAAATAACTACTTTCTCGGTGCGAAGGTAGCGCACGTCCGGATGAGTGCCCCCCATAGTTTGGGTACACCCCTGACACTTTCCGCACCCCACCGTTTCACCCTCGCATTGCAGCGACGCTGCGAAGGCTTTTGCAGCCAGTGAGCGCCCAGACCCCGGAGGCCCTGTAATAAGCCAGGCGTGCGACATCTGCCTGCCCGTATCATCGTTTCCACTGCCCCGCTGACACACAATTTGCCTGGCAGCAGAAGCAGCCTTCTGCAATACCTGCACCTGCTGTTCTTGGCCGACGAGCTGATCCCAAACGCTCACTACTTCGCCTCCCGCGGTAGCTCAATGCCTCGCTGGACAAACCACGGCAACTGCTCGAGGACGCTAAAGATGTCCTCTTTTACTTCTTCTACCGTTTTAGATCCGTCAATGCGGCAGATCCGCCCGTTCGATTCCTGGGCCATATTTAGGAAAGCGGCACGTACCTGTTTGTGAAAGGCTCGCCCCGCGCCCTCGATCCGGTCCTGGCCCATACCGCGTTCAGCTAAGCGGTGGGCGGCGGTGTCTAGATCTAAGTCAAGAAGGACGGTGATGTCTGGATTTAGGCCGTCCGTAGCCCATTCGCTTAGCTGTCTAATCTCTTGTTCCCCCAGATCGCGGCCCATTCCTTGATAGGCTACCGAAGAATCGATGTACCGATCACAAATAACGACTTTGCCCGCCTGCAGCGCCGGCCTAATCTTGGTGGCCACGTGATAGGCACGGTCGGCGGCGTACAGCAGCGCCTCAGTGCGCGGATCTACATCCTGCGGCCCGTTCATCACCTGCCGGCGCAATTCTTTGCCGAGGGCGCTGTCGCCCGGTTCGAACGTAACTAACACCTGCAATCCGGCTTCAATACACGCTTTCTGCAACAGCCGTACCTGGGTGGATTTGCCGGCAGCTTCGCCGCCCTCAAAGGTAATAAAGAGCCCCCGCGGGGCATCTGAAGCATTTTGCGCAAGATTAGCCGTCATGGCCTCTAGCCTAACTGTTCCCACTGACGGCCACCGCATCCCCACCGGTGCCCGCTAGAAAAACAGGTGACCATCCAGAAGGTGAGGACAGACCAGATAGATCGCTTGTGAATTACACCACTCATTATTGTTTTTGAGGGCGGGGCGGAGACCGCCCTCAAACTAACCCCTCATCTGCGGTTTCATCGGGCATTACGACCGCAGCGCCCCGGCCATTACCCGCCCTTTACGCGACAACCGGCAGATAAGCCGACTCGCTCAAGTGACAGGGGGACATAGTACAGTTCAGGCAGTTGGCTTTAATGCATATATAAGGAGAAGCAGTGTCGCAGGCAGACAAGAACTCGAAGCTAGTAATAGTCGAGTCTCCAGCCAAAGCTAAAACTATTGCTGGCTACTTAGGACCGTCTTTTCATGTGCTGGCATCAGTCGGCCATGTGCGCGACCTGCCTAAACCCTCCGACCTACCTGCCGACATGAAGAAAGGCCCCTACGGCAAGTTCGCAGTGGACGTAGACGACGGCTTCGACCCCTATTACGTTGTCAGCCCGGACAAGAAGAAGACGGTTACTCAGCTGCGCAAAGCTCTAAAAGAGGCCGACGAACTCTATCTGGCAACAGATGAGGACCGCGAAGGTGAAGCGATCGCATGGCACCTACTGCAGGTGCTAAAGCCGAAGGTTCCCGTATACCGCATGGTGTTCCACGAAATCACCAAGGATGCCATTTCCAACGCTCTTGCCAACACCCGCGAGCTCGATACTGACCTGGTGGACGCTCAGGAGACCCGCCGCGTGCTCGACCGCCTGTACGGTTACGAAGTGTCTCCGCTACTGTGGCGCAAGGTCCAGGCTGGCTCTTCCGCTGGGCGCGTTCAGTCTGTGGCGACGCGCATGGTTGTAGACCGCGAACGCGAACGCATCGAATTTGTGCCCGCAACCTACTGGGATATTGCTGCTACTTTAGCGAACGACGAGGGCGAATTCGAAGCCAAGCTGGTAGAACTCGATGGCCATCGCCTGGCTACTGGACGCGACTTTGGCGACGACGGCCAGTTGACAAAGAAGGCCCAGCTGGCCAAGGTGCACGTACTGCAGGCAGAGCAGGCTTCCGCCCTCGGCAAGGCACTGGAAAAAACGTCCCCATACACGGTCCAGAAACTGGACACTAAGCCGTACACGCGCAGGCCGGCGGCGCCCTTTACCACGTCGACGTTGCAGCAGGAGGCTTCCCGCAAGCTGCGCATGTCCTCGCGCCAGACCATGCGGGTTGCCCAGACCTTGTACGAAAACGGTTTCATCACCTACATGCGTACTGACTCCACAGCGCTGTCGTCACAGGCGATTGCTGCGGCCCGCAAACAGGCCAGCGAGCTGTACGGAGCCACCTCGATTCCCGCCAAGCCGCGCTTTTACGCAACCAAATCCAAGGGCGCGCAGGAGGCTCACGAAGCTATCCGCCCAGCGGGTGCCCACTTCCGTTCCCCAGACCAGGTGGCCGGGCAGATCAGCGGTGCGGAATTGCGTCTTTACGACCTGATCTGGAAGCGCACTGTGGCCTCGCAGATGAATGATGCTCGCGGGCAAACAGCTACCGTGCGCATCCAGGCCGACTCTTCCGAGGGTAAAGCCACTTTCTCGGCCTCCGGCACGGTCATTACCGACCGCGGCTTCTTGGCTGCTTACGAAGAGGGCCGGGACAAGGATCGCTACGCCAAATCGGCTGGCGAAAACGTACGTTTGCCGAAGCTTTCCGAGGGCGACACGTTGCAGGTGAAGAAGGTCGACTACGAGGACCGCGAGCACACCACTACCCCGCCTCCGCGGTACACGGAAGCGTCCCTGGTAAAAGCCCTGGAAGAACGCGGTATTGGCCGCCCCTCCACCTACGCCGCTACCATTGGCGTGATTGGAGATCGCGGCTACGTGCTACACCGCGGCCAGGCGCTAATCCCCACCTGGCTGGCCTTCTCGGTCACCCGCCTGTTGGAACAGAACCTGCCTGATCTGGTCGACTACGACTTCACTGCCTCTTTGGAGGAGGACCTGGACAAGATCGCCGCGGGCAATGCTGATCGCAAGCAATGGCTTGGACAGTTCTACTTCGGAGCGGATGGATCTGGCGAGGTCGCCGGCCTCAAGCACGCTGTTTCCTCGCTGGGCGACATTGATGCCCGCACCGTCAACACCATTGATCTGGGCGAGGGCGTGGCGGTACGCGTCGGGCGTTTCGGCCCCTACCTGGAAGATAAGGACGGCAAGCGCGCCTCCATCCCGGACGACGTGGCTCCGGACGAGCTGAGCCCCGAAAAGGTAAAGGAACTGTACGCTGCTGCCGCAGACGACGGCCGCGAACTCGGCGTATACCCCAACACTGGGCGCACTATCGTGGCTAAGAACGGGCGTTTCGGCCCCTATGTCACCGAGGTCATTCCCGAGGAGGAACAGGGCACTGGAAAGAAGAAGATTAAGCCCAAGACTGCTTCGCTACTGAAGACTCAAAACCTTGCGGACATTACTTTCGAGGACGCCTTGCAGCTGCTGTCTCTGCCCCGTGAGGTCGGCACTGATCCGGAATCTGGCGAGGTCATTACCGCCCAGAATGGGCGTTTCGGCCCCTACCTGAAGAAGGGGAAAGATTCGCGTTCCTTAGAGACTGAAGAGCAGATGTTCACCATCACCTTGGAAGAGGCACTGAAGATCTACTCCCAGCCTAAGCAGCGCGGTAGGCGAGCAGCGAAACCGCCCCTTCGCGAGCTAGGCACCGATCCGGCCACTGAAAAACCAGTAGTTATCAAGGATGGCCGCTTCGGACCCTACATTACTGACGGCACCACGAATGTGACCGTGCCGCGCGGCGAAAGCATAGAACACCTAGAGGTGGAACGGGCCTTCCAGTTGCTTGCCGACAAGAGGGCGAAGGGCCCGCGCAAGAAGGCAACTAAGAAGACCACGAAGCGGAGCACAGCCAAGAAAACCACAACAAAGAAAACCACTACGAAAAAGGCTGCAACAAAGAAGACGACGGCAAAGAAACCCGCAGCCAAGAAGACAGCTGCGAAGAAATCATCTAAATAGATAGTCTGCTGGCGAGGCCACCGGCCCCGCCAGCAGACCTGGACTGCATACCGAAGGGTTGAGGCTTACCCCTGAGCTCTGCCTCGGCGGCCGCCGTTTGCTCGTCTGAAGGCGACAACACCAATCACAACGGTAATCACCATAAAAATGCCAATGAAATAATTTAGTGAATGGTGCGTAGCTTGTTTAAATGAATCCCCGAGGCTCCACTGCAATAAAATATTGCCGATCAAAATAACTACTTGCGCAATGAAGCACAGCATATAGAACTTAACCGAAGCAGTGGTCTGCCGCTCCCTTGAGTGCACCACCGCACCTCCAATCACGCCGCCACCGATGCCGCATGCATATCGGGGCATACACCGCCCAGTTTCGGGCGCCGCCCCAGATTAACGCCTTGTCGACACTAATTCAAACCTTAATATTTCATTTTGTTAGAATCCCATGTCGCGCGCATTCGGCAGCACTACCATTAAACCCTAATGAGTATTTACTAACGTTTCGCACAAGCTTTGAGCAACCTTCAGAATGCCGCCCCTATTGATTATTATTCAATGATTTGCGCATGGAAGTTGGGGCTGGCCTGGAAGAATCCATCGTCTCTGTGTCGTGACGCGACTTATCCTCCTATTGAGGTCCACGCAAGAAGGCAACTAAGAAAACCAATGAACGGGCCCCGCCAGCCGGCCTTACCAAGCCGGCAAAGTTAGAAGGCTGAAGCAACAACTACTGCGGATACCACAGAGACTAGTAAGGCCGCCACGCCTGTCACAATAAGCGTGCGTCCAGCCCGGTCAGGATCCGCCCTCAACGTATTCCAAGTGGCAAACGCGCAGGCCGCAAACGAGCTGACTGCAATTGCCCCCCCACACGGGGAAAGCAACCGACCGGGCGCGCACGGCCATAATAATTATCCCGATTAGGCAACCAAACGCGATCCCACACAAGGATGCCCCTGCAGTAAAGGCACCCCTACGCCCCGGAGTGTCAAATGCGCCCTCTAACAAAACAAGTCCCCTAGCTTCAAAATCCTCTACCTAAAACCGCACAGGCGAGTCTGCGGTCTCGCGCAAGAATCCTTGCCAGTACAAATCGCGCACCCGCGGCAACAATTCGCGCTCCAATTCGCCCTTATCCGCGTCTAAAAGCACCGAAAGGGCCCCAATAATCTGCCCAATGGCAAGCTCCCCATCACAGGCGCCCGCCAGCCCTGCCAGAGCGGTATCTACCCTAATTTGGCGACCTACCCCGCCCCCTTGGTGCAACATAATCACTTGTGGATCCTGCGCCCCAGGCGTGTAAAAGCGTTCCTCAGTAACGTCGTGAGGCACAACCAACCGCGCCTCCTTTAAAGCCGTGTCTTCTAATCCTCCTCCGCGTTCTCTAGCGAAAGCCGTTAGCAGATGTGAGGCGAACTCGCTGCCCGGCGCCCGGTCGGTGCCCAACGCGTCCTCAAAACGGCGCACCGGGACGCCCTGCCCCCTATGTAGCAGCACGTAACCAAAACCCACCCCCGTAATGCCGCGGCGATCAAAATCGTCAAGCCACAGCCTTTCCCGCGCAGCGTATTCGGCGGTTCCGGGAATAAGCCCCTCGTCACGTAACCACATTTTGGCGTATGCGGCCGGCGAGGCAACTTCACGCAAGCACACCCAAGCATCCAACGGGCTGTGGGACAACCACGAGTCCCAACGTTCGCGCCACTGCCCCGTAATCTGCCAATTACAAATGAGGGCGGCCACCCCACCTTCGCTAAGGTACTCGGGCAAGGCTGCGACTAGCTCGGCAACCAAATCGTCCCCGTCACGCCCGCCGTCTCGGTAGGTGAACCGCTCGCCCTCGCGCGCCTGCTGCGGGGTGATCACAAAAGGCGGGTTAGAGACGATCAGGTCGAAGCGACGCCCTCGCACCGCCGAAAACATATCGGATTGCAAAAGCTCAACGGACTCACCGGCCAGCTGCGCCGCCACGCCTGCCGCTCCAAGAGCTCGCGGCAAAATATCTACGCCAGTAACCGAATCAGCGTGTGCCGTAGCAGCCAACGCCTGCGCTCCCGATCCGCACCCCAGGTCGAGGACGGTACCGAAGTGTTCCCTGGGCGTCCACGCCAGTAGCGAATTCGTTGCCCCGCCCAAGCCCAGCACGTGGTCTGCCGGAAGCGGCACCCCCGGTACCGAACGCGGATCCGAAGGCACAAACCAGGTATGCTCCTTGCCGTCTATGCTGATTTGCAACGGCGACAGGCGCCAGCGAGCGCGCAGCCTCTGCTGCCCGTCACACAAACAGGTAGCTTCTGGCAAAAACTCTTCTACCTGCCCTTTTGAAACACGATGCCCCGTCACGAACAACGCGATCGCGACGCGCAACGCATTCAACTCACCCAGCTGCAACCATCCAGAAACCGCCCTTTGGGTGGGCGATTCTAACCCACGCGCCCAGTCCTGCCAGGCCTCGTCAAGTTCGGCCGCAAATCCCGAGGGCGAAAAGTTGCACTTTCGCAGTGCCGCGTCTAGCTTGCGCAGGCTCACTGATCGCGGCCGTCCGATCCTCTAGACCAGCCCTGCCGGTTCGCGAAGAATGACTTGCCCGAATCCAGATTCCAGCACTGCACCCCATCCTGAGTAGCAGAACAGGCAACCTTATCTTTGAACGCAGTCTGCCCGTAGTCCAAGGGACGAGTGGAACTAGTCTGGGCATCCGTACCACAGCGCAGCACGGCAGCCGCATCGCCCTCAACAGCTAGAGTTGCCTTGCCGTCCCCACAATTCTCTACGCCCGCGCGCCGGTAATCATTCTGGTAGACAGTGCAACTGACGCCGTCGCCCTCGAGCTTGCAAGCAATATTTCCTGAAGGCATCACGAAGGCGCCAGTTTCCACGTACTGCCCACTGACCGGATAGGGGGCCTTGGCCGGGTCATCCCAGCTTGGGCTGTCACTTTCGGTCGGTTCCGAGCTCTTAGTCTCGGGGGCCGCCTGAGTTGTCTCACTCTGGGTTGGTGTGGCCGCTGGCGCCGGGCGCTTACCCCGGTTTTTAAACAACAAAATTCCCGAGGCCACCAACACAACTAGGGCTAGGGCCAGCAGGGTTGCCAAAATCGGTACTGCTTTCGACTTCTTCTTAGCAGCGGGCGCCGAAGTACCCGACGCAGGAGCCGGCTGATATTCGCGTTTCATCCGCTCCTGCTCAAATTTGGGGATAACCACCGTTTCCTCGGGGTTCTGCCTACCCGACCCATATGCCGAAGTATAAGAAATGCTAGGAGCTTCTTCACCGGTGACTGCGCTGCTGTTCGCAGCAACGTGTTCACCGTGGTGCACCTCTTCCTCACTGTCAGCTTCACCCTGCCCGCTAGAGCCCGCAAGCTCAGCCGCGCTCTGCCCCTCTGGCTGATCATTCTGCTCTTCTATCTGGGGGGACGGCTCGGTGTGCGATTCGTCCTCAGCAGGTGCTTGCGCCTGGTCCGTATCGTCTTCGGCAGGAGTGGCGGGCATGTTCTCTGGTTCCTGTTCCAGAGTAGATTCATCCGGGTCAGGCCCCGCAGGTTCTTCCTGGGCAGTAGCACCCTGTTTTTCAAAAAGACGCCGCCTGCGCAACGCCTTATCCACATCGGCATCCCCCAGGTTCTGTAGCCACTCCAGCAAGGCCGGATAGGCCTGTGGGTGCAAGGCAATCTGCGGGCGCAGCTGCGGGAACTCCCCCGCGATCTGCTGCAACCTTATGGGTGCCAGCTGCGGATCCGAGAGATCCTGTTGGGCTTCTTCAAGGGACATAGCTTCTCCATCTGGATAGGAACTATGTGAAGTTTATCAGGATGCCTCTTTCAGGCGGTGGGGGTTTTTACGACCGGCCTAATTTCTAGGTTTTCGATCGTTGCCTCGGCGGAAGTATCGACTACTGCGCGCACCGCCTTGGCCACCGACTCCGGCGCAACATGGTCGGTGGGTTCGTAGCCGTGTCCGGCCTCCTTTTGGATCTGCACTTGCATGTCGGTGTCTACGCGCCCCGGATGAATCGAGCTGACACGCACCCGCCCCCGTTCCTCTTCGCGAAGAGCATCCGTTAGGGCTCGCAGCGCAAATTTCGAGGCCGAGTACACGGCATTGCCCGCTTTCGAATTGTAGCCGGAGCCCGAATTGATGGCTATAACCTGTCCTTTTGCCGCTCGCAGTGCCGGCAGTAGCTGTCGCACAGTTTCTGCCACCGAGGTGACGTTTAGGGTGAGCGTACGCGTCCACACCTCGGGTTCGACCTCGGCAATGTTGCCGCGGGCAGCAGTGCCAGCAGACAGCACCGCCACATCCAACCGTTCCAAACCGAGCTCCGCCACGGCGCCGGCAATAGAGTTCACGTCTAACAGGTCACATACAAAACCGCGGGCATGCGGGTAGTTGGCGACAGCTTTTTCGACGCGGCACGCGTTGGTACCGCCAATGATCAGTTCGTGGGTGCTTGCCAATTCTGCAGCGATTGCGGCGCCAATGCCGCGGGTGCCGCCGGTAATTAGGGCTATTTTCCGTTCACTCATGTTCCCACTATACGGGTCACAGCCACCCATTGTTGTGAGCGCGGCGGGCAGCATCCATGCGCGAGGATCCACCCGTTTTAGCCATTGCCGAGGTTACGTGGTTGCGCACGGTCCCCTCGGAAAGGCCCACTTGACGGGCTACCTGGGCGCTGGTTCCCCCGCCGAGGGCGGCGCGCAGCACGTCTTTTTCCCTTGCGGTGAGCGGGTTTTGGCCCAGTCCCAGGGAGCGGGCTGCCAGGTCTGGATCGACTACGCGCATTCCCGCATGCACCCGGCGAATCGCTTCAGCTAACTGGGCTGCCTGCTGGTCTTTGACAAGGAAGCCGCTGGCTCCGCCCGCCAAGGCTCGCGTTACCCAGCCAGGCCGGTCAAAAGTGGTGAGCATTAGGATGGCTACCTTGCAGGCAGATCCTCTAATTCGCTCCAGAGCCTCGAGGCCGTCCATTTGCGGCATTTCCACGTCTAACAAGAGGACGTCCAAACCTGGCAACTGTGCAACTTCTATGGCATCTTGCCCAGTTTCGCCCTCCCCTACCACGTGTAGGTCGGATTCCAGGTTTAGCAGCGCAACCAGCCCGGCCCGCACCATGGCCTGATCGTCAACCACGGCAACGTTTATCACTACTTTCCCCCTTCCTCAAGGAAAAGTGTAGACGGAATCCCGCCTGATCTTGGCCCCAGCTCAATTCGCCTACGTCTGCTGCTCGCTCGCGCAGCTTTTGTAGGCCCGTGCCCTGCCGGTGGGATTCCTTCTTTTGTCTGCCGTTGTCAATAATCGACAGTTCGGTGGGGCTGATCTGGATTCGGATGCGCGAGGCCGCAGAATGGTGCACTACGTTCGCTACGCCCTCGCGCAGAACGTGGGCGGCCACGGTGTTTGGCGCCCCCTGCGGCGGGTGGCCGTCGTCTTTAATATCGAGGGCGATGCCGGCAGCCTTAGCGAGCTGCCTTGCGCTTTCCAGCTCCTCATTTATGTCCGCCTGCCTGGTGGCAGCAACAACGGCACGCATGTCCGCGAGCGCCTGGTGGGAAAGGTGTTGCACTTGCTGCAAAAACTGGGTGGCTTCCACCTCTCTGCCCGCCTCGAGCATTTTGGCTCCCACCTGCGCGTTCACGTTTATGGCAGTCAAAGTTTGGCCCAGCACGTCATGCAGGTCGGCGCTGATGCGCGCGCGTTCACCCTCCTTCGACGCTTCTACCCGATCGGCCGCGGCCACCGCCTTCGCCCTGTCTTCTTCTACCCCCTGGCGCGCCTTCGCGGTCATGAAGTAGCCGATAACCGTCACCCCCGGTGCTATCAGCATGTTTACGTCACGCGGCCCGGTGATGTAGGTGCTCACAAGCAGGACCACCATCGCAACCCCCAGCACAATAGAGGATCGCCCTATGTAGGCTCTAGGTAGTTGGAAGGTAATTATTGCTGCTAGATAAGGAAAACAGTAGGCGGCCATGAG
Source organism: Winkia sp. C0117E2 (assembly GCF_056590455.1). Taxonomy (NCBI): domain Bacteria; kingdom Bacillati; phylum Actinomycetota; class Actinomycetes; order Actinomycetales; family Actinomycetaceae; genus Winkia; species Winkia sp. C0117E2. The sequence continues at coordinate 69,116 of NZ_JBWPWD010000007.1, read as the reverse complement.
CGGAACGCCAGAAATGTAAACCACCACTGCGGCCAGTAGGCATATCAGCGCTATGGTTATTAGCACTGCGCGGTCCACACTCCCCGACACTGGCGCCGAATCCGACCGGACCCAAGTTTGCGCATAAACAGCCGTGAAAGCTATCTGCCACCAGATAGTCCAAAAGAGCTCGGAGGCGGAGGCCACCCCAATTAGGGGAAAGATCCACATGAAGATCAGGTATGGCAGCGCCCACGGCAGTGATTCTAAACGCTCGCGCAAAGGCTGGGTCGCCGCCCTCGACGTAGTAAGCATGATCTACCTTTCTGTGCGCCCCTTGCGGAAGTACAACAGTGCGGCTAGGCCGATAAAGACTGTTGAATAAACCCCGATGTTTACCACCCACGACCAGTTGAACGTATTGGCCCACCCGATTAGCGGCGCCCTGACAAGATTGATAATGCCATACAGCGGTGTATATGGAGCCATATCCTGCACCAGCTTGCCCATCTGCTCCAGCGGCATAAACATGCCCGACAGGAACGAGGAAACCAGCAGGATCATGGTCAGGATGAAGTTTGCCGCCTGCTCGTTTACTACCTGACCTATTGCAAACCCCATTGCCGCCAGCGGAAGACAGCAAACCAGTATGAGCAGGTACGTCGCTCCCCATGCCAAAGCAGTCAAATGTGCCCCCGTGAAGGCCCCGACCACGTAGGTCACAAGCGCGGCAAGGCCAGCCTGGCAGACTGCAGAGACCACCTGTGCACCCAGATAAGCTGGGAAAGACAGCGGCGTGAGCGCCAATGTACGCCACCACCCACTGTTGCGGCCGAGGGCGGTCACACAGGCGCCCCACCCTGCTGTAGTGAGCGCCCCATAGCAGGCCATGCCCACCATGATCGCCGCCTGCACGTTTCCGTTACCCACACTTTCATCCGAATACGGCTGGTCAACCGCAAAGAAAAAATACATTAGCAGCGGAATGCCTATTGCACCGCCAATAAACCAGGGGTTACCTATAGTTTGGCCGTATAAAGAGGCCAAAAAGTGGGTAACAGCGCCCTGGAAAGGTTTGGGCGTTGGAATTGCTTTTATTTCGGCTGTACTAAGAGTATTTCTCATCGGGATTCACCTTTAGAGGACGTTATAGAAGTAAAAATGTCGTCCAAGCTGATGCGGGTCATCTGGAAGCCGCGCACGCCAGGAGTTTGCAAAAGACGCAGGGCCAGAGGTTCTAGATCCATCCCCTGCACTAAAAGGGTGTTGCCGCTTAGAGAAATGTCCCACGCCGCCTGTCCCATACGAGCCAGCTGTTCAGGCAGGTTAGAATCCGCCGGGAGGATGGCGCGCACCTGTGCCCGCCGATCCGCATCAATTAGTTCAGATTTCGGTTTATCCATCGCCACCTTGCCCCTATCCATGATGACTATGCGCCCAGCAATGTCTTCGGCTTCCTGCAGGTAGTGGGTGGCGAAAATAATTGATACCCCCTCGGCGGTAAGGGAGCGCATACCTTCCCAGAACTCCTTCCGACTAGCCACGTCCATACCGACAGTCGGTTCGTCCATGAGTAGCAGGCGGGGCTCAGACAGCAACGCCATTGCCAGGCGAAAACGCTGGCGTTGTCCGCCCGAACATTTACTGAGCCGCCGCCCCGCCAAATCCGCAATACCAGCCCTTTTCAACGCAGCATCTACGCCAATGTGATTCCGGTACGGACTGGCGGCCAGCCGCAGTAGTGAGCGGACAGTACCCGAAGTGGGGAATCCGCCCTCCTGCTGGATGACGCCAACTAGACCGCGGCGGATAGCCTCCCGCGGCTCCAGGCCAAAAAGTAGGGCACGGCCCGCATCGGGGTGCCCCAATCCGAGGGCGATGTCCAGCAGCGTGGTCTTCCCAGCACCATTGCGACCAAGAAGGGCGACCAGTTCGCCCTGGCCGATAGTGAGGTCAACACCGTCTACCGCCTGCACCTTGCCGAAGGCGCGACGGGCGCCCTCGATTTGTAGCGCCGGCGGACAGCCAGTTTGGGTATTTTCTAAAACAGGTCTTGTTTTTGTTTCCATGCCTCCAAGCTATTGGCAAAACAAAACCACCAGCTAGGCCTAGTGCAACGAAAACTCCATTGCAAATGTCATGGGATATTAGTCCTCCACAAAGCGGATGGACTCACCGTCCCATTGGACTTCCCCACTGAACGGGATTGAAGGCGCTACGGCGCAGGCAGCGTTGTCATCATGCTTCACCCCAGACGCCCGAATCGTGTCACCCTGCACCCAGAAACGCTGAATCTCCCCCGCACAAGATTCCCCAGCAAAATCCTCCAACATTCCGTGCTGGACCGCGGTATTCCTTTGCGGATCCCACATCCACAGTGCATACCAGAAATGAATATGGGCCGTGCCCGGGTAATAATTCACCCGCTGGATCGAATCTAAGTAACCGTCGCCGTCAATATCTACGTAGAAGGCAGCTTCTGGGACATACTGCAATTTTGCGGGCACGCCGTTAAACGACTCTTCCTTTACTCCATCTTTCAGATCGTAAGTATTAGAAGCACCATTGCGGCCCACATCCCACGTGGCGTTCGCAAAATCGAAGTTCCGGATGGCATCGCCGGCCGCCCTCGCCCGATTCTGTTCGCTATTTTTCTGCTGCGATTCTTCCGGCAGCGCGCCCTCCGCCCCACTAACAACAATTTCTTCAGCGGTAGCGTCCGACCCAGTTATCAAGCCGCCAGTCATATACTCATCCGCAGAGAATCCCTTCGGAAGTACCCACAGCCGCGTTCCCGTCTTCATCTCTATACCCATGATCGAATCGCTGGATTCGCTCATATGCTCAGAGTCCTGGACAAGTAATCCATCCACCATTCCATAAACCCGGGAGCACAAGTATTGCCTGTCCGTCCCGGTCACAGCAAGATAATCGCCTCCATCAGGTAGGAAAAGTAGCTCATCCCCAGGAATTGGAACTAGCGCACCAAGCCCCCGGCCTAGCGCTTCCCTGAACTTGGCGCTGCTGAGCTTATTAGACGAGGCCGGCATACTAGATTTTGAGACCAAATAGGCGGAAGTACCCAGTATTATTGAGCTCTCGCCCTCACCATTGCCGAACGCCGCGTGAACGATGCGACTGCCAAGCTTTACCTCCCCTTCCTTAGCAGGTACCTGCCAATGATTTCCAGCATCACCCACAAGCCAATACCCGTCAGTCATAGCAATTACGCCGCTAATGGGCATGGTCGCCCCCTTAACATGGGTATTTACAATTTTTCCGGTCTTCAAATAGAGCAGCGAAATATCCGAATCCCGCCCCAATTTCTTTGCGAAAGCTAAAGTCTCGGCAGAAAAAGACTGGAGATGCCCCTGCCCCGACACTGTGAGCGCCGGATCATCATATGCACCGGGAGCGTACGCCCTCACCTCTTCGTCCGCACCCTTCGGGTTAGAAACAATCAGATATGTTCCTGCCACCCCACGCACGACCGAGCCTTTCTGGCCGGGAACAGGGACTTTCTTACCCGTTGCAATGTTCACGCCCTCTTTGTGTCCCCACACGTAATCCCCGAAAGAAACGTGCCCTAAGAACGCGTCAGGATAAACCCGGGTAAATGTCTGAAGGATGTTCTTCTCATTCTCGTCCGCCGCTTTCCACGTCGGTGGGGCAATCTGATATTTAGATAAGACCTTCCCCTGCTGGTCAAAGACCGCAATGTTTACTTTTTCTGTCAAATACGCAATCGCCGCCATGTGATTACTCTTCGCAGAATACTGATACTTAGCTAAAGAGAAATCTGCACCCAGATTCGGCTTCTTAAATCTGCGATATTTCTTTATTCCCCTGGAATAGTTGACAGGCACGCTCAAGGCCTCTTGCCGCTGTTTAGCAGTCATAGTCTTGGCAGCGGGCCCCTTACTTACTGCGGTGGGGGCCGGCCTCAGCAGGAAGTAGCCGATCGTCAAGTTGGCGACAACCACTACTGCCAGGGCAATGCTCAGGCCGATTATTAGCATCTTGCGTTTGGATCCGGCGACAACCATCACTAATCTTCCGTGATTAGATATTTTAAATTCTTATTTTGAAAAACGCAGTTACAGCTTTTCTACCTGCGCGTTCACGCGTTCTACCTTGCCTTCAATTTCCCCGGTATGGCCCGGGCGTAGATCCGCCTTGAGCACTAGGGACACGCGCGGGCTAACCTCTCCCACTGCATCACACGCCTTCTGGATGACCGGCATGCATTCTTCCCAGCTGCCTTCCAAAGTCGTGAACATCGAAGTGGTTTCGTTTGGCAGGCCCGAATCGCGCACAACCTTGATCGCACGAGCTACGGCCGAAGCCATCGAACCATCCGGATCGTCAGTTGTGGAAGGCGCAATTGAAAAAGCAAATAACATGCTCCTATTCTACCCTTGGCCACTTCTCTAAAAACAGAGGTCGGAGCGCAAATGGCCGCCTTTCTTAAAAGGTGGAGGGCGCAGCCCAAGTTGGACTACGCCCTCACGCCTATTCACTTTCTTCAGTCAGCCGTTAGCGCCCGCACGGGAGGCACCTTAGCTGCCTTCCTCCCCGGTACCCAGGAGGCCAAAGCCGCCGCAATCAGAGTGATCACCACTGCCGCCGCGATGTAGGCCCAGGGCATGACCACGATCACGCGGTTCACCTCTAGCGGCAGTGCGTGGATTCCGAGGATGCCAAACCCTATGCCCAGAAGGATGCCAATTGCGGACCCGGTGATCGCGATCAGGACCGCCTCCCACAACAGCATCCGCCTCATCTGCCTCCGCAGCAGTCCGAGGGCGCGCAACAGCCCATTCTCGCGGGTGCGTTCCGCCACCGACAGCGAAAGGGTGTTCGCAACCCCAACGAGGGCGACCAATACGGACACCGCCAACAGCCCGACAACCACCGCGAGCGCCGCGTTGATCATCTTCGAATAGAAGGCCCTCTCGCCAGCACCACCAGTAATTTCCAGACTGTCAGAGATCTGGCCAACATCCTTTATCACCTGTTCGATGTTCGCATTGTCATTCAGGCGAATCACCGCGCGAGCATCCTTCGCATTAGGGGCCAACTGCTTTAGCGTTTCGGCGGCCACATTCACCGAGCCGGCCTCCATCGCCTTATTCTGCTTCACCTGCACGTCCTGACATGTCTGGCCGACGCACAGTCGGGAGGCTCCCGTAGGCAGACCGGAAGCAGCCTCGCCCTCGTTATGAGTAAACAGCTTTTCCTTTGCGCGCGATACCGGGTTTCGGTCCGCAACGCCGTACGCCTTCACGTCCCTATCTCCCAGACGCGCCGGAGCCGCCTTCTCTACCTGCATCTTCGCTATGCCGGCAAGACCGCGCAGCTTAGCCACCTGGCCCGCCTGCAAAGATCCACCACGCGACGTGACTACCAGGTCAATGGGCCGCTCGGTATTCAGAGTATCTTCCAACGATGCGCGCATCGAAGTAGCTCCCACCGACATCATCGTGATCAAAGTGACCCCAATAACGATTGCCGTTCCCGTCGCAGCAGTACGGGCCCGGTTGCGGGTCGTGTTCGCCCTCGCCATCTTGCCAATACCACTGCGAGCAATGGTGCCGACCAGCGAAGTGAGCTTCGGCATGGCGGCACTGGCCAACAAGACCGCCCCGAGGAAAGCGGGGATGCCACCCGCTAGCGCAATGACGAACCCGAGTTCTTCGCCGTGGTGGATACCAATCCCCAGCCCGGCGGCGCCGACCGCAACCAGCAGCAGTCCGAAGACGATTCGCCCCCACCGGGTGCGAGCACTACCGCCCTCCTCTTCACTGAACTGCGACAGGGCCGCAAGGGGCGGAACCTTCGCCACTCGTCCCGCTGGCCGCATACCTACCAAATACGTCAGTACCGTGCCGAGGACGAACACGCCCACCAACAGTAGTGGGTTGACCGCGCCTAACGGGATCTTGCCAATCCGCAATGCAAGGACTGCCAGACCCATGCCGAGGATAATTCCGATAATTGAGGAAATGGCGCCCACCAGTAAGGTTTCCTTGCGCAGTAGAGATCGCACCTGCCGCCCGGTAGCCCCGACCGCGCGCAGTAGGGCCAGTTCACGTCGCCGCTGCTGGTAGACCACCTTGAACGTAGTGGACACTACAATGAACGCAACAACCAGGGCTATTGCCGGAAAAGTGAGTAGCACAGCCATCATGACAGCGCCACCGATGCGCATCTGCTGCAGCATTGTGGTTCTGGCCTCGGAGCCGGTTTGCACCTTGACGTCCTTACCCAACACCTGTTTTACCGTCTTGGCCACGCGCTGCTGTTCAGCCTTATTAGGATTCTTGCTCTGACCAGCGACTTTGAGGTTTGCTGCCATGGAGGCATTCATCTTAGTCATGGTCGCTTCAGTAATCACCGAGCGCACGTTACTTATAGCGCCCTGCTTGATCAGCCCAGAGACTTTGAGTGGGAAGTAGTCGCCGCCCTCGATGTTAGAGCGCGCCTTCACCGTCTGCCCCACTTTCACGTGCAGGGTTTGGGCGGCCTGGGTCGTGAGCATGATTTCGTCCTCGCCTGGCCGTTTCCCTTCGTCAGCCTCACGATGAAAGAAGGGCGCTTTCTGTTCTGCGGCGACAAACGCCGTGGTGTTTTCGCTCCCGGCGCGCATCTGCAATACGCCATAGGCTGTCTGCTGGGCCGCGCCAACACCCGGCGTATTTTGCAGCTTTTTTGCAGCCTGTCGCAGGTCTACGGCACCTTGGGGGGTGGCAAACGCCGCGACTCCCTGAAATTCCTCATCCGCGCTCTGCGTAAGGGATTGTTGCAGCGACTGGGTCATTACCAGGCACGCGAACACGAAGGCCATCGAAATGGCGACGGCTAGCCCGGTGGCTAAATAACGCCGCGCGTACGTGCGCAGGTTGGCTTTTAGAAGTGTGTTCACCGGGCACCACCAATCAGGCTGTGATCGGCAGAGATCTTGCCGTCGCACACTTCCAGAACGCGATCGGCCACAGCGGCACAGTCGGCGTCATGGGTCACCATGATCACGGTTTGCCCAAGGTCAGTTACTGCGCGGCGCAGCATGGACAGGACCTCTCTAGAAGACGCAGAATCCAGATTGCCCGTCGGTTCATCTGCCACGATAACGGCCGGATTCATTACGAGGGCTCGGGCCACAGCTACGCGTTGCTGCTGGCCACCTGACATTTGTGAAGGGCGGTGGTCGAGCCTGCCTTCAATTCCTAGAGTCCTGGTAATCTGGGCGAATTGGTGTTCGTTTACCTTGTGTCCTGCCAGCTGTGCGGGCAGCTTTATGTTGGCGGCCGCATCTAGTGTGGGGACCAGGTTGAAGCTTTGGAATACAAAACCAATCCGGTCGCGGCGCAGCTTGGTCAGGGCGTCATCCTTCAGCTGGGTAATGTCTTTGCCCTCAATAAGAACTTTGCCTGCGGTTGGGGTATCTAGCCCTGCAAGCATGTGCAACATGGTCGATTTGCCCGACCCGGAAGGCCCCATGATCGCGGTGAACTTGCCTGCTTCGAAGCCGACGGACACTTTGTCTAGGGCTCGCACCTGGGCGCCACCAGTACCGTAGATTTTCGAGACGTCGACCAGTTCAACGACGGGCTGCAGGAACGAAGCGGCCGGTGCCGCCGAATTATTCGCCATCACAGGCGACTGAGGAATGCTTGTGTTGTTCATACCTCTACGATCGCAAAAGCGCTGGTGAGGCAGAATCGGGAGGGGAATAGATTTCAGGTAGTGCCAGCCCTACCGACGAATAGGTTCGGGGCAAAGCACAATCACGCACTTGCCTGGCATAAGAATAATTTGCTGAGCAGGCCGGGCCTAGGGGCCACAATCATTCGTGTGGATCCCTGGATCCCTCCCCATGCCGAAAGCACATCATTTCATCTAAAGCACACCTAACTGTGCACATTTCGATGTGCCACCGACCATCCAATGTGCCTTCGATAACCAGATGTGCTTTCACGCCCGGCATCTGCGCGAAGTACGAGGGCGAATCCGCCCTCCCCGAATGTAGCCCCCGGAAAACCGCCTGACATACAAGACCGGGCCGCGCGTGGGGCACGACCCGGTCTTTTCCTGATCAGCTACAGCATGCAGGACACGCAGCCCTGCACCTCAGTGCCTTCCAAGGCCTGCTGGCGGATCCGCATGTAGTACATAGTTTTGATGCCCTTGCGCCAAGCGTAAATGTAAGACTTGTTCACGTCACGGGAAGTAACGGTGTCCGGGTAGAACAGGGTTAGCGACAGGCCCTGATCTACGTGCTGGGTTGCCACGGCGTAGGTGTCGATGATCTTTTCTGGCCCGATCTCGTAAGCATCCTGGTAGTACTCCAGGTTGTCGTTGGTCATGTAGGGAGCTGGGTAGTAGACGCGCCCGATTTTACCTTCCTTACGGATTTCAATCTTGGACACAATCGGATGGATGGAAGAGGTGGAGTAGTTGATGTACGAGATAGAACCGGTGGGCGGGATTGCCTGCAGGTTTTGATTGTACATACCATACTTTGCCACGTCGGCAGCTAGTGCTTTCCAGTCTTCTTGGGTGGGAATGAAAATGGTGGACTTTGCCAGCAGCTGCTTGCACTTGTCGGTCTTGGGCACCCATTCGCCCTCGATGTACTTCTGGAAGAATTTTCCTGACGCGTAGTCAGAATCTTCGAAGCCGACAAACTTCTCGCCGCGCTCCTGCGCAATCTTGCAGGAGGCCTTAATCGCCTGGTAGCACACCGCGTAGAAGTACATGTTGGTGAAGTCCAACGCTTCCTCGCTACCGTAATACACGCCCTCGCGAGCCAGGTAACCGTGCAGGTTCATCTGCCCCAGCCCAATGGCGTGGCTCATGGCGTTACCCCGCTGGATAGACGGAACTGACGCAATGTTGGACAGGTCAGACACGGCAGTCAGACCGCGCACCGCAGTTTCGATGGTCTTGCCGAAGTCCGGCGAATCCATAGTGCGCGCAATGTTCAGCGAGCCCAGGTTGCACGAAATATCTTTGCCCACGTGCTCGTATGTAAGGTCCTCGTTGAAAGTGGAGGGCTCGGACACCTGCAGAATCTCGCTGCACAGGTTGGACATGGTCACGCGCCCCTTGATGGGGTTAGCGCGATTGACCGTGTCTTCAAAAACGATGTACGGGTAGCCAGATTCAAACTGGATTTCGGCCAACGTCTGGAAGAACTTTCGGGCGTTGATCTTCTTCTTGTGGATGCGCCCGTCCTCTACCATTTCGCGGTAGTGCTCGGTGACCGAAATTTCGCTGAAGGCCTTACCGTAGACGCGCTCCACGTCATAGGGGCTAAACAGGTACATGTCTTCGTTGCGCTTGGCCAGTTCGAAGGTTACGTCGGGAATGATCACGCCCAAAGAAAGGGTCTTAATACGGATCTTCTCGTCGGCGTTTTCACGCTTGGTATCCAGGAACTTCAGAATGTCGGGATGGTGGGCATGCAAGTATGCCGCGCCCGCTCCCTGGCGAGCCCCAAGCTGATTGGCGTAGCTGAACGCGTCCTCGAGCATCTTCATAACGGGCACCACCCCAGAGGATTGGTTTTCAATCCGCTTGATCGGTGCACCAGATTCGCGCAGGTTGGTAAGACACAGCGCCACGCCGCCGCCGCGCTTAGACAGCTGCAGGGAGGAGTTGATGCCGCGCGCGATCGACTCCATATTGTCTTCGACGCGCACCAGGAAGCAAGAGACCAGTTCGCCACGCGCAGCCTTACCGGCGTTCAGGAATGTTGGCGTTGCGGGCTGGTAGCGCCCGGAGATGATCTCTTCCATAACGGACATGGCCAGCTCTTCGTTGCCACGGCCCAGGTAGAGGGCGACCATGCACACCCGGTCCTCGTAACGTTCCAGGTAGCGCTTGCCGTCAAAAGTCTTCAACGTGTAAGAGGTGTAGTACTTGAACGCACCCAAGAAGGTGGGGAAACGGAACTTGTGCGCGTACGCCGCCTTGTACAGCTTCTTCACGAATTCCCAATCGTACTGGCGCACTACGTCCTCTTCGTAGTAGCCGTTTTCGATCAGGTATTCCATCTTCTCTTCCAAGTCGTGGAAGTAGACGGTGTTCTGGTTTACGTGCTGCAGGAAGTACTGGCGGGCCGCCTGCTTGTCGGCATCGAACTGGATCTTGCCGTCGGGGGAATACAGGTTCAGCTTCGCGTTGAGGGCGTGGTAGTCCTTATCGGGGCTGAGGGCGGTCTCGGTGCCAGTATCGGTCAGATTTTCTGCCAAAACTCTTCCAATCCTTTACGAACAATGGACACGTCATCTCCGGTGCCCAGGAGCTCAAATTTGTACATGAAGGGAACCTGCAGCTTGGCGGCAATAATATCGCCGGCAATGCAGTAGGCCTTCCCGAAGTTGGTGTTTCCACCCGCAATTACGCCGCGGCACAGTTTGCGGTTGGGTTCATGGTTCAAGAACTTGATGACTTGTTTTGGTACCGCGCCCTTCAGGTTTCCGCCCCCATAGGTGGGAACAATCAGCACGTACGGGCGCTCGGCGTACAAAAACGGATCCTTCGGCCTGAGCGGGATCCTGTCGGAATCCACTTCTAGCCGGTCAACGAAACGTTTCGTGTTGTTCGTTGCCGACGAGAAGTAGATGACGTATGGGGCCGATCCTGCGGCCTCCACAGTGTTAGGCATTTGCCACCTTCTGCGAGCCCATAGCAGCAACCAGGGCCTTGATCTTGTCCGGACGGTAACCGGACCAGTGATCTTCCCCTGCCATTACTACCGGAGCCTGCACGTAACCCAAGGCTTTGACCTGCTCAAGTGCGTCGGCGTCCTGAGTGATGTCGACCTCGGCGAAGGCAACGCCCTTGCGCTTCAATGCACGCTTAGTCGCATCACATTGCACGCACATCGGCTTCGAGTAAACAGTGACGGACATTGAGTAGGCTCCTTACTTGTTGGTCTTACCAGCACGTTTATTACGCGCATGTAACTACATCCATGCAATTTAGTTGTAGGCGCTTTCCGCCCGCTCGTACAAACACTACACCTAGTGGTTACCTTTCGCCACGACCACTAGATAACGTGTTTCACACCTTCTGTGGACAAAGTGGCAAAAGTGGTGGACGAGGCAGTGGATACCCCACTTCACCCCCTTTCTATAGGCGCTCTTTCATTGTTGCTTCCACCCCCGTCAAATGGCGCCAGGGCGGCGTCGACGCCCTCTGTCATCCAGACCTATTTGGACTGTGGAAACTTTTATCCACAGCATCCCCCGCCTGTGGATAAATACTTCGTGCGAAACTCGCCACTATCCACGCTCTGGTACCACGCCGCTCCGCGCCCAACCTTCCACTTGGAAACGAACATGGAACAATGGGCCCATGAGCGAAAAGATGAACGTTGAATCATTCAACCTGGACCACCGAACCGTAAAGGCACCCTTTGTGCGCGTTGCCGATCGCAAGCAGCTGCCGGGCGGCGACACCCTGATCAAGTACGACGTCCGTTTCTGCCAGCCCAACAAGGACCACCTAGAGATGCCAACCGTGCACTCCATCGAACATATGGCTGCAGAGCTGATGCGAAACCACACTGACGCCCTCATCGACTTCGGTCCAATGGGATGCCAGACCGGCTTCTACGCCCAAACCCTGGGTCTGGAAATGGACGAATTTCTGCAGATCCTAGAGGCCACCTGCAAAGACATCCTGCAGGCCGAGGCCGTCCCCGCAGCTAACGAGAAGCAGTGCGGGTGGGGGGCCAACCACTCGCTCGAGGGCGCGCAGGAAGCCGTACGCGCATTCTTGGACAAGCGTTCCGAATGGGAAGAAATCCGATGAGCCTACTAATTCAGGTCGCCATGGACATGGAGGCGGCCCCTTTCTTGGAAGCTCTTCCCGCTAAGGAATCCGTCTCGTGTGGGCGCGCAAAATGCTACCTGCTGGATGCGCCCACCCCGATTTTGCTGGCCACCTCCGCTATTGGGCTGGTCAATGCTGCTTCCTGCCTGACCTGGGTGTTGGACAGCGCTGCAACCCAGCTCGGCGTTGACGCCCCCACCGCGGTAATTGCCGCGGGCACCTGTGGCGGACTCGGTGAAGGCATCGAAGTACGCGACGTGATCGCCGGCTCCGCCTACCGGTATGCGGATGCTGACGCCACCGCATTCGGGTACAAGCCGGGCCAGTTGCCTTCCGAACCCGTATCTTTCCCGGGCGGAAGCCAGCTAGTAGAAAAAGCAGGCAAGCTTGCCGGCGTGCGCGTGGGAGAAGTTGTTTCCGGGAATTCTTTCGTTGCCGCCGACCAGACCCCAGCCATGCGCCAGACCTTCCCGCAGGCTTTGGCTGCTGACATGGAATCCACCGCGCTTGCTCAGGTAAGTGCTGCCCGCGACGTAGCGTTCATTTCCGTGCGCGGGGTATCGGATCTGTGCGGGCCACAGGCGGGCCAAGACTTCCACATTGACGGTTCGGAGGCGGCAGCGGTTTCCGCCCGAACCGTGTTGGAACTAGCTAAGCAGCTATAGCCTGCTGGCCTGGTGATACAGGGCCTCGGGCTGGCCGGCGCGCAACTGCCAAATCGTTGAGTGCAAAGCGGTGCCGCCGGCCTCGCCCACCCTGTAGCACACCAGGTAGAGGCCGGCTCCCAGGTGGGCGCACGCCTTCTTTCCTACCTGCGCATCGGGCGGGACCAAGTTGGTTACGTCGGCTATTGCGTCTGCCGCATTTAACGGGTGGCCACTGCCATCGAACCCTCTAAACCCGGAGGCTAGCAGCCCCTGCAGTTTTTCCTGCGTGCCGGCTCGCAACGCCTCGATCAGTTTGTCTTCGGCCTCCAAAAACAGCTCGTCGTTGCTTTTTTGGGGTTCTTCAGCACTTCGCGCAGGAGGCTCTGTCGCTGCCTCTGCCACCGCGTCGCTAGGTGCGGAGCCTGCGGAAAATCCCGGCCCTTCTTCTACCGGGGTGCCGTCACGCATTGCCGTTGCGGCCCCGCGAGCGCGCGTGTCCGCAGCTTCGTTCATCTGGTGCCCTGCGTGGCCTTTCACCCATTTAAAGGTGACCTTGCGGCCTTCCATTTCCTTGTCGAGGGCGACCATCAGGTCCTTATTTAATACTGGTTTGCCGTCCGCTTTTTTCCAGTTCTTCTTTTTCCACCCGCGGATCCATTTTGTCAGGGCGTTGATCACGTATTGAGAGTCTGCGTATATGACTAGTTCTTGATCCGCCAGGCCGGCTTCTCGGGTAGATTCGAGCAGATTCAGCACGGCGGTTAGTTCGCCTTTGTTGTTGGTGCCGTTTTTCCATCCGCCGGCTTTCCAACAGTTTGCGTTTACGTACCACGCCCATCCCGCCGGGCCTGGGTTGCCTAGGCTGGAACCGTCTGCAGCTGCTGTGATCATGCGTCCCCTTCGAGGTCGATTTCGCCTACCAAGGCTTGAGCCATGGCCTCTTCTCCTACGATGCCGGCTATTGCGATGCCGGCTCCCAAATCATACAGATCTGAGGCGGTTAGCCCCGGCCAACCGTGTACTTTGTTCACCCATTTTTCGGGTATTTGTGGTGCTCCGAGGGCGGCCCCCATAAGTGCGCCAACGGTGGCGGCTACCGTGTCGGTGTCGCCGCCGGCTTGCACGGCTCTAGAGAGGGCCCGTTCGAATGCTTCGGTTGCAGGTACTTCTTCTAGCGCGGTCGCGGCTATGGCTCCGAGAGCTGCCTGGAAGGCCGACACTACATACGTGTTGTCCGAGGGCGGGGCAAAGTACCGCTCTAGCGCGTCGCGGACCCATTCACGCCATTGGGCTTGCCGGTGGAGGGGAAGGAGGTCAATGCCGCCCTCTATGTTTATGCGTCCCGCCCAGGTAGATCCTGGTGGCGAGGTGACCGCGTAGCGGACTGCTTCTGCCCAAAGCACTACGGCGTCGCCGGCAAGGGGGTCTGGGTGTGTCAGGCAAGAAACGGCGCGGGCGGCCTCGGCGGTGAGTTGGCGCGACTCGACGCGGCTGAGCCCTAGCACACCGGCCCGCGGCAATATTCCGTTTCCGGCGGAGCGGCCAGTGCGCTTGTGGAAGTAGGCGGCGGAGGCGGCTAGTTTGTGCGCTGGGCTGCGGGCGCCCTCGTCGTCGAGTGCGCCCTGCAAGATGACGCGAGTTTGCGAATCGACGTCTGTGGCTCCGCCTTTCAGCCATCGCAGCATCCGCTCGGCAATGTTGTCTAAGGAGGCCTTGGCTGCCAAGTTAGCGCCCGTTACCGCTACTTCCGCCAGAGCTACCGCCAATTGGGTGTCGTCAGACCACTCCCCGGCGGCGTACGGGCCCATGCCGCCCCCGCGCATCGAGGGCGTAACTTGCACTTTGGGCGCAAATTCGTAGGGCACTCCCAGCGCGTCCCCGCAGGCGGTACCTATGAGCACGCCTGCTGCCCGGGCGGCTATGTCTACGCGCGTGGCCCGGGGCTTTTGCAAGGAGGAAGTTGGTGGTTTCTTCATCACCATCCAGATTAGCGCCCGGTCCGGCGCTAGGCGGTGCGGCTAGCCGAACCAGGCCTCAGATAGCATGCGCAGCGAGCGCAACCGCAGCTGCGGATCGTAGGCGTAGCAGATGATAATTAGCTCATCTAGGGCAAACTCGTCTACGAAGGCCTGCATCTTTTCGGTCACCTGGTCGGGGGTGCCAATTGCGCTGACCGAGGGAAGATGCCGCACGAGCGAAGCTTCCGCCGCACCCAGCGTGCCCTCTAGGTCGTGAGTTGGGGCGGGCAGCTGTCCCGCCCGGCCTCGGCGAATGCGCGATTGCATCTGCAGGCTGGTGGTGTACAGGAATTCAGCTTCTTCCTGGGTGGGCGCCACCATCACGTTGATTCCAGCCATGACGTAGGGCTTTTCGATCTGTTTGGTAGGAGATTCGTATTCGAAGTCTGCCCGGTAGATAGACAGTGCCGCGTCCATTGCTGCGGGCGCGAAGTGGGAGGCGAACGAGAAGGGCAGTCCGAGTTTGGCCGCCACTTTGGCTCCACCGGTGGAAGAACCGAGCATCCACAGGGGCACCTTGGTTCCCTGCCCTGGGATTGCTCGCACTCTGGTCAGTGGTCGTTCGGGGGCAAACGGCAGTCCGAGTGCTCCGGCCTCTGCGCCGCGCACCTGGGTTGCGTATTCGTTCGGGTAAGCGTCGGCTAAGTAGTTTGCCAACTCTTGCACGTCCCGGCCGAATGAGCGCAGGTCCGCCTGCCCTCGATTCAGCGCGGCTGCTGTTACCGGGTCGGTCCCCGGAGCACGCCCCAACCCCAGGTCGATGCGGTCTGGGTACAGAGTCGCTAAGGTGCCGTAGTATTCAGCCACCATCAGCGGGGTGTGGTTGGGCATCATGACCCCACCGGATCCTAGGCGAATGCGCGAGGTGTGTTCGGCGGCGCGTCCCAGCAGCAGCGAGGTTGCCGAGGCCATGAACGCTAGCGAACCGTGGTGTTCCGCCACCCAGTACCTGTTGTAACCGGTCTGATCAGCAACCTTGGCAACCTCAACCGAGTTGTCCAACGCCTGCTTCCTAGTCATCCCCTCGGATACTGGGACTAGATCCAAAATGCTAAGTGGAACCCTATTTTGTTTTGCCATCATTCACCTCACGTATTGCTTATCTCTACGCTACCCGCAGCAAGGACGCTGCCGCCGGGATTTCCGAATGCTTAGATCCGCCTCCTCAGCCCCAGGAACGCCACCCCGATCCCTGCGAGTGCAAGTGCGGCCCCACCTGCTAATACGGAGGAACTACCCGTCTTGGCTAGCGTCCGTTTTTTCGCTGGCGAGGGCGTAATCTTCGGCTTTGGCTGCACCGCGGTTTCAACCTGCACTGGCCGCACTTCCGGAGTCGGGTTTTCCGTTACTTTCGGCGGCGGAGTCTGCTCCGCTTCAGCCGGTACAGGTTCGGGCGACTCAGGCGGCGTGACCTGCTTCGGTAATGGCGTATCCGCTACTGGCGGAACAGGTGGGGTCTCTTTCGGCACTTTCTTTTCCGGTGGAGTCTTTGCCGGAGGAGTCTGCTTGGGTGGAACCGGCGCTGCCGGAACGTCCACCTTCGCGGTCAGCTCCGAGTCATAGCCCGACAGCATCATGTCTTGCGCCTTGTGGTGTTCCCACACGCGGAAGGTGACTGCCGGAACGCCGCCTGCTTTCAGTTCCAGTAGCGTCTGCTTTCCCTGTTGCCGTTGCGGCTTGATCAGTACCTCTTTGGCGCCGCTCTTAAACGACGCCTTATCCGAGTACCGGATTCCGTTTATTACTAGCGGGGCCTGCCCAGCCACCTGCACCTTCACGCCGATGGGGTTGCCCGCAGCCGAAAGCACCCGCACCCCCAGTGCCTGCCCGTGCCATCGGGTCGCAAAGCGGTAGGGGCCAGCATATTTAGCGGCCTCGGCAAGGTAGCGCTTCGCGTCCTTCTTTACTTGCGCTGGCAGCGGCCCCTTATCTGCCAGGTACTTCCTAGAGTTAGTGGAGCTGTGCACCGCGTCCACTAAGCCTGCTAGCGGACGCCAATTTCCGCCCTCGGCCTTTTGCCCCGCCTCCTTTAGGTGCCGCCAGAGCATGTAGGCGATGAGCGGCTGTTTGTCCGCGTCGACAATGTTGGATCCCGCGTCTCCTAAATAAGAACTGGAAACCTTATAGGGCGATCGCGCTCCTACGGTTACCTCGCGATCAAAAAAGATCGGATGAGCTTTCGCTGCAAAGTTGATCTGCGAATCGGTAGCGCAGATCATGAACTGCCCGTTAGCTGCTTTGTGCGCACCCAATTCCAGGTCGGTTCGCCCAACGATTTTCCACGACTCGATCCCCGGTCCCGCGTTGTCGGCAAGCGCCCCGGGAGCGCACACCCCAAACGTCGCTGTGGTAAGCGCCATAGTTACAATGGCGCGGGAACGAAGCCTGCGACAGACCCGCTCCAGCAATGTCGGTTTCAGTAAAGGCGCTTTTTGCCTGCGCAAAGGCTTGTTTTTCGTTGCCATGACCCCAGTGTCGGAAATTCTCCGCAGCGCCCTCCAGCGGACTTCGCCACGGCTGTGGATTACGAAAATGGAACGAATTGTGGATAACCGCACAAAGGGCCAGCTTGCACCCGACCCTCCGATCGCGCTACTGTATACGAGCTGATGCAAGCTCGAGTGGCGGAATAGGCAGACGCGCACGGTTCAGGTCCGTGTGGTAGAGATACCGTGGGGGTTCAACTCCCCCCTCGAGCACAGGTGGTCCCAAGGCGAAAGCTTTGGGGCTTTTTTGTTTTAACTTTCCAGCTTGCTGCCGCTAAGTAGCTGGGCAAACTAGCTAGCAGTTATCCCGAGGGCGAACCCAGATGTTCGCCCTCGCTGGCGCTAAGGTGCAAGATTCCTACTTAACGCGGCATACTAGGGAAGGTATATGACCATTTTGGGCTTTGCGCCTAATTGCACTACTGGGGGTTGACGGTGAGCGTTTTTGACCGTTTTGAAAATGCCGTTGAGCGTGGCATCTCTGGCGCGTTTTCAAAGGTATTCCGGTCGCAGCTAAAGCCTGTCGATATTTCGGCAGCAGTGCGGCGGTCAATGGAAGACAATACGGCCGCGATCAGCTCCAACCGCACCGTGGTGCCGAACGAATTCACGGTTAGCCTGTCCAAGGCTGACTTCGACAATATTGCCGGTAGCGGCGGTGACGTACTAGCCGAGGAAATGGTAAACGATGCCACCCAGTACGCCACGGAACAGTCCTATTCCTTTGTGGGCCCCGTCGTAGTCACCTTCACTAGGGATTCCACCCAGGAAACCGGCACGGTCCGGGTTACCCCGGCTACGCGCCGAGGCCCTGCAGCCCCAGTTACCTCAAACCAGGCCAGCCCGTCGCATCCTATTTTGGAAATTGACGGCAAACGCTGGATGCTCACCGAACCTGTCACCGTTATCGGACGCGGCACCGAAGCTGACATTGTGTTAGCTGACTCGGGTGTATCCCGCAAACACCTGGAGCTGCGCATCACGCCCACTGGCGTAATTGCCACCGACTTGGGTTCCACAAACGGTTCCTACGTCGAAGGCCACCGCATCGACGCCGCCACACTGTTGGACGGCAACGAACTGACGGTTGGACGCACTCACATATTCTTCTTTACCTCCGAGGATCAGGAGGCGTAGGGTTTGGCTTCTGAACTAGCGGTTACCGTAATCCGCCTGGGTTACCTGGTGCTTTTGTGGCTGTTTGTTGCAGCAGCGCTCGGGGTATTGCGCCGGGACGTGTGGGGCACTGTAGTAACGCCGCGCGGCCGAGGCCGCCACGGGAAGAAGTCCGCAGCCCCTTCGCCCTCGCCAAAAAACGACCGCGATTCCGGAGGGATTCCGCGCAGGCGATCCATTACGGGCGCCTCCAGTTCCCCCACGCAGCTGGTAATTACCGAGGGCGCTCTTACGGGCACCAAGATGCCGCTTGGATCTGCTGCCATTGTCATCGGACGCTCGCCAGCATGCACGCTGGTGGTAGACGACTCCTACGCATCTTCCCAGCACGCTCGCCTATATTTGGCCGGCGGGTCCTGGCATGTCGAGGACATGAATTCTACGAACGGCGTCTTCGTCGATGGGGAACGCATCTCCTCACCGCGCCCCGTGGGGTTGGGAAACCAGATTAGAATTGGGCAAACTACATTGGAGCTAACACGATGAGTCTTACTTTGCGTTTTGCTACCCGCTCTGATGTGGGGTTGGTGCGGAAGTCGAATCAGGATTCCGGTTACGCCGGACCTCACCTGTTGGTGCTTGCCGATGGCATGGGCGGGCCTGCGGGCGGCGACATTGCCTCTTCTATCGCGGTGGCACACCTGGCGGATCTGGACACTGACGCCCACGGCGCCGACGACCTGCTGAACCTGTTGCGCACCCGCATTTCGGACGCGCACGAGGAACTGGTTGACCGTTCTTCCCATGATGCCGATCTGCACGGCCTCGGCACTACTTGCATCGCTGTTTTGCGCAGCGGCAACAAGCTGGCCATGACTCACATTGGCGATTCGAGGGCGTACCTGCTGCGCCAGGGAACGCTTACGCAGGTAACTACCGACCACTCGTTTGTGCAGTACCTGGTACAGTCCGGGCAGCTCACCCCAGAGCAAGCCGAGACCCACCCCCAGCGCAGCGTTCTTCTTCGCGTACTGGGCGATTCGACCTCGGATATTACGTTGGACGAATCCATTAGGGAAGCCGTCGAGGGCGACCGGTGGCTGCTCTGCTCTGACGGCCTGTCTGGTGTGGTTAGTGCCCAGACGATCGGCGAAGTCCTCCACGGGGTCGAAGATCCGGCAGATGCATGCGATCAGCTAATTGCGTTGGCATTGCGCGCGGGTGGGCCCGACAACGTTACCGTCGTAATCGCAGACGTGGTCGATCCGGACCATCTTGGCTTTGAGCCTTCGGCCTCGCCCCAGATTGTGGGAGCAGCGGCTACGAACCGCTTGGACCGCACTAGGGACGCAGATTCGGCGGCAGGTAAAGCAGCCGCTTTGACTGGGCGGGGGGACCCTTCGCGTAGCCCTCGGGACCAAAAAGAGGTCGAAGCTGACGAGGCGGATGCGCGCGCTTCCAAGCGCAAAAAACGTCGCAGCCGGCTTCTTACAGGAGCCATTTCCCTACTCATAGCCGCTGCGGTGGGCGTGGGTGGAACACTCGCCTGGAACTGGTCGCAAAGCCAGTACTACGTTGCCCCTTACAAGGGCACAGTGGCCATCTACCAGGGAATTCCGCAAACTATTGGCCCCTGGCACCTATCCCACCACGTAGAACTGTCCAACTTGCGCATGAGCGAACTGGACCCGTTTGCCCGCGACCGGCTAAACACCCCGATTACCAGGGAATCGCTCACCCGCGCCCGCGAAGTGGTGAAGAACCTCCAAAAGACGCACGTGCGCAAGCAAGAACAGTCTTCAAATTCGAAGCCATCAAAGGCAAATAAGTAATGGCAACAGTCGAGATCAAGCCGGTTTCTTCGGCTCGGCTTCCCGAAATAGCGCTGCTGGTGCTTGCGCTACTAGTCGGGGTAGGCGCATATGTGGCCACGGCAATCACCAAGACTGGTGAACCCCCCGCGGGGCTGTGGCTGCACGTTGGCGCCCTCGTCGTATTTACGGTGGCAACCCACCTGCTGGTACGCCATTTTGCCCCCTACGCTGACCCCGTCATTTTGCCCATCGCGGTGGCACTAAATGGGATCGGGCTGGCAATGATCTACAGGCTCGACATCTCTTATGAAGCCCGTGGCCAGCAGGATCTAGTGGTTGGCTCAAAACAGCTGATCATCACCGTTGCCGGCATCATTTTGATGGCGCTTACCCTAATTGCAGTCCGCGACCACAGGCGGCTGCGCAAGAACTCTTATCTGCTGATGCTGGCAGGCCTGGTACTGCTGGTACTGCCCATCTTCTTCCCCGCGGTGAACGGGGCAAAGATCTGGATCAACCTGGGCTTCATCACCATTCAGCCGGCAGAGCTCACAAAGATCCTCCTAGCTATTTTCTTCGCCGCCTACCTGGTGGAAGGACGCGACAAGCTGTCGGTCGGCGGACCAAAAATTCTTGGCTTGCGCCTGCCCCGACCGCGCGACCTAGGCCCGCTAGTGGTGGTCTGGATAGTCTCTATAGTCGTCCTGGTGGGCCAGCGCGACTTCGGCACTTCCCTACTGCTATTCGGTCTATTCGTAGCCATGATCTACGTGGCCACTGACCGCGTGTCCTGGCTGGTCATTGGCGCACTTTTGATGCTGCCATTCCTGTGGATGGCAACCAAAGTTTCCCACGTCTCCTCGCGCATCGACGGGTGGCTACACGCCCTCGACCCGGCGGTATATAACCGGCCCGGCGGCTCCGGACAGCTGGTGCAAGGGCTGTTCGGCATGGCCACCGGCGGCCTATTCGGCACCGGTTGGGGCTCTGGCTACCCCCAGATCGTGCCCTTCGCCAACTCCGATTTCATCTTCGCTTCCCTAGCGGAAGAACTGGGGCTGACCGGCGTCTTTGCCATCCTCGCCCTGTATTTGATCCTGATCGAACGCGGCATGCGCACCGCTATCGGGGTGCGTGACGGCTTCGGCAAATTGCTAGCCACCGGCCTCAGCTTTGGTATCGCCTTCCAGGTATTCGTAGTGGTAGGCGGCATTACCCGAGTCCTTCCTCTTACCGGCCTTACGCTGCCCTTCCTGGCGGCCGGCGGCTCCTCGCTGATGTCCA
Organism: Winkia sp. C0117E2; assembly: GCF_056590455.1. Classification (NCBI taxonomy): domain Bacteria; kingdom Bacillati; phylum Actinomycetota; class Actinomycetes; order Actinomycetales; family Actinomycetaceae; genus Winkia; species Winkia sp. C0117E2. The sequence continues at coordinate 47,928 of NZ_JBWPWD010000007.1, read as the reverse complement.
GCTGGATCATCGTCGGGCTGCTATTGCGCATCTCCGACGCTGCCCGTCGTCCCGCTCCCACCGGCAACCTCACTACTGCCGAGATAGCGAAGGTAACCAAGGGCAATCCGGCGAAGAAGAACGCCCCCGCCCAAAGTGGGGCCACGCCCTCAAACGACGAAACCCAACTGGTACACCTAAACAAGGGGGAGGCACAGTGAATACGCAAGTGCGACGCCTGACCTTTGTTGTGGTCCTAATGTTCGTGACGCTCATGTGCGCGGCCACTTTCATCCAGTTTGTGAAGGCTCCCGAACTGAACGCGGATTCGCGCAACGCGCGCACCATCTACGCCTCTACCGGGCGCGACCGTGGCTCGATCATTGTGGGCGGCGCACCCGTGGCGTCTTCTAAACCTTCCGGGGACGTGTTCAAGTATCAGCGCCAATACCCCGCAGGCGGGCTCTACGCTCTGTCTACCGGCTACTACGCCACGGCATTCAACACGGCCACAGGCCTGGAGGCCAACCAAAACCAGGTGCTAGATGGCACCTCCGACACGCTCCTGAAGTCGCGCATACAACGCCTGTTCACCGGGGCACAGCCGGTGGGCGGCTCGGTAGAGCTCACCCTCAATCCGGCTGCCCAGCAAGCCGCCGCAGAAGCATTAGGAGATCGCCGCGGAGCCGTTGTGGCACTTGAGCCCAAGACTGGACGGATCCTGGCGCTGTATTCCTCGCCCTCGTACGACCCGAATCCCCTTGCCGCCCATGACGGGAAGACGGCCCAGCAGGCTTACGACGCTTACAATAAAGACACTGAAAAGCCGCTGGACAACAGGGCTTTCGGCGATCACACTTACGCGCCCGGGTCCACGTTCAAGTTGATCACGGCAGCGGCCATGCTCGAGTCCGGTAAGTACAAGCCGAACACGAAGATTGATTCGCCCGTCTCTTTGGATCTACCCCAAACCACGAACAAGATCTCTAACGACGCCGGAGAAACTTGCGGCGACGGCAATCCGACTTTCCAGTACGCACTGGCGAATTCCTGTAACACCACCTTCGCGAAGGCTGGCATGGCCATCGGCCAGGAGGCCCTCTCGAAGCAGGCCGACGCCTTCGGCTTCTCTACCGCCCACCGCATTCCGTTGAGGGCGACGCCCTCGACCTTCCCCAAAGACATGCCACAGGCCCAGACAGCCATGAGCGCAATCGGCCAATACGACGTCCGGGTTACCCCTCTGCAGATGGCTATGGTTTCTGCCGCCATTGGCAATGAGGGCACCGTTATGAAGCCGCAGCTAATATCGCGGATTCTGGACGCCGACCTGGGGGTACAGAAGGAAGAATCTCCCCGGGAATTTGGGCGGGCCATGCAGGCTGACAACGCGGCGCAGCTGACCAAGATGATGGTGGATGCCACCAAGGAGGGCACCGCCACCGCAGCCCAGATTTCTGGCATCGACGTAGCGGGCAAGACCGGCACGGCCGAACGCGGCAACCTGGCAGACGGCTGGTTTACCGGTTTCGCCCCTGCAACCGATCCGAAGGTCGCCGTGGCCGTGGTAGTCGAGGGCGGCCAGGCCGGAGTCGACATTGCTTACGGCGGGCAGGTGGCCGCCCCTATTGCTAAAGCGGTAATGCAGGCGGTGATCAACCAATGAGTGGACGCATTGCTGCTGGTTTCACCCTTGGGGAGCGCTACGTGCTGCTAACCCAGATTGCTGTTGGCGGCATGGGAGAAGTGTGGCAGGCCCGCGATTCGCAGGATGGGAAGATCGTTGCCGCGAAGGTCTTGAAAGAAGAGTTGGAAGGCCAAGGCCAGTTCCTAGCCCGATTCAATGTGGAGGCGCGCAACGCCCAAAAGATTTCGCATCCTGGCGTGGCTCAAACTCTAGATTATGGCGAGGACGACGGCTTGGCCTGGCTCATCATGGAGCTGGTCGACGGCGTCCCGATGACCGAACTACTGCAAGATGGCGCTACTTTGGAGCTGGATCTGCTGCTGTCGATCATGTACCAGACCGCCAATGCTTTGGACGCCGTCCATAGCGCGGGGATTGTTCACCGCGACATCAAACCGGCGAATATTCTGGTGCGTGCGGATGGAGTCGCCAAGCTTACCGATTTCGGCATTTCGTTTAGCCCGCATCAGGAACAGTTGACCGCGGTGGGCATGGTCATGGGAACAGCCCAGTACCTGCCCCCGGAGCAGGCTACGGGCAATCCTGCGACTCCCGCCGGAGACCTGTACGCCCTGGGAATCATCGCTTACGAGGCCCTTGCCGGAAAGCGTCCCTTTACCGGGTCTTCGCAGGTGGATATCGCTTTCGCGCATGTGAACCAGAAGGTTCCACCACTGCCAGAATCCGTGCCCGCCGAACTGCGTGCACTGGTCATGCAGCTGCTCGAAAAGAATCCTGCCCACCGGCCTGCCTCTGCCCGCGACCTGGCCCGAGAATTGGCCCGCGTAAGCCACATTCTCCGCACCGGCGAATCGGAGCCCAAGGCGGCGCCCTCGAAAGAGACATCGCCCAGCCGCATCCCCAAGGCAAAGAAGCGCACTCTTATGCGCCCGTGGCCGCTTCCAGGTGGGACCCACAAGGGGGCGGTGCGAACTTCTATCGAACCGCTGGCTCAAGATTCCGACAGGGTAGAAGAGCTGGACGGTGGCACAGTAGCGGCACCGGACCAGATGCCGCCCGAGTTTGCCCCCAAACACACTTCTGAATCCACCGGTCCGCACCGGAGGATCACTAAGGAATCGCTGGCCGGAGCCATCGAAGCCCTGGGCAAGTGGCGTCCCACCAAACCGCCCGCCTGGCGTCCGCCAGACAGGAATAAGAAGCGAGTGGCCCGGGCTAAGGCCGGTTCTACGGCCAGGCCTCTTGCAGCGCAGACGCAGGGGTATGCGAAGCATCAAGAAGCTGGCACTGACCTGACATACTGGATTCTTCTGGCCGCTTTTGCACTAATTGTCTTTGCCATCGCAATGATGGTCATTTGGAACATAATTGAACCTGCGAGGGCGCATGCCGCCCTCGCGCTAGTAACTGATTTGAAGGGTGTGTCATGGCCGAATCTCTGTTAGCAGGACGCTACGAGGTACGAACACTCATTGGCCGCGGGGGGATGGCGCAAGTCCACCTGGGCTACGATATTCGTCTATCTCGTGTGGTCGCCATCAAGATGCTGCGCACTGACTTGGCTCGAGATTCTATTTTCCAAGCCCGTTTCCGCCGGGAAGCTCAGTCGGCAGCGTCGCTGAACCACCCGAACATTGTGGCGGTGTATGACACCGGCGAGGAAACTGTTACCACTCCCGACGGTTCTACCGTGCAGGTGCCTTACATCATCATGGAATATGTAGAGGGGCATACGGTACGAGACCTGCTCTCTGACGGTTCTCCCGTCCCTATCGACGAGGCAATCGAGATCATGACCGGCGTGCTGCAGGCACTGGAGTACGCGCATTCGCAGGGCCTGGTGCACCGCGATATCAAGCCGGGAAACGTCATGCTCACTACCACCGGCAAGGTCAAGGTCATGGACTTCGGCATTGCCAGGGCGCTTGCGGATTCCTCGGCCACTATGACGCAGACTGATGCCGTTGTTGGCACTGCCCAGTACCTGTCTCCTGAACAGGCGCGCGGCGAAAAGGTGGACAATCGCTCGGACTTGTATTCCGCCGGGTGTCTGCTGTACGAGCTACTTACCGGGCGACCCCCGTTCACCGGCGATACCGCGGTGGCCGTGGCCTACCAGCACGTCTCGAAGGTGCCTACTCCTCCCGCGCAGATCACTCCCGACATTCCGGATGCGTTGAATCGCGTGGTAATGAAGTCCCTGGCTAAAGCCAAGGAGGATCGTTACGGCGATGCCGGGCAGATGCTGCAGGATTTGGTAGCAGCGGGTCGCGGGGCGCGCGTTGGCGCTCCCGGCGTGGATACTTGGGGCGAGGGCGAAACTCAGGTTCTCACTCGCACCGACGAACTGGATCGCACCAGGGCGCTGTCGATTACCCAGCAGCAGTCTCCGATTCAGGATCAGGCTGCATTGCGGCGAGCCCGCCAGGAGGCCAAGCGGGTGCAGGCGCAGAAGGATAAGAAGCGCAGGCGGCGGAACCGCATTATTGGCGTGTTGGTGTCTCTGCTAGCTATTGCGGCGGTTGCGGCCGTTGCCTACCTGTTTATTCACGGGCAGAAGGATCCTAACGAGAACAAGGTGGCGGTGCCCGCGAATATTGTGGGAATGCCCCGCGCTGAGGCCCGTACTGAACTGTCTAATGCGGGTCTTACTATGGTCGAGGGCGAACCGGAGGAATCGGATACGGTCGAGGCCGATCACGTGATTTCTTCGACTCCGGAGCCTGGCACGCAGGTGGATAAGGGGTCCAAGGTTACTGTCATCATTTCTAAGGGTCGAGGCGAGATTCAGGTCCCCGACTTGGCGGGAATGAGCCAGGAGCAGGCCCGTTCTGCCCTTGAGGCTGCCGGTCTGTCCGCGGGGTCGGTGAGCACTCAGGATTCGGGTACCGTTCCGAAGGATCAGGTGATTACTTCTGATCCGGAGGCTGGTACCAAGGTTGCCAAGGGCACCACTATCAACTTGATTGTTGGTTCTGGCATGGTCAATGTGCCGCAGGAGCTGGTTGGTAAGTCTAAGGATGAAGTGGTTAAGTTCCTGCAGGATAATGGCTTGTCCATTACGATTACCGAGGTCGAAACCGGCGCGGTTCCTGCCGGTAACGTCGCGTCTTTGTCTGCGGTGGGCCAGGTAAAGCAGGGCACTTCTATTACGGTGAATGTTGCGAAGGCGCCGCCGTCGCCGTCGCCGAGCCCGTCTCAGTCCACTAAGGAGCCGGGTAATAAGGACAAGGAATCGCCTGATAGTGGCGATACCGGTAATAATCAGAGCCAAGATACTGGCAACGAACATTAGTGGTTAGGCTGAAGTGCCCGCCGGATCGGTCCCGGTGGGCACTTTTCTTTTGCGTGTTTTACAGGTGGAGGGCGGCTAGTTGCCAGGGTTTTTCGGCGCCGTATAGTTTTTCTTCGGCTTTTGCCCAGTCGTGCCAGTGGGGAGCGTAGAGTTCGCCGTCGCGGGCCAGAGCGCGCTTTTTACGCTCGGCGGCGTCTAGTTCTAGCCATACACCTACGGCGCCGGGCGCGCTCACGGAATCGCGGGTGAGGGCGCCGCATCCTTCTACGATCCAGTCTTTAGTTGGGTCCGGGCGCAACCAGTTGCCCCAATCGTCGGCGTACCAGTCCCATAGGTGTACTTGGGTGATGCGGCCGTGCAGTAGATCGGCGCAGGTGTGGGCGGCTTGCTGCAGGCCGTCCCAGCCGGGACACCATTGTTCTACCGCTAGTAGTTCGAGTTCTTCTGTTTCTTGGCTTAGCTGCTGCGCTAAGGACGTCTTGCCTGATCCGGAGCGGCCGTCTATGAGGAGTCGTAGTGGGGCGTCTCCGGCTAGGGTTTTCGCCTTTGTCAGCAGCTGGTTCACCTATGGTCACGCACCTGGCGGAGCCAGTTGGCAAACATTTGGTGTCCGGCGTGGGTGGTGACGGATTCGGGGTGGAATTGGACGCCCCATAGTGGCACTTGCCTGTGTTGGATTCCCATCACGATGCCGTCGTCGGTGGTGGCGGTTACTTCGAGCTCGGTGGGGATGGTAGCGGGGTCGACCGCTAGGGAGTGGTAGCGGGTTATTTGCAGTGGGCTTTCGATGCCTTCGAAAATGCCAGCACGGTTATGGCTGATCATAGATGTTTTTCCGTGCATAAGCTGCGGGGCGCGCACTACTTTGGCGCCACAAATTTCGGCCAGTCCCTGCTCACCTAGGCACACCCCTAGCATCGGCTTGCCCATTTTTTTGCAGGCCCGCAACACTGCGGGGCTTGCTCCGGCTTCCGAGGGCGTGCCCGGTCCGGGGCTAACAAGGATGCCATCGTATGGGGCGATGGCGTCCTCTACAGAGGCCGCGCGGGTTGCCTGTGGGGCTTGCCCGTTTTGGTCCGTGTAGAAACGTCCGCCTATTTTGTCTATATCTACCTGTGCCGGAGCGTTTGCGGCCACGCGATCGTTGCGTACCACCTCAACTGTGGCGCCCAGGGCCCGCAGGTAGCCGACGATGGTCCATACGAAGGAATCGTAGTTATCTACGCACAGTATTTTTAGGCCCTTGCCCACTTGCTGATTTTCCATATGTTTTGCCTAATGAACAGTGTTTCCGGTCAGATTGAAGTACTTTTCCGCCCAGGGGTAGACCCAGGTAAAAAGTACTGCAATGGTACCCATAAGCAGGACTAGGGCTTCTAGCAATTTCACGAATGTGGGTCCGGGCAGTATCCGCCACAGTGCTGCGTACATTATTTTGTTCCTTCTAGTTCTGCGGGGATGCCGGTTTCAGGGGGCACCCAGTGGTCTAGTTTTGCGTGCACTATATAGCGGTGCGTGTTGCCGAATTGTCCGCCCGAAGCGGTCGAGCACGTGGTGAGGGTCATCAGCCGTTCGGTTGGTTGGGCGCCGCTGTCGCTACCGGGGACGGGCGCGATGACGGATCCGTCGTCGGGGGTGGTCAGCTTCTTCTCTGTTACTTTGTAGACCATCCAAGCTTTTTTGGTGCGCACAATAATGTTGCTACCGGCCTCTAATCGATCGATGTAGCGGAAGTTGGATCCGTAGGAGCGGCGGTGGGCGGCTACAGAGAAGTTTCCGACCTCGCCAGGTAGGGCGGTGCGTTCGTAGTGTCCTGCCACTCCCCTGTCCAGGATGTATTGGGCGGATCCTTCTACGACGGGCACAACCATTTTTTCCCAGGAGGGAACGTGCAGACTAGCAAAGGTGGTGTCCCATCCGGGCCGGTCCGTGGCCGGTGGAGCGTCGTAGCGCAGGTCGTTGGAAATTTTCTTGGGCCCGTCGTTCAGCTGCTTGTCGAACTTGCTGAGGGCGGCGTCCTCGGAAGCGGCTACCTGCCAGTCAGTTACATAGACTTGCCAAAATGCGAACAGGCCGATTACCAGGCCTATGGTTATAAGCAGTTCCCCAATAACGCTGATTGGGTCGGCTCCGCGCCGGCGTTTGCTGCGCGGCTGGGGCGTTCTGACGTGGCTCACCCGCTCACCTCCTGGTTTTTGCTAGAAACTATTGTATGAGCATTCACGTTCGTTTTATGCTTCGTGTTGCATTTGTCGCCTGTGAAGCCACTACACTAGGACTCGACCAGAATAGTTTTTACCCCAGGAGTCGCAGTGGCCGAGTCCCGCAAGTCTAGTAAGTCGCATAACATTACCGTCGATGAGTCCGAACTGAACAAGGGCTGGTCCGCGGACATGACCCCGTCGCCACGGTGGTGGGCGCCCGTATCGGTGACCTTGATGATTATCGGCTTGCTCTACATCATCGTTTATTACATTTCTGGCGCTAAGTACCCGATTGGCGCTATTGGTAACTGGAACCTGGGCGTCGGCGTTGGCGTTGCGATGGTCGGGTTCTTGATGCTACTTCGGTGGAAATAAATTTTCCGTCCTTATCGGTAGGCGTCCGCAGCGCTTGTATGGCTGCGGATCGGCACTAACGATAAGGACGGATATTTTTTGAGCGAATACTAGTCGTTGATCTCGACGGATTCGATGACTACATCTTCAAGAGGACGATCCTGAGGGCCGGTGGGCACCTTAGCGATTGCGTCAACTACCTTCTTGGATTCTTCGTCTGCCACCTTGCCTAAGATGGTGTGGTGGTTCTGCAGGTGCGGGGTGGGCGCTACGGTGATGAAGAACTGCGAGCCGTTAGTGCCGGGACCTGCGTTTGCCATTGCAAGCACGTAGGGTTCGCCGAAGGTCAGTTCTGGGTGGAATTCATCTTTGAACTGGTAGCCGGGGCCGCCAGTGCCAGTGCCGAGCGGGTCGCCACCCTGAATCATGAACCCGTCGATGACGCGGTGGAAGATTACGCCCTTGTAGAGCGGTTCCGAGGTGGGCTTACCGTTGGTGGGGTTCAGCCATTCGCGCTCGCCGAGGGCGAGTTCGCGGAAGTTCTTCACGGTTAGCGGGGCGTGATTCGGGAATAGTTCTAGGCGGATGTCGCCTTTGTTTGTATGCATTATTGCTTCCATGGCTCCAATGTTGCCAGGGCGAGGGCGGCGGCGCTAGTTTCGATGCGCATTTTTGCCGCCTTCGGGTGTCGCCATTGGCGAAATTTTTGTTCACTACTTTATAGGTCAAGCAAAAGCTGTGGTTTGTTGGCAGAATAGAAAGGTATACGCCGAAAGTGTTTCGGCGCCGACAATGTGAGGAGCATGTGGATGTTCGGTAAGAAGAAGGAAGCATCGACCGAGGCCATCGAGTCGGTTCGCGACCACGCTCATGGTTGGATTGACGCGGCCGCCGATTACGTGGCCCCCAAGGTTGATCAGGCTTCCAAGGCGATTAGGCCAGTTTACGAGGACGCTCGTGCACGTTTCGAGGACGACATTTTGCCCCGCGTAAATGAGGCAAGCGAGAAGTTGCAGAAGGAAGTTCTGCCTTCGCTCGAGCATAAGGCTCAGGACGCTACTGAGGCTACAAAGAAGTACGGCAAGGCAGCTCAGTCTTCCGCTAAGAAGTACGCGGCAGCGGCAGCCGCTTCTCCTGCAGTAAAGAAGACGCGGGCCGCAGCTGAATCGGCTAAGTCGGCCGCGCTCGACACCCCGGTTCCCTCGAAGCGTGAATTGAAGAAGGCCGCCAAGAAGGCTGCCAAGCAGGCTAAGAAGGCTGCTAAGGACAACAAGAAGGCTTTGGCTAAGGCCCGCAAGTCGAATAGCTCTTCTAAGGGCGGCATCATTGCCCTGTTGATCGCTGCGGCTGTTGGCGCTGCCGGCTATGTGGCTTGGCGCCGCACTAAGCCGGTTGAAGATCCGTGGGCCGAAGAATATTGGGAGGACGTAAAGATGGATCTACCTATCGACGATCAGGAAGTTCCTAACGAGCAGGCCGAGGACGCTGCTACCACCGAGCAGGTGCAGGATCGCACCGAGCAGAAGGTACAGGCGCATGAGGCCGGCTTGGACCAGCACTCTGACAACTAGTTTTTGCTAGCAGTTAGTGGGAGGGGTTTCGACCCCTCCCACTTTTTTGCCCAAATATTGTTTCTCTGAGCGGCAAATAATACGCAGCCGTATTATGGTTTTATAAATTCTTTTATCTTATGTAGTTTTCGAGGGGTGGCACATGGTTAAGCGCGCAATTGGTATTGCTCTCGCGTTCATTGGCCTTGTCGTCGGAGCAGGGTTTGCTTCCGGGCAAGAAATCTCCCAGTACTTCGTGGCTTTTGGTCTTTCTGGTATTTGGGGAGCTGTGATTGCGGGGGTGGTAATGGCTGCCGCCGGTTTGGCCACGCTTGAACTCGGAAGCTACTTTCAGGCTAAGGAACACAGGTTTGTGCTAGATCGGGTGACGCACCCGATCCTGTCGCGTTTCTTTGACGCTTCGATCATGTTCACGTTGTTCTTCACCGGCGTGATTATGATTGCTGGCGCGGGCGCGAACTTGCAGCAGCAGTTTGGGCTGCCCATCATTGTGGGCGCTTTGATCATGGTGGGCATGGTCATTTTGGCGGGGTTCTTGGATGTAGACAAGGTGACTCGGCTGATTGGCGCGATTACCCCGCTGGTTATTATTTTCTTGGTTTCGGTTGCGATCTATTCGATCGTCACCGCTACGGAATCTGTTTCCACACTTACGCCGGTGGCTCACGCAACCGTACATACCTCGTTGCCCCACTGGTCTATTTCGGCATTGAACTATGTGGGCATGGAGTTCATCATTGCCGTGTCCATGGCGATCGTCATGGGCGGCGATTTTGTGGATCCGCGTTCAGCTGGACTGGGCGGACTGCTGGGCGGCATTGTTTTCGGCATCTTGCTAGCCTTGTCCGCCCTCGGGCTGATCTATGCGGTGCGCGATACTGCCGGCTACGACATGCCCACGTTGCAAATGGTTGAACTGGTAAGTCCGAAGCTAGCAGTTGTGGTGGCGCTGATTATTTTCGGCATGATCTTCAATACCGCTATCGGCATGTTTTATGCGTTCGCGAAGAGGGCTTCCTCGTCTAAGCCGGAACGTTTCCGCCCCATCCTGATTGTCACCACGCTGGTTGCTTTTGGCGTCAGCTTCATCGGGTTCAAGAAGCTGATTGCTATCTTCTACCCGATCATTGGTTACATTGGCATCGTTCTAATTGCAGTGATGGTGTACGCATGGTTGCGCCAGCGATCAAAGATTTCCGATGAAGCTGAACGGCGTGGCCGGATCCGCGCGCTGGTTGCCCGCAAGCTCAACCCGGGACTCCGTTTTGGGCGCAAGCATGCTGCAGCTTTGAAGAGGGCGCTCTCTAGGTCACCTATCAAAGACCAGGATCTGTCTGACAGTATCCACGACGAGGTTGCACAGGAATTGGCTTCTGACGATGCGGTTGATTTTTCCGAGGAGGATGCTGCGAAGTATTCCACTGAGGACAAGGACTCTAAGCCAGAAGAGGCTCCGGCTAAGCCTTCTGAGCAGAGCGGCGGTTCCACCGCTCAGTAGCTTCAGTTACACACTGCCCCGCCTTTGGCATGTGCCGAGGGCGGGGCATCTTTTTGTTGTTTGCGCGGGTGACGGCTTGCTTTAGGAAACGATCACTACGGCGAGGGCGAATATTGCGATTAACTCGAAGAACAGTAAGATGCTCACACCGATGGCTGCCTTTTGGGAGTACTTATTGTCTACTAGGTGGAGGGTGCCGTCGACGTCAAACGGGAAGATCAGGAATGCAACTACTAGCAGGACTAGGGTAAGCAGCACCCCTATTAGTTGGCCTTGGTAGAGGGCTCGGCCCGCTAGGACTAGGCCGGCAACTACGGCAATAACCCCGAATAGTTTGAGGCTGGACGTCTTCCTCATGGCATATTGGCACACTAGCGCCAGCACGATCATTATGATGCCTGCTCCAAGCGGCCAGTAGCTCCCAAAAATCGAGGAGTCTGCCGAGAGTTTGACTGGAAGGCTGTGGATCGGATCGTAGAATTCGTTGTTGACTTCACCTGCTACAACTTTTTTGTAGAGCAAGTATTTTCCAAGTTGGCTACCAATGCTTTCTCCTGCTCCCAGGGAAGAGACTGTGCCAAAGAATGCTGCACCTCGTGAATACGTCATCCAGATGCAGAAGGCAGCTGCCACGAGCCCAAACATTGCTGACAATTCGGGGGCCAGCAACAGAGCTAGCGTTAGGAGGAGGGTGTTGCCGTTCTCGCGATCTATTGGCGAGAGCCCTACAAACCACGCATCACCGCTAACATCGCCTGTCCGTACCATGTATACGCTTTGGCACAGGATGCCAACTATGAAGACCGCAAGCAAGCCAACTAGGCAGAGGGCTATATTCCTCCACGTTATTGGGGGCGTCTTCGTCGTCTCGTACCCGGCTCCGTGCATTAAGTAGCGCACCAAGACACCGTTAGGCATCTGCCCACTGCGCTTGCGCTCCCCTGCGTTCTGGCCGGAACTTATAGAACCCATTTACTTGCTTCTCCTAACTACTAATTCGCAATTCCCGCCCTGGGCAGGATGGCTATAAGCTTCGGCAAATAGCGCTGCCGGCGCCATGACGAGGGTAAATTCTCCCGGATGGCAGCAATAATGGGATCGGGGCCTGTTCCAGTCCCCGCGTTTCTTGCTATCTGCGGTACCAATAGAACCACTGGCTCCGATCGGGGCACTTCTCTAGTTGCTACTTGAGCGCGTCCTCAAGCCCCTTTACGTGCCCTGCAGGTTGGAACATCTTGCGGAAGGTGTTATCCAGCGAAATGCCATCTGAGCTCAGTGGATCATTGAGGTTGTTGTACGAGGTCATCGCATCTTTCACTAACGGTTTGAAAGTCTTAAGTACGTCAGCTCCCTTATCGATAACATGTGACTGCAACACCGAGTTACCCGCGTTGCTCAGCTTGTCGAACGCAGAAAGCCCTGCACCGCCACGTTCCATCGCACCCAATTTGCCATAAAGCTGACTGTATTCACCAACATTTTTTCTAGCTATGTTGAAATCAGCAATTTTCTTCTTACTTGGCAATACGTCACCAAAAAGTACCTTCTTGAGGCCGTCGCTGCTCCTCAGGAAAGACTCTTTGCCATGTGTCGCATTGTAGAAAGAGTGTTTCACGGCCCCCTTGATCTCGCTATATGCGCCGTGTTCAATGCCAGAGAGAGGACTTGACCACTTTCCTGTATGAAGGAAGTTCTTTGCCGATTTAGCTATGCCCGCTCGGAAGTTTTTGAACGCTCCGTTCTCCAAAAGTGGAGAGAAGTTTTTCTGGAGCGGCTTCCCCGTCGCAGTCAGTTCTGGAGCGAATGCCTTGGCGGCTTTACCTGCCTTCAGCCCCTTCAAACCAGTGCCAAGGGCCTTTGCGCCAGGGATTATGGTTATTGCGCCAAAAATAGCGTCTATCGCGAACTCTGCTCCACTCTTATCGCCAGCACGCCATTCCATAAATCCATTGAACACTGTTATTAGAGCCGCTGCTCCTAATGCAATTGCGATGGCGCCGCCGCTCGCAAAGCAGGCCACTATTCCAAGAACCACAGACACTACTTTTGCTACTTTGACTAGAGCTTTCCAGGCGTCAGAATATAGAATTCTTTCCCACCCGTTTAGCTTCGGCGCATCGTCTTTTGCGGACTCGATCTTAGCAGCTGTCGTGGCGGCATCGTTATCGTGAGTTCTTTTTATTTCATGAACTTTTTTTGTAGCTTCCGCAATTCGCCCTTTAGCCTCGTTCAACTTATTCCGATACGACGAAACTTGCCTCTGCGCTTCAGCTACTTGCGCCACGTTGCCGCTTATTGTAGCCGACATCCCCGCCGCTACCGCATGACTCATAGCCTGCCGAAGTGAAGCACTAGCCGCGGCTCGGTCTTGCTCTGCCGCTTCTGCCTTTCTTACCTCAACGCGGGCCTTTTCCTGCGAATCCTCAGTTTTTGTCTTCCAGTCGGCAAGGTGGTTGCCGACCGTATTGAAGCTACTAGCAAATTTCCTGAAGTCATTCGGCAGCTCCCCAGATTCCTGTTTTAAAATCTGAGCCCATTTACCTTGCTGATCGCCCACAGAGCTACCGTCAAGATACGCAGCCATTTTCTCGAAGGTGTCACCTAAATCCCGGTAATGCTTAATCATCGTTTCGATTTGCGCACCATCACCACGAATAGGATTACGTAACTCCCCCACCAAATACCAATTCTCACCCATGATTCCCCATAACTACGAAATGCCTAACATTTCGCATAACAAAGCGTGTATTAAATACTAAGATATAACTGTCAGAAGAAACTCTAGCGATCCGCTACCTGCCCGCCTGCGGAGGTTGATATTTTCGGAGTTGCCTCCTGAATAGTTTGCGCCATATCTGAATCCGCGTTGTCAGTATTCTCGATAACTTGATCAATAAAATCAGAAAACCGCTCTACTTTTTTCTGATACTTATTTCTAGTACTTTGTACTTGACGATTAAAGCCGGTTAGCGCAGTAACGACTTTCCAATGCCCTACATTTTCCATTGACGGAGAAATTCTGCCGTCACTCTGTAGACTCAGGGTATTTCGTATGTTGTCAAAATTGCTCTTGAGCTTTTCCAGGTCCTTCTGATTCACTTTAAGATCGGCCACGGCTCACCCCTACCTTCACGAAAGGTTGAGTTCCGAGATCTTAGTTGCTCAGAATCCAACCCAAGCCAACTATTAGTTCAGACCGGATGCCAGCGAGGAGTCCAGCTCAGACATCGACTGCTGCGCCTTGTTCAGGAACTGCGACATACCAGTAAGACCCTGCACCGCAGACTTAGCACCCTGAGTAAACTCGCTGTAAGAAGCCTGGAAAGCACCAGAAGCCTGATCAGTCTGAAAACCAGCCGAAACCAGCTGCTCCACCAAAGACTGCAACTTACCCAAAATACCCTCAAGCTCGCCCTGACCAGACTGCAACTGAGAAGCAACCTGCTGCAGCTCAGCATAAGTAACATTCATGTTCGCCATGGAAATACTCCAAATCAAAATAGTCGGTTTCCCAAAACAGCCGGCAAGATCACCGACCCAAAACCAACCCTAACCACCCCAAAAAACCCACAACAGACCCAAACAACAAATACACCTAAAAACAACCCCCAGTTCACCAACCGTTAACCTGTGAGGTGATAGCATATTTTACATTTTTGAAAAGTCGGTTTAGACCGCTACTTAAATAGAAATAGTAAATAGTTTTCCGAGACAACCAGGATTCGGAAAACTTCAGAAAACATTCACTCCGTCGTAGATCACGCCGTCTCATATAGAGGCAGGACCAATTGGGCATATTCCTTATTACTACCCGTAATCAGGGCCCTGGCTAGATCGCAAGCAAATTGTTTATCCAATAGATTAGTCAGAACTAGAAGCGCCATGTCTGCTGCGAGCTTCTGGTAGGTCTTATACCACTCGAACCTCTCTTCTGGTCCCCAACTCTGCATATTCTCGGTGCCAGTTCGCTCAAAATTCTGCATAGTCAAATGAGGAATGGAAAGAATGCCTCCCCCCATCGCCACCTTCTGCATGGTGAGTAGGTTCTGAATACCAGTGCCGAAATCAGCTTCGTTTCCGCCCTCTTCTAGGCTGGCTTCCACCATCGGCACGTTAGTTCTACTCCCAGCCACCCCGACAGCCTTCGCGTGCACAAAGTCCTTCCCATCCCACGGGAACACCGGGGCGGGAATAATGCCTGTTTCCTCGTCTGAAACGCCAAACTTTTGCTTCGCCCGAAACTGATATGCCCGAATCACCTGGGCAAGTGTGAAAGCATATTGAACAGTCTCCCGATGCATTGGCACGTCCTCGGGAATGGAAATCTCGTTTTCGCCCGACTGCAGCGCATCCCAGTTTTGTTTGAGGGACTCGCTCGAATTAGCCGGCTGCTCCGGGGCATCATCTGTGGACACCCGCTCCCCATTAGCCAGACCGCTGTTCTTGGAAATCCGCTCAAAACGACGCTCGTCTGCGATCTTGGTGAGCTTATCTACCGTCTGCTGATCGAAGGTAACCCCCATATTCGCCAACATCATGTCCAGAAATTCCAAATATTCCCCGGACAGTAACTGCATAGCTGGGAACCACAGCTGGTCATCGTCCTGGCTGTACCTCAATAGCAGGTGAGCCCCCATGCGGCACGTATTATCCACGTGGTCAATGAGCTCCGTAACCGCATCCGATTCTTCGTCCCCGAGCTGTTGCAACCGCCCGCACGCATCCCACAGCAAGGTGAACACCCACCCGGCAATACCGGACTCTTTGGTTCTAGCAATGGCGACGCTCATAATGCCAGGTACACCATCTATGGTCTGCTGATTGCCCTGGGCGCACTCTACAAACATGTACCCGTAGCTATTTTGGCCAAACAGATCAAACCCAGCACTGATCAGCTCATCTCCGGCAGGTTCACCAATTGACGGAGATTGCTCCACTAGCTTTATTAGCTCCTGCACGTCTGCGATGAATTTTTCATCCCCGGTGAAGATCTTTACCACTGCAGTGTCCCTTCAACAACATTGCACATTACATACAATAGCGAATTTTTCTTGTGTCTCATTACGCAGCTTTACTCCCGCACGAGCAGTGCGGGAGTAAAGACCCTGTAGACCTGTTGTAATCACTTAACTAACGCGCTTAGCACACTGCTAAGTAACCCCCATGGACCAAGTAGTTTGTCGGAGAGAGAAAGCAACGAGAAGACCCCACCCGAAAGCGGTTGCGCTGCAAGTCCGCTCTCCCAGGAAGGAACTCCTCCCTGCATGGTTGGGCTAAATAGGCTTCCCCCGTCCGAGGACGTAGCAGCCGCTCCCGTTGAAGCCGAGGTCTCTGCTCCGCCGATATGACCTGAAGAGCTGAAACCACCACTTGCGGAGCCAAAACTGCTCGGTTCAGACATGTAACCGGAGCTGGTGTACCCGTCAGTACCACTGCTCATCAGATTCGCACCGCCGGACGACGCGCTCGCCCCAGCTGTTCCCGCATGAGCTGAGACCAGTGGCTGCGCAGTTGTAGCATTAGCGGGTTGTGCCGCAGCGCCTACTCCGGAATACGCATTTGTTGTTGCCGCCGCGGCTCCGGCTCCGGCAGCGTTACCTGTTGTTGGCGCCGCCGCAGCTCCGGCTCCGGCTGCCCCCATGCCGCCCGTCGCTGCAGGGTGACCGTTAATTATTGCACCGACCTGGCTACCAGCCTCCTGTAACTTCGGTATCACTGACCTCACCCCGTCAGGCGACTGCAAGAACGAATCAGGTCCTTCAACCAAGTTGCGGGCTGACTGCGTTACTGCACCGATCGCATTTTGCGCATCGGCGGGACTAATGTGTGTCAGTGGATTATCCCACTGGCCGGTAGTAAAGAGCTTATTTACCGAATTCCCTATCGCGCCAAGGACATTCTTGACTGAACCACTATCTAAGGCGGGTTTTATGGCGCCCATAAACATCTGTGATACACCTGTGAGCTGAGGAGCGAAGGCCACCATCCAATTGCCACCGCTCACAACCGCCTGGAAGGCTTGCCCCAACACCCCGCCTGCAGCTTGCAATGCCGGCAAGAGGGAGACGCCGATCTTGAGCAAATTATCAATGGTTAGCTGCCCGTTGGCACCCAGACGCATCACTTGGTCTATAGCCTGCAGGCATGATATTACGGCACTCGCAACGGCCACCCAGCCTCCGCCCATAAACATCGCCACAACGCCAAGTACAATGGACACCGCCTTTAGGACCTCCATGAGTCCCTGCCAAAAATCCGAGTACAGCAACTTTTCGATCCCCTTAAGCTTGGGGGTTTCCTCATTTGCTGCCCGGATCTGGCTGACCACTTGCGCCGCGGCTAAGTTGTACTCTTCTTTGACCATCTGTACCTGCGCTTTTGCCTCAGCCAGGTGACTAGCCGCATTTCCAAGCTGGCGTTTATAGCTTTCCAATTGCAAGCTCGCACTAGATGAGCCTTCATGGGAGCGCTCAGCCAGCCCCGTGATCTGGCTAATCGCTCCGCCAATGCAGCGACTATCCGTGTGCGCCTGCTCTGCTTCGTTTAGTGCGTGCTCCGCTCTGTAGCGCAAGGGATCAATGTATCTCTCCCACGACCTCAGTGCCTGTGCCACCTTGTGGAATCCGCCAGCGAACTGGCGGAAGTCCCCCGGAAGTTTCTCGGACTTTTCCTGGATCTTGTTAGCCCACTGCCCCTGCTGTGCGCCGGTAGGACTACCACCAAGTAGCGCCGAAGCGTGTTCGAAAATGTCGCCTAAACGCTGGTACCTCTGGCTGAGCACAGCAATTTCACTGCTATCTCCGGGAATCGGATTAGATGACTCCCCAACAAGATGCCAATTTCGCTCCATCGGATTCTCCAAGTCCTATTTACTCGTGACACGCACAGAGCTGGTGATCAATGCGAACAGCTCGAACAGTGTCTCGGCAACGTCTGTTTGCGGGCTAACCCCGGTCGTGACCAAAACTTGCCCCGCAGTTGGGATAAAAGTACGAAAATGCACGAGCTTCGTATCCGCTGGCCCGTCACCCGTCAAAGACCGCGCAGAGGCAACCGCAGCCGCTTGAATGCCACGCCCCAGTTCCGGCACATCGACAGGTATTAGATCCATAACTTCGTCGTCCGTCAGGGCTTCCTGCTCTTCTAGAAGAGTTTCGGAAATGATCTCTAGCTCTTCATCTATCTCGCCAAACGCGGAAGCCGACGGCATGATCGAAACCATGAACGTAGCCATCAAATTGTCTACGCCCCGCGGATCCGGATTGGTTGTATACGCTAGCCTGACCCCGGAATTCCAGGCCTGCTCGTATGCGTTGGAAAGTCCTTGCCGAACCTTCGGATAGACCTCGTGCCAGTTAGCAACCGTGTTGCGCATGGGATTCAGTACCTTGAATAGCTGCGCGTCACGCCGGTCAGGATCAACGTCAATTCGTTCCCACCCGGCGGGCGGGATGAAAGAAATAGTTAGTTCGTCCTCGGCAGTACTCATCGGCTCCCACCACCTGCATTTGCTGTAGCGCCCTGCGCTTGGGAGCCACCCCTAGCGGCTTGAGCCATTTGTTTGTCTGCCTCGGTAGTGCCCTTAGAGACATTCTCCAGATACTGCGAATAATTTTGTACTTTTTCCTGATACTTATTCCGAGTCTTTTGCACTTCGGTATTAAAATCAGTGAGCTCACGGATAATATCTGGGTGGCCCACATTATGCTTTGTAGGCTCCATATCTTCATTATCCCCAAGGCTCAATACTTGCCTAATATTAGAAAAAGTATTTTGCAATTCGTCCAGCTCTGCCTGGTCAACTTTTAGGTCTGACATTGCCCCTCCGGCACTGTTGTTAGGCCCTGCCCGCTCACCCGGAGGGCAGGGCCAAATACGCCATTAGTTAGTTCAGACCGGATGCCAGCGAGGAGTCCAGCTCAGACATCGACTGCTGCGCCTTGTTCAGGAACTGCGACATACCAGTAAGACCCTGCACCGCAGACTTAGCACCCTGAGTAAACTCGCTGTAAGAAGCCTGGAAAGCACCAGAAGCCTGATCAGTCTGAAAACCAGCCGAAACCAGCTGCTCCACCAAAGACTGCAACTTACCCAAAATACCCTCAAGCTCGCCCTGACCAGACTGCAACTGAGAAGCAACCTGCTGCAGCTCAGCATAAGTAACATTCATGTTCGCCATGGAAATACTCCAAATCAAAATAGTCGGTTTCCCAAAACAGCCGGCAAGATCACCGACCCAAAACCAACCCTAACCACCCCAAAAAACCCACAACAGACCCAAACAACAAATACACCTAAAAACAACCCCCAGTTCACCAACCGTTAACGTTGTTTTCTATATCCGTTCTAATATAGGCGGTATTCATTCCCGCATAAATGGCATTAATGCCGCACGCACTCATAGGGCAGAATTATCAATAACCCTATTTACCACTGCCGACATATTCCCAAACATGATCTGGTCGCGGACGTCCAATCCTACGACGCCTTTGCACCGGTCCTGCCGCCTCCCGCTGGCGTAAACAACATCCGTACCATTAGCGCTACCGGCGTCCTCTATCCATGGAAAACCGTCGCCATCCAACCCGAATATGAAATGCACCCGCGAAACCTGCGGATCCTCCACTCGCACATACTGGTCGTAATCGGCAGTACCCGTCTTTCCTCGACCACAGGCTCCCTTACTAGTAAAGGGCACCACCTGTCCATCAGAAAACTCGAGCACAAATTTGTGCGTCTCAGCCGACTTTGGCGCCTTGGCGGAAGCGGTCTGACTTTTTACCTCCCAGGCCTTAGTTACCCGATTCTCGACCGGGGTTGGCAATCTAGGAATCTCGGCGAACACCCTAGCAGGCCTAGCCACCGGTTTTATCCCCTCAGACTTCTTCTTCCTAAACCAACCGAACCACTTCATGAACGCTTCTCCTTAGTGGTCGCGCCACTAGACGCCACCTGCATGGCCTCATTCAGCCGCCCGATATGCACAAAACCGCGCCCCGCAGGGCCTTCACTGTTTAGCTGCGCCCTCTTCAAGCGAATTCCAATAAGATCCTGGTTCAACACGTCGTCCGGGCGCAGCAGGATGCCCATCTTCAACCCCCGCACGCGCACGCCCCAGGTGTTAAAGCCCATCGGGAATTGTTCAGTGTCACCAGCAACCACAAAGCTGGCTCTAGAATCATCCAAGCGACCAATAATGTCGCGCAGCCAGTCACCAGCTGGGGCCTCCTTCAGCAACTGGGCGTCGTCTATCGCAATAAGCGTGCGCTGGGGGCTGCCGTCGGCGCCGAGGACGTACGGTTCCAAAGCCTCGCGAGTAAAGTCGGTGGGCAGGGTAATCAGCCGTTCCACCCCGGGCCGGTCCGCAAAACGATGCAGCATATTTCTCTTGGGGGCCACAATCACCACTCGGTATCCCGCCCGCAGCCCAGAGTTGATTGCCGTAGCGAGCGCGGTCGTCTTGCCAGCCTGAATAGACCCGTAGATAGGCAGCATGGGGACAGCCACCGGGTCGTAAGAGATGAGCGAGTTGTCGTCTCCGCCGACGCCCAAGCTCAGTCGAGGCCAATTGAGGTCAGCAGGTTCAGGCAGCCCTTCGACCTCTTCGCGTTCCCAAACACGTTCGACAGAAATGTCTGTAGGCAGCTCCTCTACCGCAAAAGGCCGAAGAGACTTGGGCAAATCCAGATACTTCTCGCGGAGCTTGGTGCCCAAAGCACGAATCCGCTCCGACTCCTCGCGACCGCTGAGCTCCTTGCCAATGGTGGCAATCTGCAACTCTGCCAAATCATCAGAGCGGAACCCCCGCCCTTCAGTCATGTTCTCGGGAACTTCGCGCACCTTCATGCCGATCAAGGTGTAGTCAGAAGGCTCCACCAGTTTCAGCAGAATCTTCGTTTCGGCCAACGTAGACATGCGGCCGCTCAGCAGCGCCCTGTCACCCGACACAATAAAGTGAATACCCACTGACGGGGCTTCCCGCATCAAGGATTGAATGCGCGTCAACATGGTGCCCGTGTCGTAAGTTTCGTACGTCGAATGAAAACCTTCCCAAGAATCCAACAGCACAAACACGTGCGGGATCGCGGCCTCGCCCTCGGCTAAATTCTGGTTGTATTCGTCAATATTGGAATAGCCATCCCTAGAAAGCATGGCGGAACGCTTCCCCTGCTCCGCCTCCAACTTGCGCAAGAGCCGATCTATCTTCTGCGTTTCCCCACGGTTAGCTACGGCCCCCACGTGCGGCATAGCCTTCAGCGGCCCCAGTGCACCATTTCCCGCATCAATACAGTAAAAGTGACATTGTGCAGGGGAATACAAGGAAGCGGCAGAAAAGGCGATAGTGCGCAGCGCAGTGGACTTGCCGGTGCGGGAGGTGCCCACTATGTACAGGTTGCCAAACGAGGCCGCATCGATGGACACAGCGTGCTGCTTCTGCGCCTGAGGGTAATCGCCCAATGCAAACGGAATGCGGATCCCCTGCCCACCGACCCGCGGCAAACTGGCCAGCGCAATGTTGTCCTGCAAGGCCGGCAGCCACGGCTCACGCTGCGGTGGAAAATGCAACCGCTCGTTCACCTGAACGATGGCATCCACCAGCATCTTCAAATCCGTAACAGCTACGTCTCCGCGCGCTTTCTTCGCCTCGGGGCGACGCGGCGGGGCGGCCCCCAACTTCACAAACGGAACCGACCGCATGAACGGCGCCTTGGCAGAGTGATCTACCAAGTCCTCAGCCTTTATATACCGCCCTCCAACACGCGCGGACTGGAACGGAATCAACGAGGACGAACCGAGCCTTACTACCGCACGTCCCGGAGTGTTCTTCGAAATAAGGGCGGCATCTTTGGCATCGATTACGTCCTGGCTTTCCTCGGCATCGGTCATGCGCAGGGCAATGCGCAAGTTAGCGTTCGCCCTAATCTCTGGGGACACCACACCGCCCGGCCTCTGGGTGGCTAGCAGCAGGTGAATGCCCAGCGAACGGCCCCTCTGAGCAATATTCACAAGGCCGGTAACGAAGTCTGGCAGCTCGCGAGCCAGCGAGGCAAACTCGTCGATAACGATCAGCAGGCGGGGAATCTCGACGGCTTCGGGCTTCGTAGCCCGCAGGTCGATGTAGTCTTCCAAGTCCTTCGCACCTACTTGTGCCAACATGTGCTCGCGGTAAGTCAATTCGGCGCTAAGGGAAGTCAGCGCGCGCACAACCAGGTGATTATCCAAGTCGGTAACCATGCCCACCGTGTGCGGCAAATGAACACAGTCTTTGAAGGCCGCACCACCCTTGTAGTCAACCAAGACGAAGTTCAGCGCATTCGGGGTGTTAGCCACCGCCAGGGACGCTACCAGGGACTGCAGCAATTCCGACTTACCAGAACCGGTGGTGCCCGCAATCAGGCCGTGAGGGCCATCTTTTGAAATATCTAACCCGAAGGCGCCGTCCACGGACTCGCCGATCACACATGCCGTAGATCTAGGACTCGACGCCCACCTGCCCTCGATCTCGTTTGCAGTAGGCGTTAGCTCCAGAAGATTCAGCAGTCTGGATTGATCAGGGATCGCAAGCTGGGCCGCATCTGGGCTGCCGTCCTCGATGGGAGCTAGAGCTAACGCCACCGAATCCAACCACCTGTCTGAAACCAAGTCAGGCATGACGTCGGTAATATCCTTGCCCAGGTTTGACGCCACAGTCAGGACGCCGCCCTCGGCAGTGACCACAGTTTCACATTCTTCGGGGAGCAGCCGTTCGTCGGCATCCACGCACAGCATGAACATGCCTACCGTCGGCCCCTCCTTGAGCAGCCGAATAGTACCCGGCATCTGGCGGAGCAGGTGCGCGTGCTCCATGATGACCACGATGTGCGAACCCGCCCAAGTGTTCATTGACCGATTGCGCTTTTCCTCAGCGCGCGCATCCAAGATCGACACCAGTTCGGAAATGCGGTGGGCCACCTGCTCGGCGGTAATACCAATCGTGCGCACAGCCCCCTGCCCAAGCTGGGGAATGAAATGGGGAATCCACTGCGCAAAATGCCAATTTATCGAGGGCGTGCCCGCAGCTTCCACCTTCTCGTTTGCCCTGGGTGCAAGCAGGTACAAGCCCAGGTCCCTAGTGGAATGCAGGGCAGCCAGCTGCGCCACCGCCCACTTGAGGACCGGAAAGATAATACTGGTCTGTCCGGTGAAGCCGACACAGCCCGATTCGGTCAAGGATACGGACACGGGGAAGCGCTCCAGCTCCCACTGTTTGACGCGCTCAAAATCTAACTTCGACGGGTCAGTGAGCGTAATGTGCGAATTCACCACGCCGGTGCCCACGCGCAATCGCAGCCATGAATCATCGGCTGGCCTGCGATTCCATAGGTGGGAGGTGTGTCTGGTGCAAATGTCTAACACCTGGGAAGCGTCGGGGAATTCCACCCGCGAGTGCGCTTCTTCGCGAGCCACCGCGTCGCGCGCTTCCTTCTGGGTTTTGGCTTTGGATTCGCGGTATTTTTCCATCTGCCGTTTGAAGGATTTGCGTCTTTGCGAGTTCCCGGTGAAGTAAGAACCAACTATCATCAGGGGGCTCATCAGGCCGAACGCCAAGAAGATGTAGTTGTGCATGAAGTAGGCCAGCCCAAGGCACAGGATTAGGGGTAGCGCGGCTGTCAGCCAGGGCAGCGAAGACTTGTCGGGTTCAACCGGCTTGTTTGGCAGAGAATACTTCTTGTCTTCGATCTTTTGGCGAATCTTTGGAGGCCTGGAATAGAGCCACTTTCCGGGTTTCGAGGTCGTATCTATGGGGACTGGTTCGCCGCGGGTGGTTGTGACTGTCACGATGCAGTCGGGGATCGATATTTCCTGCCCGGGGTCTACTTCGGTGGGTTCGGTGATTTCCTTACCGTCGACTCGTACCCCAGAAGACAGTTCGACCTCTTTTTTCTTTCGCCCGAAACGCTTCTTTTTGGTAGTTATGCGCTTGGCTTTGACGTTAGGGAATACGGATACGCTCCCGTCTGCCCCGATATTCAGCATGAACTCTGAGTCCAGGGAGGCCTCGTCGGGGTCAAGGAAGGAGGAGATGGACAGTGTTCCGCTGCTAACGTCAAACACTTCACCCGTGCGAGCTCCGCTGAGGAACCGCAGTTGCACCGTGCCGTCCTTTTGGTCAGTGCTGGCGTAGGGCATGAGCGCCCGATCACCCTGCGGGTACAGCGAGATCCACGACCCTTCCCGCAGTCCCACTTCGGCAAGGGTTTGCTCGGGCCCAACCGCGTGCCCGTCTACCGCCACCCCGCTTTTTGCAGGTTCGGCCACGCTGATCTTTCCGAAGGCGGGGAACACCTCCTGTATTGGGGTGTCGTCTGCGCAATCCAAGAACACGGTGTAGCGCGCATCAGCGTGCGCGTCGTGGACGGTGATTAGCCCTTTCATGTTTGCCCTCTACATGCCGAAGGGGTTGTGCCGGTAGGCCAGCCTGCGACGGCGGCGCACCAGGGCGACTATCAGTGCAATCAGTCCGATTCCCACCAATGCTGCGCCTACTAGGACACCGGCTAGTAGTAGCGGGTTGGCTAGGAGGTAACGCCAGAAGCTCCTTGCAACTACCACGTTGGAGTAGGCGGCCACCGACTCGTTGCCGGCCTTATCCTGCACTCGCAAGGTGATGTCGTGGGGCTGAGCGTCCGCTGCCAGCCTGTACGCGGGAACGTTCTTGTCCAGCTCGGCGCCGTCCCATGTGCGCACTACCTGTCCGTCGACCTCGATCTGTGCTGCGGACAGCGCCAAGTTGTCTTTCGCATTGACGTCGATGTCCTTGGACTCGTCGTAGTACACCTTGTTGGATTCAAGTGCTCCGGTGCGCACCTGTGGTTTCTGTTTGTCTATGGCAAACTTCAACTCCGCCGTAGCATTGTGCGCTTCGTTCTTCTTGTCCATGGTGTTCTGCGACAGGTTGCCTGCCTTGTCTATGGAAGAGAAGAGCACGCGGTAATAGCCAGCCTTATTGAACAGCTTTGCGGGAATCGTGTATTTGGTGGCGCTCCACCCTGCCTTAGTGGTCTGCCCTATGCGGGAATACGATTCGGGGCTGAGCGTTTGCAGCTGGTCGTTCTTGGCCACCTGCACCTGGGTCAGGTTATTTTCGAGGCCGGATACGTTCACCTCTGTGACTTGGACGTTTTGTGGCGCGTCCAAATATTTGCCGCGCAGGTTGCCGGTATTTCCCTCAAATAGGTAGGTAGAGCCGAACCGGTTTACCGAGAAGGTCTTCATTACCTCCGTGGAGTTGCCGGCCATGTCTGTGACCTTGGCATTTAGCTGGTAGATGTCATCTACCTTGGGGTCGCGATCGAAATCGTCATAGATGATCTCTTCGTGGTTGTCCGATTCCTTTGTCCTGGTTAGCAGGTCGGTAACGGCTCCGCGGTAGTTGCCATTCAGCCTGTATTCGACCCTGGAATGGTCCAGGTTAGTGTCGTCAGCTACCACCACCGGCCGTACCGTTCCGGAATAGGCTGTAAGGTTTTCGACTCCACCGATTTTTATTTCGGGTTTGGTCGTGTCGATGACAAATTCGGGTTCCTTTACTTCGTGCGCCGCATTTCCTGCCATGTCAGTAGCCTTCGCCAGCAGCGCGTAATGGGATTCGCCCGTGAACGGGATGCGCATGCTCCAAGTGTCCTTACCCGTCTTCGCCCAGCCTCCCGAGGGCGCCCCAGTTGGCCTCCCCGCATCGTCTCGGGCCTGCACCACAACCGGGGAATCGGCCTGCGAGAAGTTGCGGTCAACAATCGTCACAGTGGCGGTGCGCGGGTGGTTGTAGTACATGCCGTTGGTTGGATGGTTATTGTCAAAAGTGACTGTCAGCTGGGGCTCTAGCTTGTCGAGGACGAATTCGTCCTCGACCGCATTCGACTTGCGCCCGGCTAGGTCAGTGACTTCCGCGCGTAGCTTCCAGTCACCATCCGCGTCGTAACGGTGCCGGTACACCCACGTCCTCTTGTCACCCGACGGGTTTTCGAACTGCTCTACAGGCACGGTGAAGGCATTGCCGTCGCGGCTGTTGGTAACTACCACCTGCGCCCTGTCTAGCTTGCGCAGCAGGTCAAAGTTAGATTCTTTGACGGTCACCGTGGCTGTTCGGCCAGCTTTGTAATACTTCTGGTTACGCGCATTGTTGTTGTCAAAGGCAACCTCTACTGTTGGAGCCGATTTGTCTACAACAACTCCCACCGGACGCTTGCCTTGCTTGTCAGTGGGCAAATCAGAATCCTTGAATTCTCCAAGGTAACCAGTGTCGGCGGGATTGCCTGCCTTGTCAGTTAGCCCAATAGCGGTCTGATCAAAACGCAGCCTCTGGCTGTCACCACTCATCCGGAAAGTAGCAGTACCAATCATGTCCGCTTTCACGGCTTTGTACTGCAACTTTGGCTTGGGGTTGCGCTCTTGGTCTGCAAGTACGTTAGAAAAACCTAGCGCAGGCTTAGCAGAGTCAGCCATATTAGATTCGTAGTACTTGAATCCGAGTGCTTTATCGTCAATACCAGAGACGGTATCCTCAATTTCCCCCAGCGTTGCTTCGAAAGTCGAAGAAGCGAAAATCCATGGCGCATGGACCACCCCGGTGGGGCTTACCTGCAGCTTCCCTAGTTTCGGGCCGGTGTAATCGATGGTGAAGGACTTTTCGACGTTACCTTCCGTCTTCTCTTCAGCGAATCCGCGGTAGGCCCACTTCAGGTTGTATGCGCCCTCTTTTGGCATCTTCGGGTTATCTTTTGCCCTTGGGAGCTTAATCCCGCCAAGCTGCCACCTGTCGCGTTCTACCTGCACAAATTCGTTAAAGCTAAACTTTTGCGGCACGACCTGGTATCGACTAGCTGGGTCTTTGGGGTGCTCTTTCAGCTCAATTGAAAAGAAACCTGCAGGCAGATCCTCTTGAGTCACATACAACGGGAACCACCGGTCAGAAACGGTGTAGCTGATATTTACGTCGCCGCGGTAATACAGCTCTGGACTCGTCGATTCAGGCGTTCCTTTAGCCTTCTGCACCCTCACCTGCGCACCTTGCACCGAGGTCTCGCGGCGGTCTACCACCAGCACGTCATACTTAACCTTGTCACCAAGGAGCTTTGCCAATGGCACCTCTAGCATGTTGCCGGCGTTGTCAGCAATGTGAACCTTGATCTGATCCATCCTGTACAAACCCTCTGCATTTATCTGGAAGGCCGCCAAGTTGTTCCTGTCGGGCCCCACAAGCTCGCCCCCAGGATTGTCGGGGGTCAATGTCTTTGCAGGACCAATTTCCTTTCCCGTCAAGTCTCTAGGGGCAGGCAGTTCTACCCGCAATGTCGACTTGTTCAGGCCTGAAGTGTTTGGCGTGTCTGAAAATCGTCCGGCCTCATTCTTCTGCTTGGCTGTCAACTGTCCCTCCGGCAGCTCGTCCCAGAAATAGAACGCGTACTGAGTAGACCCAGTCTTTTGCGAAACCACCATGGCAGAAAGGTTCTGGTACGGATTGTCCTTGATTTTCAGCTTGGGGATCTTCGGAATGAACTTATTGTGTCCGGATTGGGACGGCCCACCCTTGAAACTCACCTGCGGTTTCTTCCCGTCAAGGATCACCGAACCAGGGTTGAACAGCCCCAACGGTTCTTCGCTGGTGGGCGAGAAGGTGTATTTACCGTTTCGCTGCTTCATGTCGGTATCGGGGGAATTCACCGATCCAAATATCTTGTCGGGGCATTTGTAGTAAAAGTAACCGTCAGGGTCCCGCGTAGGCAGCTGGGAGTTTCTTTCGAATGGGCACACGTCTACCGGACCAACTACCTCGCCCGGCTCGCCCTCTTCGCGCGTTACCCTAAGCAGATTAATTCTCTTAGACTCCGACTGATGCAGTAGTAGACTGGCGCGCAGCTTTTCAAGCTTTTCCGCAAACTCCTGTTTCCGCGACCGCACGTACACGCTAGAATCGCGGGCAACATAGGTAGGAACGTCCGCCTGATGTGCATCCTTGCCAGCAACTATCTTCCTGTCCACTACTACCTGGACGTCAGATTTTTCCTTCGATCTAATCTGAATAGAACTTGGGAAGGGAAGATCCTTCATATTCCGTTTGCGAATCGTAGCTGCAGTTTTAGTGTTCCAGTTACCCACCTTGTCGGTGGCGGTTATTTTTAGAAGGCCAAGCTCGTACTTGCCCGGCTTGGACAGCACAATGTCGTAGTTGAACGGCTTATGTTTTTCAACACGTAACGGGCTACCGGCATAGCTTGCGGTTATTTTCGGGTCTCTGATCGGATCCTCATCCCCAGTAGCTACTCCTTCAGGCACCTGATCTTCGGCAGCTACCCGAATACTGCGGGGGCCGGTTACACTTACTTCCTGTCCTTCTTCACGAAGCGATTCGTCCCCCGCGACCTGTATATACGCAATGCCCGTAAATTTAGGGGCAACGGTATCTACTACGGCCGTCACAGTTTTATTCGTCTTCTCGTCCCACTCGTCTTGGTTAGCTATCGCCTCAGCGGGCCTAGCCGTAAAGGTCAACTTCGCACCGTGGTTAGGCGGCACCACAAACTTGGCGAGGTGAGTTGCGGAGGTAGCCGGCGTCCAGTAGGTGAGGGCAGGCTCGCCGGGCTTCTTCAGGAAATGTTTAGAGGACAGGGGAATCCACTGTGACACTCCCCCGCCTGACATACCCACCTCAACTACGTCGCGATCTTCCTTATCCCTCTTCTTTTCAAAATCTTGGAAGTATTCGTCTTTTACAGTGGCGCCCACATAGATCTCTTGCTTGCCCTTCAACGTTTTGCCTTCATATGGGCGGATAACCTTACCTTCCTTGGTGTACAAAGACACTCCCAGGACGGGTTTCACCTTTGCAGGCGGATCGGTCGGCTTAGGCGAATCAGGCGAAGTTGGCTCCTTGGTAGTAGACGCCTGCGAGGAAGGTTCAGCACTGTTTCCAGGCGCCGGTTCATCTGCCGCGAGCGCACTAAATCCCAACGCGGCCAGTGATCCTAGTGCGAGCAGAAACGACGTTAAAGCTGCCAGTACAAAGCGGCGAGTCAACAACATTATTCTTCCCTTCCCATTACAGCCGTGGAGCCGGAAGAGGCAAGCGAGGTTACGCCCTCGTCGTCTACTTCCTGGACCAGGCCTTCCCCGGCCAGTGAAGTCTTATCTTCATCGGGGTCAATGGCTGGTTCGTCTACAGAATGAACCTGGATTTGCTGCGGTTTGGGCCGCAGACTGGTTACTTCTTCGGCTGCTACCGCCCAGGTGCCCCGGCGCTGCTTGCGAAGCTTGCTAATCTCCTCGGCCATCCGCTTGCCGTTCCTAGAATCGCGCACCTGCGCAATATCGAGTTTGCGGTATAGGTAGGCGGCTATAAGCGCAAGCACAATGGCTAGCGCAAGAAAAATGCCAGCTACGGTCTGCCACTGTGCGGAGCTCATTTGGCCTCCCCTTTTACGTCCACGAAAGCGTTCTCGATTGCTGCCTTGGTCGGCCCGAATGCCTTCGTCGCCTTCTTCTTCTGCTTATCTAGGTGGTCAGTTGTGGGGGTTACCTTACGGGCCATGGTCTCCACTTTCTTCTCAAGAGACGTCATGTCGCTCATGGCTACCTTGTCTGCCCTGAAGTTGCGCGGGTACACCTGCAAGGCATCCAACACAAAGTTGGCAACCTCGAGCTTTACCACCGAGTTATCTTCTTCCGAAGCGATGTCAACTAGCCGCTGCAAGGACCCGAAGTAGGGCTTGTAATGGCCGGCATCGGATCCCTCGTTGATTAGCGGCACAATCTGGGAGTTGAAATCTGCGATGTCGGCGTACACGGAAGCAATGCGATTGTTTTTGAACATCTTGTCGTCTGCCGCGTAGTGCATCCACTTTGAAGCATTTCGAATTCGCGCATACCGAACCAGCTGCTCGTCATTCATGTTCAGGCCATTAGCCTCATCCCCCAAAAGGGATTGGTCAGCGTAGTAGTACCAGTAGAGTTTTCCGGTATCAAAAGCTAGCTGCGACCAGGACTGTTGATCTTTTTGCAGGGACTTAGAATGTTCGGTTAGGGCAGAGTTATAGGTGCGCTCTTCATCCCCATCAAAACGATTATCCGCGGTAAAGCGGTCCATCAGCGAATAGTAGGGATCGGGATCCGCCGGTTTTACGTCAGCCGCCTTCAAGTAGTACTGCAGCGCTTCATCCTTCTCAGAAATCTGATCGCCCGTTTGCATCAGGGCGTTGAAATCGCGCGAGTTTGCCCAGTACCCAAGCCCCCAACAAATTAGCGCTAGTGCCAAACAGGCCCCAGCCGCAATAAGGGTTCCCAAAAATTTCCACCATCGCCCCGCAAGGCCGCGCTGGTATTCGTCGTCGGCCTCCTTGTAATGCGCGAGGGCGTAAGCCATTTCCGCGCCGTTTTGGTAACGCAGTTGCGGGTCTTTCTGGGTGGCCTTGCCAACGATTCGCTCGAATCCCAGTGTTAGGTCGGGGTCAACTTGCCGTAGCGGAACCAGCCCATCGTTCTTTGGGTGCCTACCAGTGAGCAGGTAGAAAATGGTGGCGCCGAGCGAATAAATGTCGCTACGCGTATCCACGCTCTTAGCATCCTTGAACTGTTCCGGGCTACCAAAGCCGGGGGTGCCCAGTTCCCGGGAATCGCCAAGTAAAGCCTCGCTACTTTCCGGGGAGCCGACCTCTTTAGCAATACCAAAGTCGATGAGTTTTACCGTCCCATCCGGAGTGACCATGATGTTCGACGGTTTGATATCGCGGTAAACTACCGGAGGTTTGCGCCTGTGCAAGTAATCCAACACGTCGCAGAGCTGAATACTGATGTCAGCAACCTGTTCTTCTTCTAAAGGGCCGTCATCCTTCAGGATCTGCGCCAGGGTCCGCCCCTCCACGTAATCCATTACTACGAACAGCGAACCGGATTCCTCGATCAGGTCAACGATGCGCGGGATAGCAGGGTGATCAAATTGCTTGATCATATTCGCTTCCACAGTAAGAGACCTGACCACCATGTCGCGGCGAGTAGCATCCGACATGTTCTTAATCTGCTTTACTGCCCACTGCTTATTCAGCGACGAGTCAATGGCCAAGTAGACCTCGGACATTCCGCCCGAACCAATCTTGGTCAGGATCTTGTAGCGTTTGCCCACTACTGTGTCCGTTGCGACCACA
Organism: Winkia sp. C0117E2; assembly: GCF_056590455.1. NCBI lineage: Bacteria > Bacillati > Actinomycetota > Actinomycetes > Actinomycetales > Actinomycetaceae > Winkia > Winkia sp. C0117E2. The sequence goes on along the minus strand of NZ_JBWPWD010000007.1, from coordinate 17,205 downwards.
GTGCTCCCCTAGATGTATGTATTTACCTAAGTCCTGCTGGCGCCAGCCGCATGGGTTCAAAAGGCCCAGCGGACATACAGGGGAAAACTACCGTCTTTCGGTTAAGTTAAAGTGAACGGAAGGCGAAAAGTAGCCAGCCGTGAATGTGATGTGCGTCCGCTCGCCTGCACCTGAGAAATCCTTTCTCGCATCTAACCTGACAAGGCGTATACGATGGCGCTGCACACGTTTATTGCATTCTTCGTGAAGACCAATGAAAACAAAGCTGAACACCGATCGTTCTACCGGCACCGTCACTTTCACCGTAACGCTGCCCGCCACCCAGCCCCTAGATCATCTGGCGGCGCAATGGCTAGCAGGAGACCCATCTGATCTGCTCGCCACTTTTCGTTACGAAACTACCGAAAAAGGCAGCTTCCTTTACTACAACGCCACTGACCTGTTACCGCTAAAAGGCATACTGCGGGGCAAACACATCACCGAAGGATTCGCCCGCAACCTCCTCCTCACCGCCTGCGACGCCATTGAACTGTGCACTAACAACCACGTAAACCCCAAAGGCCTCCTGTTCGCCCCTAGGCACGTGTTGATCGCCCCCGATACAAAACTTGCCAGCTTCATCCTGATCACCTCGCTGATCATCGACAAATCTGGGCGCGACAGTCTAGGGCAGCTAATAAACGCACTAATCAAGGCTGTTCCTTCGCACGCCCGCGCCCTGGCGCCACTGCGCGATTACGCGTTCGCCTCGCCTGCGCCCTCGCCTGACAAGATGCGGCAATTCATTTGGCAGGCCTTTTCAGATTCGGCTACCTCTTCTTCCGCCGCCGCACCTGCAACAAAACTTCAGTTACCTGCTGCGACAAAGCCCCAGCAGCCCTCCCCGACGCCGGATGATGCAACCGTCATCCCAGCAGGTGATGCCACAATTTTGAAAGTTCCTCAGGAAAAAGAACCTACCCCTGTTAGCGCTCCCGCTCCAGAACGCACCGCCTTCACCGTCACTCGCATACGCGATGGACGCATGGCAATAGCGCGGATGCGGCAAGCTGTCATAGGCCGCTCCGCCACCTGCGACATCCACATGGGGGGAAATTCGGACGTATCACGAAAGCATGCCCAGATCGACGTGCTACCGGACGGAACCTTCCAAATATCTGATCTAGGTTCCACCAACGGCACGTTTGTGGGGGGCCGCCGCCTGTCCGAGGGCGCCAAAGCGACGCTTCAAAGCAGGGACAAATTTGCCCTATCTAAAGACGTATTCGTCATAGAAACGCTGCAGCAAAAAGGCTCCAGCCCCGCAAAAAATTGGCGGGCGTGAACAGCAACCGTCCACGCCCGCCAATTCAGCAAATACTAGTCCTCGCTGTACAAGGAGGATCCCTGAGTCTCACGACCCAGCCAAGCTGCGGCCGACGCGAGGCACATACCAATAGCAAGCATGATCCACGCAGGCAGCCAGCCGCGGTGACCAGGCTGCACGATTGCAGCAGCAAGCGTAGGAGCAAATCCCACCAGCAACAAACCCACCTGCAAACCAACTGCATATCCGGTGGCGCGCACACGGGTCGGGAAAATTTCGGTAAACAGCGTGCCCTGTACCGAGTTACACACGTTCGCCGCGCACATAACACCAAAGAAGGCTAAAGAAATGTACAGGTAATTGCGAGTTTCAATCGCCGCAAAGAAAACAAAGAACATTGCACCAATAACCAGTACACCAATGCCAAATACCGGCCTGCGGCCAATACGGTCAGACAGGGCTGCCCCAGGAGGACCACATACCAGCGCCGCCACCGACATCGCACTAATAATTGCCAACATCTTCGGCGCAGAGAGTTGCTGATAATCAACCGCATAGCTGACGCTAAATACCGTAGACATGGAACCGGTAAGTGTCATCAAGGTACAGAAAATTACGCGCAACACCGCTTTCCAGTGCTTAGTAAATACCTCAATTAGCTGGGCTTTCGTGGACAATGTAGAAGCTTCGTCCTCGGCGCTTTGATATACCGGAGCGTCGCCAACAGTACGGCGAATATACAGAGTAAATAAAGAAAGGGGGCCAATAATCCAAAACGGAATCCGCCAGCCCCACGAAAGCAAGAATTCTTGCCCGAAAGCGGTAACCGGAACGAAAGCTGCAGATCCCAAAGCAGTGCCAGCCGCAATGCCCAACATAATCCACCCCGAGTACAGGGCGCGCTTGTCGCTAGGTGCATGCTCAGACGCCAAGGTCATGGCCGCAGCCTGCTCACCACCTGCAGAAATGCCCTGCGCAAGGCGCAGGACAACAAGCATAATAGGGGCTGCAATACCAGCAGTCCTTGGGGTGGGCAGACAGCCAATCAAGAAAGTGGCAGCCCCCATCAATGTTAACGTGTAGATCAGTGTTTGGGCGCGCCCATGGCGGTCCCCAAGACTTCCAAAAAGAACGGCACCAACCGGCCGGGCGACGTAGGCTAACCCAAAAGTAGCGAACGATGCGATAGCTGCTCCGCGTTCCCCCATGGATTCAAAGAACAAATGCGAGAAAACCAGCGCCGATGCGGTGGCAAATGCAATTAGATCGAAATATTCAATTGTCGATCCCATAAAGCCCGAAAATGCTGCACGCTTCGCTACGCGCAATTGTTCGGGATCCATTTCGGCAGCAGTCGGCCTTTCTAACTGTTGCGTCGATGACAAGGGAAACCTCCGGAAGTAGACCGCAACAAATACCGCAACCAGTCTAAACCTAAATCCACGGCTGGCTGAAAAATATAACGCATTTCATTTCAGCCAAGCCGTGGAATATATTTAGCCTGTTCAGTTAGCTATTCCGAGCTAATCTCTAAGCTCGACTTACCACTGTTCCTCCGGACGTCCTTCCTCCGCCCACAGAGTGTGGAAGATGCCTTCCTTATCCACACGCTTGTAGGTGTGCGAACCAAAGAAGTCGCGTTGCCCCTGAATAAGAGCAGCTGGTAGCCGTTTCGCACGAATCCCGTCATAGTAAGAAAGGGAGGAAGAGAACACGGGAGCTGGCGCACCATGCAACGCAGCCGCAGCTACCACGCGCCGCCATGCGGGCAAGCACTCCTGAATCTTGTCGTAGAAGTAATCGTCAGCGATCAGCAAGGGCAGATCAGGATTCTTCTGGAACGCCTTAGTAATGTCGTTCAGGAAGCGGGCGCGAATAATGCAGCCACCTCGCCAAATGCGAGCCATGTCCCCATTTTTAATATCCCAGTCATATTCCTTAGCAGCCGCCTGGATCTCGTTGAAGCCCTGCGAGTAGGCCACTATCTTGGAGGCGAATAGCGCTTTACGCACGTCCTCGATGAAGGCATCGCGGTCCTGCACCTGCCATTCCTCTTCATGCCCTGCGAGGCCCTGGGCAGCTTCACGCTGCTCTGGCGAGGACGACAGGCCGCGAGCGAAGGTGGCCTCGCCAATGCCGGTAACGGGTACAGCCAGGTCGAGGGCGGTCTGTACAGTCCACATGCCCGTGCCCTTCTGGCCAGCGGCATCCTGAATCAGGTCTACCAGCGGTTTGCCAGTTTCAGCGTCAACCTGAGTTAGCACCTCTGCAGTGATCTCCATCAGGTAGGAATCCAGGTCGCCCTTGTTCCATTCGCGGAAAATATCGCCAACCTCTGCCGGCGTCAGTCCAAGGGCGCGGCGCAACAGATCGTAAGCTTCACCAATAACCTGCATGTCAGCATACTCAATGCCGTTGTGAACCATCTTCACGAAGTGGCCGGCCCCGTCAGAACCGACATGAGTGCAGCAAGGCTCACCTTCCACATGCGCAGAGATCTTCTCGAACATGGGGCCGAGGCGATCGTAAGCCCACTTGGATCCCCCTGGCATGATGGCCGGCCCTAACAGCGCCCCTTCTTCCCCACCAGAGACACCGGCACCCACGAAATGCAGCCCGGCGGCCTTCAATTCTGCTTCGCGTCGGCGAGTGTCACTAAAGAGGGAGTTACCGCAGTCAACAACAATGTCGCCCTCTTCCATGTACTGCTTGAACTGGTCGATGCAAGCGTCCGTAGCCGAGCCTGCCTTAACCATAATGATTGCGACTCGCGGCTTTTCCAACGAAGCAATGAAATCCTCTACATTCTGGGATAGAATGAAAGTGCCCTCGTCGCCATGGTTTTCGAGAACTCGTTCAGTCCTGGCAGGAGTACGGTTCGTAATCGCCACCTTGTATCCGTTGCGGGCTAGGTTCCGGGCCAAATTTGAGCCCATTACGCCCATGCCCATTACGCCAATGTCGGCCGATCCGGCCTGGGGTGTAGGGATTGCCATTACTTCTCCTTCAACAATCAGGTCAACACGAAGAATACTGTCAACGTTTAATAGCCTACCTAAGGCGGCCCCCCTGGTGGAGACCCCTTCAAAACATGACTTACAAGATAGAGGACGTCACCACACGGCAACGCCCTCTACTTTTTAGAAATCCTATTTTTCTTCGCGACGAGGGTCGCGTTCAAGAATTTCGGCTGCGGTATCGATATCGGAATACGTGTGTTTAATGTTCTCGATATCTTGGTACCACTCAATCCCCTTACCGGTTAACATGACGATGTCTCCCTCAGTGGAGTTGAGGATGGCCTTACGCACCGCATCACGGCGGCAGGTGGTTATCTCGGTGACGTTGTTCATGTCCGGACGGACCCTCTTAACCCCGCGAATCAGGTAGTCACGGATAGACTGGGGATCCTCCGTACGCGGGTTCTCGTCAGTAACCCACAAAATGTCAGCCCTACGGGCAGCTACTTCAGCTAGATCCTCGCGCTTAGAGGGATCCCTATCTCCGTCTGTACCAAAGACGATGACAACTTTGCCCGAGGTCATTTCACGAACCGATTTTAGAGTCCAGTCCAGCCCTTCCGGGGTGTGGGCGTAGTCAGCAATCACTAGCGGTTGCCCCGGAGCAGGAGTCGGATTAACTTTCTGCATCCGCCCGGGCACCTGTTTAGCGCCCTCGACCGCCTTGATGGCGTCCTGGAGGTCGTAGCCCAACTGCACGCCGCACACAATTGTTACCGCGCAATTTTGCACGTTCACTTCGCCTAACACGGGGGAGGCGACCTGGCCGGTTTGCCCCTCCGGGCCAGTGAGGGTGAAGACTGTACGCATAGATTCTTGATCGGCGTGAATGTCGCTTACCTGCCAGTCTGCTTCGCTCTGGCTAAGAGCGGCCACAGTAACCGTAGGAATCTGACTGACCTGAGCCATCTTCTTTCCCCACTTGTCATCAACACACACTACCGCGCGTTTGGCGTGACCCGGGGTGAACAGTTGCGCCTTAGCCGCAAAATACGTATCCATGTCGCCGTAGTAATCCAGATGATCGTGTTGCAGATTCGTAAACCCGGCTACGTCAAAACAGATTCCGTCAACACGGTGCAACGACAAGGCATGCGAGGAAGTCTCGATGACTGCTCCTCCTAGATTTTGTTCGCGCGCGGAGGCCAAGAAACGTTGCAGCACGGGCGCCTCAGCGGTAGTGCGCGAGGCAATAATCTGGTGCTGGCCTACCGAGACCTCGTTGGTACCGCACAGGGCGGCGTGCGGATGATCCACGCCGAGCAGCGCTCTAAGTAAATAGGTAGTCGTAGTTTTCCCGTTTGTGCCGGTAACTGTCGCTGTCACCAGATCTTTTGCAGGGTTCTTATAAATCGCGCACGCAATAGGCGCTACCGCGCTACGAGGATCAGCCACGGTAATTACGGGCACCGGAAAGCCTTCGCCTACTCGAGTTGCGCCCTCGCTGTCGGTAATTATCGCTACCGCTCCATGACGTACCGCCACTGCTGCGTGTTCAATACCGTGATGGGAATAGCCCTTAATCGCAACAAAAACCCAGCCTTTATCAATGTCGTGGGTAGAAACACTAACCCCAGACACCTTGACTTTGCCTGCTTCAGCAGGGCCGTCCCAAGAAAGCCCTTCCAAAACTTCAGACAAACAAACGGGTGTAACTTTCGGACGAATATCGCAGATCTGCTCCATATGTTCGATAGTAGTCCACCACCGCTGTAGTTTTTTTCTACGCGCCGAGGGCGAGCCGCAGCCTCACCGTAGCCGTTCATTCTGCTACACCCCACCAAGCAACGTACGCTAACCGCCCGGTTACGAAACAGCTAGTGAAGGCTAATAAGAGAATGGATGGGCGGCTAAGGCTGGAGTCAGCGTAAACTGGGATCAGGTTTCCTAAAACGTTGTAGCGCCACTTCCTGCGGCGCTACAACTCATTTAGTTCTTTTTGCGTCCTGAATTATTCGGCAGCACAGAGGCTTTCGCCATACAATCTTGTTTGATGGAACTTTTTACCGCCTTAGGGCTTTCTTCAGCGTCAGGACTAAACGCATACATCCCCATGCTGGTGTTCGGGCTTCTGGCCCGCTTCACCTCAGTGATTACTCTGCCACAAGCCTGGCAGTGGCTGTCTGATCCGATCCTACTGGGCATCGTTGCCGTCCTCTTAGTAATAGAGATTGTGGCAGACAAGGTTCCAGCTGTCGACACCATCAACGACGCCATTCAGACGGTTATTCGCCCTACCTCCGGCGGCCTCATGTTTGCTTCCGGCCTCAATTCAGCAACCGGAGAAAACGGCGTCGAGCAGCTCACCACCTCCGAGGCTTTTCGGCAGCCGTCAACTTGGATCGCCCTAGTTGTTGGCTTCGCGGTGGCGCTCGGGATCCACTTTTTTAAGTCTTCTTCACGACCGGTGTGGAACGCGTCTACTGTGGGACTCGCCGCCCCTGTCGTATCTACCGGAGAAGACGCAGTTGCGGCCGCCCTATCCTTCTCGGCAGTACTCGTTCCCGTAGTGGCTCTTTTGCTGGTTGCAGCATTGGTTGGGCTTATTATCTGGTTCTTTGTGAAGGTGCGGAAGCGTTTCGCTCGCAGCTCCTCCGTTGCGCGAGTGGACTAGCGCAGCCAGGGCAATCTCGCCTTTCGCGGCAAGGAACGATAGCGACAAGCGGGCGTTAGCGACCAGGGGCGGCTTTGTGGAATAAGTCCACGTATCCAGTTAGCTCCAGAGGTTTCGAGTAGCGGTTTTTCTGGAAAACCATATGCTAGATACGAAAGTGTATGTTTTTTCACATTTCCTAAGAAGGCTAGGATGCTCATCCCCAAGCTAAGAACTGTCTGCGCTGCAACCGCCATTGCCGCCGCAACACTTTCGCTTTCCGCCTGCACTATCAGCCATCACAATCCGAGCGACGGACTAGCGAGCAAAAAAGCAGTAGCTAAGATCGAAAGACTGCCCTCAGAGCAAGTAAAGGATGCAGTTGAGCAGACCACCTTCGGCGGCACCGGTCTAAAAGTAAGAGATTTTCTAACCGGGGACAGTCCCGAATTAGCCAGGCTTGAGCAAGAAGACAAGTTTGCGGAAAAAGTAGGGGAATCCTTTCCCGCAAAGGATAGGAAGTGCTATCACTCTTTCTTTACTCCCGGCCATGGCAGGTTAGACTACGTGATCAAAGCCGGCAACGGTAAGTACCGACTGTTAGTAGATAAATATGAGGAACTGAACGCCGAGGACGCGATCCGCCATAAGCTGAAGCTAGCTGGCGAATGTCGCGTGTTTACCGCTTTTCAGGATCCACTAACCTTAGACACCAGCAAACTCAATCTTAGATACGCCAAAGTAGCCGCGTTGGACACCTGGGCCTTTACGGAGAGGGACAAAGAGGCAATGTCCACCACAGCTGCTAATGGGACTTTTCTTATCACAGATCATCTCCATAAAGATGAAATTATCGAATCTACCCAAAATTTTTTGAACAAGCTAGCCGAAAAAACCAAATAACACCCCTCAAAGTAGAGAGAAACAAAATGATATCCCGTAAGCTACGCGCCATTTGCAGCATATGCGCAACCGCAGCACTCGCTCTGCCGCTGTCGGCCTGCGCAATCAGTTTCGACGGCTCCGATGGCGATTCTGCAAAGAAAAAAGCGCCAGCAGCAATCGAAAAGTTAACCGTAGATCAGGCTAAAGAAGCGGTTAAAGAATCCGAATTCGCCGGCAAAAAACTGGTCAATGCCACCTCGCTCGTACACTCCGACCCTGACATGCAGTCGATGCTGAAGCAGACACGAGACACGATCAAGTCTGCAAAGGAGCATACAAAACCTGCAAGATGCTTCGAAAGTATGACCACTGCCCCAAACGATTTGGACTACGTTGTTCAGGTAAAGAATGGCAAAAACCGCCTGGTCCAGTTGACTAAGTCCAGAGACATGAACATGACGGATAGGCTCAATAATGCACTCGACCTGGCGGACGAATGCAAGGATGTGCAGATGTGGAGTGCTCGTTTGCGGCACACCATCCAAGAGCTAGATGTTGACAATGCCGAATCCGCAGCATGGGAAACGACTATTACAGAGCAGGACGGAAATAGTTCTAAGGAGCTCCGCGCCGAAGCAACTGTTGGCAGCGTCCAGGCGACAGTCCTCAGCCGTTCTCCTGATAGCAAAGAAGCGATGACTGCAGCACTGCAAGATATCCTGAACAACCTGGCAAAACAAGCGAAATAACCAATCTAGATCGGGCACCGCTAGCCCAATCTAGAGAAACAAATAAGCTCATAAATAGAACCATATGCCGCCCATTTTCACGAGAAGAGGACCTGGAATGCTATCGACCAAACTTCGTTCACTAGGTGCAGTAGGCGCAGCCGCAACATTAGCCCTGTCGCTATCGGCCTGCGCGAACTCATCAGACTCCGCAGACGCCGGGGGTAAGAAGGACGTGTCGGCAGGGGTGCAGAACCTAACCGCACAACAGGTCGAGACGGCCATAAAGAACACCAAAGTAGACGGCAAGAAGTTGAACAAGGTAGTCTCCTTCAAATCTGGTGACCCACAAGTGGAGGCCGCCGAAAAGAAGGCCGAAACCCTCAAATCCGTAAAGGACCTGATTGAACCCCAGAAGTGCTACAAGCTCATAGAAAACGGCATCCCCCACGGCGTGGAATACCTCGTTCAGGCACAAGACGCTCCTGCTCTTCTAGTCCAGGTGGTGAAGGTCAAGGATACTAACATTGAGGACAACATCGACACGACCCTTTCATTGTCTGACGATTGCGCCAAAATCACTCTTAAATCCGGCAAGCACAACACCACGCTCCACAACACTTACAAGAAAATCGATGTTGAAAACGCAAACAAGGCCATTTGGGAAATTAATGAAACTACTCAGGATGGGCAATCCCAATCCACGGTAATGGCACGTGGCGCTAATGGCAGCATGGTCGCTGTTGTGGCAGGCAGCGATGCTGACCAAAAAGACACTATTATCGCCTCTTTGAAAGATTTACTGAACAATCTTGCCAAGCAGGCCAAGTAATTCGCTTAAATAGGGTGGCGCCCACGCAACTCACGTGGGGCGCCACCCTATTTAATAGTCAATCGATAAGACTTATCTTCTTGACCCGGGTTAGTTTGCGCCTTGCCATACTGTATCGAACGGGGTATTGGCACTTACGCGAGCGTTGATACCGCGTGTCACGAATCGTTTTGCAGCTCCCACTGCCTTCGCAATGTCAGCCCCCTTGGCAAGCTCCCCTGTGATCGCAGCAGCAATGGTGCAACCGGCTCCAGATACGCGCTGTTCGCCCACCTTAGGAGCCTCAAAACGGGTTATCTCTTTACCGTCCCACAATACGTCCACTGCCTTGTCGCCAGGTAGTTCCACGCCTCCCTTTGCCACCACGTAGGGCACAGATTCCCCAATGCGTTTGGCTGCTTCTTCTAGCTCTTCAACTGTTGTGATCTGCTCCATTCCAGAGAGGGTCTTGGCTTCGAATACGTTCGGCGTAACTACGGTGGCTAGAGGAAGTATTTTTTCCCGCAGCGCATTATCTGTATCCAGGGCAGCTCCAGGCTCTTGCCCCTTACAAATGAGTACGGGGTCAACAACCACGTTCTTCCATTTGCGCTGCGAAAGCCCTTGAGCAACAGCGTCGATAGTATCGGGGGTACCTAGCATCCCCACCTTAACGGTGTTCATCACTGTCTCGTCAAAGCACGCAAGAGAAACCTCAATCTACTCTTCAATGATGTCACGTGGGATCGGGTGGAAGCGGTGTCCCCAGCTATTCGACGGGTCAAAGGCAACGATGCAGGAAAGCGTGCCCACACCGTAGACGCCCAGCTGCTGGTAGGTTTTTAGATCAACCTGAAATCCGGCGCCGCCAGTTGCTTCCGAACCAGCTATAACGTATGCGACAGGTGGGGTGGACATGGAGCTCCTTTTGTTTGAGTTATGTTGCCCGTTAATCCTAACTGTCTCGCCGAGCGCGGGCCTATTTTAGAGTGCTAGAGCAGCCGCTGTGCTAGCTGGGCCGCACCGCGAGCGATACGGCGCGCTAGTGCCTGTCCACCAGAACCATCCGAGTCAGCTGCTTTGGACCCCCAGTCTTCCGTGGCAGCAAAAATGGCGGTGGGCACCGTCTCGGCGTGCATGTAGGTCAAGACTGGACGTAGGTGATGTTCCAATACGAGGGCGTGGCGCGGCGTACCTCCGGTGCCTCCTAGCAAGACCGGCTTGCCTTCCAAAGCTCCGTCCTCGAGCACATCGAAGAATTGTTTGAATAGTCCTGAGAATGACCCCTGGTAGGTGGGCGTTACTGCCACTAGGGCAGCCGCGCCACTTACGGCAGCCTTTATGCCTTCCAGCTTTTCATTGCCAAATCCGGTCAGAACGTTGTCGGCTAGATCCCGGGCAAGCTTGCGCAAAGCTACCTCGCGAATCTGGATTGAGTGCCCGGCGGCCCCTAGTTTCGCGGCAGCTTCTTTGGCCAGTCGCATTGCTAGTTTTCGCGACGAGGACGCGTCTGACATGCCCGCATGAATTACGACTATGCGACGTTCATTCTTGGTCCACCAGGGAGCTTCCTGGCTTTGTACCGGAGAATCTTCCTGTTCAACAGTGCCACTGCCGGACTTTTGGGACTCTTCCAACCATTTGTCGGCCCTTCCCAAGGCCGCCTCACGGCTAGGAGCTTGCTGATAGAAGGAGGCACCTGTTACCGTGTCGCCGGCTGCGGCGCCGTCGCGAGTGCCCACGCCGTCGTCCGTCTGGGCCCCAGCAGTAAGGTCGATGCTGATTTGATTCCACTCGCGTGGTTCGTTTACCAGGTCTGCATCTGGCGTCTGTTCCTGCCAAATCTTGGCCTCGGAGCGGGCCGGTTCCTTACCGCGAAGACGCAACAGAGATTCGTGGGTGGGAGCGTCCGGCACGTCTTCTTCGGAAAGGGAGGCGAACTCGCGACGCAATACCGGCAGGATCTCGCCAAGGAAGTCGATTTGGTGCAACACCTCGGTGAGTGGCAGCCCAGCGTGGTCAACAAGGAATAGCTGTCGCTGGTAGTCGCCTACCATTTCGCGGAAGCTCAACGTACGATCGATTACTTCCTGTGGGGAACCTACGGTTAGTGGGGTCTGTTCGGTGAACTCTTCCATGGTGGGGCCGCCACCGTAGACGGGCGCATTGTCGAAGTAGGGGCGGAAAGCTTCTTTTGCATCCTGGCTTCGCTTGGCCATGAATACTTGTCCGCCCAAACCGACGATGGCCTTCTTTGCTGGACCGTGCCCGTAATGTTCGAAGCGTTCGCGGTACAGGTTCACCATCTTTGCGGTATGGGAGGCGGGCCAAAAGATGTTGTTGTGGAAGAATCCGTCCCCGTAGTAGGCGGCTTGTTCTGCAATTTCTGGGCTGCGGATAGATCCGTGCCAGACGAATGGCGCTACTCCATCTAGAGGGCGTGGCACCGCGGTGAAGCCTCGTAGTGGAGTGCGATGTTTGCCTTCCCAGTAGACGTCCGTTTCGTCCCAAAGTTTGCGCAGGAGGCCGTAGTTTTCAAAGGACAGTTCGATCCCGTCGCGAATATCTTTCCCGAACCAGGGGTAAACCGGCCCCGTGTTGCCGCGGCCTAGCATCAGGTCCATCCTGCCGCCCGACAGGTGCTGCAGCATGGCGTAGTCTTCGGCCAGTTTCACCGGATCGTTGGTGGTAATTAGAGTGGTGGAGGTAGAAAGAATGATGCGTTCAGTTTTTGCTGCAATGTACCCCAACATGGTGGTGGGGCTAGAGGGCACGAATGGCGGGTTGTGATGCTCACCTTGCGCGAATACGTCGAGGCCTACCTCTTCGGCGTGCACAGCGATCTTGGTCATCGCGTGCAGGCGTTCAGATTCGGTGGGAACCATTCCGCTCGTGGGGTCTATTGTTAGGTCGCCGACGCTGAATACGCCGAATTGCATCTTGTGTGCCACGTGGCCTCCATTTCAGTTTCCATTCCATGTTAGGAAGAATGGGGCCAGTTCATGCAAGGATTGGGGTATGGATGTAACTAACAGCATGTTTGCCCAGGCAAATATTCCCGCCGAGGGCGATTTTGAGCGCGTATATTCCACAGCAACTTTGGTGCTGCGGGCGACCCCCACATTTTTGACGCATTGGGCCCGTGGGGTAAACGTGTATTTTGCCCCTGTTACAGCATTGTTGGGGTTTGGTTTTGGGTGGTTGCCGCAAGATGCCACCCCGGCCCAGTCGGTGCTGCTAGATCATGCAAAGGCGCAGGAAATCGGTGCAGATACGGACGTTTTATTTGAGCGCGCAATGGCAAATGTTGTCACCAAGGCGAAGCAGCAGTTGGCAGCTAGGACTGATGTCTTGGGAGCTCCTATCCCACTGGTGGAAGCTAAGTTGGGCGGAACCGAGGCTGCGCGGATTGCGGGTCCTGGTGACGAGGGCGCAGCGTTCTTGCTGCTATCTGGGGCTCTTGCCAAAACTAGGCAGTGGCTCGTAGATAATCGTGGTTGGAAGAACCCGCTAGTGATGCCGCTGTCGGATCGTCGCATCTGGTTCTTTGACGAGGACGTGGATGCGGTTCAGAGTGCACTTACGATGGCAGTTGGGCGCGGCGTCAGTGAGCACACGATTTGCCCGTTGCCTTTTAGTATTTCTAGAGCTGGCGATCTGAGTGAGTACGCTTTAGAGCAGACTCATCCAGGGTTTTCTACGTGGATGCAGATCAGGTTGGGGCTGCTAGAGGATGCTTACACCCAGCAGGGTAAGGTGTGCGAGGCTTCGCCTGCTGCGTACGGGCAGGTGGCACCCTTCGAGATTGGCGCTGATCCTGCCAGCCCAGAACATCCGGCTTCTTTCACTGCGCTCGTTCCCGCCCCACTTTCTTCCGTGCCGGCGGCTGATTACATCGCTTTCTTGCCTAATTCTGAGCCTGGCGAGGAACCAGATTTTACTGATTCTATTAAGATCTCTTTTGCCCAGGCCAGGCAGGTTTGGCCGGAGGGTTTTCAAATAGATGACTCGGTTTGGCCGCTGCGGTACAAGGTGAATGGTTTCCCTGATGTAGCTACTCAGGCGGAGCTTTCGGCCCGGGCTTTGTAGCGTTCGCCCTTGGCTCACAAGTGCGCTTCTAGAATCCCTCCGTTCTGGTTCTCTTCTGGCATAGTCTGGAAGGGAACTATTCGCCTTATTTTGCGCAAGGGAGCGTGCAGCAGATGTTTGTCCGCCTGGCTCGGTTCGTTTCGAGGCATGCGCGGGCGATTATTATTAGCTGGCTACTGATAATCGCTGCCTGTCTGACTGTTTCCGTTACGGGAGTGGCGGGTGCGCCCATCTGGAAAAGGCTGAATTCTGACATTCCTATGGCCCAGGGTTCCGAGTCCGAGCAGGGCCAACGTATCCTCGATAAGACCACTAAACAGGCCTACCCAATTTCGGCGGTGATTTCCGGGGTAAACGTGGCAGGGAATGCCGATGCTCTGTCGCGGTCTACTGCTAATTTAGCTTCTCGGGTGCGTGTTCTAGAGGGCGTGACTGCAGTTAATTCCCCGTTCTTACCTTTGGATCTGGCCACTGTCCGGCATTTCGCGCCTGAAGAGGAGCGCGATTCCATTGTGGAGCCTAAGGTGGCGGCGCAGAGGGCGAAGGACGGTCTTGCGAAGGCCGAGGCTGCGGCCGAACAGGCTCAGCAGGGTCTGGCTCAGGCCCAGGGTGCATTAGCTCAGCTGCCTCCGCAGATGCAGGCTGAACGAGCCCGGGCACAGCAGGCGCAGCGGCAGGCGTCAGAGGGGCTGCAGAAGGCCGAGGCAGCGAAGAAAAATGCCAAAGAGGGGCTCGCGAAGGCGCAGAAGCTGCAATCGATGAGTACTTGGCAGCGGGTGCGCGCTGCTGATTCTAAGAAGTTGCTCGCTAAAGATGGCAAGGGATTCGTTGTTTCGGTGTCCCTAGATAAGACGAGCGTGTCGGATCCCGATAAAGCTAGGGATCGCGTGGTCTCGGTAATGAACCAGTGGAAACCTCAATTAAAGAAGGTGGCGCCACAGGCAAAAATTGTGGTTTCGGATCAGCAAGCCGTGATGGACGAGTCAGTCGGTCAGGTTCGCTCGGATCTGGCTACTGGCGAGGTCGTGTCGTTGCCGCTAACAGTAGTTGCAATGCTGTTCATTTTTGGCGGATTGATTGCGGCTATGTTGCCTCTTGCGGGTGCTGCGGTGGCGATGGCTGTTTCGCTGGCGGCGCTGCTTGGTCTTACTTATTTGGCCCCGCAGCAGTCCTTTGTCTTGAATATTATTTCGGTACTTTCGCTGGGCCTTTCCATTGATTATTCGCTGCTTATTGTGTCTAGATTCCGTGAAGAACTAGCGCGTCGTATCAACGAACCTAACAGGTACTTGCGCTCTTTGGAAGCTACTTTGCGCACTGCTGGCCGTACGGTATTTTTCAGCGCCTTGACGGTGGCTATTTCGATTTGCGGTTTGATGGTTTTCAAGCCTGAGTTGCTGAAGTCTTTAGGAGCTGGCGGGGTGGCTGTCGTCTTGTCAGCAATGGCTAGCGCGATCACGCTTACTCCCGCAATCCTTATTTTGGCTCGGCGGAAGATGGCACGGCCTTCCCCACTGACGAAGCTCCCTGTGGTTGGGCGGTTTGTCCACACTGAAACGGGGCACTTGCCTGAGCATGGGCTTTTTGCTTCTTTGGCGCGCATTGTCCACTCCCATCCGTGGGTCTTCTTGGTGGGATGCCTTGCCGTGCTGGGTGTCATGGCTTCTCCTATTACCGATATGCACATGCGTAATTCGGGCACCGAGATGATGCCTGCGAAGTTGCAACAGATCCAGACGTTGAAGCATATGAAGAAGCAGTATCCGGCCATTGCGATAGGCGACATCCATGTGGTGGCTAAGACTTCTGCTAAGGATTTGGATCAGTGGATGAAACAGCACGTGTCGCCTATGAAGGATGTTGTTCAGGTTCGAGGGGCGAAGGCGGCCCACGATGGTTGGGTTTCCGCCGAGGCAAGCGTCCGCGGCTCGGATGGCTCTTCGCGTCTTGCGGAGCGGGTAACGAAGGATGTGCGTTCGGCTGCGTCCGATGCGCCTTTCAACGTGCTGGTGGCAGGACAGGGGGCTAACCAGATCGATTTCGTTCATGCGTTAGCCGAGGACGCGCCTTGGGTTGCATTGGTAATTATTGGTGCCACGTTCGTGCTGTTGTTCTTGATGACCGGGTCGATATTGGTTCCTCTGAAGGCCCTCATTATCAACACTTTGTCGCTGGTGTCAGCGTTGGGAGTGGGAGTGTTTGTCTTCCAGAAGGGACATCTTGAAGGCCTGCTAGATTTCGAGTCTTTGGGCGGTCTTGAGTCTTATGTGGTTGCGGTGATCTTCTGTTTCGGCTTCGGGTTGGCTATGGATTATGAAGTGTTCCTGATTAGCCGTATCAAGGAGGTTTGGGATCGCACCGCTGATAACGATCGGGCGGTCGAGGTAGGCATGCAGCAGTCGGGGCGGATTATTACTTCTGCTGCGCTCATCTTGGTGCTGGTCTTTATTGGGTTCCTTATGGGCGACATGATGGTGATCAAACAGGTCGGATTCACTTTGGCTGTGGCCGTGTTTGTTGATGCCACGTTGGTTCGCATGCTTCTGGTTCCTTCCACTATGACTTTGCTGGGTAAGTGGAATTGGTGGGCACCGAAGCCGTTGGTGGCTCTACATAAGAGGATTTCTGCCATTCACAGTTGAGGGCTTTCAGCTTTTGTTCTAGGCAACGTATGGGGTCTTCTTGGCTCTTTCTTAGGCTCGCTTTCTAGAGGGCGTAGGTGGCCCAGGTGCCTATGGTTTGCCATTGGGGTGGATTGTCGCGTGCGCTCTTCTAGTTTTGCGTTTGCCCAGGGTTATCAGCCTTTTATGGCACGGTCTTTGGCAAGCGCTTCGCCCTATTGGTTGTTGAGACCTGACTTCTTTTGGCGTGGACGGTGGGGCTTGGAGTGGCGTCTCCGTTGCGGTGGAGGGTGGGCACCCTATTGGTTTTGTTGTGTGAAGTTTGGTGGTGGCTGGTTAAAGCAGAACTGGGATGCCGCTTTTGCGGCATCCCAGTTGCTGTTTAGGACGCAGTAAGCGGGAGGCTTACTGCGTTCCGTTGTTAGTTCTTCTTGCGACGCTGGCCGAGTACCAGTGCTGCACCGCCGGCTAGTGTCAGGGCAGCAATGCCGCCCACGACGCCAGCGTTGGAGCCGGTCTTGGCTAGGGTCTTGGAAGACTTGATGCACTTGACGATGGTCACGTGCTTCTTCTTGCCGTCCTTGCCGACGATGGTCTTCTTTTCGACCTTGGTCTGGGTTTCGGGCGGGCACTTCGGAACTTCGTGACCGGGCTTGCCGGGCTTGCCAGGCTTGCCTGGCTTGTTCGGCTTCTTCGAGGTCACAGTCTGATCAGCATCATTGAGATCCTTGTGCTCAGCAATCTTGGTCTCTTCAGAAACCTCGTTGCCATCCTTATCAACAACAGCCGAGGTCAAAGTCTCGAACGCAACCGCGCTCTCAACAACACCCTTGACCGAGTCATTTACAACAATCTCAACCTTGGTAGAACCAGAAGCCTGCTCCGGAGTGAACTTAGCAGAACCCTCACCAACAACAGACTCATCAGCCTTGTTAATCAACTGAGCAGAAAGCGTGTACTCCTTACCAGGAATCAAATCCTCGTAAGAAACAGTGTCAACAACCTTCGCACCAGCCTTGACCTGATCACCATCCAAAGAAGCCTTGGTCTTGATAACCGGATTCTTCGGCTCAACCTTCTTCGAGGTCACAGTCTGATCAGCATCATTGAGATCCTTGTGCTCAGCAATCTTGGTCTCTTCAGAAACCTCGT
>NZ_JBWPWD010000006.1:0-196850 GCF_056590455.1 Winkia sp. C0117E2 | reverse complement strand
TCTCCTTCTACGACTTTGAGTTTGGCGCCTTCTAGTTCACTGGTTCCGTTTACTGCTTTTTTCGACAAGTGCACGGTAGTGGGACGGACGATGACCCGCCCGCTAACCAAAGATTGGTACTTTGACTTCTTGAGAATACCAGTTGGCACTGCCTTATAGAGATTCACTCTAACATCAACATTTTGCGGAATTACCTCGTCGATAGGGCGTTCTAGCAGGTCCTGCACCATCTTCTGAGCAGTATTTTGCTCTAGTCGAGGATAAGTGGTGTACTTGTCGCCTTCAGTGTAGTGGTAAACCAGATTTTGAATAATGTTATAAAATCCAATTCCGTTAGGGTTGATGGCGCGTAGACCAGAGGCACCCTCAATATCTGTGGGGTCTGCAACATAAATGTAGATGAGCTTCCTGAGGGCGTCATCTAACTGCGCAGAATCGATGCGATTGGACCTTGTTCCTCCTCTGTTGTGTAGCCATTCTGTATAAATGTCATTAGCGCTTGCGTTATCCGTGCGATGGTACTCGCCGCTATGAGAATTGTGGCTATACGAGGGGACCTTCTTTTGCCTATTAATGCAGAATGCGAAGGAATCAGCCTCATCGCCACTGGGTGTCATAGGCTTCAGTCTCGAAGCTTTGTCGTGAGCGTAGTAGATTCCGTTATCTGAAACGCCCACGGAATTGTTCGGGTAAGCAGCCAGTGCGGACAGGGGTAAGCTAAAAATAATAAGCGTTGCGGCCAATAAGATGAGCATAAAATGCTTGCCAGTTCGCAACAGAGGAAACGAGATAGCGTGATTGTCTTCACGCAGAGACGTAAGCATTAGAGCGGAATTCCTTTGTCGTACTTTCTTGTTACGAAGGAATGTTAACTATTCAACCTATGTGTTCTATATGAGGTTCCGCTATGACGCAGTATGTGCGTGAGCGCATGAAAAAAATAAGGTTGAAGACTCAGAAAATACGCAAACATTCGGTGGTGTCTGATTCGCTGTAATGATTAATACAGATTCGCCAGGCGCATTAGATAGTAAGGGGTTATCCAGGTAACCTGTCTTTCTAGCAACTTTCGGTTGCCCTCCCCGCGGGGAGGACAACCGGCACAAAGTGTTCAGTGAGTAACTGCCAAAGATCTCAATGGAGCGAGCCAGTGGAAAGGCCTACTATCTAGTTAGCTGGCTGCTCGGCGAGTAGAGCGGGAGCGACTGCCCCAACTTGGGGAAAGCCGTTGTCATGCAGAACCGTAATCAGGCTCTGGAAGGCGTCGTTGTCGGTTTCCGGGTCGAAGGTTTGGGCCTGATAGATCACTGCGTAGTTGGGCTCGGAGTAGGTGACCCAGAACAGTTTGTGGCCCGCGGCGGCCTCGGCTTCGTAAATGAAGTTCTGAATGATCAGCCTTCTTGCGGAAACCATAGAGAATTCTGGGTCGATAGTTGCGACGGAAAAATCGGGATCTGCCGGTATTTGTTCGGCCGCGTTGGCGGCTGGCACCCCGGCGAGCAGTGCGGCAGTCATAGGGATTGCTGCAAAGAAAAGTTTTTTCATGATTGCACCTAACGTAGGTTACGGGCCCACCTTAGGACTTGTAGATGAGGTGGCAATTAAAATGCGTCTAAACGGTAATGTGATCTACTACAAGAAGTGGGGGAACGTTTCTGGCATGCACAAACTAAAGCCGGCTGAGGTTAGGCGAACCTAAGTGTAGAATTGTGGTGTGGAAAGCTCACTACCGCAATCGGATCGTCCCGTAGAAACCGCAGCAGGACATTGGGTGTTAGCAAGGGCAGGAAAACGGGTTCTTCGCCCGGGAGGCTTGAAGCTCACTAAAGCGATGCTGGCTGCAGCGAAATTGCCGGGGGCTCGCGTGGTTGAGTTCGCCCCCGGACTTGGCCGTACCGCGCAGCTAATAGTTGCTGAATCTATTGCTTCATACGTGGGCGTGGACCGAGACGTCAATGCGGTGAGCCGAGTACAACGGATCGTGAGCGGCGCTAACGGTAAGGTGGTGTGCGCTAACGCGGCCGAGACAGGGCTGCCGGATGACAGTGCAGACGTGGTCGTTGGGGAAGCCATGCTAACAATGCAAGGGCGGAAGTCTAAGCAGAAGATTGTGGCCGAGGCAAAGCGCGTTCTTTCAGTGGGAGGGCGGTATGCTATCCATGAGTTGGCGCTGGTTCCAGATGGCATAGAGGCAAGTAAGGCAGATGAATTGCGCAAAACTTTGGCCCGCGTCATCCGAGTGAACGCGCGCCCTCTTACTGCCGCGGAATGGAAAGAACTGCTAACAGGGGCAGGATTTAGAGTTACTGAGGTTGCCACCGCGCCTATGGCCCTGCTGGATCCCAAGAGGGTAGTGGCCGACGAGGGTCTGCTGGGCACGTTGCGCATTGTCCGAAACCTGATGCGGGATAAGGACTTGCGTGCTCGCGTGCTCCAGATGCGCAGGACTTTCACAGAGTATAAAAAGAATCTGGCAGGCATCACCGTCGTTGCTACTTTGGAGGAGAAATGATTAATCCTGATGGGCTGTCCGACATTGAAAACATGGCGGAGCTGGTAGAGGTCAATGACGGAGCTACCGTATCTCGCACTATTTTGAAGGGTGAAGGGGTCAATGTTGTCCTCTTTTCCTTTGACGAGGGCGAAGAGCTATCCGAACATACCGCTGCGATGCCGGTGCTGGTCCAGGCGCTCGAGGGCGAGTTGTTGATCGCTGCAGATGGTCGTGACGTTGTGCTGCGGCCGGGCGGGCTGGTTCACTTCACAACGCGTCTGCCCCACGCTGTGAAGGCATTGAAACCGTCGAAGATGGTGCTGTACATGATGGCTGGGCCAGCAAAATAGTTGGCAGCGCCTCTAGCAGCATGTCGCAGAGGTGTAGAGACCGCGCCTCAGCGGGACGAAAAAGTCTAGCTGTGGCAGGCTAATAATATTTTTGTGCTCCTAGTATTTGGGGCGCTCCTTCTAGCGTGGAACTTGCGTTTTTTGAGAGAAGGTGGATGGCTGTTCTGCCCACGCCTTGTTTGTATCTCGCAGAGTTATGCGGTAGTAGCTTCTTATTTTGTGGAATCGGTTAATTATTGCCATTTTCTGTGAACGTTATGGGAGAATCTGGTTTAGACGTGTACGCAGTCATGCATAGGTCAATGTTGCCGTATGGGCGCTAAGTTGGAATATTGTTTTTCAGCACCTTAGCGCATTCAGTGATGAATGCAATATAAAAACATCAATAATCACTAACGTATTATTTTTTGCCGGGTTCGCATTTTTAATAGGCTCATTTGCCTCTAGCTAGAAACATTCACGTGCCTTAATGTGAGTGCGAATTTTTGCCTGCATAGTAGGGTGACACGAACCGTGAGGGAATGCGATGGCAATAAATCGTAAATCAAGACCGCTGTGGGCTGTCGCAGCTTTAAGCTTGGCTGTTTCCGGCCAAGCTCTAGTTGCAAATGCCGCGAATAAGCCTGTCGATTTCAGATATAGGCTGCCAAGTCGGGCGCAAAGCGCCCTATTTGTTGCTTTTGATCCGAAGAATCCGGAAGGATTCATGACGTTAGAGCAGAATCGTACATATAAGATTCCTGCTGGTTGGGTTCTGTCAGACAGGATCAACATGCAGCCGCAATGAACTATGAGTTGCACTGGTAGCGCGGAAATAAATGGAGCTATTACCCGCTCGGTTGTGGGCGAAGGGCTAAGGCCTACGAGGTGCTCGGCATCGATAAGTACGAGCCCAGGGGGAATAGTAGTACCTACCCAAGTGCCTGGCAGATGCACCAGTTCAATCGTGTTATTTTTGACCTGAAAGGCGGTACGTGGACGGATCCCCGCAAATCCGATGTGGACTTTAATGATCCCAACCGTTACGCGCTGTTCACTGCCCCGTTCCGCACGGTGTACAAGCCCTCTGCTCCGGTGCGCGAAGGCTACACTTTTGTTGGTTAGATCGGAACCTCCAAGCTGGATCCGGAAGCCAATAAGGCTAATAAGCCAAAGGAATTTGATAGGGATAATCCTTATCCGTTCACCGAGGTTGATCCGGACATTAACGTTGGGTATATATCCGGGGCGAGATCGTCAAGTTGTCCGCTGAGTGGGCTAAGCTGCCTACTTTGACAGTAGAGGATAAGGCCATCAGGCAAGGGGGGGATTTCGATCCGGCCAGCATGGTTGCAACCGCGACCGATGATCTCGGCAACTCCCTGAGTGATAAGGCCAAGGTAGAAGGTACCTATGACGTCAATACGCCTGGCGAGTACGAACTGACGTTTACTGTTACCGATAAGTACGGTGGCAAGACTGTAGAGAAGGCCAAACTGGTCGTCAAGCATCCCGCCCCCACTCTTGAGGTGAAGAAAAATACTCTTGCTTACGGGGAAAACTTTGATCCGGCCTCGCTAGTGGTCGGCTCTACTGGTGCCAACTGGGAGGGCATCCTCCCGAATGTCGAGGACGTAGCCAAGATTAACGTGAATAAGTCGGGCGAATACAGGGTTCGTTACACCGTGACTAACCCCGATGGGAAAAGGTGGAAAAGACTGCCACGCTAACCGTGAAGCTGAAGCCTGCTGAGGAAGAAAAGCCGAATCCTGCTGAAGAGGAAAAGCCCGCTTCTGCTGCTACGTGAGAACGACAGCAAGTCTGCTGTAGCTCAAAAGGAGCAGCAACCCCAGAAGGATCAGCTGTCTGAGGGCTGTAGGGTAGTCACTACCAAGGCCGCACCTGCCCTGTCCAACAACGGGTACCGCAGCACTCTTGACAGGTATTGTCGCAGCGCTGCTGATGGCTGGCGGCGTCCTCCTAACTCTGGGTGGGAAGAGGCGCTAGGAGTAAGTAAATTACTCTGAGTTTGGGGTCCACCAAAGGTGACCCAAACCTTTTAAACCAGGTTGGCAAGATACATAGCTATTGCTTTCTTGCCAATGCACACCCAAGCTTCGCCCTCTAGGCTTACTGGTATGAAGACACAGCAAAAAGGTGCCGCTGGCGTGTGCGTACTACTAGCTCTGGTAGGGCTTGCCGGGTGCGCGGGTTCAGCTAACCGCTCCGCTGGGGTAAGTAATGCCAGTACTGCTTCGCCAAAGGAACAGAGCAGCCAGAGTCAATCGGCCCGCCCTCTAGAGAAGGAAGCAACGCCGCAGGGCAAACCGAAGCGTTGCCGCTCTAAGGGGCTGAAATTGGAAGTTGTCCAGCCCGAGGGGGGCGCGGGTGCAGGGTCACAGTATTACCAGCTGAAACTAACCAACATTTCGAAGGAGAGCTGCAATATTTACGGTTTCCCCGGAGTCTCCTTTACTGATGCAGGCGGGGATCAGATCGGCGAACCGGCTAAGCGTCAGGGCGACGCTAAAGAGCTCATAACCCTGCAGTCCGGGGAGCATGCTACCAGCAATCTTCAGATTGCTAACGCGCAGAACTTTGAGGGATGTAACCCGCAAAAGAGTGTGGCGCTTAAGGTCTACCCTCCCGAGGAGCGGAATGCGCTAAGCACTGATTTTGAGGTTGCGGTGTGTTCTTCCGAGGTCGTAAACGCGTCGGTCGCTCCGGTAGCCAAGGCGGAATAGGCCCTGGCTACCAGAAAGGTGAACCTATTCCTTGTTTACCACTACGACGGACTTTAACGAGGTAGGATCGCCCGTCGAAGTTAGGGCCTCTTCGGCCTCTTCAAGGGTGAACTCGGCAGTTACTAGCTCGTCCAAATTTACGAAGGGCTGACTTGCGGCGGCGATCGACTTAGGCCAGGTGTGTACGTAGCGGAACAGGCCGGTCACGATCAATTCGCGCACGGAAATTCGGGCAACGTCAAGGGGCACAATGTTTGAGCCCATGCCTACGAACACGCAGGTGCCTGCGGGGGCTAACGCGTAGAGGCCGGACTGGATGGCGTCGGTTACTCCGGTGCATTCAATGAAAACGTCAGCTTCGATGCCGTCCGTTGTGAATCCGTCCTCGGTGGGGTCGACGACTTTGGTCGCGCCGTGTTTTAGGATCATTTCCCGCCTGGTGGGGTTGGGCTCGGAAACGATGATTTCCGATGCTCCGAAGCTCTTGGCCGCCAATGCGGTCAGGGTACCGATCGGGCCCGCACCGGTGATGTAAACGCGGGAACCCAAAGTGGTGTGGGCTTCCATGTTTGCCCACAAGCCGACGTTGAAGGGTTCAAGAAGTGCGGCCGCGTTGTTGCTCATCTGGGTTGGGACGGTGAAGGCAAAATCTGCTGGCGCTAACACGTAGTCACAGAATGTGCCGTCGACCGGGGGAGTAGCGTAAAACTGCATTTGTGGGCACAGGTTTAGATGACCGGTCTTGCAGTAGCGGCATTTCCGGCAGGGCACTTGCGGGTCGATTGAGACGCGTTCGCCGACGCGGTTTTCATCCTCCGGGCTTCCGGCTGCAACCACTACGCCGGATGCTTCGTGGCCTAGGATTAGCGGCTCTTCTACCTGGAAGCCGGCGCATTCACCGGTTTTGTAGTAGTGCACGTCGGAACCACACACGCCCACCGAAAGTACTTTGATCAGTAATTGCCCGGCCGAGGGCGTAGGAACGGGCCGTTCCTCCATCTGCATTTTCTGCTGCCCAAGCAGCACGTTCGCTCGCATTGTCTTAGGAATGTCATAGGTAGCCATTTTGATTTCCTCCTACATCGACGCGGCATCGTAGCCGGGCGAACTAACCTGCAGCCCGCCATTCACAAGTGTAGGAAATGTGTTGATGCGTTTGGGTGAAATCAACAAGGGAGCTAATAGTTGTGCCGGTTGCTTTTTGAGGTGGCTGTTTCGCCCTACTGCCCCTACGACCCTTTTGCGTTCGGGATAACAACGACCGAAAGCAAGCTTCCTTCGTGGTTGCCCTCTCTTGGATACTTAGACGTCGAAAATGATAAAAACCACTTTAGCCCTTGAATCCCTGTTGAGCAGGGGTTTTGTCGTTTCTGGGGTTGTTCGCTGGCGTGCTGGAGGTTCAGTAATCGGGTGCTCGTCCCCGATCTTCCCGTTGGATTGGTGCATATTTCTGGTTGAGGGGGTCTGCTGGTGGGCTTGCGTTAGCGGATATCTGGCGAGGGGGCGTGCCCTCAATTGTGATTGATAAGACCGTTCCCACCTTCGACCTTGTGGGGCGTCCTGGCTCGCGCGCATGTCTCCATCTTCACGAAGAATCACATGCAAAATTACATGTAGTATCTCGCGCATATTGTGACGATATTTTGCATGCATTTATGGTAAAATGAGGCGTTGACGGTAACTCGTGGTGAAGGAGGCGATGGTGCGGAAGCGTACGGCGAAGAAGTCGATGAAGCACATCAACATCGGCGACCTTGGACGTGGTCAGGCATCGAAGCTGCTCAAGGAAGTGGCTGATGGTGACGATGTGGCCTACGTGTTGCGTTACGGAAAGCCTCTCGTGGTGGTCATGTCGCATGAGCGTTACGAGCGATTGATGGAAGATGGAGTTGACCCGAATGAGCACTGAGAAAACAACGAACTATGTCAGCTTCATTTGGAAGATCGCCAACCTGCTGCGCGGTGACTACAAGGAGCACGAGTACGGAGACGTGATCTTGCCGTTCACGGTGCTCACCCGACTCGACTCCGTGCTCGTTGACACGAAGACCGACGTGCTTGCAATCCGTGACCAGAAGGGTGTCCCGGCTGAGGTCAAGCGCATCCAATACGCGAGAGCTACCGGATATCCGTTCTGGAACGCCTCCAGGTTCACGCTGCACACGCTCAAGAACGATCCTGACAACCTGGAGGGCAACCTGCGCTCCTACGTGGAGGGCTTTTCGCGGAACGCCCGCGACGTGCTGAAGTCCTACGACTTCTACACCGTGATCGATCGGCTGGATCGCTCCGATCTGCTCTACCAAATCGTCGATGCTTTCACCGACCCAGCCGTAGACTTCTCACCTGCAGCGGTCTCCAACGAGGATATGGGTTCGATCTTTGAAGAACTGATCCGGCGCTTCAACGAACTGTCGAACGAAACCGCAGGTGAGCACTTCACCCCGCGTGAAGTCATCCAGCTCATGGTCGAGGTGCTGTTCGACCCAGACATGAACGCGATCTGCGAGCCCGGCTTCATGGCGTCGCTGTATGACCCAGGGGTCGGCACCGGTGGCATGCTTTCTGCCGCGATTGAACGAGCCCACGAGCTCAACGAAGGGGCGCGGATTGAGGTGTACGGGCAGGAACTCAACCCGCAAACCTACGCGGTGGCAAAGTCCGACATCCTCATCAAAGGTGACGACGCCGAACGCATCTACTTCGGCAACTCGCTGACCGCTGACAGAACAGCTGGACGAACGTTCAACTACATGCTGTGCAACCCGCCCTTTGGCGTGGAATGGAAGAAGTACGCCGACCCGATCAAAGACGAAGCCGAGAAGCGAGGGTGGAAGGGCCGGTTCGGTGCCGGTCTGCCGCGTATTTCGGACGGGTCGTTCCTGTTCTTGCAACACATGATCTCGAAGATGAAGCCCTACGATCCGGCTGATATCCAGAACGCGCCGGGCACTCGGATCGGGATCGTGTTCAATGGATCGCCGCTGTTCACCGGCTCGGCTGGGCAAGGTGAGTCGAACATTCGCCGCTGGATTCTTGAAAACGACTGGCTGGAAGCCATCATCGCCCTGCCTGACCAGATGTTCTACAACACCGGTATCCTCACCTACGTTTGGGTGCTCTCCAACCGTAAAGCGTCAATCCGCAAAAACAAGGTGCAACTGATCGACGCCACCGGACTCTTCGCCAGGATGCGCAAACCGCTCGGCGAAAAACGCAAATACTTGACCGAGGACAACATCGCCCAGATCGCGCGCATCTACGGCGACTTCACCGAGGACGAGCACTCCAAGATCTTTGACACCTGCGAGTTCGGCTTCCATGAAGTCACGGTGGAACGTCCGCTACGTTTGAACTTCACCGCCACACCCGAACGAATCGAGCGACTCTGGGAGCGGACCCCGTTCAAGAATCTGGCCACCTCGAAGAAACGCAGCGAACCCGCCCGTAGCCAAGAGATCAAGGACGGCAAGAAGACCCAACAGGCGATCATCGATACCCTCGAAACCCTCGACGGGCAGCAGGTGTGGAAGAACCGAGACGAGTTCACGGCCGTACTCAAGAGTGCCTTCAAGGGCGCTGGGTTGGCTGTGCGTGCCCCGCTGCTAAAAGCAATCGTGACGGCCCTGGGTGAAACCGATCCGACCGCAGACATCTGCCGCGACGCCAAGGGCAACCCGGAACCTGACCCGGCGCTACGTGACACCGAGCAGATCCCGCTCGCCGAAGACATCGACGCCTACATCCAACGCGAAGTCATCCCCTACGCGGCTGACGCCTACGTCGACCCCGACAAGACCAAGATCGGCTACGAGATCCCCTTCACCCGCTACTTCTACCAGTACGAAGAACTCGGCAACCCCACCCAAACCCTGGACGAAATCCAAACCCTCGGAGCTGAAATCCAAGCCTCCATCGCCAAACTATTCAACGAGCAGGTGAACTAAATGGATGCCTACGAACACTACAAAGACAGCGGTATTGACTGGATTGGGAAGATTCCAAATAGCTGGCATTCTCGTTCTCTGAAATCTCTGTTGACCCGTAAATCGCGTAAGGGTGAGCCTTCCTGGAGAGTTCTTTCTGTTGAACGTGAGCGTGGGGTTGTAGATCGTGAACTTGAAGGGTCGCCAGATAACAACAACCGTCTACCAGATGATTTGAGTGGTTATTTGGTAGTTCGGAACGGTCAATTTGTTATGAACAAAATGAAGGCTTGGCAAGGATCATATGGAGTGTCGCTGTATGACGGGATTGTCAGTCCTGCGTATTACACCTTCGATTTAGCGTCTTCCGTGGATTCTGAATTCTTCAACTGGGCTATACGGTCAAAAGCATATATTCCCTTCTTTGGCAGGGATTCTTACGGAATTCGCACAGATCAATGGGACTTTAAGGTACAGGCGCTCCGAAATATTCCACTATTTGTTCCTCCGGTGGAAGAGCAAAGGCAAATCGTTGATTACCTTGTTCAACGGCTGAAAGGGATCGATGGTTTGATTACCGATTTGGATCGTCAGGTTGAGTTGTTGGAGCGTTACAAGCGTGAGTTGATCGCCCACACCGTCACCAAAGGCCTCGACACTAACGCTCCAATGAAAGACAGCGGTATTGACTGG
Source organism: Winkia sp. C0117E2 (assembly GCF_056590455.1). Taxonomy (NCBI): domain Bacteria; kingdom Bacillati; phylum Actinomycetota; class Actinomycetes; order Actinomycetales; family Actinomycetaceae; genus Winkia; species Winkia sp. C0117E2. The sequence continues at coordinate 186,664 of NZ_JBWPWD010000006.1, read as the reverse complement.
ATTGGGAAGATTCCAAATAGCTGGCATTCTCGTTCTCTGAAATCTCTGTTGACCCGTAAATCGCGTAAGGGTGAGCCTTCCTGGAGAGTTCTTTCTGTTGAACGTGAGCGTGGGGTTGTAGATCGTGAACTTGAAGGGTCGCCAGATAACAACAACCGTCTACCAGATGATTTGAGTGGTTATTTGGTAGTTCGGAACGGTCAATTTGTTATGAACAAAATGAAGGCTTGGCAAGGATCATATGGAGTGTCGCTGTATGACGGGATTGTCAGTCCTGCGTATTACACCTTCGATTTAGCGTCTTCCGTGGATTCTGAATTCTTCAACTGGGCTATACGGTCAAAAGCATATATTCCCTTCTTTGGCAGGGATTCTTACGGAATTCGCACAGATCAATGGGACTTTAAGGTACAGGCGCTCCGAAATATTCCACTATTTGTTCCTCCGGTGGAAGAGCAAAGGCAAATCGTTGATTACCTTGTTCAACGGCTGAAAGGGATCGATGGTTTGATTACCGATTTGGATCGTCAGGTTGAGTTGTTGAGGCGGTATCGCAAGCAGGTTATTAACGATGTGGTGACGGGCAAGGTCCGCGTTAGTGAGGAGGCATGATGGATACGTCGGAGCGCAGGTTTGAGTCCGAGATCGAATACTGGCTGACTACCCAGGGATCGGATTTTGACCGGTTTGAGACGCGTGACCCGCAGGGTTTTGATCGCGAGCTGTGCCTGTATCCAGCTGACTTGATTGAGTTCGTGAAAACAACGCAACCGGATCAATGGGCCAAACTGGAACGCACTTACCGGGGTAACGCGGAGCAGAAGTTTCTGAAGCGTGTCGCTGCGCAGCTTGATCAGCGTGGTGTGATCGACGTGCTGCGCCGTGGCATTGAGGATGTGGGTGCTCGGTTCAAGCTGGTGTACTTTGCTCCCGGCACCGACTTGAATGAGGTTCTTGCTGAAAAGTACTGGGCGAACGAGATGAGCATCGTGCGCCAGCTACGGTATTCAACGCGTAACGAGAACTCGGTTGACACGGTGCTGTTGGTGAACGGCATCCCAGTGGTGACACTCGAGTTGAAAAATCAGCTGACTGGGCAGACCTATCGTGATGCGATCCGACAGTACAAGATGGACCGTTCCCCGTCGGAAAAGCTCTTCGCCCTGGGTAAACGCGCGGTGGTACACTTTGCGGTTGACACCGATGAGGTGTGGATGACTACGAAACTTGCCGGCCAAGATACGGTGTTCCTGCCGTTCAACCGTGGTTTCAGCAGCGGTGCTGGTAATCCGCCGGTGGAGGGCAAGTTCAAGACGTCCTACTTGTGGGAGCAGGTGCTTGCGAAAGACTCGTTGCTCGACATTCTGCACCGGTTCGTGCAGTTCGTGCCCGGCAAGACCCCTGAGGGGCGTCCGGCGAAGTCGAAAGACAAGGTGATCTTCCCGCGCTTCCACCAGCTCGATGCGGTCCGCAAACTCATCGCGGACGCGAAGGCGAACGGTGCTGGGCACAACTATTTGGTGCAGCATTCGGCGGGCTCGGGCAAGTCGAACACGATCGCGTGGCTCGCTCACCACTTATCGAATCTGCACGACGACCAGCAGCGGGTGGTGTTCGATTCGATCATCGTGATCACCGACCGGCGCGTGTTGGATAAGCAGCTCCAAGACACGGTGTTTTCGATGGATCACACAGCAGGCGTCGTCGTAAAGGTTGATAAGAACGCCCGCCAGCTCACTGATGCGCTGGGTCGGGGTGCTCGGATCATCATTTCGACGTTGCAGAAGTTCCCGTTCGTTGACGTGTCCAACATCGCGACGGCTGGGAAGCGGTTCGCGGTGATTGTGGATGAGGCACACTCGTCGCAGACCGGGCAGGCGTCTGAGCGGCTCAAGCAGGTGCTGGCTGACACTGCCCAAGCGGGTCAGGAGTCCAAGGCAGAGCTGCTGGATCGTTACGCTCGAGCTGAGGCTCAGGTAGAGGCCGAGGAGCTCGAGGTTGACGAACAGATCGCGGCGGATATGGCGACCCATGGACGGCAGGCGAACCTATCGTTCTTCGCGTTCACGGCCACCCCGAAGCAGAAGACCCTCGAAATCTTCGGCACCCCGACTCCTGGTGGCACGCCGCGCCCGTTCCATGTGTATTCGATGAAGCAGGCGATCGAGGAAGGATTCATCCTCGACGTGCTGGCAAATTACACCACCTACCAGACGTACTACAAGGTTGGTAAGGCCACCGCTGAGGATCCGGAGTACGCCAAGAAGCAGGCCAACAAGGCGCTGGGCAAATACTTAGCCCTGCATCCGCACAATCTGCGGCAAAAAGCCGAGATCATCATCGAGCACTTCCGCAGCAACGTGGCGCACAAGATCGGCGGCAAAGCCAAGGCAATGCTGGTGACCGGCTCCCGGTTGCACGCTGTGCGCTACTACTTCGCGTTCGCCAACTACATCAAAGCCAAGGGCTACACCGACCTGGGTGTGCTGGTGGCGTTCTCCGGCACCGTCGAAGACGATGGGCAGGACTACACCGAGGAGCAACTCAACGGCTTCCCCGAAGCCGAGCTGCCCGATCGGTTCGACACCGGTGAGTATCAGATCCTGTTGGTGGCCGAGAAATACCAGACCGGATTCGACCAGCCCCTGCTACAGACCATGTATGTGGACAAGAAGCTCCACGGGGTCAAGGCCGTGCAGACCCTGTCGCGGATCAACCGGATGTGCCCGGGCAAATCAGATACGTTCGTGTTGGACTTCGTCAACAGCGCTGACGACATTCAGGCGGCGTTCCAAGACTATTACGTGTCGACCTCGATCAGCGAGGAAACCGACCCGAACATCGTCTACGACCTCTACCACCTGATCGCCTCCTACCAGCTGTGGCGAGACGAAGAGATCGACGGATTCGCGACCGTGTTCTTCAGAGAGCAAAAGCAGCAGACCAACCTCGACTTCGGCAGGCTCAACGCCTACCTCGACCCTGCGGTCGGCCGCTTCGACGCGCTTGACGATGAGGAAAAGCTCGAGGTGCGCTCGGCGTTCAACAAGTTCAACCGCAACTACGAGTTCTTGACCCACATCATCCGCTTCGACGACGAGCAGCTGCATAAGTTCGCCGCATACGCGAAGCTGCTGACCCGCAAGCTCCACATCGACGGCGACCCTGCCCCACACCTGGATGATGAGGTCACCTTGCAGTACTACCGGCTCCAGTCGGTCTACGAGGGTTCCATCGACCTACAAGACCAGGTGGGTGAGTTGAACAACTCGCCCAAGCTGGGCATGCCCACCGAAGACGACCGCGAGCGACTCTCCAAGATCCTCGACTCCCTCAACGAACGATGGGGCACCGAGTTCACCAACATGGACAAAGTGCTCGAACAGGTCGCCGACGACCTCGCCCAAGACAACGAGATCCAGCTGCGAGCCCATAATCCGCTCGACCTGTTCAAGATCATCTACGACGAGAAGATGCCCGACGTCATGCTGGCGCGGATGACCCAGAATCACGACTTCTCCATGAAGTACCTGTCGGACAAAGCCTTCCGCGCCGACGTGGACGCGATCCTGCTCCCGCTCATCCACGACCGTCTCAACCGACCCCGGCACGAGGACAGCCAGCGAGACGGCTCCTGATCCGTAGACTTGCACCAGTTAACTTCACGTGTTAGCTTAGTTGCTAACAGACGTGAGGAGGCTGTTCCAATGACCAAATCAGAGAGCTTCGGTGCCTTCCTGGAAGCACATAGGAAGACGCAGGGCTTAACCATGCGCAAATTCGCGGACGCCATCGGTGTGACCGCTCCATACCTGAGTGACATCGAGAAAGGGCGCCGCGCTGCCCCGGACGGCAAGCTGGGGGACATCGCCGAGACATTGCGACTCTCCCGCTCCGAGAGGGAGCGGATGTATGACCTGGCAGCATTGACTCGCGAGAACCAGGTGTCTACCGACCTGTCGGGCTACATTATGCAAACCGACATGGCTCGCGTCGCTCTTCGCCGGGCGAAAGAACATGACCTGAGTGACCAGCAGTGGCGGGACATCATCGACATCATTGAAGGCGGGGAAGCTGACCAGTGAGCCTTGACCCCAAATACCTCAGTAAGGAGCGACTCGAGGCTCGCGCAGAGAAGGAGCTCGAGAAATTCGCCGGTGGCGCTCAACTGGTGGCGCCTATCCCGCTCGACGTCGACAGCTTCGCCGAGTTTCACCTGGGAGCGGCACTGGACTATCAGCGGCTTTCGTCGGACGGCAGCGTGCTTGGAATGTCGATCTTCCAGGAGCTGTCCATCCCTGTCTTCGAGTCTACCGGCGCAAGGGTTGACATCGTTTTTCCAGAACGAACAATCGTTATCGACGACGATGCCTTGCGTGACTCCCCGGACAGTCGACTGCGTTTCACGATTGCCCATGAGTGCGCTCACCTCCTCCTGCATCGGCATATCTACTACCGAGACCCTCGGATGAAGTGCAAGGGAGGAACAGGGTATCGCCCGTTCACTACTACCTCGGAGGGCGTTCGCGCCGACAACAAGGTAGACCGCGCCGAGTTCCAAGCCAACTACCTCGGGGCTGCGCTGCTCATGCCCCGCGACCCGTTCTCGCAGGCATTCACCGAGCTTGCCCCCGAAGGCTGGCGATCATTGGATGAGCGACGCAAGCGCCGTGTTGTCCGGGAACTCGCTAGGACTTTCGAGGTTTCTAAGCAGGCTGCCGCAATCCGCATCAAGAACCTGAAGCTCGCCGCGTAATTCATTCGCTACGAGTCGGGTTCTCTTTTTTACCCATTTTGTAAGCAACTTAGCTAACTAGTGAATAGGAGGTGTTATGGAAACAGTAAAGAACGCGGGAGGCAAAACGATTTGCCGTGTCGACCTAGAGCGTAGGCAGATCGAGATCGTCCATAAGGGATGCCTCTCCCGGCTCTGGTTCGACGACTGCGGGGGCTTTCATCAATGTCACGAACGACGGCCCCTACCTGAACCGCACTATCGATAACCCACTGAAACACAACTGAATACCGACATAAACAGTTCGATCCGCAGAACCGCTAGACGGGCAAGGATCACGCATCACCTCGACTTTGAGGCGCGTGAACCTGCCCGTCTTGCCGTTTCTGCGGCGTTGCGGACTCCTGCGGATCCCAATCCGACAGGAGATCCCCAATGTCCAAGCGTACGGACGCGCAGGAAACGCAGAACAACAACGCTGCGCTCACAATCCGCTTTAGGCACGAAGCCGACAACAACAAGCATGAATCCGTCACCGACGTCTACGAGATCGACTCTGGTGAGTTTGCCGTGATGGTGGAAACCGACCGGCGTGAACGCGCCGAACAGGCAGGCCGTCCGGTCGATGAGATCAAGCCGAGGTATCCGCAGCAGATTCTCGATGAACTGGCTCGGCAGGAAGAGGCCGTCTTCCACGAGGCCTATCGGGGTGATCGTGGCCCCGGCGCTCGCAAGTGCAGCTGCGGTGCCGGGTGCGGTCCGCGCCGTGGCTGCCGGGTGCCGAAAAACGCGCCGTGGTCGCTCGACTGGTTCATGGAGATCGACCGTGAACCGGAATTCGTTGTTGACAAGTCCGACGATCCATCTGCGGTTGTCGAGGATATCACCGCGTCGCCCGAAGACCAACTGATCGCCGCTGAAGACACCACTCGGAAGGCCCGCGAATTCCAAGCGCTGCGGGAGGCGATCGCTGGCCTGGAGGGCAAGCACAAACAAGTGATGGAGCTGATGCTCGCCGACGCGGACATGAAGCAGTCTGACGTTGCCCGCGCCCTGGGCCTGTCGCGAGCCCGGGTCTCACAACTGTTCAAGGAAGCAGCTGCGGTCCTTCGCGCAGCGGTGGAGGCGACGCGATTTAACACTTCCGATGGTGTCGGCAGTGGGGTGAAGGGAGCAGCCACCCGGGCCACTCCCACCAGTAAGGAAGGCAGGTGAAGGAGATGACCCAGCATCGGCTCAAGCTCCATATCGCCAAGCACATCCCCGATGATCCGGGGATCGTCGGCACCCGCACAGTCACCCTGCGCGAACGCATCATGCGCAAGCTCCTGGGCCGCAAGCAGCGCGTCACCATCGTCGTGCCCGGCAACTCGGTCAAACAGATCGACATCGCCGAAACCGACGACGATCTGATGGCGCTGGCCGACGCGGTCGGCGTCACCCACAAGGGCGGTGATGCGGCGTGAATGTCACCGACGCGAACAAGCACATCGCGGCACTCAACCGGATCGCCGAAGGCGTGACCATGCTCGCGGCCGCGATCGAGGAGACCGCGTGGGGCTCATTTGAGGATCATGCCGAGATGCCTGGTGCGCGTCCGATCGCCGCCGCCGGGCTCGCCCAACCCGACCTTGAGCAAGCAGCCGCCGAGTACGAGGCCACCCACCAGCAGTCACCCGAACCCGCACCTGAGCCGGATCCGGTGTCGCTGGCGCAGGTGCGTGGGGTGCTCGCCGGGCTCTCCAGCCAAGGCTTGACCGAGCAGATACGTGAGCTGATCGTCGCCACCGGCGCAGACAAGTTGTCGGTGGTCGACCCGGCCAAATACTCGTGGCTGCTCGACAAGGCGAAGGAGCTGTCCGATGCCTGACCAGCACTCGCTGCTCTCGGCGTCGGGTGCGCACCGTTGGCTGAACTGCCCACCCAGCGCAGTCCTGGAGTCACGCGAGCCGGATACCTCGTCGGCGGCTGCCGAACAGGGCACCGCAGCACACGCCCTCGCAGAGTGGAAACTGCGGCGCGCCCTCCACCAGGCACCAGCCTTCAAACCGGAATCCGACTGGATCGATACCGAGATGGAACACCTGACCGACGACTACGTCGCCTTTGTCCAGGAACACATCTCAATCGCGCGGGAAACCTGTGGTGATCCGCAGGTGCTGATCGAGCAGCGTCTCGACTTCTCCCACATCGTGCCGGGCGGTTTCGGTACCGGCGACGCCGTTATCATCGCTGAACCCACACTCCAGATCATTGATCTGAAGTACGGGCAAGGCGTGTTGGTTGAAGCCGAGCAGAACCCGCAACTCATGCTTTACGCCCTCGGAGCGCTCCATGCGTTCGGGAGCCTGTATGACATCGAGACGGTGGCGGTCACGATCTACCAGCCTCGCCGGGGCAACGTCGACACCTGGGAAACCTCCGTCGCCGAGCTCGAACACTGGGCTGAGACCGAGGTGAAACCGAAGGCTGAGCTGGCAGCGGCTGGCGAGGGCGAGTTTTGTCCGGGCTCGTGGTGCCAGTTCTGCAAGATCACACCCACGTGTCGGGCACGAGCCGAAGCCAACCTTCAACTTGCCAAGCTGGAGTTCGCCCCACCAGCAAAACTGTCGGACGTAGAGATTGCTGACGTGCTCACACGGATTCCGCAGCTCAAAACCTGGGCGGCGGATGTCGAAGCCTACGCGCTCTCAAAGGCCGTCAACCAGGGCGTGGTCTTTGAGGGGTTCAAGCTTGTAGCCGGACGGTCGGTACGCAAATACAGCTCCGAAACCGACGTCGCTGCAGCGGCTGAAGCGGCTGGATATAGGGACATCTATGACCGCAAGCTCATCACTCTTACAGCAATGGAAAAGCTGATGGGTAAACCCACCTTCAACGAGATCCTCAGCGACCTCGTGACCAAACCTGCAGGCAAACCCACCCTGGTTCCTGTATCCGACAAGCGGCCAGCGCTCGACCTGGTGAGTGCGGCCACCGATTTCAGTAACGACAACTAGAAGAAAGAAGAAAGAAACATGACAACCGCTACTAACCCAACTCGCATTGTTACCGGCGAAGTACGACTCAGCTACGCCCATATTTGGGAGCCGAACTCCATCCAAGGAGGCAAACCCAAGTACTCCGTCTCCCTGATCATCCCCAAGACTGATACCGCCACTATCACCGCGATCGAGAAGGCCGTGGAAGCAGCCATCGAAGCAGGTATCGGGAAGTTTGGTGGCAAGCGACCCAACAAGGCAGCCCTCAAGCTCCCGCTGCGCGATGGAGATATTGAGCGTGACGACGAAGCCTACAAGGGCGCCTACTTCCTCAACGCGAACTCTCTGACGGCTCCGCAGATCGTCGATCAGAGCGTCGCGCCGATTCTTGATCGTGCCGAGGTCTACTCGGGCTGCTACGCCCGCGTGTCCCTGTCCTTCTATGCGTTTAACACGAACGGCAACCGTGGCATCGCCTGCGCACTGGGGAACATTCAAAAGACCCGTGACGGCGAGAGCCTTGGCGGCGGGCGCGTGAGCGCTGAGACTGACTTCGGTTCCTTCGCGGCTGATGACGACTTCCTGAACTAACCAACTCCAATCGTGGAGGGAACCAGCGTTCATTGTTGGTTCCCTCCACATTTTCCTCTGACGTGAAAGGAACCCCGTCATGCGAACACTCTTCTGCGATATCGAATCTTTCAGTCCTGTTCAGCTCGCCAAGACAGGCGTCTACCCGTATTGCGAGCACCCAGACTTCGACCTGTTGCTCTTCAGCTATTCGGTCGACGGCGGCCCGGTCGAAATAGTGGATCTCGCCAACGGACAATCAATGCCCGACGAGGTGCTGGCGGCACTGGTGGATCCGGATGTGGTCAAGTGGGCGCATAACGCCGCCTTCGAACGAGTCTGCCTCTCAGCATGGCTACACCGCCATCATTCCGAGCTTCTCGGTGATGGGTTTCTTGACCCAAGGCAGTGGCGCTGCACTATGGTGTGGAGCGCCTATTTGGGGTTGCCGATGAGCCTCGACGCGATAGCCGCGGTTTTGAAGCTTGACGTGCAGAAAGACAGCGCCGGACGCAAGCTGATCAAGCAGTTTTGTACACCCGCCACGCCCTCGGTCTTGAATGGCGGCAAACACAGGAATCCACCATCGGCTGATCCGACCGGATGGGCACATTTCATTGACTACAACCGTCGTGACGTCGAAGTCGAACAAGCCATCCACGACAGACTGGCTTGTTTTCCGATGCCAGAGTCCGAATGGGACACCTACGCTCTTGACCAACGCATTAATGATGCCGGGATTCTTCTCGACCACACGCTCGTCGATAATGCCGTTGCCGTGGACGAGCACCACCGCAACGCGTCGCTTGCTCGGGCGCAGAAGCTCACGGGGTTGGACAATCCTAACTCGCCGATCCAGCTCAAACAATGGCTTGCCACCAGAGGTTGCGAACTCGAATCGCTAGCGAAAGCCGAGGTCGATTCCGCCCTCGATACCGCGACTGGCGCGGTGAAGGAAGTCCTCGAACTTCGCGGCGATCTGGCTAAATCTTCGGTGAAGAAATACCAGGCGATGCAAAACGTCGCAGGCAGTGACGGCCGGGCTCGTGGGCTCATCCAGTTCTACGGAGCAGGACGTACCGGGCGCTTCGCCGGACGCCTCGTCCAAGTCCAAAACCTGCCAAGGAATTACCTGCCTGATCTCGACCAAGCGCGCACGCTCGTCAGAACGGGCAACCTGGACGCACTTGAGCTGCTCTACGAGTCCGTGCCCGACACGCTCAGCCAACTCATCCGGACCGCCTTCATCCCTAGTACCGGCCACAGGTTTATTGTCGCGGACTTTTCTGCAATCGAGGCGCGCGTTATCGCATGGCTCGCAGGAGAAACCTCGACTCTTGAAGCGTTTCGTGAGGGGAAAGACCTCTACTGCGAGACCGCGTCGCGCATGTTCGGCGTCCCAGTCGAAAAGCACGGCGTTAATGGTGAGCTTCGTCAGAAGGGGAAGATTGCGGTGCTCGCCTGTGGTTATGGCGGCTCGGTCGGTGCTCTCAAAGCTATGGGAGCCCTCAATATGGGACTCGCTGAGCACGAACTCAAACCGATCGTGGACGCATGGCGGCAAGCTAACCCGCACATCGTTGGGCTCTGGGCGGACGTCGAAGAAGCAGCCATCGCTGCGATCTCGTCGCGCCAGCCGATCCGGCTACGCAACCTGCGCTTTAGCGTTGAGTCTGGGATTTTCTTCATCGAACTGCCCTCTGGTAGACGGCTTGCCTATGTGCAGCCGCGTCTGGGTGAGAACCGTTGGGGCGGCACCAGCGTCACCTACACCGGAACCACCACAGCCAGACGCTGGGGACAGTTAGAAACCTACGGTGGAAAACTCGTCGAGAACATCGTCCAGGCGATCGCTCGCGACCTTCTCGTCACTGGCATGCACGCAGTCGCCAAGGCGGGGCACCAGATTGTGATGCATGTTCACGACGAAATCGTCATCGACGAACCCGAAAATTCCGGCTTCACCGTGACTGATGCATGTGCTCTTATGTCGACGCTCCCAGCCTGGGCCGAAGGTTTGCCGTTGGACGCGGATGGGTATGAGTGCGCCTATTACCGTAAGGATTAGCTGTTGATTGTCCAGATGGGATCTTGTTTCCAGCTGGGGCTGGCACCTATGTGCGTTAGATCGACGCCAGGAATTTCGGTGGGGAAACTGTCTAGGACGTCGCTGATGGCCTGTATTTCAGCGGTGAAATTTCCTCGTCGCAAGAGGAATGCGGTGATCACCAGCGCGGTGTACATACGTCCTGAAGAATGTGTCACGGCCGATAGCGTTTGGTCGTTGCGGCGGTGTTTGACCAGTGGACGGATAACGAGTTGCCTATTCCATAGTCTGGCGTGGTGAGCGCATATGTTACGAATGTAATTCGCAGTGCGCATCCACGATTCCAACTCGTCGGCACGTGCCAAGTACTTGTCAGCAATGCGACGACGCTGTTCGAAGGGAGCCAACGAAAACAGGGTCACGAGTTGTCCGAACTCAAGAATCTCGGTAACCACCCACACCGGCAAACGACCGTCGTGGGTCTGGTTGTAATGCTTGACGAAATCTTCTGTAGAGCGCGACTGTGTTTGGGTGAGCTTCTGCGTAAAGAATGCTGCTCTGTGATTCATCGCCCCCGATGGCCAAATCCGTTCGAGGTCGAGGTGAATGAACGGATCGATCTCACCCAGCACGTGCCCCACGTCAACTCGCAGGCACACCTCCAGCTTGCATAGCGCCTGCCACACAGCCAAGCGTAGCCGCTCATCAAACTCGTACAGCTCTACCACATGCCCCATACGTGCACCGAGAACGAAATGGTCCAAACGCCGTTGCGGCGAATCAGATGGAGCGATCTGACGCAACGGGTAGGAGTATCCCGAAAGCCGGTAATAGCCGACAGTAGATAACTCGCGGCGGTAATCACCGGCATCCAATAGGCCACGACGAGTGAGAATATTAATCTGCTCATCGATACTGGCCCACGGTTTATCGACCACCAGCCCACCTGCTTCCAAAAACATGAAGACCGGCTCTGACCTGTCTCGGAAACCGATACAAGCGAGCCGGTACTAGTGGTAATCACTATACCGCGAAAACAGCGACAGAATCAAGAACTCGGCGAAGTATCACCATCAGAGAAGAAAGCTTATCCAAGACCGCTAAGAAACGAGAACCGACCCTGCGCTCCCACCGAGGCGGGCAGCGGAACCGGTCATGTTGTCTAAAAGACCACCGTGTCGGCACCGCTGTAGCAAGAGAATGATGGTTCTTCCACACAGAGCACTCGAGAAATTTATCTATGCCCCGGCGAGAATACCTGCCAGATTGCTCTAACAGATAGCGCTCCACCGGGGCTTCAACACCAATCGTGCCAGAACGAGAAGCGATTGAGTACCCGTGATTTAACACTTTCGGGCTCGTCGGCAGTGGGGTGAGGCCCTTAACTCCTTGTGTCGACCGGCACGATTTTTTCTCGACGGGGTCTCGGGAAGGAACCCCGCCATGGGAAACCAGATTCAAACATTCACCAACGACGTGTTCGGCACCATTCGCACCATCACCACTGATGGCCAGATCCTTTTCTGCGGCAAGGACGTCGCCACCGCGCTCGGCTACCAGGATCCGACGAACGCGGTGAAGCTACACTGCAAGGGGGTGGCAAATTACCACCCCCTTGAGACCGCTGGTGGAATCCAGCAGGTCCGCTTCATTACCGAGGGCAACCTGTACCGCCTCATCATCTCCTCAAAGCTCCCGGCAGCGCAGAAGTTCGAAGCCTGGGTGTTCGATGAGGTGTTGCCGACGATTCGCCGCCACGGCATGTACGCATACGACGAACTGCTCGCTGATGATGAGTTCCTCGAGCATGCCATCGCCACGCTGCGTGCTGAGCGGGCCAAGCGCCTGGCAGCAGAGCAAGCCTTACTTGAGGCGGCACCGAAAGTCTCGTACTACGACCTCGTGTTGCAGTCCGATTCGTTGTTGACGACGACCGCGATTGCGAAGGACTACGGACTTTCCGCGAAGAAACTCAACCGGATCCTGCGTGATGCTCACGTGCAGTTCCATCAGTCGGACCGGTGGTTCCTGTACGCGAAGTACGCCGAGCAGGGATACACCCAGTCCAAGACCCACGAATACGGCGAGGGGCAGACCCGCACCCACATGTACTGGACGCAAAAGGGGCGTCTGTTCATCTACGACCTGCTCAAGAACCAGCTCGGCATTCTGCCTGTCATCGAGCGTCAAGGTCAGGTGCAAGCATGACCGCCACGACACTCGATATTGGGTTTTCGAAGAAGAACACCGAAGGCTACCTGGACCTAACCAGCTACCACGCGCTCAAAAAGCTGCAGCGCGAACAATTCGGCTACCGGCCCTTGATTTATATCTGCTCGCCCTACTCAGGCGACGTGCAAGCGAACGTTGAGCTCGCCCGCCAATTCTGCTCCTTCGCAGTGAGCGCGGGCAAAATCCCATTCGCCCCACACCTGTTGTTCCCGCAGTTCATGGATGACGCAGACCCTGATCAGCGGGAGCTGGCGATGTTCTTCAACAGGGTGCTGCTCGCTAAATGCGAAGCCCTCTGGGCATACGTGGGACGCGTCAGCCTTGGTATGCGCTTAGAGATCGGGTGGGCGCGCGACCTCGAGTTGCCGATTAAGTTTTTCGATTCTGATTTCAAGGAGGTCACGCCATGACCACGCCCTTCACCCTCTATGCCGCGAATGTGAGCGGCGTGCAGAACAACAACCACTACCCGAACCAGCAAACCATCGCCGACGTGGCATCCCTGTCTGCAGTCGCGGGCTTCGATCACGTAGCCGCAACCTATGCGAATGATCGCCGCTCAACTGCAGCCTTCATAGCCTCGGACTGCGTGGTGATGGATATCGACAACGATCACACCGACACCGAGTCCGAGTGGGTCACGCCTGAGAAGCTTGGCGAGGTGATGGCGGGCGTGGAGTTCATGGCCGCCACGTCTCGTAATCACATGAAGGCGAAGGGTGTGTTGTCTGCGCGGCCGCGTTTCCACGTTTACTTCCCAATCCGAGAAGTACAAGGCGCAGACGAATACGCAGGATTGAAACACCGCCTCGCGTCGCGGTTTGCTTTCTTCGATCGCAACGCTCTTGACGCAGGACGCTTCATCTACGGCACCTCTAACCCACAAGTTACGGTGCGTGAGGGCGACCAGTTGCTCGATGCGTGGCTCGATAACGCTGATGAGCAGGACGTGTTCGCCGCATTTGATGCTTCCACTCTTGTGATTGGTGAAGGCTCGCGCAACGCTACGTTGTCGCGCTTCGCAGGCAGGGTCCTCATCCGCTACGGCGATACCGACCAAGCACGAGACCTCTTCAATCGCAAAGCCAACCTTTGCGAACCACCGCTCAACGAGGGCGAATTACAGACGATTTGGAATAGCGCGTGCAGGTTCGCTTCGAAGGTCGCTGCTGATCCAGGCTATCTGCCGCCAGAGGCTTATGAGGCGTTGGCGGGTTTGCGTCCGGATGATTTTTCCGATGTCGGTCAGGCAGACACATTAGCTGGCGAATACGCGAACAAGATCCGCTACTCACTGGCTACCAAGTGGCTTGTCTACGACCATGGCGTGTGGGATGAGAACGACTTATCTGCACAAGGCGTCGTTCAGGAATTGACCTCCCGCCAGCTCGAGGAAGCCGACCGCTTGATCGCGTCCACGTGGGAGACCATGACGGCAACCGGTGCAGATCTCGTGATGGCCTCCGCCTCGTCGAAAGCACGCGGCATCGCCAAGCTCACGCCTGTGCAAGCGACCGCGTTCCGGGCGTGGGATGAGGCAAAGAACTACCACAAGTTCGTTCTCTCCAGGCGTTTGTCACGCAACATCACGGCCACGTTGAAAGAAGCCGGGCCGATCTTGCAGGTACGTATCCGTGACCTTGACGTCGACCCCTACCAGCTCAACACCCCGGCAGGCACCTGGGATCTGCGCGACGGCACAAGCCACGAGCACAACCCAGCCGATCTGCTGACCAAGCAGACCGCTGTCAGCCCCAGCGATGAGGGTGCACAGATCTGGGCCGACGCGCTCGACGTGTTCTTCCAAGGAGATCCTGAGCTGATTAGTTACGTGCAGCGCATTGTTGGCTTGGCGGCTATCGGCCAGGTTTTCGTCGAAGCGCTCGTCATCGCCTACGGGGACGGGCGAAACGGCAAATCCACCTTCTGGAACACAATCGCCCGCGTGTTGGGGACGTATTCGGGCACGATCTCAGCCGACGCGCTCACGGTCGGGGTGCGCCGCAACGTCAAACCCGAACTCGCCGAAGCCAGAGGCAAACGTCTCTTGATCGCGGCTGAAACCGAAGAAGGTATGCGCCTATCAACCTCGAACGTCAAACAGCTTGCCTCGACCGATCAGATCTCGGCAGAGAAAAAGTTCAAGGACCCCTTCGCCTTCACCCCCTCCCACACCCTCGTGCTCTACACGAATCACCTGCCGCGTGTGGGAGCCATGGACGCAGGCATCTGGCGCAGGCTCATCGTCATCCCGTTTAACGCCACCATCGAAGGTGATACGGACGTGAAGAACTACGCCGACCACCTGTTCGAAAACGCGGGCGGAGCAATCCTTACGTGGATTATGGAGGGCGCGCGCCTCATCCACGCCGAGGGCTACAAGCTCAAAGCCCCGCCTCAGGTGGTTCAAGCCTCGCAAGCATATAAGGAGGATAACGACTGGTTCTCGCAGTTCCTTGAGGACTCATGCGACGTCGAGGATGGCTTATCGGAGAGGGCTGGTGACCTCTATCAGACGTATCGGGCGTGGGCGCAAAACACCTCAGGATGGGCGCGCCCGATGGTCGACTTCAACGCTGCGGTCGAACAAGCCGGATTCGTGCGGAAAAAGACCAAGCACGGCATGTACGTCTACGGGCTCGCGATCGCATCCGAGTTCGGCAACTAACCCCATGGTGACGAGCTGTGACGAGCCATTCCCTACCTTACGCATGTGAAATTACATGGTGTTTTTCTCTATATAAAAGGTTAGGAACGACTCGTCACATGCCGTCACCCCTAAAAGTGAACTCAAGGAGTGACCATGAACGAACGAACCATAGAACACCAACTGAAGAAAGCCGTCGAAGCCTGCGGTGGCTTGTGCTGGAAGCTTGTCTGCCCTGGAACCAGCGGCGTACCTGACCGGATATGTCTGATGAACAGCCGGGTTGTTTTCGTTGAACTCAAAGCAGCAGGCAAACAACCCAGGCCAATCCAGCAGCGTCGGATGAGCCAACTGCGCGACCAGGGTTTTCAGACCTTCGTTGTTGATTCGGTGGACGGCATACGGGAGGTGCTTGATGCACTACACGCCGCATAACTACCAATCCACCGCCACCGAGTTCATCATCGACCATGACGAGGCCGCGATTCTCCTTGGCATGGGTTTGGGCAAGAGCGTGATCACGTTGACGGCGATCTGGCAGCTCATGCTCGACTACTTCACCATCTCCCGCGTGCTGGTTGTCGCACCGCTTCGAGTAGCGCGAGACACCTGGCCCGCCGAAATTCGCAAGTGGGATCACCTTGACGGGCTCACCGTCGCGGTTGCTGTCGGCACCAAAGCTGACCGGCTGGCGGCGTTAGCCAAGTCTGCGATGGTGACCATCATCAACCGTGAAAACATTCCCTGGCTCGTGAACCAGATGGGCGGTAGCTGGCCGTTCGACATGGTCGTCATCGACGAACTCTCCAGCTTCAAAAACCACCGTGCGAAACGGTTCACGGCGCTGGTGAAAATGCGCCCCTTCGTTAAACGCTGGGTCGGGCTGACCGGCACGCCAGCCTCGAACGGGCTCATGGACGTGTGGGCGCAGTTCCGGCTTCTCGACGGCGGCGAGCGTTTGGGCCGGTTTATTACTCGTTATCGGGAGCGTTGGTTCGTACCCGATAAACGCAACGGGATGCAGGTGTTCACCTATAAGCCCCGCGCGGGTGCCGAAGATGAGATCTACGGTGTGATTGGTGACATGACGTTGTCGATGAGAACCACCGACCACCTGCAATTACCGGAATTGACGGTGACGACAATGCCTGTGGTGCTGGAGCCGAAAGAGCGCAAGGTCTACGAGCAACTCAAAGCTGACCTCGTTCTCGACCTTGATGGGGCGACGATTGATGCCGCGAACGCCGCAGCTTTGTCCGGCAAGCTACTCCAACTCGCGAGCGGCGCGATCTACACCAGCAACGGTCAATGGACGGCGGTTCATGAGCGCAAGCTCGACGTCCTCGAAGATCTCATCGAGGCAGCCAACGGCAACCCACTGCTCGTGGCCTACTGGTTTACCCATGACCGTCAGCGCATCACCGCCCGCTTCCCGCAGGCTCGCGAACTTAAAACAAGCGCGGATATCGAGACATGGAACAAAGGTGAGATCACCCTCGGCTTGATCCACCCAGCATCGGCGGGTCACGGATTGAACCTCCAGGCAGGCGGGCATCTGCTGGTGTGGTTCTCGTTGACGTGGAGCCTGGAGCTTTATCAACAGACGAACGCTCGCTTGTATCGGCAAGGTCAATCCGAACCTGTGACGATCACGCATCTGGTTGCGGAAGGGACGCTCGATGAAGCCGTGCTCAAAGCTCTTGATGCGAAAGATGCTACGCAGGCTGCGTTGATCGACGCGGTCGCACACGAAATCCACACAACCACTGAAAGGACAAGCTCATGCATGTGATGACGAAATACCTCGACACAAGGAAAGCCGCGATCGCAGCTCTGCAGGATTATGCGGTGATGGAACAGATCATCGAGAGTACTGACGAGCAGATCAAGGCGGCTTATGCTGATGCTGCTAGTCCTGCTTCTCCGCGTATGGACGGCACACCACCCTCGGGTGATCTGCACGCTTCGGAGAACAGGATCGTTGCGAGCATTGAGCGGATCGATGCGTACAAGGCTCGCTACCTGCAGGCTCGCCAGTACATGGACTGGTTTCTGCCTGCGTGGGAAGTCATCGCTGAAGACGACCGCTTCATCCTCGAAGGCTTCTTCCTCAGCGAGGGGACGCAAGATGAGAAGGTGTCGATGATAGCCGATCATTTCTACGTCGAGCGTGACACGGTCTATCGGCGCAAGAACCGGGCCCTCGACAGGTTCGCCACCGCCTTGTATGGACAGCTCTAGCGTTAGCGGGTATCCGAAACATGCGATAGAAAACCGCATATCAGTGTGAGAACATATAAGTGATTGAAAACTAGGTGAAGCCCCAAGAACCCACACACGGGAATCTTGGGGCTTCACCACATCCGGGGGGGAAGGAGCCAGCGATGCCGGTCAAACCAGCCTCCCCGTGCTCTCACCCTGGTTGTCCCGAGCTCACCCACGACCGCTACTGCGAACAACATGCCAAGGCAGAGGACGCCCGGTATCGGAAGTATCAGCGTGATCCGAAGATCAATCGCCGCTACGGCTCACGGTGGCGCAAGATCCGCGCCGCCTACGTCGCCGCCCACCCGCTCTGCGAAGACTGCCTAGAGGCCGGTCTCTACACGCCAGTACAAGAGGTTCACCACATTCTCCCGCTCGAACACGGCGGCACCCACAACTTCGACAACCTCCGAAGCCTGTGCAAGCCTTGCCACTCCAGGCAGACCGCGCTCGATGATGACCGATGGCGGCAACAACCTCGGGTCTACACCTACTGACGAGCACCCACGTTGTCCACTGTTGCGCCGAAGTTCTGGAACCTCAAAGTTACCCACCTTGATGGTGTTCGGCGGACACGGGGCAACGTCGAAAGCCTGGTGAGGGGGTGGGGGTTCTCAATCTCTAACCGCAGGTCAGAGGTCAGCGGGCGGGGCCAACCGTACACAAAAAGACCGAATCAAACAGGGTATTAACCCGCAAGCCCTCCATCACCGGGCTAACCGCCTGGAAGGAGGCGAGATTTCATGGCGAAAGACGGAACCAATCGCGGTGGGCGGCGCGTGAGGGCAGGCGCGAAACCCGACCCACTCAACGAGAAACTCGCCAAGGGTCTGCCTGCTACTCGCCTGGAAGATCCGCTAGCGAGCCCTTTCGATTTTGAGGGTGCAGATGTTGGTGATGGCGCGGTGCTTGCTGGTGAGGTGATGCCGGAGCCGTCTGAGTATCTGTCGGAGGTTCAACGCGATGGCAAACCCTTGGGTGCTGACCTTGTCTACAAAGAAACCTGGCGGTGGTTGGATGAGCGTGGCTGCACGAGGTTTGTTTCTAAGCGTCTGATTGAGGCCTACGCCCAGGCGTTCGCCCGGTATGTGCAGTGTGAGCAGGCGATTTCCAAGTTTGGTTTGCTCGGCAAGCACCCGACGACGGGGGCTGCTATCGCTTCCCCGTTTGTTGCGATGAGCCAGTCTTTTGGTAAGCAGGCGAATGTGTATTGGTATGAGATTTTTGAGATTGTGCGGGCTAACTGCACTAGTGACTATTCGGGTGCGGCTCCTGGTGATGAGGTTATGGAGCAGTTGTTGAAAGCCCGCTCCTAGATGCGTCCTAGTGTTTTTGAGCTTATTTGGGGCGTTTTGTTGCGCTGAAGCCTGCCCCTAGCGCGATTCCGACTCCCGTGCCAATAGTTATCGCTAAGGCATTATCGTCCATAATGAACCGAAAAATTATGGCGGTCATTATCCCGGCAATCATTCCGTAAGCCACGGCTTTACCATCGCCACCAGAAGGCTCCTGCTCCTGCGGATTAGGTTTACTCGTTTCGTCTTCCACGTATTCCAGTATCACACACGATTCGGGTTTTCCTCGTTTTCTTCGCTCCCTGCTCCTGGCTGTCATGGTGGGGAGTTTTTGTTTCTTTTGATTTTTCTACTGAAAGGGCATTCCTATGACTATGGTTCGCAGCGCTGAAGCAGTGTGTATCGGTCACCCCGATAAACTGTGCGATTTAATTGCTGATCAGATTCTCGACGAGATTCTCTACGCCGATCCCAACGCCCGCGTCGCGGTAGAGGTCATGGCTACTGGGCGACGCATTATTGTCACTGGTGAAATCAGCACTAATGCTCGTGTGGACTTGCGTGATTGCGTACGCACAGCCCTGACTGCAGCTGGCTATAAGCCGTGGAGATTTTTGGTATACGTATGGGTGAGGCGTCAATCTAACGATATTAACGACGGGGTGAGCACATCTTTAGAGGCTCGCCATGGCGATGAGTCCGCTTATTGTCTTCAGGGGGCTGGTGATCAAGGCACGGTCTATGGTTATGCCTGCACTGATACTCCTGAGCGTTTACCGTTGCCTCTTGTTTTAGCCCACGAGATTTGTAAGCGGCTAGATGCCGCGCGCAAGCAAGGAACCATCACTGGGATCTTCTCAGATGGTAAAGCACTAGTTTCGGTGCGCTACAACGACGCAGGAAAACCGCAAGCCGTAGAGACGGTGGTGGTTTCCGTCCAGCACGATAAATCCAAGGATTTCGAGGTGTTGCGCCGTGAAATCACCTCGATGATTATCGGTCCAGCTTGCTCTTCGTATCTTCCTGTCGATGAGAACACGACTATTTTGGTGAATCCTTCTGGGCGGTTCGTGGAGGGCGGCCCTAAAGCTGACACCGGACTCACTGGCCGAAAACTTATGGTTGACGCCTATGGCGGGCTGGCCGGACATGGTGGTGGAGCTTTCTGTGGTAAAGATGCTTCTAAGGTTGACCGGTCGGGTGCTTATATGGCGCGGCTGATCGCGAAAACCGTGGTGGATGCGGATCTTGCATCCCGGTGCCAGGTGGCGATTAGTTACGCGATTGGCAAAGCCGACCCGGTTGCTTTCAGTGTGGACACGCTCGGCACCGGCCAATACAGCGACCAGATTCTCACGGCTGCAGCTCAAGATGTCTTTAATCTTCGTCCGGCTGCGATCATCGACCAGTTTGGGCTGCGAGCACCCGGCTATGTGCGCTATTCGACGTATGGGCATTTCGGGGATTACACACGCAAGTGGGAAGACACCTGGACTACTAGCCGTGAGCTTATAAAGGCGGTGAAAAACCATGCGCATCAAGCAAATAGCGCTAACTGATCTCACCCCTGCTGACTACAACCCCCGCAAAGACCTACAACCCGGTGACCTCGACTACGACAAACTCAAACGCTCGCTAAGTGAGTTTGGGTATGTGGAGCCAGTCATCTGGAACAAAACCACCGGAAATATTGTGGGTGGGCATCAGCGTCTGAAAGTACTCGCTGATCTGGGCTATAAAACCGTGGACTGCGTGGTCGTTGAGCTAGACGAAACCCGCGAAAAAGCGCTCAACGTTGCTCTAAACAAGATCAGTGGCGATTGGGATGAATCCAAACTCGCCCTACTCATAGCCGACCTGGATGCTTCCGATTTCGACGTTGAACTCACCGGTTTCGACGAATCCGAAATACAACAGTTAATAGGTTCTCTTGACGGAGACAGTATCGAGGATGACAACTTCGACCTGAACGCCGCCCTAGAAGCAGCAGCTTTCGTCCAGCGCGGCGATATCTGGACTGTTGGTAGGCATCGCCTAATGTGCGCGGACGCCACAAACCCAAGCGACGTCGAAACCTTGATGGATGGCAAACAGGCTAACCTGGTGGTCACAGACCCGCCTTACAACGTGGACTTCAAATCGAACAGCGGCCTGAAAATCGCAGGCGACAAACAAGACGCAGGCACCTTCTACCAGTTCCTACTAGCTGCATTCACCAACATGGCGGCATCCCTAGCTAAGGGCGGGTCAGCCTATGTTTTCCACGCCGACACCGAAGGCCTCAACTTCCGTAAAGCGTTTCTTGATGCTGGCTTCTACCTGTCGGGCTGTTGTATTTGGGTCAAAGACTCCCTCGTACTTGGTCGTTCCCCATATCAGTGGCAGCACGAACCGGTGCTTTATGGGTGGAAGAAAGACGGCTCTCACGCTTGGTATGCGAATCGCAAACAAACCACGGTGTGGAATTTCGCCAAGCCCCGCAAAAACAGCGACCATCCGACTTCCAAGCCACTAGACCTGTTGGCTTACCCGATTCGTAACTCCACCCAAACCAACGCGATAATACTAGATACGTTTGCTGGCTCTGGTTCCACGCTAATGGCTGCACAAGCCACAGACCGCACTTGCTATTGCATGGAGCTGGATGAGAAATACGCTTCCGTGATTGTGCGCCGCTATGCCGAAGCAACCGGAGACGCAGCAGGGATCACGTGTGAGCGAGGCGGTGGGCAATACGGCTACCTGGATCTGGTCAAAGAAGTCGACCGTCCCAAGCAGAAAGGCTAACTCGTGAGACAAACTTTAAGGCTTGGCTCGCTTTTTGATGGCTCAGGTGGTTTCCCACTCGCCGCCACCAAGGTTGGTATCGAACCTGTGTGGGCAAGCGAGATTGAGCCCTTCCCGATCCTCGTCACCACCACGCGCCTTCCGCAAATGCAACACCTAGGCGACATCTGCGAAATTGACGGCAGTCAGCTAGAGCCGGTGGATGTGGTCACGTTTGGCTCTCCTTGCCAAGACCTGTCGGTAGCAGGTAAAAGGGCAGGCTTAGCTGGCGAACGCTCCGGTCTATTCCACCAAGCTGTCAGAGTCATCAGAGAAATGAGAAAGGCAAGTCATGGTCTATATCCAAGATTCGCTGTTTGGGAAAACGTGCCCGGAGCCTTCTCAAGCAATAAAGGAGCAGACTTCCACAGCGTCCTGCAAAACCTCATCTCGGTTGTCGACGGGCAAGCAGCGGCTGACCTACCTCGAGTACAAAAGTGGCAAAAAGCCGGAGCGATCGTGGCAGACCAATGGAGTATTGCGTGGCGAGTATTGGACGCGCAATTTTTCGGAGTACCCCAACGACGTAGAAGAATCTACCTTATCGCAGATTTTGCAAGCGAGCGTGCCGGACACATACTCTTTGAGCCCTCGTGCAGCTCAAGGGATCTTGCGCAGGGCTGCAGTGAAAAGCAAAACCCTCCCACCAATCCTCGAGCAGGCACTCACGAGGCAAGCAAATCTTTAGATGTGTTCGCCTTGCGAATGCGGGCAGGTAAACCAGGTGGTGGTAAAGGCCCGCTCGTGCAAACAAATCTGTCAGGCACGCTCGGATGCAGTAACGATCAGAGTATTATTGAGCCGCTACTATTTGACCATCATCCTCATGATGCCAGAGTGGGCGGACCATGCCAGATAGCACCAACCGTGACCGCTCGTTACGGCACTGGCGGAGGCAATACTCCCATCATCGCTACCGCCTACGGTTTCAATGCGTTACATGAGGGACGCGGCGCGGCAGTGGGCAGGTACGGTTATTCAACCGAGGTATCAAAGACGCTCGATACGTCAGGGATAGCTCCGACCTGTAACCAAGGCGGCATCGCCATCGTCGAACCCGACGTTGTGAGTGCCTCGAAGGCAGACTTCTTCTGCCGAGGCAACGTCAATATTGCAGGAGCATTGTTGGCTTCGGACCCAACTGAGCCACCCCTGGTCACCGACCCTAGAATGCCCGAATACCGCGTGAGACGATTAACCCCCACCGAATGCGCCCGCCTACAAGGATTCCCTGATGATTGGACACGAGATTTAGCAATCAGCGATCCTACAGATTCACAGTTGGATTACTGGTGGCAGGTCTGGGCCAGCTGGGCCAAGGTGCAAGGATTGAAAAATCCTAAAACCCGCAACCAAGTACGCTCCTGGCTCACCAATCCTGGAACCGACCGGGCGTTATACAAGCTGTGGGGAAACGGGATAGCTTTGCCGTGCGCCAAACTCGTACTTTCCCAGATAGTCGCCGAGAACACTAAAACTCCTGGATTTTAAGGCGAAAATGACTGGATAAGCCCGCGAACCTATGGCTGTATGTACATGACCAAACAAAACACAAGAAAGAGAGGGTTTGGTGATGATGGGACAGCTATACGCCGATCTAGAAGAAATCGAAAGCCTCGGAGTCGACCTGACCTGTATTAATGCGGTTAAACACGCTGCTAAACAGCGCGGTTATGGGCAGGTAGAAGCCATCGTGTCCAACTTCCCACACGACTTCATGCGCCTCATCCGCACATGGATGGACGTTCAAAGCATCGAGTTTGATGGTGAGGAGGATGAGCAATGGTGAACACCAAAAAGGCTGAAAACTACGGGCTCGTAGTCACCCTGCCCGCCACGCTTGATGAGACTGAGCTGGCAAGGCTGCATGGACTTATTGCAGCCAAGAAAGACTTGATCGCTAAAGCGCTCGGCGCGAGCCGGCTCGACATCACCACCAGTAGTGAGGGGCTGAGTTTCCCGTGGTGGGATGAGCTACCCGAGTTCGAGAAGATCACAGCCTACACCGAGTTCTTAACGAAGCTGATCGCCTACGCCAAACAGATCCACCGCACCGTAACCCGCAGTACAAGACAGGTAAGTAATGAGAAGTATGAACTGCGCTCCCTGCTTTACCGCATCGGACTTTCTGGTAAAGAACATAAGGAAGTACGCAAGATTTTACTTGCACCATTAAGCGGTGATTCTGCGTGGAAAACCCCGCCACTAATAAACACTAACCAAGAGATGTAAACCACTATTTATTAGGCAAAATAGGTGGCAAAATGACTGGATAAGTAGCGAAGTCTATGGCTGTATATACATACCAAAACGGTACGCGAAGAAAGGAAATACAGCGATGGAAACGACAACGATGGAACGCCTGCAAATGGCCACCGATAGCTACGGTGCGGTGGTGCGCTACGGCAACCTAGTGATCGCCACCAGCTACAGTTGGCACAAGGGCGGGGTTTATGGCAACGACGCCTGCATCTACCACCTGACCGAAACCCCCTCCGAGAACCCCTGGCAGGGTAAGTCCTTCATCGAATGCGGCCTCGAACTGATCAAGCAAGCCGACCAGATTTTCCCTGACGACGGTCACGCGCTCGCCTGGGCGTTAGCTAATCTGCCCGAAGCCTAGCCCCACAAGGCTTGAGGGCGCCTGTTATCGCTGGTAGTAACTGATTTTTTAACCAATAGAAGGTAACTGATTCGTATGCGTGAGCTAGCTGATTATCACCCGACCCGGTTCATGGCTGAAAGCTCGCGCTATGACAAGCGCCGAGCTGATTTTGCGGTCGCGTTTATCGAAGCTTTAAAGCATACGAAAGGCCGGTGGGCAGGAAAACCTTTTAAGTTGATTGATTGGCAAGAACAAATCATTCGCGACCTTTTCGGGGTGGTCAAACCTGACGGGTTTCGCCAATTCACTACGGCTTACGTGGAGATCCCGAAGAAACAGGGCAAGAGTGAACTTGCCGCCGCCGTCGCACTCTTACTGTGTTGCGGCGATGGCGAGGAACGCGCTGAAGTTTATGGGTGTGCTGCCGATCGGCAACAAGCATCCATCGTGTTCGAAGTGGCAGCCGACATGGTGAGAATGTGTCCCCCACTAGCCAAGCGGGTAAAGATCCTTAGAAGCCAAAAACGTATCATCTACTCCCCCACCAATTCCTTCTACCAGGTACTATCGGCCGAGGCTTATTCCAAACACGGATTCAATATTTCCGGCGTGGTATTCGATGAGCTACACACCCAACCCAACCGGGCGCTCTTCGACGTGATGACCAAAGGCAGTGGGGATGCGCGCACCCAGCCGCTGTACTTCTTGATCACGACAGCGGGTACCGATACGCATAGCATTTGTTATGAGCAACACCAAAAAGCCCAAGACATCCTAGATGGCAAAAAGCACGACCCCACGTTCTACCCGGTGATCTATGGGGCGGCGCAAGATGATGATTGGACCGATGAGGACGTGTGGCATAAAGCCAACCCATCCTTGGACGTGACGGTGCCAATCCAGAAAGTTAGGGACGCTTGTAATAGTGCCAGGCAGAATCCGGCTGAAGAAAACACCTTCAGACAGTTGCGTTTGAACCAGTGGGTCAAACAGTCTGTGCGGTGGATGCCTATGAATACCTGGAACAAGAACGATGGCCCAGTCCACTTGGATGAGTTAGAAGGCCGTGTTTGTTACGGCGGCCTCGACCTCGCCTCCACAACCGACATCACCGCGTTCGTGCTCGTCTTCCCACCCACGGATGACGATGACAAATACACGGTTGCGCCGTGGTTTTGGATTCCCGAAGACAACCTGAAACTGAGGGTCGCCCGCGATCACGTCCCCTACGACCTATGGCATCAGCAAGGCCACCTACTCACGACTGAGGGCAACGTGGTGCACTACGGGTATATCGAGAAGTTCATTGAGGATCTGGGCACCCGGTTTAATATCCGAGAAATCGCTTTCGACCGGTGGGGTGCGGTCCAAATGAGCCAAAACCTTGAGGATGCTGGTTTCACGGTAGTGCCGTTTGGGCAAGGCTTCAAAGACATGTCCCCGCCATCCAAGGAACTGATGAAGCTGGCGTTGGAAGGCAAGCTCGCGCACGGCGGGCACCCGGTGCTGGCCTGGATGGTCGATAACATTCACGTACGCACCGACCCAGCTGGCAACATCAAGCCAGATAAGCAAAAATCCACGGAGAAAATCGACGGGGTGGTCGCCACCATCATGGCCTTGGATCGGGCTATCAGGTGTGGCAACGCACTTAGTGGTGGTTCGGTTTACGACTCGCGGGGACTACTTGTGCTCTAATACTTACAAAAGTGGTCGGTCAGTCTTGATACTTTGAACTCGAATTTCTCCGTTACCGTCACGTCGAAGTAGAAGAAACTCGGAGGAATCTGCAAGTTGAACAATGTGGGATTCAAGCAGCTCTCGCAAAAATAGGCACAAAGCTCTAAGTGCTTCGAAGTTCTCTTCAGGAGAAGTCTCATTCTTTTTGAATGGATTAGGTGCATGGAGGATCGCGCTGACAAGACCAAAACTGCGTCCGACTTCGGATTCCTGGAGTCCAACTTCCGGTCGTACGCCTTGCCCCACAGTTCCATCATGGGTAACATATCCGAACGAACATGGCCAATAGTTTGGATTAAGCTCCTTCAAACGTTTTCGCATCTCTCCGAAGTCTTTTGCGCTTTCCATCTTTTTCTGTGCCTTGTCGAAAAGCCTTTTGCTAGCGGCAAAGGAAGCTGTAACTACGCGCTCCAAAACGAGACGTAGGTGAGCAGCTGCGTGAATTAGATTAGCGAAATCGACGCGACTTCCTGTCAGCTCGACTTCTGCATGGTCGAGATCCCAAAATATTCGGTCATAAATCCACCGGTACAGGACTGGGGTACCCGTTTCTATGTTCTCAAAGCCATCGATTCGTTCCGACTGCATTGAGCCTGGTTCGTTTATGCGTTCTTCCGGTGATCTACGTTTATTCACATAACAAATTATCCATGCAAGGAGTGCTCCATGGGGATACGCAACTGGCTACGCGGTAGACCCCGCGAGACCGAAAACCATACGATTGGCTCGTCTTACTCGTTCTTGTTCGGACCTACGTCTTCTGGTCGTCCGGTAACAGAACGCAGCGCGATGCAAATGACCGCTGTGCATTCATGCGTGCGTATCCTGGCTGAGGCTATCGCGGGTTTGCCACTGCATGTTTACCGACATACGGAAGGTGGCGGTAAAGAAAAAGCTACCGATCATGGTTTGTATCGGCTTCTTCATGATGAGCCGAACCCCGAGATGACGTCGTTTGTTTTCCGCGAAACTTTGATGACGCATCTGCTTTTGTGGGGTAACGCGTTCGCCCAGGTCGTACGCAACGGCCTAGGTGAAATCATAGGGCTCTATCCGTTGCAGCCAAACCGCATGAGCGTAGGCAGAGACTTGGACACTAAGGCTTTGTATTACGAGTACCAGACCTCCTGGGATGAGCCGGCAGGCGAATACAAAACCATCCGGCTGACCCCAGCAGACGTCCTGCACATCCCAGGTCTCGGCTTCGACGGTTTAGTGGGTTATTCACCGATTGCGATGGCCCGCAATGCTATCGGCCTGGCACAAGCCACCGAAGATTACGGGGCGTCGTTTTTTGCTAATGGTGCTGCTCCTGGTGGGGTGTTGGAGCATCCTGGCACGATTAAGGATCCTTCTCGGGTGCGTGAGTCTTGGCAGGCTACCTTTGGTGGTGCGAAGAACGGCAATAAGGTCGCTGTTTTAGAAGAGGGCATGAAGTACACGCCTATTAGCGTGTCTCCGGAGCAGGCACAGTTTCTTGAAACACGGAAGTTTCAGCTCAACGAGATTGCCCGGATTTTCCGTATTCCGCCGCACATGATCGGCGATCTGGAAAAGAGTTCCTTTTCTAATATTGAGCAGCAGTCTCTGGAGTTTGTGAAGTACACGCTTGATCCGTGGGTGATCCGCTGGGAACAAGCAATCACGAAAACTCTCTTGAACCCGCGTGAAAAGCAGCAGTTGTTTGTGAAGTTCAATGTTGAGGGGCTGCTGCGCGGGGATTACCAGTCGCGTATGGAGGGCTACGCGGTAGCCAGGCAGAACGGGTGGATGAGCGCCAACGACATCCGCGAGCTAGAGAATCTCGACCGCATCGATGAGGCCGATGGCGGGGATCTCTACCTGGTCAACGGCAACATGCTGCCACTCGATATGGCAGGCGCTTATGCCGCCACCAAACAAGCCGACGCTGTCGCAGCTAACGATGAGCAGCTGGAAGAACAACCTGAAAAGAACCAAATTTTGAGGAGGAGAATGTGAAGCGTTTTTGGAACTGGATACCACCAGAAACAACCAACCCGGACATCCAAGAGGATGTTCGGGTTTTGCGTATCAACGGGGCTATCGCCGAAGAATCCTGGCTCGACGATGACGTAACACCCGCCATCTTCGCATCTGAACTAAATGCCGGATCAGGACCGGTCACTGTTTGGCTCAACAGTCCCGGTGGCGATGTCGTGGCGGCAGCCAGGATTTACAACATGCTTCTGGACTACCCAGGAACCGTGACAGTCAATATTGATGGCATCGCAGCATCCGCAGCGAGCGTGATCGCCATGGCAGCAAGTCATGTGGCGATGTCGCCGGTGTCGATGTTGATGATCCACAACCCAGCAACGTTGGCGATGGGCGATAAAACCGAACTCTCGCGTGCCCTCGACATGCTTGAGAGTGTCAAGGACTCGATTATCAATGCTTACCAGCTCAAGACTGGGTTGAGCAGGGCGAAGTTGTCGAAGTTGATGGATGCCGAGACCTGGATGGACGCAACTGCAGCCATCGAACTTGGGTTCGCCGACGAGCTGCTGACTGGTAAACGAGCACCAACCCCAGACAAAGAGGACGAAGAATCTGAAGAGCCGGATGAGGACGATTCCGGCGGGGATGACGAGCAAGGCCCTGCCCGTAAGAAGCCGCCGTTGCCGCCCAAAAACAAGGGTGGTGTGGTGTTTTCCAGAAAGGCCGCGGAACAGCGCCTCGTCGCGCAGTTAGCTGGCCAGCGAAAAGATAGTGCTCCGCCTGGCTCACTGCCATCTCCTGATACCCGTTGTTCTTTGCAGCCCGCTGTCTCTTGTGGTCGGCGGGTTGTTGATTTATACGCCCAACTAACTGATCAACCCCACTAAACCCTTAAGAGAGGAACTTTTTATCATGACTACTGTTACTGATCTTTATGCTCGCCGTGCCGAAACCTGGAATAAGGCGAAGGCTTTTCTGGATGAGCGCCGTAACTTTGAGACCGGCTGCCTGAGCGCTGAGGACGATGCGGCTTACGCGAAGATGGAGGCTGAGATCGAGGCGCTTTCTAACGAGATCGCTCGATCCGAGCGGGCCGAACGCACAGAAGCCAACCTCGCGCAGGCGACTCGGGCACCCATCACTG
Organism: Winkia sp. C0117E2; assembly: GCF_056590455.1. Taxonomy (NCBI): domain Bacteria; kingdom Bacillati; phylum Actinomycetota; class Actinomycetes; order Actinomycetales; family Actinomycetaceae; genus Winkia; species Winkia sp. C0117E2. The sequence goes on along the minus strand of NZ_JBWPWD010000006.1, from coordinate 157,618 downwards.
CTACACCCGGCGCCAGCCCTGATGAGGACGGCAAGGCGAGACCGGCTCGCGCCACCGTTTCCTACAAGCGCGCGTTTTGGGATGCGATGCGGCTTAACACCTCCCCCATGGAAGTAAGGAATGCGCTAAGTGAGGGGGTGGATTCTGAGGGCGGATACCTAGTGCCTGACGAGTTCGAACGCACCCTAGTGCAGTCTTTAGCTGACCAAAACATCATGCGAAGCCTCGCCAAGGTTATTCAGACCACTAGCGGGGATCGCAAGATCCCTGTCGTGTCTACCCATGGCACCGCTACCTGGCTGGATGAAGGCAAACCATATAGCGAATCCGATGAAGCCTTCACCCAAATCTCCCTGTCGGCGTTCAAGCTGGGTACCTTCCTCAAAATCAGCGAAGAACTGCTCAACGATGCAGCGTTTAACGTTGAACAATACCTAGCCAGCGAGTTTGCTCGCCGTATTGGAGCTGCTGAAGAAGAAGCCTTCCTGATTGGAGATGGTAAAGGTAAACCCACCGGCATCTTCAACCCAACCGGCGGAGCAGACTTAGGCGTGACCACCAGTAAGCCTACCGGCATTAGCGCTGATGAACTCATCGATCTGCACTATAGTTTGCGCTCCCCCTACCGGGCGCGCGCGGTGTGGCTGATGAACGATGCAACAGTAAAGACCATACGCAAGCTCAAGGACGGTAACGGGCAGTACCTGTGGCAGCCAGCCCTGACTGCTGGGAATCCAGACATGATCCTTGGCCGACCCGTCTACACCAGTGTTTTTGTGCCTGAGCTTAAAGCGGGGGCGCGCACAGTAGCGTTCGGTGACCTCGGTTTTTATTGGATTGCTGACCGGCAAGGCCGCTCCTTCAAACGCCTAAACGAGCTATTTGCAACCACCGGGCAGATCGGGTTCCTCGCCTCCCAACGCCTAGACGGCAAGCTAGTCTTGCCCGAAGCGATCAAGGTTCTTACCCAAAAGACCGCCGGGTAAACCAGAAAAATAGTTAGGAGGTGGCAGCCATGAAAACAGACGAACTCATGGCCTTAGTCAAGCAAAATCTGCTGGTTGAACATAGCGAGGATGATTCTTTGATTGCCTCGTTTGTTTTGGCTGCCATCTCCTACGCTACCGCTTACCAACATCTGCCCGAGGGCTACTACCAAACGGAGCCCATGTCGCAGGCAACCCGGCAAGGCATTATCATGCTCGCCACCCATTTCTACGAATCCAGAGATGGAGCAACCGCCGGGTTTTGGGCAGACAAAACCGATGCTGCCCGCGCCGTGTGGAACGCAGTCAACACCCTGCTTCGTCTGGATCGGGACTGGAAAATCTAAAGAAAGGACGCGCCTTGTGGCAACGCTAGGAAAAATGAGCGAGCACATCGACCTAATACAACCTGTAGTGGTTAAGGACGCTGCCGGGTTCGCCACTACTGGTGACGAGGTTATTGCTTCGGTGCGCGCATATATGGAAGTGCGGCACGCAAGTGGTGCGTGGGTCAACCGCGCCGCCTACACCAAAGCAGACCTGTTATTTAGGATCCGAGCAATACCCGGCATAAATATAACCGAGGCGATGGAAATCAGCTCCGCACGTGGCAGGTACGTTATTGATGCGGTCGAATACCTCGGCCGCTATGTCGAGATTTTGGCTCACCGCACCGAAGCAGAAGGAGCACCCTGATGGCTCGCGTACAAATCAAGCTTCCCAACGATTTCATTGACGCACTCGACTCAGCCAGCAGCCTCATTGATAACTCCGCTGAGCAAGTACTTAAAGCCGGGGCTAATATTGTGGAGCCGCGTATGCGCTCTAACCTTTCTGCAGCAATCGGCAGCTCAACGAAACAGCCCTCCCGCTCTACCGGTCAGCTCGCCAAAGCGTTAGGAACCGCGCCAGTAAAAGTCAATAGCCGCGGAGACTACAACGTCAAAGTTGGTTTCGCCGAGAACCGAGACGATGGTAGAGCTAACGCACTAATCGCTAACGTTCTTGAACACGGGCGCTCCAACCAGCCCGCTAGACCCTTCCTAGCCCCTACGCGTTCACAAACCAGGCGAGCCGCAATCACCGCAATGAAACAAACCCTAGCCGCGCGAATCCAGCAGGTGAAACCATGAGCGGGCTTTTAGAAAACATAAGCCACATCGCTAAACAACTTGGGCTCGCCTATGCAGTCAGCTGCTACACCGATTCCCCAGCCCCAGACACGTATCTAGTATTCACCCCGTTAACAGATTCTTTCGAGATCTTCGCCGACAACACCCCAGGCGTCGAAATAGAAGAAGCTCGAATCAGCCTGTTCACGAAAACCAACTACTTAGCTCTAAGAGACCAGATCACGAAAGCTCTAATTAGCGCTCGCCTGGTTATTACAGGCAGGCGCTATATCGGATACGAGGACGATACCGGCTACCACCACTATTCAATCGACATCGCGAATTATTCACCGACTACTTTCTAGGAGTTGTTGCTTTCCTCCCAGACTCCATAATTTTGTCCCTCATCATTGACCCAGCGCGCTCTACCATTGGCGGAGGTACCTAACACTATGGCCGCTGCTGCAGAAGGAGAAGCAAAAGCAATATCCCGGGTAACCACGCCCCGCTTATTTTCTAGACGGATTGAACCGTCACTAACTAGCTTTTGGTGACGACTAGCTATAGTCGCATACGAGTTAACCGTTGCCTGACTTCTGGCTTTACTGGTTTCCCAATTCGCAACCACTATTAATCCCTTGAGGAGGAAAAACTCGCCATCAATCAGCTGCATCGAGGCGTCTATCTGATCTTTTTGTCTGCGCAGATGGAAAACAGGCGAAGAAACTATCTGAGCGGTAGCTGCTTGCACAGTATTTTCTAGGGAACGCAAAACATTGACTCCCAGGATCGGCAAAATCAGCTTCACATTATCTAAGAACGACTCGGCTGATGCTCGTTGCGCTTCAGAAAGCTTCCTAACCCGAGGAGTTTGTCTGTTATCAGGCATAGAACAACGCTCAGCATTCTTAGCGATTTCAACCAGACGGGCTTCTAAATAACCCCAATGCCCCTCGTTAAAAGACCGCTGCAAGCTAGCAATAATAACAACCTTTTCCCACTGCGGCTTCTTTTTGTCATGATCACGCAGGCGCTCTACAAAGTCTTCTGTCTTGCCTATATAGCACCAAGTGTTCTCAATAGCTTCAGGGTCATTACCAAGAAGAATATACACACCATTACAAGCGATTGAGCTGAATGACCCCGTGTTTGCATGGGGTTTTTGAGACGTTTGAGTTTGTTTGAACCTCGTAGCGACTAGACATCATAGTTCTGCTGAAGTCAACACCGCTTTAGCAGGAATTTTTATGGTTTTTGCTTCTAATCATAAAGAGATTATTTGCGGAACTCGGGATGGTAAAAACTCAGCAAAATTGCCGCAGCTATCAGGACTGCGCAACATGTCATTGGTAGCCACGGAGAGAGTCCGTAAAGTGCGGTAGAGGCTATCGGTGCCACTACATAGGCAGCACCATTGTTAGCATTAATCAACCCGGCCAGCCCACCTTGTTCTTCGGGCTTCATTTGCAAAGTAGGCGCCGTGTTGTAGCCAGGCATCGCCAGGCCTAGACCAAAGCCTGTCAAGATGCTGGCCACGATGAACAGTCCAAGATTTAGTGGATAAACCAAGAGTAGTAACCCGAGAAGAACGATTATTAATCCTCTTCTAAAGAGTTTTTTAGCACCCCAGTTTAACCTTGGAGCCACCAAGGCCTGCGCCAGTATCATCACCACACCCATTATTGACATGCACAAAGCGGTGAGCCCTGCTGTTGCGCCGGCCGCTAGCTTCAAAACATCCTGCAGTAAAAAGCCGAAAAGTGTAGCCACGGTAGAAAAAGCGGTAAACATTAGGAAACCGCAAGCCAGGAACACGAATACTCTTGAATCAAAATAGGAAACTTTTGCCGGTTGAGCGACTTTTTCTTCGCTACCTGTGGGTTTGAATGTTAGCAGCAAAACGGCAACGCCTAAAAGCATGACCAGAGGCATCACCAGCAAGGGCATCATGAAACCTCCTATAGCTGCAAGGCTGCCGCCCAATAAGGCTCCAAGAATAGACGAGAATCCTTGTGCAGCACCCAAGACTCCCAGACCCTTTACCCGTTGCGTCTCATTGTAGGTATGAGTCACAACGTAGGTTTGCGCGGCTGGGGAAACTGATGCGATGGCACCGCCGTACAGCACTCCCCTAGTTATGACTACTCCTATGATCAACGCTATGCCGGTGAGCAGACCCTTAAATCCTAGCCACACCACCATAGCGAATCCGCTTAGAGCCAGGATTCCGGCAAGCATGCCAATAAGCAAGATACGCCGAGATCCCCATCGCAATGAGACCCGTCCCCACCTGGTGGAGGTAAGAGAAAACATTATGGCAGCTAACGAAATGGTGGCGCCAATGTGCCATTCCTTCAGCCCGATTTCGCGCGATAGCGGAGCCAGAATTGGATTAAGAATCATCTGCCCCATATATGCCAGTAACACCGTCAAAAACAAGGGAAACAGTCCCGCTATTTTTGATTCGACTTTCTCGTTTCGTTCATTAGTGGCGCACATTAAAACATCCTTTCCAAAGTGAGCTACCAATCAAGCTGAGACAATACTAGAACAATGTTCTAGTATTGTCGAGGTTGAGGGTATGCTGTTTTCGTGGGGAATAAAGACAAGCGGGTAAACACGGGTAGACGCGCCTGGCTGACGCAGGAAAAGATCATGTACACCGCAATGGAACTGACCCGAGAGTGCGGTCTAGAAAAATGGTCGATTCGTGACCTTGCGCAGCGTCTGGGAGTAGTTCCCTCTGTCATCTACCACCATTACCAAAACCGTGACGCCATTACCGCTTCTGTAATAGGCGAGATCACTAGCACCATCGAACTACCGGACGAGCAGCTGGAATGGAAAGATTGGTTCATCTCCCTAGCAAAAAATGTCAGGCCTGTCTTTCTTGAATTCCCCGGAGTCACCGACAAACTGATGTATGGACATATGAACGCCGCGTTGATACCAATCTTGGAGGTGGCTTACGAAAAACTACGGGATGCTGGTTTTAGCAAGTACATTCACATCGCATACTCAATTATCATCAACACGATGCTATGGAGCATTACTGCTCGCAACTTGCGCAGCCCAACCAAGCAGGAACAGCGCCACGACCTAGGCCAAATGATTACCCAACTTCAGCCCCTAGCTGTCTGCTCCACAACGCTGGCTGACATCATCCAGGGCTACTTAATTCCGCTAGCCAACCCGAAAAACGAAGACCGCATGAGTCAGGAATACTTTGAAATCATCATAGAAGTCGTACTCGCCGGTTTAGAGATAGCAATCTTGCCTCGCGAAAACGCCTAACGAACCCGTGAACAAGAGAAATCATCAATACTCATAAAATATTTCCCAAAATCGCAAGGCATCCAGCTAAGAGCAAAGCTTTTCAGCCTCTCCCTCTATTTCCTGCGATTTTCCAATAAATACAAGAAGATCCACTATATCCAGAGCTTCCCAAACAACTGGTACGACTACATCAAATACTGCACTACCAATGAACTAGCTATCGCCCTTCACAGTACACAGGCTTCTCCCAGGAATCCGCTATATCGGATACGAGGCGGATACCGGTTTTCACCACTATTCCATCGATGTTTCGAGTTTTAGAGCCTGTCCTTAAGAGTTTGCAATGATCAGGAAAGTCAAAAATCCGATGAACAAGATCTCCAGGACTAACCCGATGACGTTAATGACTTTTTCGCTCTTTTCAGGCCAGAATCTGGCTAGCAGAGCAAAAACTACTAAGCCAGTAGCGGCTCCAGCAGTGTTCATTATGACATCGGTGATATCGCTGACCCCAATAGCGAAAACGTACTGAACGACCTCGAATGCCACGCTTGCTAAAAACGGTGGGAGCAATTGAATTAACCATGAGCGCCGTTTCAACAACATCCTCATGTACAAGCCAAACGGGATGAAAATAAGGAAGTTGACCACGATCTCATCAAAGAAGTTCGACCCGTAAAGATTCGCAGAATCTGTAAATGGGATCAGATTTAAGTAGCGCGCATGCCGCATGCTCAGTATGTCGTCAACGCTGGTGGCGAATTTGAACAGCACCATCCACAACAACAAGAGCAGATAAATCCCGAACACCGCATAGGTCAAGCGTCGCGTTTTCTCTCTCATGCCCCAATTCTATCTCTCGATGACATCTAACGAAAATTACTACCCAAAAGGAGAAACATCATGGCAACTATTGGTTTAGACAAGCTCTACTACGCGAGCATTAGCGAAGATCCCACTAGCGGTGAGGAAACTTATGCCGTTCCTAAACCGCTGGCTAAAGCAATATCTGCAGAATTGTCTGTGGAGGTGGCTGAGGCAATTTTGTATGCCGATGACGGGGCATCCGAGATTGTCAAGGAATTCAAATCTGGAACGCTCACTCTTGGGGTTGATGATCTCGGGGCTGAGGCTGCAGCTGCCTTAACTGGTGCGAGACTGGACGCGAACGGGGTACTTATCAGTACTTCTGAGGATGGTGGCGCACCCGTGGCTATTGGTTTTAGAGCTGCACGCTCTAACGGGAAGTACCAGTATTTTTGGCTTTACCGCGTCAAATTTGCTCTGCCGGGAGCCACGCTGGCGACCAAAGCTGATTCGATCACGTTCTCTACCCCGAGTATTGAGGGAACGATTCTGCGGCGTAACAAACCAGACGCTACCGGTAAGCACCCGTGGAAAGCCGAAGTCACCGAAGGAGCCACCGGCGTGAAAGCTGAGACGATCTCCAGCTGGTACAGGCAGGTGTATGAGCCTGCCGCTACAACCAGCATTAAACCGACAAACAACTAGAAATGCAGGTAAGCCATGACAGCGAAAACCCAAACCAGCCCGGCCAGCACCTCTTTAAAAAGCGCGACAATCACTATCGCAGGTCAAGAATACGAGCTTGTCCTCACTACCCGTGCGACCCGCCTTATAGCTCAACGTTACGGAGGGCTAGAACATTTAGGTCAAGCCCTGGAAACTAGCGAAGATATGGATAAGTCACTCGGTGAGGTAATCTGGCTCATCGCCCTGCTCGCTAACCAGTCCGTACAAATACACAACCTCACCCATCCGGACGATAAGCGCCCAGAGCTGACCGCAGAAGCAGTGGAGTTACTAACTGTGCCTGCAGATTTAGCTGACTACCGAGAGGCTATCGCCCAGGCACTCCAACGCGGCACCCGGCGAGCAATCATGACCGAGACCCCAGACCCAAAAGGGCAAACCAAGAAAAAGGACACTTAATAGATAGTGACGAGGCAATCTTTACCCGCCTGACCTATATCGGGCTCGCCCACCTGGGACTGACCCGCATGCAAATCGAGCTGACCATATTCGGTGAACTATTGGACCTGGTGGATTGCTGGCGTATCGAAACCGGCAGAGCCCAGCCGAAACGCATCTGGTTTATCGACGATATTATTCCTGCTGGGGTTTAGCGATCTAAATGTTTCGTGAGATAACAGGCGAATAGCTGAGGATGGGCGGCGTGCCACTGGTGCCCTGCACCTTGGATCACTTCTAGGTGAGCTGTGGGGATAAGGCCGGCGATTTTGCGGGCTGCAGGCAGGTTTGCTTTATCTTTGCTGCCGCAAACCACAGTTACGGGCATAGATAAAGCTGGAAGCTGCGAAGTAAGGTCTAAATCTTTCAAACTATCGAGCACACCCACCAGCTCAGGTTTGCTAAGCTGCGGCGGACAGACCCATTTTGTTGGTAGAACTCGCATTAGTGTCTTTTGCAGATTCATCAACAGTTTTGGGGGTTTAGCTTGCGGAGCTGAAACAAACAGTGAGGACACCTTGCCCGGATGGGTGAGCGCGATATTTAAAGCAATCACTGCGCCCAACGATACCCCGACCAGGTGCACTGGTTCGGTCAGCGAGTTAGCAATCTGGGCGCATACGTCTTCAAGCAACCAAGAAGCCAGCGGCGGTTTCGTTGTCAAAACGTCTAGAGATATGCACTCGGTTTGTGGCAGCTGTTTTATTACTGGGTTCCAAACATCACGGGTTTCACCCAACCCGTGCAAGAACACTACCTTTTGCGCATCGCTCATTTACGCAGCGCGAAAAAACCTGCAACCAGGCTAGTTATCAGAAAACCAGCAGCATTTCCGATAGCGGTGACCGGTGAAATCACGTGCGTGAACCCGAAAATAGCAAAACAGATAGCTGCAAATAATAGCCCAACGGCTACCAGCATTAACCAGTTACGCACTCGCGCATTGTTCTTTGCCATATATGCCCTTTCGCTTTTACGTGTTCGTTCACTGATTATCCCATAACTGTCGTTACCGGAAAGAAAGGTAAACACTCATGGCCGACTCCAGTTTTGGTTTGAAGATTGGGCTTGAGGGTGAGCGTGAGTTCAAGCGCGCGATCATGGATATTAACCGTGAGATGCGGGTGCTTGGCAGTGAGATGAAGCTCGTGGCGTCCTCGTTTGATAAGAACGACAAGTCCGCCGAAGCACTCACGGCCCGTAACCAAGTGCTGGGCAAAGAAATCGAGGCTCAAAAGTCGAAGATTGAGACCCTGCGCGCCGCACTCGAAAACTCCGCCACGAGCTTTGGTGAGAATGATAACCGGACGAAGAATTGGCAGATCCAACTCAATAACGCAGGCGCTGAACTCAACCGGCTTGAAGGCGAGCTGAAAGCCAACAACGACGCCCTGTCGGATTTCGGGAACGAGGCTGACGGTGCCGGTGACGATGCCAAGGGCGCGGCAAAGGACGCAGGACGTCTTGAGGGCGCGGTGGATGATCTCGGGGACGAGATGGACACCACCAGCTCCAAGACCCGCATTTTCGGCGACGTGTTGAAAGCCAACCTCGCCTCCGAAGCCATCATTGCCGGGGTGAAGGGTATCGGGCATGCGATCGCCTCGATCGGTCGCGGCATGGCCGGAGCCCTCAAAGCGGGCGTGGAGTACAACGCCCGTATGGAGCAATACTCCACGTCCTTTACGACGATGCTGGGTGACCAAGCCAAAGCCCAACAACTCGTTAACGACCTGAAAGTTCAGGCGGCGAAGACTCCGTTTGGTATGGAGGACCTCGCGGGCAACATGCAAACCCTCCTGAGCTTTGGCATGTCGTTGGAGGATGCGAAAAAGCACCTGAACGAAATCGGCGATATCTCCCAAGGCGATGCGGTGAAGATGGAATCGCTAACGCTCGCCTTCGCCCAAATGTCCTCGACCGGCAAGCTCACGGGTCAGGACTTACTGCAGATGATCAACGCCGGATTCAACCCGCTCGAAGAGATCTCCCGCAAGACCGGCAAGTCCATCGGTGAACTGAAAGAGGATATGGCCAAGGGTGCTATTTCGGCTGACATGGTCGCTGACGCATTCGCCAGTGCTACTGCTGAAGGCGGGCGTTTCTACGGGGCCATGGACGCCCAATCCAAGACCTTCTCCGGGCAGCTTGCCACGATGCAGGACGGGGTGGAAAATCTCAAGGGGTTGTTGGCTGGTGGTCTGTCGGAGGCGTTGGCTGGTTCGGTGTTGCCGATGGTCAACGGGTGGATCGACGAACTCACCGCAGCGTTTGAAGAAGGCGGAACACCCGCACTCATCGACGCCCTCGGCCAAGTCTTACAGGAAGCCCTCGCATTTATTGCTGAGCAGCTACCGATGGTGGTTGAAACCGGCATGAGCATTTTGACCGCCCTGCTCGAAGGCATTATCAAGGTGTTGCCACAAGTAGCGGAAACAGCGGTAACGCTGATTATCGCGCTGGTCGAGGCAATCATCGAAGCCCTACCGAGTCTGCTTGAGGCAGCGGTGCAGATTATTGCCACCCTCGTCTCAGGTATCGGTGAAGCCTTGCCAGAACTGATCCCTGCGGCGGTGGAGATGCTCATGGCTTTGGTGCAGGGCCTGGTGGACAACCTCCCGTTGCTTCTTGATGCGGCGTTGCAACTCATCACCGGACTCGCCGAAGGCCTCATCGCATCAATCCCCGTCATCATCGAAGCCCTGCCACAAATCATCACGGGGATTGTCACGTTCCTTGTGGATGCTATCCCGCAAATCATCGAAGCAGGAATCCAACTGCTGACCGCCTTGATTGGTGCGCTACCGCAGATCATCACAGCGATCGTTGCTGCGCTCCCGCAGATTATTACCGCGATCGTCAGCGGCGTGGTCGGCGCGATCCCACAGCTCATCGACGCTGGCATTCAGCTACTGACGGCGTTGATTGGTGCCTTGCCCCAAATCATTACGACGATCGTGGCCGCGTTGCCCCAGATCATCGGCGCGATTGTGTCGGCGATTGGTGGGGCAATCCCGCAACTCATCCAAGCCGGAATTCAACTCTTGACCGCGTTGGTGCGAAACCTACCGCAGATTATTTCCACGATCGTCGCAGCAATCCCATCGATTATTTCTGGGATTGTGTCTGCTGTTGGGCAGGGCGTGTGGCAGATGGTGGAGGCGGGTAAAAACCTCGTCTACGGCCTGTGGAACGGAATCCAAGGCTTGGCGGGCTGGCTGTGGAATCGGGTCTCGAACTGGGCAAGCGGGATTTGGGACTCGATCACTGGCTTCTTCGGCATCCACAGCCCGTCTCGCAAGATGGCCTGGGCTGGACGGATGCTCGTTGAAGGCCTGGCAGGCTCGATCAAAACCGATGGCAACAAAGCCGTCACCGCTGCCACTGGTTTGGCTAGGGACACGATGGACGCCTTCGCCGACCTTGAGGACGGGCTGGCCGTGCCGATCGAGGCGGTCGCTGACCTGCAGGTACCTGCCGTTGACCTCACCCCACAGCCCGTGACTGTATCTCAGCGGATCAGCGACGTCTCTGACGAGCGTGTGGATGTCGCTGGGATCGTGGATGCGACTGCAAAGCGCATCCTCGGGTCTTTGGATATTTCGGTGACTTTGTCGGATGGGACGCTGGTCGGCAAACTCGCACCCGCCCTCGACAAACAACTTGCTCGTCTTGATCGGCGGCAGACCGTGATGGCAGGAGGCTACTGATCATGTTTGGCTTCACCCTCAACAGCGCGGTGACCTCTACGTCGCTTGGTCTGCGCTTGACCGCCCCGGTGGCGATACCCGCAGCCGTCCGTGCGGTGGAAGATATTGAGGTCGAAGGCCGCGCCGGGACCCTGACCAGGTTCACGGGCTGGGAGGACACCGAACTTGAGCTTGAGCTCGCCGTTCCTATCCGTGATGGGCTCGACCAGTACCGGCGGGCCACTCACGAGCTCACCAATGCCCAGACGATCGCGTTCACTGGTGAGTCGGGTGTGTATCGGAAGGTTAAGCACTGCGAAGTGAGCGAGCTGCGCCGGGAGTTGTCGGGGTGGGGGTTCTTCACCGCACGCCTGACCTGCCAGCCCTTCACTTACCTGACCGAGGGCTTGAAGCCCGTAACTATCTCGGAGTCGGGGACGATCACCAACCCCGGCCTACTCGATGCCGATCCGATCATCACCGTTACTGGCACCGGAGCGTTGTCTTTGACGATCAATGCGCGCGTCTACCACGTGAATTCGCCAGCAGGCTCTATCACGCTCGACAGCGCGCGTCTCGTCGCACACGTATCAGGTCGCGTGCAGACCGATGCGCTCACCGAAACTTTCCCAACCTTGAAGCCTGGGTTGAACAGGATCACCCTCGGCACCGGCATCAGCAAGGTCGTCGTCGTGCCGAATTGGCGCAACCCCTAACCACCCCGTTCGCTCAATTGTTCCTAGCCGTCCTGTGGTGGGCGGCCTTCATGCTGTTTGGAGGCATTTTGATGATTACGGTTCACGACCGCACCGCCACGACATTCACCGCCACCGGGCTAGGAGTCTTGGATCGGGAGATCATCAACCCGATCGTGACGGAAGAACTGGGTGGCGAATTCTCCCTGACCTTCACCTACCCGGCAGATGGACCTGCTGCCACGCACATCGTACTTGAGAACATTGTGGCAGCGCCCGTGCCAAGGCTGGAGCAACGTCAGGGTTTCCGGATTAGCGAGGTCGTCACCACCCTCGAAGGAATGCTCGAAGTAACGGCGTTTCATGTCTTCTATGATTTGGCGGCGAATCTCATCGCCGACACCTACGTGGTCAACAAAACCGCGAAAGGCGCACTGACGCAGATCCTTGGGGCGGCGAACACTAAGCACGGGTTTACTGCTACCTCATCGGATACGGTGACTAGGTCTTCGGCGCGGTTGGTGCGCATGCCCATCGCCGCCGCTCTCATGGATGCGGGCGAGGACAATACGTTCGCTGCGCGTTGGGGCGGCGAACTGACCCGCGATAATTTCCATATCCATCACGCGCCCATGCGCGGAGCCAACCACGGGATGGTCATCAGTGATCGGAAGAACCTCACCGGCTTCGAATCATCCATTGATTTTTCGACGGTGGTGATGCGGATTTTGCCGATTGGCTACGACGGCCTGCTCTTGCCTGAACTCTATGTGGATAGCCCGAAATTGGGGGACTATGTGGTGCCGCGTATCCGCGTCATCCGCTACGGACAAGTCAAAGCCATCACGGATAAAGACAACCCACGTGAAGGCGAGCTTCCACTCGACCAAGCACACGGCGAACTACGCCGACTGGCGGCAGCAGAATTCAACGCCAAGCATGTGGATGAGCCGTCCGCTTCGTACAAGATCCACTTCACTGACCTTTCACAAACCCGCGAATACGCTGACCTTGCACGCCTGGAAACCGTCGAAATTGGCGACACCGTGACCGTCCGCCACGCTGATCTTGGTGTCGCGCTCACGGCACGGGTGGTGGCATACGAATACAACCCGCTCACAGGTCAATACATCTCGGTCGAACTTGGAACCGTAGCTCGGAAGTTCACGTCTGTCACCCGGCAAGTCAAGACCGCCATCAATACGGCGGTGGCTGCGTCGGATACGGCAGGATTCGCACTTGCCTCAGCGGATGGGAAGAACACCAACCACTACGGCAGTGCCCAACCCGAGAAGGCACAGCTCGGCGACACATGGTTCAAGCAGAACGGCGAAACCACCGAAATCTGGATCTACCGGCTCACCGACACCGGGCAGCCCGACTGGGTGGCACTCGCTACTGATCTGAACCATGCACAGATCAGCGCGGAACTCGACGCAGCACGCGCAGAGGTCGACCAAGCCAAGACCGCAGCCGCTGGTGCTACCCAGTTGGCGCAAGATGCCCACGACGTTGCGATGACTTCGGATGGGCGGCTCACGGTTGCCGTTGTTGACCCGAGCGTAGCGGACGCGGCTGGCCGACCGGAGGGCTCGCTATGGCAAGTGCGCGTAGACGGCGTGATCGCCCGCCAATACATCCTCACCAACAACCAATGGGAACAAACACCGGTTGGGGCTGCGATGATCGGGTCGAAAGCGATCAGCCAAGCACACATCGCAGACGCCGCCATCGGCACCGCACACATCGCAGACGCCGCGATCACCGACGCGAAAATCGGGTCGCTCTCGGCCTCGAAGATCACCTCCGGGTATTTAGCTGCTGGGCGGATTGCCGCCGGATCGATTACATCCGACAAGTTGACGATCGCCAACGGATACATCACCAATGCGATGATCAAGGACGCGGCGGTCACATCCGCGAAGATCGCCTCGCTGGATGCTGGGAAGATCACCACCGGCACGTTGTCGGCGGCTCGGATTGGGGCGCGCTCGATTACGGCCGACAAGCTCGCGACCAACGCCATCCAAGTAGGCCTGGCAGGCTGGACGCAATCTATCCGCATCACCCCGTATCAGATCGCTTGGTATAACGGCTCGACGTTGGAGGGAAAGATTACGAGCGCGGGCATGCAGTTCTGGTACGGCACCCGCTACATCGGGGAGATGGCACGCCGTGCCCACAAGGACAAGCCCGACGTGCAAGGCGTCGTCAACCAGGTCGCCTATCAAGGCGACTATGTGGCCTGGACATACCAGACGGTTTCCGGCGGTGGCTACTTCACCTGCCTCACCCTGGATCCGAAGGGACGCTTCTACGGCAAGGCCGGCATTCATCTTGGTGCTGACTTGCGCACCAACGGCTACAAGTTCTACACCACCGGCTCACGCTACGTGACCTTGCAAGACTGCACGCTCACCGGGAAAGGCACCTACGCCGGGTGGGTGTCGAGCAATGGGCTGGCGAAGATCGTCTTCCACACCTACGACGTCATGGTCGTCACCAACGGCTCGTATTACAACATGACCCGTCTCTTTGATCGCACCAAAGATTTGATGTCGCGGATGAACGCGATCCTCAGCTTACTCAATCAAGGGTGGATCACATCCATATCCGGAACCGGCTCGAACATCACGTGGCGGTACTTCTCCAACACAGGCCTGTCGGCCATGTCCACCAACCTCGCATAAGTAAAAGGAAACCCTGATGAAGATCATGCTCGCCAACCACCATTTGCAACCCATCGCCGACCTACTCGAGAACATGCCGCTCAAAGCCGCTCAATCCAGGGCGCGCTCCAAACTCCTCACGCTAGTGAAGGAAGCGATTGCACGGTTCGGGGAAGACGAATACGACCTCGTCACCCACTATGCAACACTCGACGATCATGGTCGCCCAGTGTTCGCAGATGACGGCACCTTCATGCTCGCCGACCCCGACAAAGCCAGTGAATTCCTCGATGCCCGTCAGAATCTGCTGGCATCTGTTGCGGAAGTGTCGGGGCCCACCTACGACGGCCACGACAAGGACGTGAAAGCACTTCTTGACGGCTATGAGGGTGAACTGTCTGGCGTGGCGGCGGAAGCCTACGACGTCCTCTACGACGCCATCACCAAGGGTGGCCAATGAAGGACAAGGAAGAAAAGGACACAGAAATGACCGACGTTTCAGATGATGAGTCAACGTCTAGCGAAGAAGTACAGCTACCCATCGTCCCAGTTGAGTCCGATGCCACGCCCGCACCACCAGCAGAGGCCATCGAAGCCCAAGAACTCCCAGCGCCCAAGGTGGCGTCCTTCGACTTGAGCCTGCCAATTCTCGAGGTCCTCACTGACCCGACCATGTAACACGCTGCGCTACACCAATTTTTGATGCCTTCACCCCAGATGGGTGTGGGCAATTTTTATGCCCACAGAAAGGAATACCCATGTCCCTACACGCCATCTGGCACGCCATTCAAGCCGGCATCGCTGGTATTGGTGCGTGGCTCGCCGCTTATCTTGGAGGGCTCGACGGCCTCGTCTATGCGCTGATTGTTTTCACTATCGCCGACTACATCACCGGGGTGCTGGCCGCCATCAACGAACGCCGCCTCAGCTCATCCGTCGGTTTTAGGGGTATCAGCCGCAAAATCCTCATCTTCACCCTCGTCGGCCTCGCCCATTTGATCGACGTCCATATTCTCGGAGCACCCGGCGTGCTGCGAGCGGCGGTCATCTTCTTCTACCTATCCAACGAAGGCATCTCCCTCGTGGAGAACGCCACCCGCCTCGGCCTACCCGTCCCATCCCAAATGCGTGGGGCGCTCGATGCGATCGCCAACCGCGCCGAAACAAGACCCTCACTGACCGAACCACCAACCACTGAAAAGGAGATTCACTGATGAAGAATTGGAACACGCTTGAGGCTGACATCGACCTCATCATGAACACACACTACACGCCCGGCAGGAATGGTAGGCGGATCGATAAGGTCATCATTCACCACAACGCCGGAAACCTCACCATTAGGGGCTGCTACGACGTGTGGCAAACGCGTCCAGCTTCCGCCCACTACCAAGTCCAAACCGACGGACGCATCGGCCAGTTGGTGTGGGATCGCGATACCGCCTGGCATGCAGGCAACTTTGCCGCCAACACCACCAGTATCGGCATCGAGCATGCGGATGTGTCCTCGAACCCGTGGGCTGTGTCGGAGGCGTGCCTCGATAACGGAGCACACCTCGTGGCGGCCGTTTGCAAGTTCTACGGTCTTGGCCGCCCGGCTTGGGGCAAGAACGTCTTCGGGCACAAGGACTTTTCTGCGACTGCTTGTCCGGCTTCTCTTGCTGGTTCTCAGCATGCTGCCTACATGTCCCGCGCACAGTCTTGGTATGACCAGATGAGCGGTAGTGCACCAGCACCCGCTCCTGCAGCGCCGAATATCGACGCTCTCGCTGATGCAGTGATTCGCGGCGATTACGGGAACGGTGAGGAGCGTAAGCGTTGCCTCGGAGCCAACTATGCGGCTGTCCAGCAGCGCGTGAACGAGAAGCTCTCTGGCAACGCACCTGCCGCGAAGCCAGCAGGGCCGAACATTGATGCTCTTGCCGATGCCGTTATTCGCGGCGAGTACGGCAACGGTGAGGAACGTAAGCGCCGACTCGGAAATCTCTACAGCGCCGTACAAGCTCGCGTGAATGCCAAGCTCGGCTACTAAACATCCGCGCCACGTCGGAGCGACTGAGCCCCGTCACCACTGTGACTTCCCAATCCTCGGGGAGCCGGTGGTGGCGGGGCTTTTCGTCGTTTCATGGACGGATTTAACAATCGGGGGTTTGTCGGCAGTGGGGTGAAGGGAGTGACCCCACTGTGAATGATCTTGATGAACAACGTATCCGCAACCTGCGCACGGCGGGCTGGGGGTATAAAGCGATTGCCGAGTTTTGCGCCCTAACTCGTGACCAGGTCCGCTCGTACTGCACAACCCGAAACCTTGACGCCGCTCCGGTGATGGCCTGGCAGGTATGCCACTGGTGTGCCAGCCCTATACAGGGAGCAGCTCGGGCTCGGTTTTGCTCGCCCGCCTGCAGGCATAAAGCGTGGCGGCATCGACAGAAAACCGAGCCTGCGCGCGAGCAGACCTGTACGCACTGCGGACGCCGCTTCGCGATCGTGGACAAACCAGGTCAAAAGTTTTGCTGTCACGCCTGCTATGTACGTGCTCGCTTCGGCACCCGTGGCGGACAACCATGAACACGCTCGCCGCTCCTGTTGATCAACTGGCCCAACCTGACGTGTTCGCCCGAGAACTCGCCTTCATCACGGACTCTCACACGTTGAGCGTGCTGGCGGGGCGGGGCGTGCTCACGCCCGCAGAGTATCAGCGTGCTCACCGGTTGTTATGGAAGGCGTGGACGCCGATCTATCAACCACAGATTGTGGGCGAAACGACTGGATAAACACTTGGTTTAGAGCGTGTATAGACCTAACGCGAAAGGAGAAAACGTGGCACACATCAGTGTGGTGACACCAGTTCGGTCGCCTGCCCCGAAACTGGTCAACGTGGCGGCATACGCGAGGGTCTCAACCAACGGCACAGAGCAGTTAGCATCCCTATCGGCGCAGGTTTCGTATTACTCGCGCCTGATCCAATCCACACCCGGATGGGCCTACGTCGGCGTGTTCACCGACGAGGGTATCACCGGCACGTCAACAAAATCCCGACAAGGCCTGGCCGATCTGATGGACGCAGCCAGGAGTGGGGGTGTCGATATTGTGTTGTGTAAATCAATCTCACGCCTAGCCCGCAACACAATCGACCTGCTCGCTACGGTCCGTGAGCTGAAAGACCTTGGCGTGGCCGTACGGTTCGAACGCGAACGCATCGACACCCTTAGCGCTGACGGGGAACTGCTGTTAACCTTGCTGGCCTCATTCGCCCAAGAAGAATCACGCTCGCTATCCCAGAACGTGAAATGGGCGATCCGGAACCGATACAAGAGCGGGGGCACAAACTCCTTCGTTGTCTATGGATACAAATGGGCAGACGGCCAGTTCACCATCATCGAAGAGGAAGCCAAGATCGTGCGCTTACTGTTTGCGAATTTCTTGGACGGGATTAGCCCGGAGAAAACCGCGACGATGCTCAATGCTGAAGGTAAACGCTCTCGGGGAGGGGGACGGTTCTACGGGTCAGTGTTTCGTCGCATGCTCGAAAATGAGCGCTACAAGGGCTGCCAAATGCTACAGAAAATGTACCGCCCCACAATCCAAGCACCCACACGCTCCCTCAACGACGGGGAGCTGCCGCGATACTGGGTCGACAATGCACTACCAGCCATCATTGACGAAACAACCTTTGACGCCGTTCAGAAAGAAATCGCGCACAGGCGTGAGGTGGGCCCGGCTGCCACCCCGTCAAAAAACACGGGCGTATTCACCGGGCGGATCTGCTGCGGCGCGTGCGGGAAGAACTATCAACGCAAAACCCGCACCTACAAGTCTGGAACCTCATACAAGTTCTGGCGCTGCTGGAGTGCCTGCACCGGAAACGGAAACCCCTGTAGGGGGCACAACCTGCGCGAAACGCTCCTCGAACACGCCTGCGCAGAGATGCTCGGCACCCAGGGTTTCGACCCTGTCCAGGTTGGCGAGCAGGTCGTGATGATCGAGGCCTTCGAGCATCAGCTCACCTTCCACCTCGCAGATGGAACCATGATGCCGGTGGGCTTAACCAGTGAGGGGTGGTTGGCATGAGTCGCACGGTCACAGCGATACCCGCAACAAAGAAACTTGGGAATGTCACAACCCCGTCCGGGGTACCAGCGCGCAGACGGGTGGCGGCGTATGCTCGCGTTTCTACTGAGATGGAAGAACAAACCTCCTCGTATGAGGCTCAGATCGACTACTACACCACCTACATTCGCTCACGTAGTGATTGGCGGTTCGCGGGCATGTACTCCGATGAGGGCATCTCTGGCACCTCTATGAAACGTCGCGAAGGTTTCCAAACCATGATCAATGACGCCCTGGCAGGCAAAATCGACCTGATCCTCACCAAGAGTGTGTCCCGGTTCGCACGCAACACCGTCGACTCGCTCACTACCGTGCGCAAGCTCAAGGATGCAGGCGTCGAGGTCTATTTTGAGAAGGAAAATATTTACACCTTCGACGCCAAAGGCGAACTACTCATCACGATCATGTCGAGCTTGGCGCAAGAAGAATCACGTTCCATCTCTGAGAACGTCACCTGGGGACACAGGAAGCGTTTTCAAGATGGGAAGATTATGGTTCCCTATGCATCACTACTCGGATATAAGAAAGGAGCGGACGGCAGTCTCGTCATCGACGAGACGCAGGCTCCGACCGTGCGGTTGATCTACCAGCTTTTCCTTGACGGGATGGCGATCAGTGAGATTAAAACCGAGCTCGCTGCTCGCAAGATTCTCACCCCGCGCGGGAAAGAAGTGTGGTCAACCTCGACAGTGCGCTCCATCCTGTCCAATGAAAAATATAAAGGCGACGCCCTGCTGCAAAAGACGTTCACCACCGATTTCCTTACTAAAAAGATGAAGGTCAACGAGGGCGAAGTACCCCAATACTACGTAACAGGCAATCACGAGCCGATTATTGCTCCACGCATCTGGGATCAGGTGCAATACGAGCTCGCCACCAGGCATGGCAACATATCCTCAGCGAAGGTCGGCTTGTTCTCCACCAGGCTCAAGTGTGCGCAGTGTGGGTCGTGGTATGGGCGTAAGACGTGGGCGTCGAACACGAAATATAAGTACACAGTCTGGCAATGCAACCATAAATACGCAGGCGACAAGCCCTGCAGCAGCGCGACTGTGAAGGACGAAGATATCAAGAACGCTTTCGTCCAAGCGCTCAATCAACTGATCGCCCGCCAGCCACGGCAAAGCCAGCTACTGCAAATCTTTGACTCCATGTTTGATACGAGCCGTTTGGAAGAACAAGCCGCCGCCTGCCAAACAAAAATCGTGGAACTCACTGAGCAGATCGAAGCACTGATAGCGAAAAACCAGCAACGCGCGCTCGACCAAGACGCCTACCAAAACAAGTACACAGAGCTCGATACTGCCTGCCGTAAGACACTCGCATGCAAAGCGAGCCTAGAGGCAGATATTGCAGCGAACACTGCCAAGCATGCCGCCGTCACCACAGCCCTAGGCGATCTGGCGGGCGAACCTGTGAACGATTTTCGCCCCGCGCAGTGGAGCGCACTGATCGACCACGCCATCGTAGACGAGGACGGGATCCGGTTCGTGTTCCGCACCGGTGAACAGGTGAGGATTGCCCTGAAAGGGTGATGCTCATATCAGTTGACGTGCACGGTTAGGTACACCTCCCAGAAATAAAGTAAGGTTACCCTTATCTAATAAGGATGGTGTTTGCGTGAACGATAGTGTAATGGATCAGGTTGTTGAAGGCGAGTATGAGTCGGCGAAGGAAAAATCTGTCGCTGGCCAGAACGCGATCCGTCAGCTATCGCAGCCGGTGAAAGGCAAACTGTTTATCGCGCAGGTTTTAGCTTTTCTCTCTGGTGTGTTGGCTATCGCACCCTATGTGGCTTTGGTGGAGCTGGGAGCTGCGCTGATGCAAGACCGGGTGGACCCGGCGCGGGTGAACTGGATCGTGATGCTCCTCGTCAGCGCATACATGGCCCGGTTGACCTTATATTTTGTTGCATTGGGCGTGACGCATTTTATTGACCTGTCGTTGCGTAATCAAATGCGCCGCCAGATTGCCGCCCGCATGTCGACTGCTCCGCTGTCGTGGTTTACCCGCGAGGGTGAGGGGAAGATCCGCAAGACCATTCAGGATGATACGGCCACGGTGCACACAGTGATCGCGCACGGGCCGATTGAGAAACTGAACGCGATCGTATCCCCGCTCGCCTTGTTAGCCTATGCGTTCGTGGTGGATTGGCGGCTCGCTCTGCTGTCGATCGCGACGATTCCGATCTATGTGGGCATGTATGGCATGTCGATGCGTGGGATGAATGAGAAGACCGCACAAATGGATACCAAGCTCGCTCAGGTTTCGGCAACGATGGCCGAGTTCGTTGCCGGTATCTCAGTGGTGAAAGCGTTCGGCAAGGTCGGCCAAGCACATAAAGCCTATTTAGATGCAGCTAACGAGTTTTCTAAGTTCTACCGGGCATGGTGCATGCCGCTGGTGTCGATGTCGGTCGCCTCATTTTCGTGGGTGTCGATCCCGGTGTTGTTGATCGTGAACCTTGGCGGTGGCGCGTTGATGATGAACGCCGGTTGGGTGAGCATCTACGAGGTGATAACGACCACGTTGATCGCCTTGGTGTTGCCGGGAGCGTTGATGGCAGTCGCAACCATCGCCTGGTCGTACCAGCTCGCAGGGTCTGCGGCAGTACGGCTGGTGAACGTCATGGAGCTACCGGCATTGCCTCAGCCAGATATGCCGCAGACGCCAAAGGGTCATGATATCGAGATTCGGGGTGTGTCGTATGCCTATGACGAGACCCAAGCGTTAGACGAAGTGAGCCTGAGCATTCCGGCAGGCACGGTGACCGCGCTGGTTGGGCCTTCGGGCGCGGGAAAGTCGACGTTGGCGAGTTTGATTGCCCGCTTCGATGATCCAGATGCTGGCACGATCACTATTGGCGGGGTTGATCTAAAGAGCATTTCCCAGGATGTGTTGTATTCGACGGTCGCATTTGTCCTGCAAGATGCACAGCTTATTCGCGACACCATTCGAAACAACATCGCTCTTGGCGCGCCAGACGCAACCTTGGATCAGGTGCGGCAGGCGGCGCGGGCGGCGCAGATCGATGAGTTCATCATGAGCCTGCCAGATGGTTACGACACTGTGTTGGGTGAGGATACCCACGTTTCGGGCGGGCAGGCAGCCCGTATCGCGATCGCCCGGGCGCTCATGGTTGATGCCCCAGTGTTGGTGTTGGACGAGGCGACGGCGATGGCGGACCCGGAATCGGAATCGAAAATCCAACAAGCTCTCTCGACTCTTGCCAAAGGCAGAACCGTGATTGTGATCGCCCACCGACTGGCCTCGATCAGAGGGGCAGACCAAATCGTCGTCATGGAACGCGGGCGCATTGCTGTGGTCGGTAAACACGACGAGCTGTTGGGTAATGCGCACTATCAGGCACTTCTTGCCCAAGGTGCATGCGAGGAGATGACACGATGAATCAACTATTGCTGCCACGCTTTAAGCGTTTGATGGAACCCGCCTCGTGGCGAGACCTCTCGGTCGGTCAAGCGTGGGGTGCGGTCTCAGGACTGTGTCACGGCTTTGCCCTGCTGACTTTGCTTCCCGCAGCAAGTGCCCTAGCGACCGGAATGCCGGTGTGGGGGCTGTCGTTTTGGGGCTGGCTCATCGCCTTGGCGGTAATCGCGATGCTGGGCGTGGGCACGGAGTTTTATGGCATGCGCACCGGCTATATCGGCGCGCTCGGGTTCATTCACGACGTACACCAAGCGGTCGGCAACAAGGTAGCCCGCCTACCGTTGGGAGTGTTTGATTCGGGTAGTTCTGGACGGCTGTCGCGCATGGTCACCCAGGAAATGATGAACTTGGGCGAGTCGGCGGCACATTTCATTTTCTCCCTCGTCCAAAAACTCTCAGCCGTGCTGGTGATCACTGTGGGCACGTGGTTCTGGGATTGGCGACTGGGACTGACCTTGACGATCGCCTTCCCGATCATGCTCGCCTTCCTTCATATCTCCCGTGTGCTTCTCGATAAGGGCAAACAGGTTTCCGAACCAGCAGAATCGGAGCTGGCGGCTCGCATGGTCGAATTCTCCACCTGCCAAGGCGCGCTGCGCTCCTGCCATGTCGCCGACGACTACCCGGCCCTTGATCGGGCATTCAAACAGGCTGACCGCAAAAGCCGCAAAGCATTGTGGATCGAAACATTAGCGAACCTGATAAACGGAATGTTCGTCCAAGCCCTTGTCGTGGTAATGATTTGGCTGACCGCCCAACTCGCCCTCGGCGGGCAGATGAATGCGTTGAACGCTGTGGTCACCATCGGCATGTGCCTGCGGTTCACCACCATGCTCCAAGACATCGGTGGCTGCATGACCGGGCTGGAAGAACGCCGCCAGCAAATGAATCACGTCGACAAGATCATGGACGCTCCCGAACTGTCCGAACCCGATGTCTCCACACCGGTGAGCGCTCCTGGTGATGTTCGTTTCGAGGACGTCGCCTTCGGCTACGATCCGGACACCCCGGTTCTCCGTGATATTTCCTTCCATGTCCCGCAAGGCGGCATGTGTGCCCTGGTTGGCCCTTCCGGCTGCGGAAAAACCACAATCGCGAGGTTGGTTGCACGTTTCTGGGATGTGCAGTCCGGCAGCGTATACGTTGGCGGGGTTGATGTGCGCGAGCAGACCACCGAAGATTTGATGCGCCAGGTGTCTCTCGTTTTCCAAGACGTCTATTTATTCAATGACACGCTCGAAGCCAACATTCGCCTTGGCAACCCAGAAGCTACCGATGAAGAAATCAGGTGGGCCGCTGACCTGTCGGGCGTGACCGAAATCGTCAACCGGCTCCCAGACGGCTGGAATTCATTGGCGGGTGCTGGCGGGCGCGCACTGTCAGGTGGGGAACGCCAACGCGTCTCTATCGCCCGCGCCTTGGTGAAGAAGGCCCCGATCGCGCTGTTCGATGAGGCCACCAGCGCGTTGGATGCGGAAAATGAAGCCAACATTGTTGCGGCGATGAACGAGCTACGCAAGCACTCCACACTGATCGTGATCGCCCACAAACTTGAAACCATTCGCCAAGCTGACCAAATCATTGTGCTCTCCCACGGTGGGCGTATCGCCCAGCGCGGGTGCCACGACGAGCTGGTCAACCAGCCAGGTCAATACCGCGATTTCTGGCAAGAGCGCATCAACGCCGCCGGATGGCAACTCGTCTAAAACACAGCACTGTTCACAATCATGAAAGGAATAACTATGTCCACACCCACGTCCTCGCGCCTAAACACGCGCGACTTCATCAATATCGGCGTCTTCACCGCTTTGATGTTTGTCATCGTGTTTGCATTCGGAATGCTCGGGTTCATTCCGGCTGCCATGTATGCCGGTTTCCTGCTTTCTATCCTCGTTAACGGCATCGTCTTTGCGCTGTTTACTGCCCGCACTCCGAAGATGGGGGCATTGACAATCATGCTGATCCTCATCGAAGTCCTCTTCTTCGTAACGGGTCACTGGGTGGGAGGAATTGCGATCGCCGCTGTGTTCGGCCTGCTCGCTGACTTGGTGATCACCAAGGGGCCGAAGAGCGTGAAAGTTCGTGTCCCGCTGGCATATGCACTGTTTATCCTGCCGATCTATGTTTCCCCGTGGATTCCGCTATTTATGAACCAAGACGCATATATGTCGCAGATCGCCGAACAAATGGGTGCCGAGTATGCCGCGAAGATGGCGCAGGTTGTCACGATTCCGATTCTGTTGGGCTTCTTCGTCGTGATGCTCATCGTTGGCTGGCTTGCTGGTCTGTTGGGAACCCGGGTGGCGCGCAAACACTTTGAACGGGCCGGTCTTGTCTAAACTTCCCGACCCGCGCACGATTATCGTAGCGCTCGTCATCGTCTCCACCACGATCTACAGTGCCTACTCGCCGTGGTTCGTGTGTGCTCTGGGCGGATTCGCCGCCGTGATGCTGGCGAGCGCTACGATCAACCCCAACACGCTCGTGCGCCCGAGCTGGGTTGCCGTCTACCTGGCCACGTTTGCGGCTCTCGGCACACTCGTCTTCGTGATACCACTGGTGTGGAAGTCAACGGCCAGCGCGTTCCTCGTGCTGTTTTTGCAGTGGATGTGGCGATTCAGTGTCAGCGCAGGAATGGGAGCCTACGCGATCGGTGTGATCCGACCTGCCACCTTGCAAAAAGCACTCGCCAGCTCACGAATCCCGACCTGTTTCACGATCCCGATCTCAGTCGCGTTACGTGTGCTGCCCGTGATCGGCCACGAGGTTAAAGCGATCTCAGATGCCATGAAACTACGCGGCATGTCCGCGCTTTCCCTGCGTGCGGCGCAATACTTCACAATCCCGCTGCTATCGACCGTGGTACGCAGCGGAGACGAACTGGCATCTGCTGCCCTTGTACGCGGACTGGGCGGAACCGCAAAGCCCACCTCAGTCACGGTCGTGAAATTCCGTGTGATCGACGCGGTCATTCTGCTCATC
Organism: Winkia sp. C0117E2; assembly: GCF_056590455.1. Taxonomy (NCBI): domain Bacteria; kingdom Bacillati; phylum Actinomycetota; class Actinomycetes; order Actinomycetales; family Actinomycetaceae; genus Winkia; species Winkia sp. C0117E2. The sequence continues at coordinate 132,663 of NZ_JBWPWD010000006.1, read as the reverse complement.
GTTATCAGCTTCGCGATATGGAGAATCGTCCTATGACAATAGCCCAAGCAACTGGGGTCACCTTCACCTATCGAGGAGCAGACCACCCCTCAATCAATGGCGCCAACCTCACTATTTCGCAGGGAACTGTCACCTTGCTGTGTGGCGCGTCAGGGTCAGGAAAAACCACCGCACTACGGCTATTTAACGGGCTCATCCCGCACTTCCACGACGGCGACCTTACCGGAAGCGTCACAGTCGACGACATTGACGTGGCACGAGTAGATCTATCAGAGCTTGCCCACCACTGTTCGACAGTGTTTCAAAACCCGCGCACCCAGTTCTACACCACCCACGTGCGCCAAGAACTCGCCTTCGGCCCAGAAAATCTCGGCCGCGACCCGCAGGAGATCTGTGCCCGCATTGACGAGGTTGCAGCCGAGTTAGGTATCGCCGACCTGTTGGAATCCCGCGTCACACAACTGTCGGGTGGGCAGATGCAACGCGTGGCCTGCGCCGTCACCATGTGCAACAACACGTCGATGATCGTCTTTGACGAGCCAACCGCGAACTTGTCCGCTGACGTTATCGACCAACTCGCCACACTCATCGCCAGGCTCAAAGCTGATGGACACACCATCATCATTGCTGAACACCGGCTAAGTTTCCTTTCCGGGATCGCTGACCGTGTCTACTGCTTCGATAAAGGTAACATCGCCCTCACCGCAACCGGCGAAGAGTTCTACGCTACCTCGGATGAGGAGCGCAAACAGCTTGGGCTGCGATCCCTAGTGACTGTGCCTATGCCACAACTTCCGCAACCGGCAGGAGATGGGCTTGAGATTGACAACCTCACCTTCGCCTACCGCCACGGAAACACGGTTCTCAACATCGGCCATCTGCTCTTTCCGGCAGGGAAAATCACAGCGCTCCTCGGCCCGTGCGGGTCAGGCAAATCAACACTGGCACGCATCATCTGCGGACTCGAAAAAGCCAAAGGTGCATCCATCACACTCAATAGGCAAAAATTCACCAACCGGGACGCATACCTCGTAATGCAAGACCCCACCCGGCAGCTATTCTCAGACACCGCTATTGACGAAGTCACGCTCGGGATAACGAGAGCCGAAAAACAACACATCGACGCCCAGGCGATCCTTAAAGAACTCGACCTCACCGACCATGAGGCTGATCATCCCCAAGCACTCTCTGGTGGGCAACGTCAACGTCTGGTTATTGCTACAGCGCTTGCCGCGAACAAGAAGGTCTACATCTTCGACGAGCCGACATCAGGTGTTGGCTACAAGCACCTTGTCGCGATTTCCCGAGTAATGCGTAAACTCGCTGACACTGGTGCCGTCGTCATCGTCATCACCCACGATGCTGAACTCGTTACCGAGGTCGCCGACCACGCTATCCACCTCGACCAAATCAACGCCTGCTAACGCAAACGCTCGCTCGGTCGAAAGAGAGGAAAGCATTTCCGCAGGTCAGGGCAAACGCGCTATACACTCGCTAACGCAAGCGATTTTCTTGACCCCCTTGGGGCGTACTCGCTAACGCAAAAGGGTACTTATCATTTTCGACGTCATAGTGGAGCGGGTGACGGGAATCGAACCCAAGTAGCAGGATCCTAGCAAAACTGCCTCTCATCAGGCAAAAGCCCACGTCAAAGCTGATTCTGAGCCTGATTTATAAACGCCTCAAAGGCCCTCAAAACACCCCTTGAAACCACTTAATCGTGTCACGTTACACGGCAAATATAAGGAGCCTAATAGAACATCCACCAACGAGAAATAGCTAGTAGGGGTACAAGCAAATAATCAGCGAAGAACTACTGCCATTACTCCTACTAGGGCGACTACGGCAGGCTAGTCTGATGTACCGTAATCTCGCGAATCGTAAAGGGTAGCAATGAAGTCCTTGCTCTCAGTCCATTGCCATGTAAGCATGACTCCGCCTTGAACTATCATGTGCTTCTCTTTGTCTTCGCTATTTGTCACCTTAGCGAAGGATTCCTTAGGTAGTCCGAGATCTTTCCACATGCATAAGAGGGATACTTCTTTTTCTGTGCCTTTGGGCGGTTCTGTGGGAAGGAAGTGCAATGTGCGAGGTCCTGCCGGCCCGTCGACTAGTTGAAGCCAAGATTCGCCTTGGGCGCACGATTTGTACATGCCTTGTAGAAGAAAGGCAACTTTGTCGTTGCGTTTGAGCTGGTAATTGCCTGGAGCGGGATCCGTTGATCCACTGGCAGGTTCTTTAGTATCTGCTTTACCGGTAGTAGGAGAGGAAGCTCTCTGCGAAGCGCCTGCGGCTTTATAGGCGACGTAACCAGCGCCGGCAAGTACCGCAGCCCCCAGCACTAACAGTAAGCACAGCACTACGATTAGCACTTTATTCTTGGGCTGTTCTGGGTACTGCATCCTCCTGCGTGGGGGAGTATATGGCCCGGGTGAGGGTGGGTACATGGGGGGACCTTCCGATAGAGCTTACGCTCAAGATGCTATGCGCACATTGCGCCCTCGGCGTGAGACTTAAGCAATACGACTGATTGCGCCACCTACTTTTAGAACTTCTTGCCCCAAAACTCTCGCCGATCAAAATAATCCGCACCATTACGGGCAAAACTAGCTGCGTGCTCAACCGTGCCCCTAACAAAATAGCCGTTAGCGTTTCCCGCGAATCACTTTTATATACCCCTTGTAATCGCCTCTAACTCCTACCCGCGCTACCGTCGCGGTTGTGAGCTCTCCACGCGCGTCTACAATTACCCGATCCCCTACCTGGGGTTCTTCAGGCAGAAACCACCTGTAGGTGTACAGGCCGGACCATTCGCACGATGGGTCAAAATCAACCTGTACATATACGGGTTCAATGCGACGGCCCCCTGAAAGGGTGGCCGCTAGGTCAACATCGAAAGTAAAGTTTAGATCTTCGTTAAAGGTGGGCTCACTGGCAGGCGCGGCCTTTTCGGTAGGAAGGGTTGGTGGGGGCACGTGGTACGTACCCTTGGGGAGAGGTTTTGCGTGGGGGCGATTCTTCCAATCTGGATACCCCAGCAGAGAGCCTACTATAACGGCTATGGTCCCAATCACTACGGCGAGAATGCCAATTACCGGGATTAAGAAAAGTAACACAAACCCGACCAGCGTTGCCAGGAGGCCCCATTTTCGGATGGTAATACTTTTAGCTTCTCTCGCCGTTACAGGCCCCACATCGCACCCCTTGAGCTGTTTCTACGGTTTAAGCAATCCTACAGCCAGGCCTGCCTAATAGCCTACCCTCCAAAACCGTGCGGTAGTCCCGTACCAGCCATGCGGGTTGGTCGAGTTCTTCCGCGATCGTGTACAGGTTGCCCCCACCAATACGCTCAGCGCGCGCGTAGTCGGTTTGTTTTATAAGTATGCGCGCCACATCCCGCCGTATTTTGCGTTCTATGGCCGGGGGTTGTGGGCCCACATGCCCGGCCTGCATATGAAGGACCTCATGCAAGAGAACCGGGGTGCGCTCGCGGGTACTAAGGCGCGTGTTAAGCCAGATCGTGCGGGTGGCGTGCACGTATTTACCCATGCCGGGGACTTGACTGCTTTCGCGTACTGTTACGCCTTCGCTGGCGCAAAATGCTAGGAGTGCTTGTTCTGTCAGTCCCACGGGTTAATTAATGCCGTGGGGGTCTGACAGATGGGGCGATTTTTAATGTTCATTCTGCGTGGGGTATGTCACGGGCGTTTTCTGGGGTGCCTTCTAGCGCTGCTGCGGGGAGTTTCTCTTGTTCTTCCCACGCCTCATCATCAGACTGGGTAGGAGGAAAGCGAAGAATTCCCCCTTCGCTGTCGTCTATCTGCTTGCGGGTAAAACCGCTCGATGTGGGTTCTGTCGAGTAACGCGGGCTGGCAGCCTGCAGCTTCCTGCTTTCTCGCATGAAGCTCAGCTTCGTGGCAGCTAGGAGCTCTTCTGCATCTCTGTTGGTTAGTAGGTCGATATCCTTGGCCGATCTCCCATGTAAAAGGCATAGCGTGATTGCTCGGTCCTTGGGGGAAAGTTTCGCAAGGCTCTCGGCATCGCCTTCGCGTGCGATAGCGTCGTAAGCTGCTGCTGCGCTTGCAGCGGCATGTGTTGTTTCACTTATGCCAGCTGTCACGGCGCAGCTGCTGCTATCTATGAGCTCGGTAGTAGGGAGTTCTTTGCCTTCTAGGATTGCCTTGGACGTGCCTTGAGGCCACTCAAGTGCTCGATCGACATTCCATAGGGTCTCGTCAGAGTAAGAGTTCCGGCGACCATTCTCCAGCTCAGAGAGTATTCGCGATGAGACGCCGACTTTAGAGGCAAACTCTGTGCGGGTCTTATAGCCGAGGTTGAAGCGGGCTGATTTTACCTTTTTGCCAAGCTTTTCTTTAGCGTCCATGTACTTATCATGGCACGAATGAAACGGAACTTCTAGGAACTTTTTCAGAAACTACACCGGCGTAGTTCCAACGAATAGGCCCTCTCTAGAGTTCCGTAACGTTCCGAAAAGCGCGTAATTGCACCTATTTATGCTTGACAATAGGTCGGTCATGTTCCAATATTGAGGCATGGAAAGGAACATGACGGAACAAAGGGCGGAGCGGAAACGCATAGGGGCAACCCTCGCGTTCGTTCGCAAGCAGCGGGAACTCAAACAGGATGAGTTAGCCGAATGCCTCGGAATTGCCCGGCCTTACCTAGCGAATATCGAGGCGGGAAGGCGAAGCCTCAGCCCCTCTCTGGCGCGGAAAGCTAGCAAAGTTCTGGGGATCCGCCCAATCGTCCTTGTGAATGAGGACTTCTTGAAATCTGACTTAGCCCAACAAAAAACCGCCTAGGCGTTGCAGCGCCTAGGCAGAAAGAAGGTAATCAAATGAGTAATTTAATTCCATTCACTTTTGAGAATACCAGCGTCCGTATGTTTGAGGAAGACGGCAAGGTCTTTTTCTGCGGTAAGGACGTAGCAACCGCCCTCGGGTACGTCAATACCAAGGACGCGCTAGCGAAACATTGCAAGGGGGTAACGAAACGGTACCCCCTTCAGACGGCGGGCGGCGTGCAGCAAGTCCGGTTCATTACCGAGGGCGATTTGTACCGACTAATCGCGTCATCGAAGCTACCAAGCGCGCAAGCCTTCGAAGCAAAAGTATTCGACGAGATACTGCCCACGATCCGTAAGACCGGCTCGTACGGTACGCCCAGGCAGTTGACCGGGCGGGAGCTGATGGCCGCGGCGTCAGATAGGATTGAGAGCAATGGACGAAAAGGCAAAGAGAGAACTGCTAGCGGAGGTTCGCAAGACTGCGAAGGGCCTTTCGCTGGCGAAGTCTGCGCGCAAAGAAGCGGTAATGGCTGCCTTGGAGGCAGAAGTGCCTCGTCAAGAAATAGCGGACGCATTGCAGATGCATCGCAATTCAATCTACCGGATCATTTCCGAAGACTAGTAGTTTGCACACCGTTGTGTGCGTATGTTAAATTAGCCCATGCACACAAAAGTGTGCATCAATCATCAAATAAAAACCGTGCGACCATCTCGCCAAAGTTGCATCGCACGGTTGCCCAATACAAGGCAGCCCGATTTTACCAGGCTGCCCGTGCTCAAAGGAAGGCAGCCTAATGACTACTGAACTACAAAATTTCAAATTCGGCCAACAACGAGTCCGTACTTTCCATGACAAAGCGGGAGAAATTTGGTTCGTTGCTGCTGATGTCGCAAAAATACTTGAATACCAAAGCGCCAAGGATTTCACTCGCGGCCTTGACGAAGATGAAAAGGGTAGGCAGTTTGTGCCTACCCCTGGAGGAAGGCAAGAACTCCTTACTATTTCAGAAGCGGGCCTTTACGCGGCACTGGTGCGCTCCAAGGCTGAGCGAGTTGCGCCATTCCGCCGTTGGGTGACGCACGAGGTACTGCCAACCATCCGCAAGACCGGGGCATACCGGGTCCCGCAGGTAGCAACCTCAAACCCGGCAACGCTCCGGGCCCTCGACGAGTTAGCGCTCTGTCAGGCCGCGCGGGGGCTGATCCAAGCGGATCATCTCGAGGCTAAAGCGCGTGTGATCCTAGCGCGCGGACTCGGCGAACGCCCACAGCTTGAACCCGCAACCCGGCCCTTGTACGCGCAGGACTTCCTGCAAGAAAAGGGCGTAAACAAAGACCAGCTAAAGCATATCGCCCCGACCTTTGGTAAGCGCATCAAAGCCAAATACACGCTAGAACACGGCACCGAGCCCGAAAAATACCCCCTAAACCTAAGTAACGGCCAGGTGCGCCAGGTCAATGCTTACACAGAAAAAGATCGGCCCCTCTTCGAAGACGTTTGGGCCAAGTACTACACCGAGGAGAGCCTAACCAAATGAGCCAGACTGTTGATCTTAGTGCAGGCATGCCTATTTTCGGCAACCCCGCCTATGTGGTGTTTAAGGATGGGCGCGTCTACTCGCTAAAGAAGGGGAAAGGGGCGTTCCTGAGTGAGATACGCAGGCCTTCTTCCGTGTGGTGGCGGGTCCGCATCGGCGGCGTTGAAGTACAAATACGCGGCCTAGTGCTTGGCCTGTTCGGTGACGTCACCGCGTTCGAGAAGCGGGCGCGTCAGTGGGCAGAAGAAAACTTCCTAAACCAAGTAGTGGACTGGGACGAAGACTGGCTGGAGGAGGCGCTGGGCCTTGAATAGGACAGAACACGCTCGCCCTGAAAGCTGGTTTTCGGTATCGGAAACCGCAGCCTACATGAGCATCTCAAAAACCACGGTGCTGCGCCTCTTAAAACAAGGTCGCCTCCTGGGCGTGCGAGTCGGAAGGATATGGCGGGTAACCCCGCAAGCAATAGAAGACTTCGCGCAAAAAGCAACCCAACAACCCCCACAGATCACCACGGTCTTGCCTGGTGGCCAAGTCATACACCTATCACCTAGATCAGGGCGGGCGAACGCCGCGAGGAAAGCCGCAGCCACACGAAAAGGAGTACTAGAAGCATGAGCCGGGCTGAGAGGTGGGCGCGCCGCGCCTTGCAGGCGCTGATTCTGCTAATCGCTCTCGGCTGCTGGTGGGTTGGGCAATGCTTTTGGTACGCGTGCCCGCCCCTTTCCGCAGCGCTTCTTCTGGTCGCGTATTGCAGCCCCGTATTAGCCCTGATCGTCCCTAAAGATTTGAAGGAAAACAGTAAATGAACCAGTTATTGCATCCACTTATTTGTATCGCAGTTTTCGATCTAGCCATTCTCGGGTGCGTCTTGCTTGGGGCGAACATTCTTATCTGGCATCGTGTTTGGGCTTGCCATGATCAAGTGTTTTCAAGGGGGGTACGCGAATGAACATCCCCGGATCAATGACAATCCGCCTTGGTGAAGCAGTGCTCGAAATGGTCAGAGCGGGGCACCCCGACCTGACTATCCCAAGACAAGAACACGTCGCAGCTGATCTGAGCGACCCCGAAAATGCCGCCACCAAGTGCAGTGTCCTTGCTAGCCAGGCGGTCGCGCACATCATTCACGAGCAAGCTAGTGCCGAAGCCTACCTTTCCGAAGGGTCCGATAGCCCCGGCCCTACCCTGGTAAATCGTGTCTTTTTCATGCCTGATCGTGATGGAAATATTCGTTGCGCTAAATGGGCTCTCATTGGCAAGGACGAGAACACCGGCGTCATGGTCAATCTGGATTGCCCAGGAGTAGTGACTGACATCTTGCGTGGTAGCAAGTGCTCTGGTCGCGATCTTGTTCGCCTTGCTACTTATCTGGTTTGCCTCACCTGCCAGGCGGTTCGCGCGGGTAGCAGCAATGTTGGCGTCCTTAGCGAGGCGGTTGGCCTCCTTAGCCGCGCGTTGGCTGATTTTCGTGTAACGGCGTGCCAGGACAGCAACAATCAGGCCCCCAGTAGCGACCAGGAGCGAGAGGCCGTTGATGGCTAGTTCCGTAATGTTCACACCCAAACTTTATCTACCGCACCCCTTTTTGGAAGGACCCAAGATTTTAAATGAACACCCCAGTTTTTAAAGAGGGCGAGACCCTCTTCGGCAAGGTTGACGTGGCAGAACTGCCCGTCGGCGCGCAGATCCGCCTCGAGTACGAGATCCCGGAACTGTACTTGTACTATCGGGCTGCCCTTAGGGTAAGTGAAACCGAGTGGGCTGTAAGCGGGCGGGGTACTGGCACCCTGCGCCCGGCCCTCACCAGTGAAGTGCTTGAGATGGTGGAGGAACCTGAGGTTACTCGCATCATCCTTGACCGCCTGCCAGAACAGGCTTCTAAAAAGCAGAGCGAGGCAGCCCAGCTAGAAGCAACCGGATACCTCAATAATGTCTTGCTTGACCCAATCCTGAGCAAGATTTGTCGCGATCTCATCGTCTGCCTCGCTAACACAATAATGGACAGAGGGGCCATTAGCCCAGACGAGCGCGAACGTCTCAACGAGGCCGTTCTTGCCTTTGAAGCGAATGAGGGGCTGTGTTCCCTCTCGATGGAACGCATGAAGTGCCTTCTCGGCGGCCAGCGCGTCTGTGTCCGAATTGAAAGTGAAAGCGGGCAAGTCGTCACAGGATTTCACGAAATAGGCCATGGGGGTGTTTCCTCTCAGCGTTTTGCTGGTTTTGATCGTACACGAGACGAAGCTGGTGAAACCAGAAGAAGCCCTAAAGGGCCCTCTGTGGCGGCCGCTAGTTTCTCGCAGCGGCGGGCAGTGGCAGCCGCTTTGCAAGGCCTGTACTTGAGGCTGGGGGAGGCCCAGTCCTATGAGGGCACGGCCACGCGCCTGGGCAACCTTAGGCCCGGCAGCCGTGAGATAGAGGCCCACGCCCAAGCTGTACAGGATTGGGCGCGCGAGCAGTACATTTCCGAGTCCCTGGACGCAATCGAGGACACCCTGGCGGAGCTCTCCCAACTGGGCGAGGACGGCGACCTAGCATGAGCGAAAACAATAAAGACGAGCTCACCCTACCTGCGTCGCCGGGCATATACGCGGGCATCCCTAACTCGGACTACCACGCCGACCAAAACAGCCTGTCGTCATCGGGGGCGAAAACCCTGGCTAAACCCGGCGGGGCGGCCCGCTTCCACTACGAGCAAACCCACCCAAAGGTAGACACAGAAGCCCTCCTATTCGGCACCGCGGCGCACGCTTTCATTCTCGAGGGCGTAGCCCCGGAGGTTTTCACAGAGGCGAAAACCCTGACCTCAGTGAAGGGGAAGAAGTTCATCGCGAACCTACCTGCCGGCACCCCCGTGGTCACCCAGGAAGGGTGGGAAACCCTACAAGGCATGGCCGAAGCCGTACACGAGAACCCGCTCGCACGCCGGCTCCTTACCGCCCCTGGTAAGGCGGAACAGTCCGTGTACTGGAACCACCCCTCAGGGGCGACCCTACGGTGCCGCCCGGACTGGCTCCCAGACGAGGTGGACTCCGAGCTTGGGTTTTTGCCGATCGTGGATTTGAAAACCACTAGGGACGCCACCCCCGCAGGGTTCCGCCGCTCCTGCTTCCAACTCGGCTACCACCAGAGCGCGGCCTGGTACGCGGCCGGCCTGGCCGCCATAAACGTTTCGACTAACGCCCGCATGGTGTTTATCGCGGTGGAGAAAACACCCCCCTACCTGGTGGGCGTGTACACGCCATCCGATGAGGCCCTCGAAGTTGGCCACGCGCTAAACGAAATCGGCATCAACAGATGGATGCGCGCCCGCATCTTCGACGACTGGGAGGCCCTAGAATGCGGCCTCCAAATCCTGGGCATAAAACCCTACGAAATACCCGAAAACGTTTTAGAGGAAATATAAAAATGGGAACCACACTAACCCCAATGGCCAAAGCGTTGAAGGCCATTAACGTAATCAAAAAAGACGGCGTCAACCAATTCTCCCAATACAACTTTAGGGGCATCGACGGAGTGCTAGACGTGGTTGGTCCGGCATTCCGTGATAATGGGGTCCTCATAACCTCAAAGATTGACCAGATCAATTACGAAACCCAACCCACCAATAAGGGGAAGATTTCCACACTTATTCGCGGGATTGTGACTTTCCGTTTCCATTTTGGTGACGGCCAAACCTTGGAAACTTCGGTGGCTGCCGAGGCCCAAGACGTTGGGGACAAAGGAACCACCAAGTTCATGTCAGTGGCTTTGCGTACGGCCCTTTTGCAGACTTTCACGGTGCCCACGCACGAGAAGGAAACGGAGGCCTCCCCGGCTGTCCCTGCCGCCCCGGTGTCCCGCCAGGACCCTCAACCCACCCAAACCGGAGGCGGGGCGGGAATGATGACCGGGGCCCAACACCAGCAACTCTCCCGCCTGCTAAAGCAGATAGGCGCGAACGCCGAAAAAGGCCAAGAAATCGCCCGCTACGTTTCGGGGGGCCGCGTAAACGCGCTCGCCAAACTAGACGCGAACCAGGCTGCAGCCGCTATCAGCCTGTGCGAGCAGCAAGTCCGCAGGCTCGCAGCCGCCAAACAACAGCAGCAGCCCCAGGTGCAGCCGACCCTACAAGAGGTCGCCACAGGCGGGGCAGCCCAATGATAACCACCCCAAAAATAGGCGCGCTCACGACCCTACTGCAATACGCGGACCCGCCTTGCCGAACCAATCCTGACGCGTGGTTTCCCGACACGTGCAGGCTCACCTCCGAGAACGTGGCAGCCTTACACGCCTGCCACCACTGCCCACTCATGTACGCCTGCCAGCAGGCAGCCGACCAGCTAGAAGGGAGCCGCCACAGGAAAGCTCTTCACGGGATCTGGGGTGGGGAAACACCCACCCAAAGGTACGCGCGCCGGAAAGACCGCACCCCGCCCGTGTTGCAGCTTTGCGAGGACGCGCTCCCCACCTGCCAGGCGTGCGGGCTGAAAATGCGCCCATACGGAGAAGAAGGGGCCCAGTTTCCGGACAGTGTGCCCACCCTCGGCGGCCCCGTTTGCGTCAACTGCACACCCCAAGAAGAAAACGAGAAAGGAGAAGAAACAGCATGGACACCCCACAACCGTTAACCGAAGGCTTTGCAGTAATCCCACGCTGGGTAATTAGAGATTCAAAGCTCTCTGGTATTGGGCTATTAGTGCTCCTAGCCTTGCTTGATCGCACTAACGCGAGTGGCGTGTGCTGGCCATCCAAAAACACGATCGCAGCAGAAGCGCGATGCTCTAAACGATCAGTCGATAAAGCGCTTGAAGAGCTCCGGGAAAGCGGCTTTGTCAGGTGGAAACAGCGCCCGGCTATGGATGGTAATTACCAGACGAATTATTACTCGGTTGCAAACCTTTTCGCGGATCATAGTGAAAGCCTTGGGGGTGGTGCAGGAGCTGCACGAACCCGGTGCACTGATTACACGGGGGTGGTGCAGGAGCTGCACCGGGGTGGTGCACCAGATGCGCGCAAAGTAACTACAAGAGAAGTAACTACAGTTAAGGAGTTAACCCCCATACCCCCTAAAGGGGGTTCGGGGCAGGCATCCAAATTCGCTTACACCGAAGACTTCACAGCCTTCTGGCAGGCATACCCGCGCAAGACCGGGAAGAAAGCTGCCGCTAAAGCCTACGCGAAAGCAATCAAAGAAGGCGCAACACCGCAAGAGCTCGTCCAAGGCGCGGCACGCCTGGCAGCGGACCCTAACCGCGTCGACCAGTACACGCCCCACCCGGCAACCTGGCTCAACCAAGGCCGCTGGGAAGATGAAACCCCGCTTCCGGCTCGCCAGACGGGCGGCATAACCGCTAATCAGCACTCCCGAATGGCCGCAATCTTCGCAGCCGGCGCAGCCATCGACGCAGCACAAGACCTTAGGACGCCCCGAATAATCGAAGGAGGCGAAATTGATAACCGGCGCATGCTTGGCTGAAACCATCGCCCGCCTAGGCGAATGCGGATCATCCTTCACCGACGTAACCGTGGTAGTAGCCCGCGGCGAAATCGAAAGGAAACACCCCACCGCAACCGATGCGGATCTTAGGCAAGCCACAAACGCGCTCATTGATGGGTGGAACAAGCGCAACCAGTACGGGACCGCATTCCCGGTAAAACTCCCAGAGCTCTTGGATGCTATCGGCGTGGCAATCAAAGACCGGCAAATAGCCGCCGGGCGGCGCGCAGTCCCGGACCTGCCTCCTGCCCAATGGGTACCAGAGAGCCAACATAAAGCCTGGTACAGCTTCTACCGGGCCCTATGCCTAACGGGCGACTACCAGCCTCAAGTATGCAAAGTCAAAGCTGACGAGCCCTACCGGCCAGCTAACCCGGCAAACAGGTGCGACAACGCTGAGCGCGCCGCAATCCTAAACGCAAGCCCACAAGAACTGCATCGGCTACTCAAAAAATTTGGGATCAAATAACACCCCAACGGAAGGAGCAAAAGCACCCCACAACCAGAAACACCACCCTACAACCCCACATAAACAGCCTCCCACGGGCCTAACAGGGTACCCCGCGTAGGGTCACCCACCCGAACCGATAAAAGTCTCTCAAAAACGCTTACACGAAACGGAAGTAACAAATGAGCGCACCAAACAACAAACAAATCAACCAACTAGCCAAAATACTCAACGCCGCCCGCGACCTCGAAGACAAAGCAAAACACCCCGCCGACACCACCGACTACACCCCAACCCAAAAACACAACCACTACAAGCATATAGAAAACGACCGCCGCAACATCATCAACAACACACTAGAACTATTCACCGACCTCGCAGTTGCGCAAGATAACCACGAATTTTTTGCCCGCATAGTCGACACCTTACGAGCCGAACAAACACAAGAAAATTCCGAAAAACCAACCAAAACAACAACCGAGGCAACAACAAATGATTGAAACATTCCGCGAGCGCTACCAAGACGAACTCGCAACCATGCAAACCTACCTAACCAACGCGCTAACCAACCTCAAGGAGACAGAAAAACAATTATCCCAACGCGATGAATATGACTACCTAACAAAACACCAAACAAACGGAAGAGCAAAAATAGACGAAACTATCAGACTCACAAAAAGCAGCGCCGTCGTCACGCTCGTAAACACCTACGACCTGCTCACCAAAATCAACAATTACAAAATCACCATTCAAGGAAAACGAAACTAATGCAAACCGACAACACGATCACCATCTGCGGGAACCTCACCCGCGACCCCGAAACACGCTACACACAATCAGGGGCAGCAGTCACCACCATCACCATCGCTGCCACGCCCCGCCAATACAACAAACAAACCGGCCAATTCGAAAACGGGCCCGCCCTATTCATGCGCGCCACCGCCTGGAGGCAACTCGCAGAAAACATCACCGACCAACTCGTGAAAGGCCAACGCGTAATCGCCACCGGACACCTAAAACAAGACACCTACACCGATAAAACCGGGGCCCAGCGCACCAGCATTGAACTACAACTAGAAGACATCGGCCCGTCCCTGAAGTTCGCGTCCAGGCCAGCACAAACAGCCCCGCCCACCGCCACCCAAGGGCAGGCACAAAACGCGGGCGGCGGGTGGCCGCAAGTAGCCCAACCCCCACAGGCGCAAGCCAACTATCAGGCCCCCGCCGGCGGGCAACAGGGTGACCCTTGGTCCGTACCCGAAAACCCACCATTCTAAAAGGCCTGGAATGGTTACGCGTCACCGTGATTGGCCCTCAAAGGATTACTGGTACTACCACCCCTACGAGGCCGCAGAAACACACGCACCCGGCCATATCCGCCCCTATCCGGGCGAATGTGAGTGGCCCGAAGAATTCCCAGTAACCACCCGGTACTGCAAAAAATGCTTAAACCCAAAAACAAGAAAGAAACCACACAAACATGATTGATTCAAACTTAAGCGCACTACCAACAAAAGAACTTCTCAAAAACTCAGAAGGTGCTAGCTTCGCCCTCGACAGTTTAGAAAGGGTTTACCTGGACGCGGTAGAAGCGCGATTCTGGCACATGATCCAGGAATACCTACTACCAGAGGGAATGAAGCAGGCCGCCGGCTGCCACGCCTTTTACGCGAACACCCTGACCCGCATTCTCACTGATCTTGAAGTTGCTTATAAGCATATTCTCGTGCAAGAAATCGGCCACTACCAGCACGAAGGAGAAGAGGAATGAGCGCAGAAGAAGCTATCAAAAAAGCGTGGGCTGAGGCCGTCGAAGCAGTATATAACGCTCATTCCATGCTTAATGATTACCTAGAAAATGAGCATTATGCCGGCATTAAATCCACGACAGAACAACGCGACCATCTCGCTTCGGCGTGTACGGACGCGGAAACCGCCATCACATTCTTTGCCAGCACGGCGCAGAAAATCGACTCCTTCCTTGATGAAGCCGAGCGCATAAAACATGCTAACGGGGAATTCTCGGACGGCGCGGGAATGGTGCCGGCCTGTATTTGCTCTGGAAAGTCGATGGAGTCCTGCTGGGATGACCCCCTCGACCGCTGATCGTACGGTCACCCGCACCTGCGCCGGGTGCGGGCAGCCCATCCAACTAACAGAAACCAGCAGCCTCTACCAGACGGACGGCACCCCCTGGCCCGTCTACCACGCAGACTGCTACCAAAACAAAAACAACCAGGAAAACCACAAATGAACCCACGAAAACGCAACCGAACCTCCGCAAAAGCCGCAGGCAGAAACTTCGAAAAACAAGTATCCCAATACCTCAACGCCCACGTAGACGACCGCATAGAAAGACGCCGCCAAACCGGCCCAAAAGACCAAGGCGACATCGCCGCCCTAAGAACCCAAAACGGACACCGCGTTGTCGTCGAATGCAAAAACACCACCCGCCCACACCTCGGCCCCTGGACCACCCAAGCAGAAACCGAACGCCAAAACGACGGCGCGCTCGCGGCCGTCATAGCACACAAACGCCACGGCAACGCTAACCCGGCAGACCAATACGTAACCATGACCCTAAAAGACTTCGCCGCCCTCCTAACCGAGAAAAGACCAAAATGAGCACAAAACACCTGCAAGCCGCCCGCGCCACCCTCTTTATTGCCCACTTCGCCGGGTTCGGCCTAACCGCCTGGATCACAGCCACAACCGGCCCCCACCCAGCCCTAGCAGGCCTCGCCCTCGCCTGGGCATTCCTCTCCTGGTGGGCATGGACCCTAGCCGGCACACTCCTCATCGAAATAAACAACCAAGACCACCAAATCCAAGACTACGAAACCCGCGAGCGCGCCGCCTACCACACTCAGACGCTCCTTCTGGACAGTCTCATGGACCTTATTGAAAAGACCGAGAAAGAAAACCCCGAAAAATGAAGATCGACATCACCCGAGATGAGCTGGCAAACCTACTTGCCCCCACACCCACCCCTGCGCCTACTATCCGCCAGCGGGCTGCCCTGGCCTGCCTAATCCACAACGCCGCCCGGTTCATGCAAGGCGCAAAACTCCTGCAAGGCGGCGAACGTGAAGCCCACCAGGTGGCAACCCAAGAAATCATCGCCTCTTTCGGGCCCTTACCCGCCTACAAGGAAGCCTGCCAAGAGCTAACCAACAAGGAGAAGATGTGAGGATACGGCTATCACTCACCCTAAAAATAACCCGCACCCCGCGCCCCAAGCCCGAAGGCCCCCACCCAGCTGGCGACTGTTACACCACCACAGAAAACGCCGCCGAAAAAATCCCCTTCGGGTTCCAACCCCAAGACATCCGTCCCCGAAACTGAAAGACAGCTCCCCGCATGGGAAAAAACAATATTTGCCCGCTAACCGGCCAACCACTCAAAGACGGGCGACAAATCAGCCCTGAGGCAGAACGACAAGTCCTCGAAGCTCTCCGCCAGTTGCCCGGTCTACACGAAAACGCCCTACAATCCGCATACCGGATGACATCCCACCCCCAAACAGGAGGTGGCGTGCGCACCGGCCCGGCAGAAAGGATCCCCTACAACCCGGCCCTAATGCGAAGAATCGAAGCAGCTGCCCGCCCGCTGCACGTGATCGCTAAAGCCTGGGGCAAACCAGTAGATGGGCACTTTCACACCTACTGCCAGCAGATAGCCGCCGCGCTACCAGGCAAGGTGAAAAACCCAAACGCTGCTACGGTCGCCCTGCAAGTGAGGGATTCCTACAACAGCCTAGAAAGAGTGGCCGACCTGCCCCCGGAAAAATGGTTCTACGGCACCTGCGACGCGCCAGTCGGGCCACATGAAACCATCTGCGGTAGGGCAATCTACGCGCCAAAAGGCCGCGCCATAGTCACCTGCAGCAGATGCAGGACCAGGCACGACGCTAAAAGGCTAATCGACGCGTCCAAACAGCGTCTTAGTGAATACGCTGTGACAATCCCGCACATGGTTCGCCTGCTTAACCAAAGCGCGGCGGGCATACACCTAAAACCCAAAACCGTGTACAAGTGGGCAGAACGCGGCAAGTTAAGCCCAGTGCGTGAAACCTCCCAAGGCAAGCTCTACAGGGTAGGTGACGTGTTAGCCCTGGCAGAAGAATCACCTGCAAAACAATGACCACTCAGGCGAGTGGGCCGCGTCGTCTCCTGCCCTCGCGACAGGGGCGGCGCACCCACACGCACCCTGCTACGACTTGACAAAACAGCAAAACTGTCGAACCCTAGGTTTATAGGGTGCCACCAGACCGTACAGAGGTCAGGCACCTTCAAGTTTTTAAAAGACACGCGCAACCACCCGACAAAAAGGCAAAGTACTACCTACTCGGTTACGCAACAAAGCTCCCTCACCCCCTGATGCTAAATCCTCCATCGTGGCATACGGGCGACCCCGATCACCACTGTTGTTACGCGGGCAGACAGCACCGCCGCCACACGAGGACACTGGGGAAGAGGGAAGAGGGGTGCGCCCCGTATTTTTGGGGAGTTCACGGGCGCACCCCACACACGCACCCCCCCCCACGGGCCGCAACAAACGCGGCCCAAAAACATTTAAACCACCAACCCTAAGGAGACCCACCTGGGCACAACACACCTAACCCGAGCACAAAAAACCAAAAACGACGAGTTCTACACCCACCCCCAAGACGTAGAAACCTTCATGACAGGCGTGCTCACCAAAACCCCAAACCTACTGAACGGCGCAAATGTCCTCCTACCCTGCGACACCCCCGCCAGCGCCTTCACTAAATACTTCACCACCCACTTCCACCAACTCGGCCTAAACACCCTCACAGCAGTCGGAATGGACGGCAAAGACGGAACCTACTACCACCAAACCAAAGAAAGGAAGATACACCGCCCCGCCCAGGGGTGCGGCAGATTCCAATCCCAAGAAACCACCAACGCACTCGCAACAGCCAACTTCGTCTTCACCAACCCGCCCTTCTCCATCCTGCGCGAATTCCACCACTGGCTAACCAAACAGCCCCGCCTCCGATACGGCATCATGGCACCAACAACAGCCATCGCATACGCCAACATAAAACCCCAAATAATAGCCGGCACCATCCAAGCCTGGGGATCAAAATCCAGAACCTTCACCACCCCCACCGGCCAAGCAAACGCCCTCACCTGCTGGCTCACCAACATCCCCAACCAGCTCCCCCGCAAACCCATCGGCGAGCACACCCGCGAAGAAAACACCCACACCCTCAAAGGCAAAAGATACAAAGACCTGTACAAGCCATACGACAACCACCCCGGTATCGAATGCCCCACCTACCAGGCAATCCCAACCCCCAACGGGCAAACAATAGGAGCCCCCATAACCACCCTCGCCCAATGCGACCTAACCGACTGGCGCATCCTCGACATCATCAAACCCACCATAGGCGGGCGCGCCAAATTCCAACGCGTCCTACTCTCCCCACGCTAAACCCGCCCAGCCCGGGCAGACGCAACCACTACCTGCCCGGGCAAGCACACTCACAGCCCAACCAAACCCGAACAAGCAACCCCAACCAAGAACAGTAGAAAAGACTCCCCGATGAAACGCTGCCCAGCAAGACGCTGCCCCAACCTAATCCCCAACACCGCCCGCTACTGCACCACCCACGCCCACCAGTACGAGGCCCGCCGGGGCACCACCACAGACAGAGGCTATGGCAGTAAACACCAAAGACTACGCAACAAACTCAAAGCCCAAGTCGAACAAGGCAAAGCAATCTGTCCAAGATGCAACAAACCAATCAAAGCAAGCGAAGCTTTCGATCTTGGACACAAAGACGATCGCCGCTTTTACAACGGACTTGAACATGCTCATTGCAATCGTTCCGCAGGCGGAACAAACGGAGCAAGACAAGCCAACGAACGACAACGAACATGACAAAGAAACAAAAGTGTTTCATTTTGTTTATTCATTCGTTGTTAGAACACGAAAACAATTTTTACAGTCTCGCATTTTTTACTCCAGACTCCGACCACCACCCCCCCAGGGGGGAGGCCCCAAAAATAGGTAAGGATGGACCGCCGGTGAGGTGAAAAACCAGTCTGGAGCTTTCAAAACTACATCAGACAGAGGTGAACGCTATGGGTAGAGGAGGAGCGAGGGTCCGCTCTGGGCCACCAGCAAATGAGAACTCGGGCCGGTCCGCCCGACGCGGTTTTTCTCTGAAAGCCCTGCCCCCAACAGGCAGGCGCGGCAGGCCACCAAAGTTCCCGCTGCCAGAAATGAGTGAGCGGGAAGAAGAAGTTTGGAAGAGCCTTTGGAAAAGCCCCCAGGCGGTGGCCTGGTCGATGCCCGAAAACAAGTGGATGCACCATCTGGTCGGCTTATACACGCGGGTTCTCGTAAAGTGCGAGAGCCCCTCTACGCCGCCTTCCTTACTGGCGCAGCTGCACCGGATAGGAGACCAGATTGGGATGACCCCGGCGGGTCTTTCTTTCCTCGGATGGAAAATCGCCGAGGAAAGCGAGTCTAAGAGCGCCCCTAAGCCTAAAAGAAATGCTTCAGCGGGGGCGCGCACACGGCTGAAAGTGGTTGTAAATGAGTGAGCGTGTTGTTGATTTCCCAACTCTTGGGTTTTTAGCGGCTGACTGGATTGAAGCTCACTGTACGGTCCCATCTGGATTTGATTTGGGCGCGCCGCTGGTTCACGTTGGCTGGCAGCTATGGTGCGATGTTAATCATTATCGGGTTCGTGAGGGCGCAAAGCTGGGCGAGCGCGGCCAGTCTGGTGCTTCCCAGTTCTTCTACAGACGCTCCTTGGTGGTGGGCCCGCAAAAGTCGGGCAAATCTCCTTGGGGAGCATCCATTACTGCCTTTGAGGCTGTTGGCCCGTGCCTGTTCGCCGGGTGGGCCAAGGAAGGAGACTATTACTCGTGCGCGGATAACGGGTGCCCTTGCGGTTTTGAGTACGCGTATGTGCCTGGCGAGCCTATGGGGATGGTGCGTAACCGCTCCTTGATTCAGCTTTTAGCTACCGCTGAAGAGCAGGTTGCCAATATGTATGACCCTTTGAACTTTATGGTACGTAACGGGCCGTTAGCAGAGTTTGTCAAACCTGCTGAGGGCTTCTTGAGGCTGCCTCATAGGGGAAAAGTTGAAGTGGTAACCCAATCAGCGCGGGCACGCTTGGGCGCGCCAATCAATTTCGCTATAGCTGATGAGTCTGGCTTGTACACGGGCAAGATGAAGCAAACCTGGGCGACGATGCGGCGCGGCCTGGCAGGTATGGGCGGGCGCGGGATCGAAATTACTAACCCTTGGGACCCAATGGAGGCCTCCGCAGCCCAAGAAACCTACGAAGCTCACACTAAAGACGTCTTCGTTTTCTACCAGAAACCAGATGGCAAACTCGACTACACGGTCAAGCATGATAGGCGAAAGATCCACGAGTACGTTTACGCAGATTCCCCTTGGGTTGACCTCAATGCGATCGAAGCTGAAGCTGCCGAATTAGTGCGCACTGACCCAACTCAGGCAATGCGCTTCTTCGGGAACAAGCTTGTGCAAGGTCTCGGCTCGTTCATGCCGGAAACTCTCTGGGATGAACGCACTCGCCCCGGCCAGGAGCCCCCAACGGGCGGGCCAGTTTGTGTCGGTTTTGACGGCTCCCGCAGCGGGGACTGGACCGCGCTGCGAGTAGAAACCTTAGACGGGCTGCGATTCACCCCCACATACGGGCCAGACTCGCGCCCTACATGGTGGAACCCGCAAATATGGGACGGGCGAATCCCACGAGGGGAAGTAGACGCAGCAGTACGCGAAATCTTCGCCACCTACGAAGTCGCCCGCATGTACGTTGACCCCAGATTTTGGGAAACACAAGCAGACGCCTGGGCCCGCGACTTCGGCGAAGACAAGGTCATCCAATGGCCAACCAACAAAATCAACCGCATGTTCGAAGCGCTCACACGCTACATGGAAGATCTCAGCGAGGGTCTGACCTTCCACCTGGAAGATTCCATGATGAAAACCCACGTGCTAAACGCCCGCAAAATCGCCAAACCCGGAGACAAATACATCCTCGGTAAACCAAAAGAGCACATGAAAATCGACCTCGTAATGGCCGACGTGCTCGCCCACGAAGCCGCAGCCGACGCCCGCGCCACCGGGTGGGAAGAAGACCAGGGCGCAGGCATGATTCATTTCGCCTAACCCGCCCTCAGGAAGGAGCAAATCTTGAGGCTCACAACCACCGAAGAAGCCTACCTGCAAAAAGGCATCGAGCAACTAGCCCTACAGTGGGCAAAAGATGAAGAACTCCTCGCCTACTACGACGGCCTGCAACGCATCGAGTTCCTCGGCCTGGCCGTAGCCCCCCAAATGCGCAAATTCGAACTATGCGTAAACTGGCCGCGCGTAGTAGTAGACACCATCGAACACCGCCAAGACGTGCGCTCCTTGTTCATGCCAGGAGAAGAAACCGCCTCAAAAAACCTGCAAGAAGGCTGGGACGCCAACAACATGGACTCCGACCTATGCCTATCCAACCGAGATCGACTAATCCTAGGGCGCTCTTTCATATCTGTCGGAGCCAACGAAGAAGCAGGCGCACTGCCCATAATCCAGGTGGAATCACCGCGCGAAATGTGCGTAATCATGGACCGCCGCCGCCGCGCAGTAGCCGCAGCAGTACGCGTATACGACTACACAGACGGCACCCCCAGGGCAGCAACCATCTACCTACCAGACAAAACCCTCTGGTGCGCACGCCAAAAAGGAATATGGCACGTACAAGACGCAGACGAACACAACCTCGGCCGCGTCCCCGTAGTACCAATAATCAACCGGCGACGCACCACCACCCAATACGGGCGCTCCGAAATGAGCGACGTAATCCCCCTAGCAGACGCAGCCGCACGCACCCTAACCAACCTACAAGTCGCAGCCGAAGCACTAGCGGTGCCTAAGCGTTGGGCTACAGGGGTTAAACCTGCTGATTTTATGGATAAGGGCGGGAAGATTCTGCCGAAGTGGGAGGCATATTTCAATGCGGTGTGGGCGACCTCGAATAAGGACGCGAAATTAGGCCAGTTGGATGCGGCGGATCTGAAGAATTTCACTGAGACGGTCCAATTCTACGGCAAGCTCGCAGCATCGGTTACTGGTTTCCCGGCTAAATATTTTGGTCTAACTACTACTAACCCTCCTGCTGAGGGGGCTATCCGTGCTGAGGAATCCCAGTTAGTGAAAATGGTCGAACGCCATAACCGGGAAGTCGGTAATGCCCTGGGCCAGGTTATGGGCCTGTACGAGCAGATCCGCACCGGAGAAAAAGTTGATGGGTCGCGTATTGCTGTCGAGTGGTATGACCCAGCTACCCCAACCTTCTCCCAGCGTGCAGACGCACTACAAAAGCTTGCCGGGGGTAAACCCCTAATTAGCCGTGAGGGGGCGTGGGATGAGCTCGGTTTCTCCGAGGCCCGCAAGGAGCGCGAGCGCGAATATTTAGAACAGGAAGCAGCCGACGACCTCGTGGGAGAACTTGTAAGTAAGAGCGGTGAGAATGGCGGTGCCTAATCGTGAATGCTACCGAAGACCATTACCGCAAAGTCGCAAACTTGCAGGTAAAAGCTGCGGCTATAGGACGCCACCAGTGGGGCAAAACCAACCCCGACTACATTAGCCAGTCCTGGGGCCTAAACCTGCCCACTTTGGTAAATGCCATATCGGTTTTGCAATATGACGCCGCCGCAGAAGGCGCATCCTATGGGGCGGCAGCGCTGGCAGGCCAAGGAGACTACGAAGCGCCAACAGGGTTCGTAAACCCCTACGGGTTTGTTGGTATTGCATCTGACGGGCGCTCCCTAGAAGGCCTACTACAGTCCCCGGTTATCACGGCTAAAACTGCGATAGGGAATGGGGCAAGCGCAGGGCAGGCCCTCCAAATGGGCAGACGCCAGCTAGACATGCTTCTACTCACTTTGATTGCGGATGTGGCGCGCTCTGCCGCCTCGGTAGATATTACTGCCCGCCCCGGGGTCGGGTATGTGCGCATGGTAAGCCCTGGGGCTTGCGCGCGTTGCGCTATCCTCGCGGGCCGCTTCTACAGGTGGAACACCGGGTTTCTCAGACACCCTAATTGCGGGTGCGTACACATCCCAGCGAGGCAGTCGCGTAAAGCTGCGGCTATTAAAGAAGGCTACATCGCTGACCCGTACGCATATTTTCGTTCCCTGCCTCTTGTCGAGCAGAACCGTCTCTTGTCTAAAGCGGGCGCGCAGGCAGTAAGAGATGGCGCGGATATATTCCAGGTAGTGAATTCCCGGCGCGGTAGGACCAAAACCGGGATGTTCACCACCGAAGGTATGAGCACACGCGGGCACGCAGCAGGAATACTAAAACGTGGCCAGCGTAGGGCAACCCCCGAGCTCATCTACAAATGGGCGAAAGGAGATAGGGGGCAAGCTCAAAGGCTGCTTCGCGAGCACGGGTATATTCTCCCGGGTGGGCAAAACCCCGTTGGGGTGCTCCGTGGGGCACGTGAGGGGTTTGGCCAATACGGTAAAGGTGGGCGTGCAAAAGCCTCCACGCAGGCCGTATTAGAAGCTCGCCAACGCGGCTGGCGCGACCCGAATAACGTTTATACGATGACTGCGGCAGAACGCCGCCTCTACGTTGCAGAACGCGATTATAAGGAAGTACTGGTCGGGCGTAACCCGTGGACTACTGCGGCGGTAGAGCGCAGGGGTGGGGCCAAAATTGGTGGCACAGATGAGCCCCTAACCGCGCAGATTGCTGCCTCAGTCGAATCAACGTATAGGGCTGAGCTTATGGCCGCGATGCGCCCAGGCGGAATCCTTTCCAAAGAGGTAGCGCGCAGGCCCGACCAGTATCTACCTACCACCCGATTAGGCAGAAAAACAGTAGGGAAGAAATCCCCGACTCCTGCTGCTAGCGGGAGGGGAGGAGCTAAGCCGCCTAGTGGCCCAAAACGGGTGTCGAGTAGTGCTGATATGCCACGGTGGCGGCGCGAAGCCGAAATCCACACGTCTGACGTAGAGCCTATGCCACGGTCAGAATACGAGGAGATAGCGCGACGGCTTAACCCGGCGACAGAAGAAAACATGAAAGTCAGCCTCTACGGGAGTTCGCGGGGGAAAGGGGGTCATCTAGACGAGGATGCGGGAGTAGGCAAAACTCATTACCCGTCCGAGTGGACAGTCGAGGACGCTTTAGACGCGATTAATTACACCCAAAACTATCCCGAGTGGATCACGGAAAACTCGTCTGGAGAAGGTATGTATGATCTTCGGGCCGAATACAAAGGCGTTTTGATGGAAGTAACAATCAACATCAAACGCAAAGGCAGACGCCAACGACCACATGCTTTCCCCGTAACGGGTGATGGGGTATACATGGTTACGACAAAGAAAAGTATAATTAAACCGTGGAACGGGCCAGTGGACTGGGAAGGTTTCAGGAGGGTGGAATGAGTGAGTATGAAGATGCTTTCTGGGAAGCCTGCGATGAAGTTCGCACCCAGTTTACTGACGAGGAATGGGAAAGCAGGTACGGCTATGTGATAATGGCCGACGGCCCATTCAAACCAGCCTGGGATGCGGGAATGTGGAAGGCTAAAGAGGTCGGTTTTACCTACAGTGACGCTCTATTAGCGAAACTCGATAAGCTTATTCCCCCTTTGGATGACCCAGACGCTGACGGAATCGACGACATAATGCGGCAGACAATTGATCTGATGAAAGAAATCAAGAAAAAGGCCTAAGCCCACACCACATAATTCTAGTTTTACCCACTAGACCACACCGGTCTGGTGGGTTCTTTTATACCCGCACCCGCGACGGGTGGCGGGTTTCTTTCCGAGCGATTTGGAGAAAAACAAAATGGCAGAAACAAACACCACCAAAACCGAGCCCGAAAAAACCGAGGAACCCCTCGGAGAAGGCGGCGTGAAAGCCCTCAAAGCGGAGCGCGATGCCCGCAAACAGGCAGAACGCCAGGTACAAGAACTGACCGAAAAACTAGACGCCACCACCAATGATCTAGAAGACAAACTCGCAGAAGCAACCAAGCAGGGCAAAACCACCTCCGCCCAGCTCGCCCGCATGAACGTCGCGTACGAGCAAGGAGTGCCCGCCGATCTAATCGGCTACCTGCAAGGAGAAACTGCCGAAGAACTCGCCGAGTCAGCCAAGACCCTCATGGGTCACCTGTCTGCCAACAAAGCCGAGCCTGAACCCAAAACCCCAGGCCCACGCCCTGACCTAACCCAAGGCAAAGCCCCCGGAGCATCCGGCCCGGCACTCAACTCGCCACAGCTAACCGCCGCGCTGGCAAAAGCCGTTGGCGTAACACTATCCGAATAAAAACCGAACCTACCCTCCAAATCATTTGGGGAAAGGACAAAAATGGCTATCACAGCAGCAACCAAAACCACCGATTTTTCCGGCTTCATCAAACCCGAAGAATCCGCACCAATATTCGACGAGGCCGCCCGCGTATCAGCGGTACAGTCCCTAGCAAGGCAGATCCCGCTGGGCATTTCCGGGCAGGAAATCCCCGTAGTCACCTCAAAACCGGTAGCAAACTGGACCAGTGAAGGCGGGCAGAAACAAACCACTAACATGGGGCTCGCACTGCGCACCATGACCCCAAAGAAACTAACCGCTATCGCAGTAGTTTCCGCAGAAGTCGTACGCGCCAACCCCGGCAACTACGTCACCCAGCTACGGCCCGCACTCGCGGAAGCATTCGGGCGGGCATTCGACAACGCCGCACTGTATAACACCGGTGGCGATGGTACAGGTACTGGGCCCTTTGACGATTACGTTGCTAAAACAACCAAGGCAGTCACCCTAGGGACGTCAAAGAAAGGCGTTTATGGGGATCTTGTTACCGGCCTTGACCTGCTCCTAAAGGACAAGAAGAGGGCAACCGGGTTCGCTTTTGATACCGGTATGGAAACCACTTTCCTGGGGCAGCTAGATCAGACCGGGAGACCGCTGTTCGTGCCTGGGGAGGCAACCGAGACCGCGTCTGCGGTAGCCCACGGCTCCCTGCTTGGGCGCACGACTGTTCTCGCTGAGGGCATTGGAAACGGACCGGTCGAAGGGTTCCTGGGGAACTGGTCTAAGGCCGCCTGGGGCGTAGTTGGCGGCATCAACTACAGGATTTCTACCGAGGCCGCAGTCACAATAGGGGACAAGCTCGTCTCCCTATTCGAGCACAACCTCGTAGCGATTCTGGCTGAAGCCGAGTACGGATTCGTCCTCGAATCCGCCGATCATTTCGTCAAATTCAATGCTGCAACCGGCGAGGCAGCATAGTGGCCGCGCGTAAAAGCACTGCGGCTAAACCGGCACGGGGACGCGAGGACGGCCTAGTTGACCTCGCGTCCCCCTCCGGGGCGAAAGTGACCGTGGCAGAAGCATTAGCAGACCGACTACTAGCAGGCGGATACAAACCAGCCTGACGGCAAGGAGGTAGGCGTGGGCGCAACCATAACCAGCGTGG
Source organism: Winkia sp. C0117E2 (assembly GCF_056590455.1). NCBI lineage: Bacteria > Bacillati > Actinomycetota > Actinomycetes > Actinomycetales > Actinomycetaceae > Winkia > Winkia sp. C0117E2. The sequence goes on along the minus strand of NZ_JBWPWD010000006.1, from coordinate 106,888 downwards.
GAGAAGCATTAGGCCGAAAAATCGCCGACCCAGACGAAATCGCCCAGGTGAACTTTTGGATTAAAGGCGCAGAGCTCCTAATCAAAAGACGCCTCGGCCCCTTAGAAGGACTGGACGCGGAAGCCGTCGAATACGTTATCTCTCAGGCAGTAGCAAGACGGGCCCTAAACCCTGAGGGCAAACGCACCGAACGCATAGACGACTACTCCTACACGCTTAGCGCAGACTCAGCGGCAGCAGAAATAACTATCACAGACCTGGAATGGGCAATGCTAACCCCTGACGACAACACGATCGGCGGCGCATTCTCCATAACCCCAACAAGCCCCACATATGTGAGGCGAGCCGGGCGAGGAACAGGAAGAGAGGTAAACCATGACAGTTTCAATGGCAGTGCGTTCTGGTAGGCGCGCCGCAGAAAAACTCATGGTCGACAACTGCCGCATAACCAGGACGGGGGAACCTACCATCGGCCCAGACGGGCGCGAGCATATTAGTGAAACCACCGTTTACGAGGGCAAGTGCAAGGTGCAAACCTACGAGCCTTATGAGCAAACCCCAAACACCGCCGGGCACACAGCAGTAGTACAACGCTACTCAGTGCACGTCCCCTACGGGGCGGGACCATTTGAAGTAGGGGACAAGGTAACTGTAACTGGTAGAGAATTTCGCGTAGCTGGCCTACACGAAAAAACCTACCAGACCGCAATCAGGCTACTAGTGGATGAGGTCGTAATCTGATGGGCATTATCAGCATTGACACGTCCGAGGTGCGCGCGCTCGCGGCGGATTTACGGCAAGTGGATTCGCGCCTGGCCCGCCATGTGGTCCCGGTGCTGCGCAAGGGTGCGGTGAATGTCAAGAATCAGCTTGTGAAAGAAGCTGAGGAGTCAACGCACTTTCGCGGTTTTGCACCTGCGATTAGCTTTGATGAGGGCTCCTTCGCGGGGTTTGGTGGAGGCGAGTTCAAGGTAGATATTGGGCCTACTAAAGGCGCGCCAGGTTCCCTAGCTAATATTGCCTACTTCGGTACTAGCAGGGGCGGGGGGACAGTTCCGGACCCGATGGGCGCGTTAGAGGCGGAGGCCCCAGGGTTTGCTGACGCGCTTGGGGAGTTCGCCGAAAGGATGCTCACATGAAACAGGCAATACTTGAGCTGCGCAAACTCTTAACCGGGGAGGGGCTGCCCTGTTATGTGGCAGATATGAGAAAACCTGTCCTGACCTCTGCGGACTACCCGTACATAGTAATCACTGCTGGGGTAGGGGAGAAGCCCTCGGAGGATCTAGCCGGCAAGATGCGCGATCTAGACGAGTGGGTGCGCATAACTATTGCCGATGCCACGCCAATAAATGCTTTGGATTCGGCAGAAAAATGCGAAGCACTCCTACAAGGGCACGTCCTCCCCCTGGCCGGGTGGCGCACTTTCCCGATAGATGTTCGCCCAGTGTTAGGCGTAACCGTGGACCGCACCGTGACTATTAGCGACACGAACACGCACCCCGCCTACCTGGTAATAGAAGCCCACATAATGGCCACACCAATAAGGAGGTGCTAATGGACAAATTAGTAACCGTATACGACAAGAACACAGGCGAGCGGGTTCCCTATAAGGTTCCCGCTCATTTTGTTGGGCACCCACTTTTAGGCCCTGATTGGGTCCGAAACAAACCCAACACAAGATCTATTCCCCCAGCAGATATGAACCCTGTTGAAAGCCAGCCAGAAATACTTCCAACCGAAAATACTGAAGGAGAATACAATGCCTAAAACCCTAGCTGATGGGCGCATTAAACTGACTGTTCTAACCCAGAAGCCAAAAGACCTGCGTGCTCCCACCGTAGACGAGCTAAAGAAGGGCCTGGAAGGGTCCTGCCAGGTACTCAAATCTGATTACAAGCTCGGCGCGACCGCTTCCGAAACGATCAACGAGCCTGCCCTATGCACGGCCTCGAACGCAACAGTGTTCGGCGCTTCAAACTATGAAGGGTCTGTCTCACCATTCATCCTCAAAGATGAACACGGGAAAACCCTAGCTGATGAAGCCACCGTTTGGGAGGCCCTCCGCACTAAAGGCACCACGCTTTGGCTGGTAGAACGCGAAGGCCCCGAATACGACAAGGACTACGAGGTAGGCGACGAGATAGACATTTATGAGGTCGTAACCGACACCCCGCAGAAGCCCTCTGACCGGACCGGCTACATCAAGAGAACTATCCCGCTGGGCGTACAAAATGCCTACGAGAATGTGAAGGTTGTAGCCGCCGCAGGGTAATCCCCCTCGGCGGTTTACTTTTGCCGCCCCCAAACACTGCTTTCAGCCGGTAGTGGGGCGGGTAGGAGCATCTGGTGGCCAGGCCCTACCCGCCCCAGGGGGCGGCCCCAAAATAATTAGGCCACCATCCAAAACCGCTCTTACATAAACTTTGGAGGCCACCATGACAACACTGCCCGAAGGCGTACGCACCTACGAAACCGCCCAGCCCACCCCGGAAACCTTTGACCTTACCGCCTGGATGGAAGGCCTCGCCCCCACAAAGCGAGCCTGCACAATCTATGCCCGCGCCGACCTACTATCCCAGCTGGACCTACTAGCAGAAAAAATCAGGATAGCCGAACGAGCCGGACAGGAGGCAACCCCCCTGCGCGAACAGTTCCTAAAGCTCAAAAGCGAGGTCGAAGCCTCCGCCCTCGACATCGTGGTGCGAGCATGGTCCCAAACTCGCATAAAACGCAACGCTCAAGCATTAAAAGAAGAAGGCATCACCGACCCAGACGAAGTGGGTTTACACCAGATCGCCCAGCAGATCGAATCCCCCACCGGGTTTGGAGTTGACCAGCTGCGCAAACTAAACGAAATATCCCCCCAGCAAGCCTCCCTAATCGCGGCCACAGTAGTATCAGCAAACCAAGGGGCCGTGGAGGTAAAAATCCCTTTTTAGTAGACGCCCTCGACACCAACAAAAACGCCGGGATACTCCAGCTGTTACGCACCGCAAAAGAATGGCATATCCCACCGCTAGTAATGGCAGGAGTGAACCCACCACAGGCCGGGTGGGCATGGGAAGATACCATGCTCGCCCAGGCCCACTCCGTCTTTGAAAAAACCAGAATCTGCACCGGGTGCGGCTACCCCACACGCCTCGCCCACGACGACGACATGGACGGCTGGTTCGAGGTCAAACAAACATTCTGCATCGCCTGCGAAACAAAAGACCGCTTCCAGGCAGACACTGAAAAAACCAAGCCCACCCCAGGCATGGTCCCAACCCTAGAAATAACAAAACAATAGGAGGCCCCCTTTGGCTGACCGCAGTATCAAAGTAACTCTTAGGGCAAACGTCGCAGACTTCACCGCCCAAATGAAGAACGCCTCCTCCAGCCTAGAAGCAGTCGTAAAAGCCGCAGACAAAACCGGTACTGTAGCCACAACCAGGATGGGCCGCCTAGCACAATCCGCACAACTACAAAGAGGCGAATGGGAAAAAGCCGGCTCAGCCCTAACCAAGTTCGGCCTAGTCACCACAGGCGCGCTCGCGGGCTCGATAAAAGCCGCAGTCGACTGGGAATCCGCCTTCGCGGGAGTCCGCAAAACCGTAGACGGTACTCCTGCAGACCTAGCAAGAATAGAATCCGGGCTACGGGCCATGACCGGGCAAGTATCTGCCTCCCACGGAGAAATCGCAGCAGTAGCAGAAGCCGCAGGCCAGCTAGGCGTATCCAAAGAAAACATTGTCGGATTCACCAAGACAATGGTTGACCTTGGCGAAGCAACCAACCTGTCAGCCCAAGACGCCGCCATGACCCTAACCAGGTTCATGAACATCATGGGCACCAGCCAAGATAAAGTCTCCAACCTAGGCTCATCAATCGTCCACCTCGGCAACAACTACGCCACAACAGAATCCGAAATCGCCGCAATGGGAATGCGCCTAGCCGGCGCAGGCCACCAAATTGGCCTGTCCGAAGGACAAACCCTAGGCCTGGCTGCGGCCCTCTCATCTGTCGGTGTAGAGGCAGAAGCCGGCGGATCAGCATTCTCTCGCGTAATCACCACCATGCGAAACGCCGTAGACACCGGCGGCCCACAACTAGAAACCTTCGCGCGAGTAGCAGGAATGACCGGCAAACAATTCCAGCAGGCCTTCAAACGTGACGCCGGTAGCGCAATCGGCGCATTCATCAAAGGCCTAAACGGAATAGAAGCTGCTGGCGGCTCAATGCAACCAGTACTCGAACAACTAGGCCTAACCGACCTACGCGTAGGCGATGCTCTACGCCGCGCCGCCTCCGCTTCCGACGTATTCTCCAAAGCCATGCGCGACGGGCAAAGCGCTTTTGACGAGAACAAAGCACTCGCGGAGGAAGTCGCGCGCAGGTATGAGACGGTCGGGGCCCGGTCGAAAATGGCGTGGAATCAGATTAAAGATGCTGCCATTAGCACCGGGGATAGTCTGCTACCTGTAGTGGGTAATTTAGCTGATGGGGTGGCAGGAGTCGCTAAAGGGTTTGCCTCCCTGCCTAAACCAGTCCAGACCGCTGCCGCAACACTTACAGGCGTGGTAGGCGTATCTGCCCTACTGACTGGAGGGTTTTTGAAGCTAACTCCGGCTGTTTTAGAGACCATTACCGCCCTGGAAAGCCTCGGCGTGGTATCAGCAGGCGCGAAAGCCAAAGCAGGCGGCCTAATATCTGCCGTCAGTAAGATTGGGGCGGTAGTAGCAGTTGCGGGGGCCGCACTTACGGCACTTAAAGCCGCCCAACAGTGGCTTGAGGATCCACCTTCTAAGGGAATAAAGCAATACACTAACGCCATTTTAGAAATTAAGAAGGCGTCAGATGTGCCGAAGCTTCTCAAAGATACCGGGGAGAATTTCCTTGGTATAAAAATTGGGGCAGCCGCAGGCGCAAAAAGCGTAAAGCAATACTCCAAAATGGTTAGTGAGGCATCCCGCCTAACCGGTTCATGGAGCGAAACCTACGAGAGACTCGTGGCTAAAGCCCCAGGAGTTTCGCTGGACCCCGCTCTTAAAGTTGCTGACGAGCTAAAAGAGTATGGCAAAGCCCTGGCAGGGCTCCCCCTGAACAAAGCCCAGGCGCAGTTTAGGCTGATGACCGACGCTGCCGGAGGGACCAGCAAAGCAATCAGAGATCACTTGAAACTGATGCCTGAGTATGCTCAAGCGCTCCGGGATAAGGCCCAGGCGGCAGGCCTATCTCTTAGTCAGGATCAGCTTGCTAAGCTCGCAGTTGGCGAGCTCACTCTTGAGACTGATAAGAATGGGCAGGCACAGCTGAAAGCTGCTGACGCGGCTAACGCGGCGGGTGAAGCTTTATCCCGGTGGGGTGGGCATGCGCTCACCGCAGGGGACGCGGGTGAACAGTTACGCCAGAAGCTGCAGGGGGCCTCTGAATCCTTTATTAATGTGGGAGAGGCCGCCCAGAGTGGTAGTGGCGGGTTTGAGGACTTCGCCTCAAAACTTGAAGAACAGATTGAGTCCATGAAGACCTGGCAGGCCTCCATGGCAGTTCTAAAGCAAAAGCTCTCCCCGGAGGCTTTCTCCCAGCTACTCGATATGGGGGCTACCGGTGCGCAGATTGCGAAAGATCTAACCGATGGGGTTAACGATGAGGCCCAGTGGGCACAATTCAATAACCTCATGGGGGCGAAAGGTAAGCAGTCCTCACAGGTTTTCGCGGAGGCTATGGATGACTCCTCGTTTACAGCTGCTGTCCAGCAGGTGATGGCACAAAAAGGCGAACTCGCGGCAGTCGCGTTCTCAGATGCCGTGATCAATAAGGGTATGACTTTGCAGCAAGCTGCCCAGGCTTTAGATGTGAAACTAGATATTGACGCAACGACTGACAAGGCGAAAGCTAAAGCAGACGAGGCGGCAAACTACACAACAGCAAAAAAGCCGCAGATGACGCTGGAGATGCTAACAGACCCGGCTAGGATTGCTGCCGGCGAGACCGCACAAATGGCAGAGGGACTATCGCCAGCTATGAAACTTGGGGCAGACCCAAGCGGGGCAATTGGGGTATTCAACTCAACCCAGGCAGACGGCTCTTCACGGAACCCGATTATGCTTTTAGGCGCTATGGCGGGCCCCGCATTGGGGGTTATAAATGCGACTGAGGCTGACGGGTCATCGCGTAGGCCAGTAATGACCCTGGACGCTAACGGTAGACCCGCGATTGGGAGCATGAACTCGGCAAAGGGCTACGGTGACCGTCTCAGCTCGTGGATTAGCGTGAACGCTACCGACCACTTCACAGGGCCGGTATGGGGGATACTCAGCTCGATCCCCTCAGTAAAAACAATCACCGTGGTTGCTAACGTTGTGCGCTCTGTAGCTGGTATGTTGGGGTTTGCCTCTGGCGGCCCAGTATGGGGGCTAGAGACGGGAACATCTGACTCTATCCCGGCACGCCTATCAAATAATGAGCATGTTATTACGGCGGCGGAAGTAACCGCAGCTGGTGGGCATGGCGCGATATTCGCGCTAAGGCACATGATGCACACTGGGCAGATCCGAGACCTGCTGCGCGAGCGGGGCTTCGCCGAAGGGGGAACCCCAGCACTGCCTTATGCGCCACGGCCACTTATCACATCTGGTGGCGCAATGGCCTCACGGGTTGCGCACGAGGTCAGCGTGTCACTAGCGGGCCAATCTCTCGCGCTTGTCCTAGACGATGGCACCCGTTTTAACGCGCACATCGAAGAGGCCGTGGACCGCAGGATCATAGCTTCTTCGGCAATGTGAAAGACAGGTTAGAGAGGCAAAATGACACTTAAAGGATTTATTGCTGCCCACTCGGGGCTGCCCTCATTCATGATAGACGCTGGCCCTTACCGGCTTTACAGGCAGCGCGTACTGATCGATAAGGGAGTGGGGCCTACGATCATTTCTGATCCCGCAGCGCCCGTTGGTAAACCGACCGAGTACCACGTGCAAACGGCGGAAGATAACTGGAGTGAGCTACTTACGCGCCCAGGGATTGGGGCCGCCTACCTCCTTTCTGATGCGCAAGGCCGGGGCCCCGTGCCAGTCAGGATCACTAACGGCGATGACACCGGGTGGGATTGTGGGGCAGCCGTATATCGCCCGGCGAATCGGGCCGCACCAGTAGTTAGATACAGTTTCCCGCCTCGCAGCACGGGAACCCTGCAATTCAGTGCTGGGCCGGAAGCAACGGGACGCGTGAGGGAACTGGTAGCAAGACAGGAGCCGTTCTTTTTGCTGCATGACCATAGCGTGTGCCGGATCCCTAGCTGCGATGTCCCAGCTACTCGCCTTATCGTCCCAACCGGGGACATTACCGAGTCTAGGACGGCGCGAATAGATGCGGCGCACCGAGCCTGGAACATGCAGTACACGCGCCTTCCAGAATCCGCAGCATCTAAACAGATTTTCCTCACCTGGGGAGACTGGGTGCGCGCAGAAGACTCGTGGGAAAACTCTTCTTACGTTGAGCTTGCTGAGACGATTGGGGGCCTATCATGAGGCCGGGCCCATCCCTGAAGGACCTTTTAGGACCGGTCAAGGTGGGGGTGCAAGTACGTGTAACTAGGGGCCGGCAAACTCTTGCGGAAAATCTGCCGGCCTCTAACGCGCGACTAGAGTATGCGTCAGATCGTGTTGTCCCCGGCAGGCTTACCTATGATCTGCCGGCTTCGTGGGCCCCCGCTCACCCCCTGGCCCCAGCCAATAATTATGGGCAGCGCTCCGAGGTAACGATTTCGTTTGAGACTGGAGGTAGGGTCTATGAGACTCCGCTCGGTCAGTTTATCCATGAATCATGGGGGCCAGTTTCAGGGGACACTTTCACGGTTGAAGCCCTAGATTTGATGCAGATCCCCGAGTGTGACCCGATGGTGTGGCCTTCATCCCCACCTGAGGGGGCGACGCTGATCTCTGAGATGCAACGGCTGGCAACTTTGCGCCTGCCAGTGAAATCGGACCTGTACCGGGACCCGATTATTCAGCGTGGCTCACAATGGGGAACGTCTCGGACGGAGGCAATACGAGACCTTGCGGCCTCTCAGGGAGTCGAATACGGGGTCAAAGCGGACGGCTGCCTACATGTGTGGAAGCCTGATAACGCGGGGCTGAAACCCGCAGCCTACTACACCGGCAAAGACCTACTGGTAGAAGCTCCTGCTACCGGTTTTGCCCGCCGCCCCAATAGGTTCCTCGCAGTAGGGAAGAAAGACAAAGAAGAATGGGTCGCATGGGCAGACCGCGCAGGGTTCCCATTCGATAAAGATTACGGGGTTATCACCCAGCGGGAAGAAATCTCTGCCCCCGAAGCCTATAAGGATGTTCAGGCGGCAGCGAATAAGGCAATGCGTGAGTCTATGGGCGCATTGAAAAAGAGATCTCTAGGCATCGTTCCAGACCCTCGCCTTGAAGCTGGAGACGTGATCGGGATATCAACCCCAGCTGGGGAAGAAATTGTTGGGCGCGTAGTTGCTTATTCTCTGCCACTTGGCGGGGAAGAACCCATGCGCGTTGATTTGGAGGAATTTACATGGTGAAGCCGTCTTTATGGTTAGATAAGTCCCCATCTGACGGGGTGCGGGGGCAGCTATCCCGCCCGGATGCTGCCTTATACGGTCGAGTGGAATCAATCGTTGACGGGATTTTGTCGGTCCGGTTTGAAGGGGCAGAGGGATATCCGCCAGTGCGCGTGCGTGGAGATGGGGGAATTGCCGCAGTTGGTGCGCGAGTACCATTGGTGCGTGACTCGTCTGGGCGTGTGGTCCTTGCTGGTGGGGCTAACGACTTCCCAGAGGGCGCGGACCCAGTCCCCACAGGGTATGCAGGGCAGGCCCTGTTAGAAGCTTCAAAACGCGCGGGCGAGGCTAAAAAACAGATCGATGAGTTACAGGTTAGACTCCCGAAAGAACTAGATGAGGCTAAGGGCCGTATCGACGTAGCATTTGAGAACGCTAACCGGGTAGCCTCCCAGTTTGAGGCGGAGAAGGCCCGCGTTGATGGTGAGCTTGCTAAAGCGTTAGGCGCAACAGACGAGGTAAAAAAGTCGGTTGTCGTGGCGACGTCGCAGGCTGATAACGCTAAACGGCTTGCGGAGGAGGCCAAAACCAAGGCGGATAGCGTGGGCGGGAAAGTTGCTGAAGCACAGCAGACGGCCGAGGACGCGAACGGTAAGGCAGAAGTAGCAAGCAGTATCGCCAGTATGGTCCAGATGAAGCTGTCTGGCGTGAAAGACGGCTTGCATGATGTAAAGAGTGCAGCGGATGAGGCTAAGAAGGCTGCGTCTGAGGCGGATTCTAAAGCTAGCGCTGCGGCGAAAACCGCAGGCGAGGCTGGCAGCAATGCCACATCAGCATTACAGGATGCGAAGGCGGCGAAAACTGCCGCCGATAAAGCCACCTCGCAGGCGGAGAACGCGGCGAAGCTTGCTGGTTCTGCTAGTGAGGCTGCCACGCGCGCGCAAACCGCTGCCGATGGTAAAAGCAAGATTACGCGGTCAACCACTACCCCCTCTGGTGCCGGGCATGCGGGGGACGTGTGGTGGCAGTACACCGACTCATCCCTAATTGGCAAGATTATCGGGCAATGGGTTCATGACGGCACCGCGTGGGTGAAAACTGATGTGGGGGCCGAAATAGTCGCAGATTTGACGGTGGATAAGCTCAAGGCTGGCACTGGCAGTTTTGACCGGGCGGTAATTAAGAAGCTTGTGGCGGATCAGGCATTCAGCAATGAAATGTATGCCAGTAGGATTATTTCTGCTGAGAGTGGCAACCTGGTTCTAAATGGTGATCTGACGGGCGGGCAGGCCCCGTGGAGTAAGGAGCTTAGCTTTATTGCTGATGGTGCCCCTCCTGCCTGTTCGGGGTACTTAAACGCGGATGCGAGGCCTGCCGTTATAAAGCAGGTGCACGGGGGAACCCCTATCCGCCTCGAGCCTGGGCGCGAGTACGCGTTCACTGCCTGGGTATCGGCGGACATTCGGGACTCGCGCATGTTCTTAGAGCTACGTGATAGCGAGGATAATCATGCTATCGACGTCACTCAAGGCGGGCCGCTCGAAGGTGTCCCGGATTCGCGTAATGGGAATCCCCAGTATCTTATTGGCGGGTTTGAGATCCCCACGGAGTGGACCAAAATCGGGTGCCGCTTCCGGGTAAACCCGGCCAGGGGGTATCACCTTGGTGCCTTGTATGTGAATCACAGCTCTAGTGATACGTGGGCGTACCAGGCTATCGCTGGGATCTCGATAACGCCGATGGTGGGTTCAACCCTGATTGAGGGCGGGGCTATTACTACCTCGAAGCTTGCCGCTCACGCCGTGGATGTGGAAAAGCTGAATGTTACGGAAAAAATGGGTGCGAAGCTTGGGGAGTTTGTAAAGGTGAAAGCAGATAATATTCTTGCTGGTTCAATTGATGTGGCGTTAGATTTCACCGCCGGGGGCAGGATCACCGGCGCGGAAGTCGTAGGCTCAAAGATCATTGGCGGGCAGGTAATCATAGATAATCCATCAAGGCAGCCAACATTCCAAAACGTGTATGCGGATTATTCTGATCCGGCGGTTAACACTTTCCACGTGGAAGAGAAAACCACTTCCAGTACGAAGATTTTGCCTGACCAAATCGTACAGACTGGCAAGGTTGCGCTCTATAAGCGGGTGTTTAATAAGGGCCGCCCTGGAGGGGGATCGCCAGGGCATGGTGGTTCGAAAGACCTGTTAGATAGGTACACCCAAGAATTGAAGATTGATTCTGGTGGGATTGTCGTGCAGCAGGTCAATTCTAAAAATGATCGTGGGGTGGCGATATCTGCCTGGGGTATTGGTACTCCTGAGCTGCGTATTGATAATACGGGCGAGGTTGGCGCGTTTATGCGGCAAATCCAGATCCAGACCGGCACCGTCCATTGCAAACCAGCAGTTAGGGATGTGGCGACCGTGCGGTGGACGTTCCCCACCCCTTACCCGGCCCCACCGATGATTTTTTGCAACCCTGAGAATTGGGCGCACGTAGTCGCATCCGCATACAAGGTGACTAACACGTTTGCTGATATTGCGGTGCGTAATTTCTCTGGTGTGGTTCCCTCTCAGGATGCAATCCGGGTTATGGCAATCCCCACCAATATTGACACCATGCGCAAGCAGTAAAGGAGTGAACCGTGCGAGTACCTACGACTAGTGAGCTTAGGGAGCTTTCCTTTTTTGAGGTTAGCCGGCTTAGAGATGAGATCAGCGAGGAGTTTAACCGCCAGCAAATAATCGAATACCTACCCACTAACGTTGAGGCTTTACAGGCGGAGTATCAGAAAGCAGCCGGAGTGCCCCCGGCGGGCTCTAACTGGCAGGCCCCGACGGGGTTAAAAACCGCCTACGCGGTCGGGCAGGTAGTCACCCATAACGGGGTCAGGTGGAAGAGCCTATGCTCTTTCAACACTGCCGAGCCCGGCACTAACCCGGCTTTGTGGGGAAAAGAAGACGAAGGAGAAGCTGAGGAGGCCGCGAATGAGTGAGCAGATTGATATAAACACTCTTCTTGAAAAATACGAAGCAGAACTTGCCCGCATGACCCGGCGGGCAATACTCGCAGAAGCAACTATCGAAGCTAAAGAACGCGAACTATCCGCACTAAAAAAACACGGCCTAAAAGATGGAGACGCTAATGAGTAACTCGCACTGGAAGAAAGTAGCGTTGCCGGCAGCGACAGAACCACTCTTAGACGCGTGGAGAAAATTTGCCGATACCGCAGGCATAATCACCACAGCCAATTCGGTTGCTGAGGCCCGCCAAATACTCACCACGGCAGCAGACAATGGGGTAAGCATTACAGCAACAACGCCAGCATATTTCGATATCCACGGGGTTCTGTATCGTGCTGATGGGCGCAAGAATGGGACGGTATGGGTACTCTCGCCCCTAAATGAGGTGGAAGTCGATTCTCGTAAATACTCCACCGGTTGGAGTGGGCACCTCAACGAGAACCAGTTCCACGCGGCCTGCTCCACACAGCTACCGGCCCGCCCCTATGACCGGCTTGTCGCTGTCACCGCCGGGGCATATGGCAGGTGTACCAAAGGCCGAATGAATTTCGCGATTGTGGGCCATAATGGGGCATTCGCAGCAGCCAGGTGGGACCCTGACGAGGAGTCCTCAGTATCGGTAAGCCTGCAAACCGTTGTCCCGGCTGGGGAAGCCCCGAATATCAAGTGCGGCCCACAAGGCGGCTGGCGTGGCGGGGATGCCACACTCACCACTAATGACCGATTCAATTTCATGGTAGCTACCGCCTACCCAATAACAATGGCCTAACAGACTGGCTGTAATACATACCCACCCCGCTCGGGTGGGCTTTTTTATACCCAAAACCCAAAGAATGTGAGGAGCCCATATGGCATATCAAGATATAACCTGCTATGACTCACCGAATTACACGCCTGGCAGGGGCGGCACGCAAGTAAATGTGATTGTTATTCACTGGTGGAATAGTCCGGATCGTAATCCCGGGTTTGAGGGGGCAATACGCACCCTGTGCAACCCGGCGGTTGGCACCTCCGCCCACTGCGTAGCAGAAGCAGGCCGAGTAGCGTGGATCGTAAACGCCGCCGATACAGCCTGGCACGCCGGCGACTACTCCGTCAACAAGCGTTCTATCGGCATCGAGTGTAACCCGCGCATGAGCAGCGCAGACCTTGAAACTATCGCCCAGCTGATCGCGAATATTCGCCGCGATTACGGCTGGCGCATCCCCCTAGCTAAGCATAACGATTTCTACAATACTGCCTGCCCCGGCACGTATGCGGGCAAGCTCGCCTGGCTGGACGCGCGCGCCGAAGACATCCGCCGAGGGGCCCCTGCCAAGGTAACCCCGAAAGCAGACCCAGCCCCCGCCCCCGGCAAACTAGCCGAGGACGGCATCCTAGGGGTTGCATCTTGGAAGAAAATCCAAGCCCACCTACGCACCCCGCAAGACGGCACGATCTCCGACCAGGTGGCGGAAAAACAGGAATACTACCCGGCAATCATGGAAGCTGACCCCTGCCCGGCCCAATTCGGCAACGGCGATGACGGCTCCCAGGCCATACGCGAACTACAAGCCCGCCTAAAACAAACCCAGGACGGCATCCTCGGCCCGACCACAATCCGCGCCTGGCAAGCCAACCTCCACCAGACCCAAGACGGCTACCTCGGAGAAAACACCGCCCAAGCAATACAACACGCCCTCAACACGAAAGGATGGATGTGGTAAAAAATGGACCAGCTATTCCAGCACATTAGCCCCATTGATTTTTCCGCACTCGCGGGCATCCTGGGCACATTCGTAGTCTCGGTGATAACTCGCGCGCACTGGACGCAAAACACTAAACGCCTGGTCGCGCTCGCGGTGTACGTGGCGCTCGCGGCGGCGACCTTCGTGTTTATTAAGTATCCGGCGTTTTACCAGTTCGCGATTATGAATCTGGGTGTGGTTGCGGGGGCTGGGCAGATAGCCTACACGGTCCTAAAGCCCACGGGTTTGATGGATTGGGTGCGTGATATTACTTCCCCGCCTGCTGGTAGGCACCGCGCCCCCACCAAGACCGGCGAGGGGAAGGAGGAGTGAGCTTTTGAGCGGGTTTATTGATGCTCTTGCCACTCTTGGCGGGTTCGGGGGGTTCGCAGCTTTCATCACAGCAATCGCGGGAGTGGTAAAAATCAAACGCGTCGAACATTCCAACAAGAAGATTGAGAAAGCCGCTTGTGAGACCCGAGAGCAATTGGAGACCAACCACGGCTCAAGCTTGCGTGATGCGGTGAATCGTATTGAGCGCATGCAAAAGGAGCAAGATCGCAGATTCGATCTCTTACTTGATCAGGTGAAGAGCCTGGGGCATCAGGTTGGGGATTATCGGCGCGAGCAGGCTATCGCGGCTGAGGATCTACACGCGCGCATGCGCAACCTAGAATTACGGACTGAGAAGTGCAACAAGCACTAGCATTTAGGGGCACCCTGACCAGGTTTGGCCGGGGTGCCCCTCTTTTTTATACGTTCCCTGCGCTTATGATTCTTCGGGTATCCAGCCAATCCTCGTGGTGTAGCCTTCAGCTTCTAAGGCAGCGCAGCATAGGCCGATCATCGCGCCATGCATTTTAGCGGGAACAGGCTCCCCCAGGCCGCGCTGGGCAGCTTCGTTATCCGGGTACCGTTCCAGCTGGACGAATTCGGGGGTGCCGAATTGCTCTTCCATTTCTTCCGCGTAGTTTAGGGTTGCAGTCACGTGCGCGCCAACCGCGCCCCCCTTGAGCGCGCCTGGTCACCCCTCGATTTCTGGCAATGCCTGAGAAAGTGCTACCTGCACAGCAGCTGCAGCTATCGCACCCGCCTCAGGGGCGAGGTGCCCATAAATGTCAGAGGTTTGCTTTATGGAAGAATGTCCTAGTCGCCTCTGGATTACAGTCAATGGCACGCCTTGCGATATCAGCCAAGAAGCGTGCGTATGCCGCAAATCGTGTAGGCGGGGCATCCGTCTAATGCCGGCAGCTTTTACGGCTTTTTTCCAGATAGGTCTAAACCAATCCCCGCGTAGGTGCCCACCCTCGGAATTTCTAAAAACGAGCAGCTCGTGCGGCGTTGCCTCCACGAGAGGCAGGAGAAGCTCGGAAATCTGCGGAGGCAGCGTAATATCACGCACTCCGGCGGCAGTTTTCGGCTCCCCAATGTACCAGCCGCTTACCCCTCGCTTCCACGCCTTCGAAACGCGCACGATGACCGGCGCGGATTCGTAATCAAAATCGTCAGGGTAGAGCGCGGTAACCTCCCCCCAACGCATCCCTGTGGCAGCTAGCAAAGCCACGAGCGGCTGCCACCGCGTTGGGAGCTCATCGAGTATCCTCGCGAACTCTCCCGGCTTCAAGAAAACTGGCTCCTTACGCCTGGTAATGCGGGGCAGGGGTATCCCTTCGGCGCGGTTTACAGTAAGGCGTTCAGCGCGTACCTCGTTACGCAATATGGATGAAAGTAGGCCGTGGGCGTTAGCGATTGTTTTGGGGGCGAGGAATCGAGCAGGAGGTAGGGGCTTGCCTTCTTCTTTGCTCCGCTTGCGTGCCCTGGCCGAGGCCAGCGTTTCGGTGGTCCGTAGCTCCATGATCCACCGCTCCACGTTTTCCCGCTTGATGGCGTCGGTAGGCCAGCTCCCGAAATAGGGGGCTATCCGGTTGTTGTAGATTGTCCGGTAATCTTTTGCGATTCTCTCGGCACCGTGCGAGGCTGCGACGATTAGGTAATCCTCGAAGGCGGCATTAAGAGTTCTTGCGGAGGCGGTCATAGGGGTGCGTGCTGCGCGAGCGTTTTGGCCACCTACTTGATCGATCAGGGCGATGAATTGCTGCGCTTCTTCGAATGTGGGGAAGGTCTCGGATGCTGAGTTAGCCCCGGGCGTGGGTTTGAAGCGTACGCGCCAGACGACGGTCCCATTTTTGTGGACTATTTTTTTGGGAGTTTTCATTTTTGACCTTGTTGCAGGAGGAGTTTTAGATGACTTGGGAATGCCTCCCGTGTCACGCTCCGTGTCACATCTTTATTCTGTAGTGCATTGTTGCAGGTCGAAGAAGGTTTGATTGGAGCGGGTGACGGGAATCGAACCCGCCTTTACAGCTTGGGAAGCTGTCGTTCTACCGATGAACTACACCCGCATTACTTAGCGTCGAGTTGTAGCATAGCAAAACAGAACCGTGCACGCCAAAACCGAAACAAAATGGACACAAACAACACGCCCCTTGCCGTCACCCCTCGCACAGTCGTCGCAGCAGTGATCATAAACGACGCCAACACGCCAGAAAAGATCCTCGCTGCCGCCCGCTCCTACCCAGAAGACCTTGCAGGCCAATATGAATTCCCTGGCGGCAAAATTGAACTGGGCGAAACGCCCACAGCCGCCCTCGAAAGAGAATTGCAAGAAGAATTGCAAATAACAGTGCGCGTAGGCCCAGAACTACTGCCCCGCCAACAAGAAGGGCAGGGCGCTACCGGCTTCTGGCCAATCCTTGCCGACATGCGCATGCGAGTATTCTTCGCCGTGCTGGACCCGGCAGGGCAGACGCCGCACACAACCGGCTCGCACAGCATTCTTAAGTGGGTAACCGAAGGTGAATCGCACGTATTGCCCTGGCTAGCCCCAGACCAACCTATTGTGCAAGGCGCATGGCATTACATAAAAGCGTGGGCAAAGTTGCCAAAGAAATTTTTCTGAACAGGGTGTCATCTACGTATAAAACTGGCAGAATGTAAGAGTGCCCAAAATTATCGGATCGACGCTGGCGGAACATCGCCAGCGCACACGCAATCGCCTTTTCGAGGCTCTGTCTGAATTGCTGTCAGAACGTGCCTTCGAATCTTTAACTATGGCCGAAATCGCCAAGACTGCCGGCGTTGGGCGCACAGCTGTGTACAACCACTTCCCAGACAAGGAAGCGCTACTCCTAGCTTTTATTGCCCACGAAACCGAACAGTATTCGCAAAAACTGGAAGCCTCGCTGACTCACATTGTGGATCCGGTGCACGGCCTGCGCGTCTATATTCGCAGTCAGCTTGAGCTGGGGGCCGCCTATTCGCTGGCGCCCGGCAGGGACTTGCGCAAAGTGGTCTCCGAAGAAACTGAAGAAAAACTGCACCACCATGGTGACAAGGTGGCGGCAATTCTTGAACGGCTTCTGAAAGAGCTAATGGAATCCAAGCAGATTCCGGAACAGGACACCACAATCCTGGTTTCGCTGATCAACGCCACGCTTGCGGGACGAACCCTCCCCAAGGAGCCAATGGCCCGCGAGTATCTGATTCTGTCCGTACAGTCATTCATCTTGCGTGCGGTAGGGGTGGCAGCCGAGGTCATCAACGTGCCTGGAATGGCAGTGTTCGAACAACTGCGTCGTTCAGGCTCACTAGAACATGCGGTGGACGAATTCGGGGCAAGTGCTTGCCCGGTACACCACTAGGGCCTCGGCGCTAACGCCCACGGTAATAACTAGGGCGACTTTCCTGCTAGATGCAGCACTTACGCTAGCTTTCATACAGGATTGCCTGTACCCTCCATACTGTGGGTGACGTAGAACCAACAAAGGGAAACCGGCCAGAACAAGTCGGTTATACCTCACGTGCCCAAAATAATTCTTCGGCAAAACCTTCTACAGGTGGCGCATCGCGGCTGGGAAATGATGGATTATTTGCCACCGTTACCCGCACAAAAAACGGCATCGTAGCAGGTGGCGCCTCAGCCATTAGTGGCGCCCTGGCAAAGAATGAGCCCGCTAAAGCCGAAGTGAAACCGGCCAAAGAAAAATCCGTCAAAGCGCCCAAGGCGACCGCCATAACGGCAGTAGTTTTGCTGGTTGCCGGCCTCGGGATCGGCGGGGCTGCCCTGGCGGTAATCGACTCGCATCGCACCCCCACTCGGTCAGTTCCCATGACGGCTCCTACCACCTCTACGACTAGCCAGCCCACTTCTTCGCCGTCTGCAAGCGTAAAGACCAAAAAGTACCGGCAAAAGAGCACGCCTTCCCCCGAGCCCTCGCCCTCGCGATCAGCCGAACCGCAGGTAACGGAAAAGACGTATAAAGAAGAAACCTGGATCCCGGATGGGCAGGCCCCGCAAGTAAGCCAGACTGAGGAGCACAAGCCCAGCAGCCCCAGTACCAAGACAACCGAGGCAACCACAGAAGAAGAACCCACTCCGGATGCCAGCCCCATCCCTAAAGACGCGCTACATTCCATGCCCGGCTTTGCCACCGGGAACGGCAACATCTCCTGTCAAATTAATGCCAACAGGGTAGCTTGCCTGGTTTATGAACACCAAGAATTCGGTGGGGAAGAAGGCCGGCCCCTGCGCGGAGTGATGGATTCTTCCGGGCAGATTCAAGGCGTTACCAGCGTAGAAAGTGGAACCCGCGATCCCGAATATCAGACGCTAGAGGACGGGCAGAGCGCCGCCAGCGGCAAGCTCGCTTGCACTAGCTTGGGCGAATCCGTCCAGTGCTGGAACGCCCAGACCGGTAGCGGATTCAAAATTGGGCCGGCTGGCATAGCCAAGCTCTAGCCAATCACTCCCCAGAACGCCACCTTCGCCCTGAACGGAAAACATCCTTATACAAGACGCCCGCCTGGGCTCACCAGTCACAAGACCGGGTCCAGGCGGGCGGAAAGTATTGCTGAGGCTAAGCCTGCTCTTCGGCAGCCTCCGCCTCGGCGCGAACCTTGTCCATGTCCAGGTCGCGTACCTGCTGAATAATCGCTTCCAGCTCGGAAGCGGACATGACGCCCGCAGTGCGGAATACGCCCACACCGTCACGGAATGCCATGACGGTTGGGATGGACTGTACCTGTGCCATCCCGGCCAGTTCCTGCTGCGCATCGGTGTCTACCTTGCCGAACACAATATCCGGGTGCTTCTCGGATACCTTGTCGTAGATCGGCGAGAACTGCCGGCACGGGCCACACCAGGTAGCCCAGAAATCGATGAACACAATGCCTTTTTCGACAATCTGTGGGAAGTTTTCAATGGTCAGTTCTTGGGTTGCCATGACTCTCCTTAAAAGTTAGAGGGCACTGGAAGGCTAAAGGCCCAGCCAGTTTACTTTAGCGCCGCGGCGACTACTTCCTGGGCGGCTGCTTGAACCTGCTTCAGGTGATCGTCCCCTAGGAACGATTCAGCATAAACCTTGTACACGTCCTCGGTGCCGGAAGGCCGCGCAGCGAACCACGCGTTCCTTGTAGTTACCTTCAGTCCGCCAATGGGAGCGTCGTTGCCTGGAGCCTTCACCAATTTGGCGGTGATGGGCTCGCCAGCAAGCTCGTCAGCTGCCACATCCTGAGGCGAAAGCGCCTTCAGCTTGGCCTTCTGTTCCTTGGTAGCCGCAGCATCAACGCGCGCGTAGGAAGGCTTCCCGAAGCGCTCTACCTGTTCCTTGTGAAGCTGCGAGGGCGTCTTCCCAGTAACAGCCAAAATTTCGGATGCCAGCAGCGCCATGATGATGCCGTCCTTGTCAGTGGACCACACCTCGCCGTTGCGGCGCAGGAATGAGGCTCCCGCGGACTCTTCGCCGCCAAAGCCAATGCTGCCATCTAGCAGGCCGGGCACGAAGTACTTGAAGCCTACTGGTACCTCGATCAGGTTGCGCCCCAAGTTGGCGGCCACCTGGTCGATCAACCTGGAGGAAACCAAGGTTTTGCCAACCGCGCAGTCGGCAGACCACTGCGGCCGATGCGTGTAAAGGTATTCGATCGCTACGGCCAGGTAGTGGTTCGGATTCATGAGCCCATCAGCGGTGACAATGCCGTGGCGGTCGGAATCTGCGTCGTTGCCGGTCGCAATGTCGTATGGGGTGTGCCCATCCTTGTCGGGAGTCATCGCGTTTAGCAGCGATGCCATTGCCGAGGGCGAAGAGCAGTCCATGCGGATCTTGCCGTCCCAGTCCAGGGTCATGAAAGACCAGGTGGGATCGACGGTGGGGTTTACTACGGTCAGGTCTAGCGCATACTTCTCGGCAATAGCGGCCCAGTAGTCTACGGAAGCGCCGCCGAGCGGGTCAGCGCCGATGCGGATGCCAGCGTCGCGAATGGCGTCCATGTCAATGATCGAAGCTAGATCGTCTACGTACGAACCCAGGTAGTCGTAGCGTTCCACGTGCGCATCGGAAAGGACTTCGTCTGCCGGAATGCGGGGAATGGATTGCCAGTCGGCTAGCAGTTCGTTAGCGCGGTCCGCGATGGGACCGGTCGCGTCGGTGTCTGCCGGGCCGCCAGTAGGCGGGTTGTACTTGAAGCCTCCGTCGCGGGGCGGGTTGTGCGAGGGCGTAACCACGATGCCGTCAGCCAGCCCGTTCCCGTCGGTACGCACCCCGTGCCTGCTATTTGCTCCGTTGGCATGCAGGATCGCGTGCGAGACGGCGGGGGTGGGAGTGTAAGAATCGCGGGAGTCGATGCGGACGGTGACTCCTGCCGCAACAAGTACTTGCAGGGCGGTGCGCCAGGCCGGTTCGGACAGGGCGTGCGTGTCGCGGCCAATGAAAAGAGGGCCGTTGATGCCGTGTTCCTTGCGGTATTCGACAATTGCCGCGGTGGTGGCAACAATGTGGGCTTCGTTGAAAGCTCCATCAAGAGAGGAGCCGCGGTGCCCCGAGGTGCCGAATACGACTTGCTGATCTGGGTTATTAGGATCAGGCACTATGTCGTAGTAGGCGGAGAGGACTTCGTCGACGTTGATGAGGTCTGCGGGTGTTGCTTTAGTTCCAGCTCTTTCGTGCATACTCCTATTGTGCACGCCAAACCTGGCAAAAGCCTGCGATATTTCGGCCTATTTCATTAGACGGACTAGATTCTCAGAAAATGGAGGCGGACCCGTAGGTCCGCCTCCACGTTGCGTTTTTGCTGTTTATTAGCGCAGCGATACCTGCCGCGAGACGATACCAGCCTTGGCACGCCTTTCGGCGTCGGTCAGGTTGGAGGCATCCTTCAGAGCCGCGTCTAGTCCCTTGCGAAGCGCATCTAGCGGTTCGGCTAGGTCTGCACTCAGGTGGTCGATTTCGACCTCGTCGGAAAGCTGGAATACGGGAGCGACTAGACCGCAGGCGCGGAAGGCCCCAATGAATTCGCTGCCTTCGCCAACGTTCAGCTTGCCTGCCGCGCGCAGCCGGGCGAGGGCGTTCAGCACGTCCTCTTCCTCTTCAGACAGCACCCACCGCAGGAACGGGTGGGTCATGTCGGCCCAGTAGGCGCCGCGGTTGCCCGCAACTTCGCCCATCTGCACGATAGAATCGGCGGATTCTTCAATGGCGTGCTGCACCTCGGGGGTGCGTTCGGTGGCGTCGTCTAGCCAGAACTCGAAATCGTTGTGCAGGGTGAAGGTGCCCATCTCGGCGGGATCAAGCAGATCGGTCAGAGCCGGCGCCTCGGTGCGCGGGTCCAAGCCTTCAATGGTTGATCCAGGCTGTGCCTGCAGTGCCCGGTC
This sequence comes from Winkia sp. C0117E2, assembly GCF_056590455.1. Classification (NCBI taxonomy): domain Bacteria; kingdom Bacillati; phylum Actinomycetota; class Actinomycetes; order Actinomycetales; family Actinomycetaceae; genus Winkia; species Winkia sp. C0117E2. The sequence continues at coordinate 85,912 of NZ_JBWPWD010000006.1, read as the reverse complement.
AATGACCAAGGCCAGGTCGTGGGCGGCATCCCCACTGCGGTTGCGGGTATTCAGGGCCACCTTGATGGTGCCGTCGTCGTGAATCAGTGCCTGCGCGTTGCGGGGAAGCATGGTGCAAAGGATGATCGGAGTGTCCTTAGCAGTCACCTGCAAGGTGGCTGCGGGCAGGATCTCGCGCATGGCAACCAGCTCGATCTCGCGAGCAAAACCAGCGAAGGGGCGTTCGTTGAATTCTACGGTGAAGGCCTCTTGCTTCGGGGCCTTCTTCTCATTTTCGGCAACGAGGGCGTCGATTTGGGCCCGGCGGGCCGCGTACTTAGCCTTGCGGCGTGACTTTTTACTCATGGTAAATAGGGTACCTGGCGCAGTCTATTTTCCCTATCTTTGCCCCGGCTGCGATGTGGTTTCTTTGCAATTTTTATGTAAAATGACTACGTAGATTTTATGCCGTGTGGGACACCTCCCGGTACTGGTCTACACTTGGTAACGCCCATTCGCGCAGACAATAAAAGGCCAGGAGATCGAGTGTCTGACACACAAACTCGCAAGGTTGCGGTTGTAATCCCAGCTAAAGATGAACAGGACCGGATAGCCGGTACCGTGCGGGCTTGCAAAGCTATTCCTGGGGTCGACCTGATTGTTGTGGTCGATGACGGTTCTTCCGACGACACGCAGCAGGTGGCCCGTCATGCTGGCGCAGCTACGGTGCGACACACGGTGAACCGTGGCAAGGCTTCGGCCATGGAGACGGGCGCCAACATTGTGGCGATGCACGATGCCGAGGGCGCGGAGCCGCACCTACTTCTTTTTATTGACGCTGATCTGGGCGAATCTGCTGCCGAAACTACGCCTCTTGTCGAGGCCGTAAATCAGGGCCGCTGCGACATGGCGATCGCGGTTCTTCCCCCTCAGCCTGGCGCTGGTGGGCGGGGATTTGTTACCGGCCTGGCCCGCAACTCGATCGAATGTGCGGTGGGGTGGCGTCCCACCCAGCCGCTGTCGGGGCAGCGTTGTATTACTCGGGAGGCCTTTGATGCTGCCCAACCGCTCTCTAGCGGGTGGGCGGTAGAAACCGCGCTGACTATTTCGGTTTTGGGGGCCGGCTACACCGCACTGGAAGTGCCCTGCAACATCTCTCATCGCCCTACTGGCAACGATTTGCGCGGGCAGCTGCACCGGCTAGGCCAGTACCGGGACGTAAAGGTAGCCACTGTGCGGCTGCGCCTGGAAGGGTACTACTTGAAGCCGGAAAATTATGCTGCATCGCAGCGCATGCAGCGCGATTTCCAGCCCTATCAGGTGCGTTCCAGGTAGTCGTTTCGCACTAGCGCATCCAAGATGGTGTCCGCTGCTGCCGGGATTGCCATGATTGCCGCCACCCCTGGCAGAACGATTCCCGAATCATTTAGAGCGAAGGCCATCGCCTGCGTGGTTAGGAGTGCCCACGCGCAGGGGTGAACCCACTTGGGCAGTGCACGTAGGCGCATCCGCGTTCCGGTGTTAGGAATGGCGCAGCCAGCGAGTTTCGCGATCTTCACGGCTGCTTTGTCTACCATCCACGTAATCTGTTGTGGCAGGTGCGCCTTTCTTCCGCGCAACCGCGGGTAGGTGTAGCACAGCCATACTGCCACCGCGACGAGGGCGGCCACTACCACCCAGCGCAGGGTAGAGACGCTCAGTAGGCGCAAATTGGTTTGCAGCTTTCCAACAATGATGGGCAGCATGTCCCCATCTAGGGTGGATTGTACGAACCGGCCCAGGTGGGTGCGGGAGGAGGCCGGACGCATCCAATCCAGTAGGGCAACTAGGCCGGCTCCGCCAACCATTGCCAGTGCAATGGGAACTACCCACCGCCAGCGCAATCGGTACCCGCCGATCAGGATTACCAGCACTGCAATGCCGGGAATAAATGCTAGTATTCCGCCAAAATCGGCGCCCACTGAGGGGGCCGCGTCAACGTATAAGAAGAGGGCGCATACGCCTAGTACGGCCACGGTCTTTACCCACTGCTTGCAAAATTGGCTGCCTACCCACCCGGCAAGGAGGATGGTGCCCACGCTAAGTAGCGAGAAGGTCTCGTTTCCGACCCCGTAATAGCGCGCTGCCGCCAGAGAGTTGAAGCCGAACGGGGAATCGATCAATGCGCGCGTGCCAGTAATTACGTCTAGTGCGATCGCGAACGCGGTAGCCCCTGCAATGACCAGGGCGGGAGCGCCTGCCTGCCGCCACGGCCCGGCAAGAGTGGCCGCCGCCAAGAGCGCTGCCAGGGCTAGACTGCCTCCGTTCAGGGCTGCGTGCGTGTCCTGGAAGTGCCACCAGCAGAAGGCAGAGAGCGCCAAGGTGGCCAAGGGAATGGACGCGACGGTCAAACAACTAAACCGCAACAGGGCGCGCCAGAACCTGGCGATGTGGAAGCCTGCGCCAACCCCTAGCGCGAGCACGGCCAACACCAGGATGATCGTTACCGTGCAGGTCACCAGCATCCCGTAGAAGTTAGCGCGCGCGTCGCGCATTGCGAAAGCCCTATCGGCCTGGTCGGTTAGGAAGGCGTGGCGCACATTCATGGACTCATCGCCCAGGGCAATCTGGTTGGTGATGGCAGACCCGGCGCCGGGCATGTCAAAGCCCAACCAGTCGCCCACTGTTGCCGCCACATCTGGCAGCTGCACGATGCCGCGCTGCCGTACCGAGGACGAGCGGGCTAGCCCACCCTGCTTGGCCGGGCTCACGCCGGGACCAGCCAAGACGGCAGTTTGCATGTACGAGCGCACTCCGAAATCTGCCGATGAAACAACTATGAGGCGTGCATCCTTTGGGATGGCTTTTACTACGGCTTCGAGACGGGCCAGCTGCCGCTCGCCTTGCTTCTCTACCAGTTTTGCCCGCTGCGCATCGGTCGAGGCTTCTTGGTCGGTTTTGATCGAGAACGCTGTTTCGGGAACTTCGGCTGCGTCCTCGACATCTGGCTTAGACCCAACGCTTACTTCGGGATTGTCTAGGGAGCGCAACTCGGGACGTACCTGCACCTCGGTGGGTTCTTCACCAGTTTCTTCTTTCGCGTTACGGATGGCTCGGCGGGTCGCTGCCGCTGCGCGATCAGGGTTTTGCACCGTACTGATAGCGTTAGCGTCCACCACTGTCAGGTCGTATGTGCCCAGGTCCTTCGCAACGGTTGCTGCCAGCTCTTGGCTGTTTGCTGGCGCTTTTACCAGGGTTCCTTGCGGGATGCCCTTGGCGTTGGCGAGGGCGACTCCCGCCCCGTTGCCGATGGCGCGGGCGCGCAGGTTGTGCGCAGTAACGGCCTCGCCCAAGGCGCCCAGCGTGGGTTTGTTGGTCATCTGGGCCATGGCTTTCGAATAGTAGCCCCACCGCCGCAGAGCAGGCCTGGAGGAGGCAGCGTCGGCCTCGGGCAGCTGCTGCAGCGAACTACAAATCTCGTACCCGCCCAGGGAATTGCGCCACGCCCTCTGGCCGGCATTCAAAGTCAGCCAGGAATCGATGGGACAGGAGGGGCCAGACAGGGCTAACGGCACCAGGTTGGCGGAGCTGCCGGATGCCGCCCGCTCGTACAAGCTGGGGGCTGTGCGGGCAGTGACCTTTTCCCACCGGATCCCCTCGGTAAACACGGCTACGACCGGTGCGCGGCCTGCCTTCGGGATTTGGTGAGTGTTGGCATCTGAGGGGCTCGCAGTGATAGCCGCCAGCGTAGCCCCCAAAAGGGCCGTGCAGACCAGGGCCAGCCCCAGGCGCCGAGGCCACCTGCGGGTTGCGGGCAGGCGAATAAAACTGGTTTTTCTTGCTGGCAAAGTGAGAGCCATCCTGAACAGCCCCCCGCAGATAAGTACCCCTACTAGCAGTAGCCCGATGGTCAGAATCAGCATTCCCGAGTCGTTGCTCAGCGAGGCAATGACCAGCAGTATCGTGGCCGAAAGAAGGACATTGCGGTGGTAGGCAGACACGCGCGTGCTGAACCGCGGCGAATACAGCACCACTGCAATGCAGCCGATAGCTATCACAAAAAGGCAAGCCGCAACTAGGGTCCCTGCCGATCCTGCTACGGTAAGCCACGCAGCGTGGGCTTTGCGCTGCACAATTGGCCAGGCTCCGCCCTCGATAACGGTGGCAACGAAGCGACCCAGGTGAGTGCGCGCCTGAGGGGCCTGCAAATAGTCAATGACCGCAAAGAGGGCGGTACCCGCGAAGGCGGCCACCACCGCAAGCAGCAGGTGGCGTAGGCGCACCTTCTTCCCCCGCAGCCAGGTGGACAGCAGCACGGTAACGAACAGGATTGCGGGTGGGCCACCGAAGTCGGCGCCCATGGTAGGAAAGCCGTCTATAACAGCCAGCGCCAGCCCCAGGACGGCGGCAAAAAGCGCGCTTCCGCTCCACGCTGCCAGGATCACGAAACAGACGGCCATCAGCGTGAACTCGGTGTTGCCGGAACCGTAGAAGCGGTTGCCCGCAATGGTGGTGGTGCCCGTTGCAGAATCTAGCTGCAAGGGAGCGCGACTAGCGATCACCCACGCGAAGACCACCAGGGTAATGGCCGCCAATACTACGGGCGCGTTAAGCGGCCTGGCCACGGACTGGGGGATATGAGGGCGAAGCCACCGCGCCACCCCGTGCGCAAGTGCTACTAGCACTGCCGCCACCACTACTAGGCAAGTAAGGGAGATGACCACTGCGCTCGCGGTGGAATTGGTATCGAAACGCCAGGTAGGAAGCAGGTTGGCAAGCAGTGAAGCAACCGGGATGGCAGCTGTTAGCTGGGCGAGGACGGTGGGCACTTTCTCTATTGCCCGGCCTTTGGACCGCCTGAAATACCTGGCCAATCCGATCAAGATGGTTACCCCGGCTAGCGTGAACCACAGGATGAAGAATGCCGGCTGGGTGACCCTAGCCGTGTCAGTTTTTACAGATCGATCCAGCAGGCTGGCGATGCGATCTGGGAAGTCTATTTTGCCGCTGCGTCCGGCGGTCCACACGGTAGCCCCCGGAGAATTCTCGGCGGGGGTGGCCCCTATGGATTGCAGAATCGTCTGCGTTAGGTCTGCTGTTTGTACCAGCCCGTCGCGGCGCAGCGAACCCGACTTTGCTAGCCCGGGGGCAAACGCGTCCGCCTGCATCGCCAGCAGTTGCAGGTGGGGTACTTGGTTGCCCTCGGCCAAAGAAGCAATAATCACCTGGGTGCCTTCGGGCAGGGCCTTCACGATCTGCGAGAGCTGGCGCACCTTCGCCCTCACCTGGACGCGATCGCTTGCCTTCTGATCCAACTGCGGGTAACCCCCTTGCGGGGTGGGATTTAGCTGGCCAGTAACCTGCGGCGGATTGGCCGGATCAACCGCGCCGGTATCCACCACGGTCACATGGTTTTCCCGCGCGGCAGTGGACACCGTGTCCGCTAAATTGCCCGTGTTCCGCAACACCGGCCGAGCTAGCTTTCCGTCCTTGTCGGCCAGCGCCAATGCCGCGCCCGGGCCAACTGCAACCGCCGATTTGCGATCCTGTGCCAGGGCCGCCTGCAAGTACCCGAGGCCCACCTGCCCGGCCGGTATCACGTCCGCAGTGAGCTGCTTCCATCCCTGTACCTGTTGGTCCCGTACTTGCGGGAACGCGCATTTGCCGCTACGCCTAGAGATGGTTGCCCGCTGCCCGGCGCCAAGCGACAGCCACCCGTCGGCCGGGCAAGACACGGCGGCGGTTGAACGCGTTACCAAATTCGCCACCACGCCCTCTTCGGCAAATTTTGCGAACGGACGCGAGGCAGGGTCGGAAAAATCTACGTCCTGCCAGCGCAGCCCGGAGGTGCCAAGCACAACCAGGTGCCCGTGCTGGCGCAGTAGGGGGGAAGGCTCTGCAACGGCCTGCCCCGGAAGCAATACCGCGAGCAAGCCAAGCACCAAAGCCACGATGGCTGTCTTGACCTTGGTTTCTACAGGCGGGCAAGAAATCATGGTTCAACTTTAGTCGAGTATCTTTTTAAAACACTGATAGGAAAGGCGGCAACCATGGCAGCAAAGCAGCAATCAAACGCTCAAAGATGGGCATTCCTAGGCCCCTTCGGCACATTTTGTGAGCAGGCGCTCAGCCAGGTGCTGCCAGAAGATGCCGAAGCGCTGCCCTGCACGGGCGAAAAAGCGGCGCTGGACGCGGTCCGCAACGGCGATGCGGTCCGCGCTGTTGTCCCCATCGAAAATTCTGTAGAGGGCGGGGTAAACGCCACTATTGATTCGCTCGGGCACGGTTCCCCACTAGTCATCGTGGGAGAGGTCTACGTGCCTGTCGGCTTCACCCTGTGCGTGCGCAAGGGAACTGCCCGCGAAGAGATCAAGCGCGTAGGTACCCACCCTCATGCGTGGGCGCAATGTCGCAACTGGCTTACCGAAAATTTGCCGGGCGTACGGCACGTGCCAGCCACCTCTACCGCTGCGGGCGCAAAGCTGCTTGCCGAGGGCGAAGCCAGCTACGACGCCGCCCTCTGCAGTGCCATTTCGGCCACCCGCTACCAGCTGGAAGTTGTGGAGGAAAACGTGGCGGACAATCGTGGTGGACGCACCCGCTTCGTAGTGGTGGCAAAGCCGGGTGTGCCTGGGCAGGCAACCGGGGCGGATAAGACGACGCTGCAGATCACGCTCCGTTCTAACGAGGCCGGCGCACTGCTGTCCATGCTGCAGCAGGTGAAGGCCCGCGGAGTGAATCTATCGCGTATTGAGTCCCGCCCGGTGGCAGCGCACCCGGGCACCTACTCATTCTCGGTAGACCTGGAAGGGCACGTGCGCGAAGAGCGCGTACAGGCGGTCTTGAACGGCCTGCACAGGCATTGTCAGAAGGTCCGGTTCATCGGCTCCTACCCGCGTGCAGACCACCAGGAAACCCAGGTAGAGATTGGTTCTAGGGACCAGGACTTTGTAGCTGCTCGGGCCTGGGTTGACTCGGTATTGCGGGGCGAAGGAATCTAGCGAACTGCGTCCGGGCGCCCTCGGCACATACAATCGGATCTATGAACCAGTTTCCAGGGGACAAGGTATCCGCAGCAGTAAAGAAGGTAGGTGGGGCAGCCAAGGATTTGGGCTCGTCCCTATCTGTCCTGCCCCGAGCAGCAAAGTCGGGCAGCTCCATCCGCACTTTGCTGGCAATAGCCGCGGGGCAGGGCGCTTCTTGGGCCTCCCGCACCCTAGGGCGGGGCAGCGGTGGCATGATCGGTGGCACGGTCGCCGAAAAGCTTAGCCCCGAGCTGTTGCAAAAGCTGGCTGCCCCGATGCGGTCGGTGATCATCACGGGCACCAACGGCAAATCCACTACCACCCGCATGATCGCCGAGGCGTGTGCAGCGGGAGGCCTTACCGTAGCCACCAATCGCGGCGGCGACAATATGTCCGAGGGCGTGCTCTCCGCCCTCATGGAAGAGCCTACGGCGGACGTGGCCGTACTAGAGGTAGACGAGATGCACGTGCGCAAGGTGGCTGCCGCCGTAAACCCTGACGTGCTTGTGTTTCTAAATCTTTCTCGCGACCAGCTGGATCGCGTAGGCGAGATTGCCACTATTGAGCGGCGGCTGCGTGCCACCGTCGTGGAACACCCACAGACCACGGTCGTAGCAAACGTGGATGACCCGCTGATGACCTCTGCCGCCTGGGACAGCCACAAACCCGTGTGGGTAGCTGCCGGCAAAGGCTGGTCGGGTGATTCCCTGACCGCCCCTCGCACGGGCGGGGCAATCCTGTACACCGACAAACAGGCGGCAGCCTCCGGTACCGACACGGGCGTGTACTGGCATTCCGTACCTCTAGACGAACTCCAACTAGCGGGCGGGAAAACCACAGCCGGCCCCGACGAAGCGGGCCAGGCAGTGTCCGGCTTAGACGCTAAAAACCCCACCGACTTCTACCGCCCAGAACCTACCTGGACCTGGAGCGCCGACTCCTACCAGCCAGGCGCCACCATGAAAGCAAACACTCCTGCCGGGGCCGTCTCAGTCACCGTCAACCTGCCCGGGCGAGCCAACCGCGGCAACGCCTCCCAGGCGCTCGCGGCGGCGGTCGCCCTCGGCGTAGATCCCAAGCAGGGGGCTGCCGGGATCGCGAAGGTGAGCGCCGTGGCAGGCCGCTACGCAAGCTTGGATGTGAATGGCAAGTCGGTGCGGCTGCTGCTGGCAAAGAACCCGGCTGGGTGGCAGGAGTCGCTCACCATGCTGGACCCGCAGGCCGCCCTGGTCGTAGGCGTAAACGGGCAGCGGGCAGACGGCACTGACCTGTCCTGGCTGTGGGACGTGGACTTTGACAAGTTGGCGGGCGCGCGCGTGTGGGCTACTGGCGAAAGAGGCGCAGACCTGCAGGTACGGCTGCGCTATGCCGGAGTGGACGCGCAGTATGCGGATACTCCGCTGCAGGGGCTGGACAAGATTCCTGGCGGGCGCGTGGATATGCTGCTCAACTACACTTCTTTCCGCGATACACGCGCCGAACTAATCAGGAAGGGGCTGATGAAATGAGCGAGGCATTACGTATTGGCGTACTCATGCCCGAGGTGCTGGGAACCTACGGGGATTCCGGTAACGCCGTGGTGCTGGCCCAGAGGGCGAACTGGCGGGGTATCCCTGCCGAGGTCGTCCACGTGGGCGTATCCGAAGCCATCCCCTCCGAACTAGACATTTACACCTTGGGCGGGGGCGAAGACATTGCCCAGACTATTGCCTCTAGGCATCTAGCTGGCGACAACGGGTTGAAGCGAGCCATCGAGGCGGGCAAGCCGGTTCTGGCCGTGTGCGCGGCGTTGCAGGTGCTGGGCAACTGGTACTCCGACGCCAAGGGCAATCGCACTGCAGGGGCTGGGCTGCTGGATGTGGTGACCATGCCGCAGGGAGCCCGCGCAATTGGCGAACTGGCTACTTCGCCAGCTATTTCTGGCCTGGACCAGGAACTGTTGGGATTTGAAAACCATGGTGGTGCCACCATGTTGGGCCCGGATGTGAGCCCGCTCGGGTACGTGCACGCCGGTATCGGCAACGGGCTGCCCGGGATCGCTCCGCGTATTGACGACGGCATCTCTTCGGACGCGGGAGCGCAGGCTGGCGCCCAGCTAGACACTGCCATTCCAGACGGATACCGCGCCCACATCGATGGCAGAGCGGTAGAGGGCGCCGTTTCCGGTTCGGTGGTAGCCACCTACATGCATGGGCCGGTGCTGGCTCGCAACCCGCAGCTGGCTGACTATCTGCTCGCGGGCGCAGTGGGCGCCCTTGCTCCCCTCCAGGTCGAGGGTGTAGAGCGGCTGCGGCAGGAGCGGATAGCGGCGGGCAAAGCGCAGCAGCAAGAGCGAGCCTCCCGGTAGCGGCCGGTCGGATATTATTCAATCATGTCTGTAGTAGCGCTGATCGTAGCCATTTTGGCGCTGGTGGTGGCTGGTCTCGCCCTGTTTGTGGCGTCGGCTGCGCATACTCGCGCCACGCAGCTGGAGACGCGGCTTAGTGCCGCCTCCCGTGACTCTTCGAAGGCTAAGGACGGCACGCCCTCGAAGAAGCCTTGGGTGATCGTCAACCCGGCCCGAGTGGACGATATTGCCGGCTTTGAAGAGACGGTTGGCGAATGCGCTTTTGAGGCCGGTTGGGAAAAGCCGCACTTTGTGCAGACACAGCTGGACGTGTCTGCGGCAGTGCAGGCGCGCGAAGCGGTCGAGGGCGGCGCTGGCGTAGTGCTGGTAGCAGGCGGCGATGGCACGGTACGGGCGGTGGCAGCCGGGCTGGCGCACACGGGCGTGCCCATGGCTATTTTGCCTGCTGGGACGGGCAATTTGATGGCGCGTAACATGGAGGTCCCCCTAGATTCGCTGCAGGAGGCCGCTTCTATTGCCTTTACTGGGCGCACCCACAACGTAGACCTGGGGTGGCTGCGTACTGAACACCATCCCACTGCGGTTACCGAACCGGTGAAGAACCCGGATGTGCCCAGGCATGATTCTGATGTGCCCACTGCCGAGGGCGAAGTGCTGGCTACCTTCATAGAAGACGGTCCGCGGCCGCGCAAGGATGAATACGCGTTCCTGGTTATGGCTGGGGTGGGCTTTGACGCGGACGTAATGGCCACTACCAAATCCGAACTGAAGCAGAAGATCGGGTGGTTCGCCTACGTCTTGTCCGGGTTGCGGCACGCTGCGAAACCCACCATGGACGTGGAACTGAAGTTGGGCAAACACGGTCTTACCAAGAAGGTCTCCGCCACCACGGTGCTCTTCGCTAACTGCGGGGTGCTGACCGCCAACGTGGTGTTGTTGCCCGATGCCCGCCCTGATGATGGGTGGCTTGATGTTGCCCGCCTGGATGCTCGCATGGGGCCGATTGGCTGGCTGGAACTGGGGTGGCGCCTGCTGTTGCAGGGGCTGGGAATCAGGCCCAAGATGGCCTCTTTCACCTCGGATCTGGACGCGCGCCGGGCTCGCCAGGCCGAATTGCGCGTCCAGCGCCCTCGCTACGTAGAAGTAGACGGGGATGCCATTGGGATGGCCACCCAAGTGTGGGTGCGCACCGATCGGGCAGCGGTAAAGATTCGCGCCCTGTAACGGCTAGGCTAGCCGCGGCAGGTGCAGGGGAAGCCGCGAAGACAGATCAGTGTGAATGCCAGAAGCGGTAACCCGCCCGGCAGCAACTGCCTCCCCAAACTGGTAGATGCCGGTAGCCATGGCTAGCCAGGTCGTTTCGTCGCATTCAACAACTGCCGGGGGAGTGCCGCGCCGGTGCAGCGTTCCCGCGATCGCCTGCACTGCCGCTGCGGGCGGCACGCGAACTTCAACGGACCTGCCGGGATACAGCTCGGCGAACTCTTCTAGCGACCAGCGCACCGCAGCCCGCCGTTGTTTCCGGTCCATCGTCTTGGTGGCCTGCCTAAGGGAGTCAAAATTGCCCCCTTCTCGTGCAGCAGTCGTAATCTGCCACCACTGCCGCAGGGCAGCCAGTCCGTCCTCGTCGCTAATTCTGCGTCGCACTCAATGCCTCGTTAAAAATCTTTAGTGCCCGTTCGCGTGCGTCCACCGCGCTGAAAGCGCCAGTGTAGGGGCCGTACATGTCTCCCGGGTCGTTGCCAATGACGGCGATTGCCGCCCTCTTACAGGTGTCCAAGTTTAGCTGCGAAATGTAGGAACCTACCGTCTTTATTGCCGAGGGCGCCATGGATAGCCCGTGCACGCCCATGCCCGTAAGGACCGAGGCGAGGACGGGATCCGCTGCTGCTTCCCCACAGACGCACGCCTGTTTGCCATGTCGGGCGGCTGCTCGGGCAACGTGCGCGATCAGGGTCAAGATTGCGGGCTGCCAGGCGTCCAGGTAGCTGGCCAGGTAGGGGTTGGTGCGGTCGGCGGCCATCAGGTACTGCGTCAGGTCGTTGGTACCCAGGGAAGTGAAGTCTACAATCTGGTAGAGCGGGTCGGCTAGGAATGCCAGTGCGGGCACCTCGATCATGATGCCAGGGCTCATTCCGCGTTCGCGCACCAGGTCGGCGAACATCTGTGCCTCGTCCAGCGTGGACACCATCGGGGCCATGACTCGCAGTGGTTCCTTGCGGCCGGCGGAAACTTCGGCAAGCGCATCTAGCTGGTGCAGCAGCACTTCTTTCTTACGCAAAATAGTGCGCAGCCCGCGCACCCCTAACGCCGGATTTTCCTCGGGCTGAGTGCCCGCCCACACCACCGGCTTATCCGAGCCGGCATCCAGGGTGCGGGCAATGAATCGCTTGTCGGGGAACACGTCGATGACCGACTTGTAGGCGCGAATTTGGGCATCCAGATTGGGTTCGTTGCGGGTTCCCAGGAAGGTGAGCTCTGTGCGCAGCAGGCCCACTCCGTCGGCACCCATCTTGCGGGCCTGTAACGCCTGCATCCGGTCTTGCACGTTCCCGTACAGGTAGATGCGGATTCCATCCTTGGTGCAGGCTGGTCCTTCCCAGTTATCTTCAGCCTGGTGGCGGGCCTCGTCGAGGGCGATGATCGACCTGGCATGGCCCGCATCAGGATTGATGGTGATGTGCCCGTTAGCGCCATCTACCAGGGCAAGTTCGCCATCCTCGACGTTGTCTATACCCTTGGCAGAAATGATGCAGGGAATCCCCAGCTGGCGGGAAACAATAACGAAGTGCGAAGTGGGACCGCCGCCGCGACACACCAGCGCCTTGACGTATTTCGGGTCCAGCGCGCCCGCATCGGCCGGGGCCAGATCGTCGCAAAAGAGGATCGTGGGCTTATCAAGTTCCGGCAGCGCGCCCTCGGGCATACCGTGAATCTCGGCAACCACGCGGTCGCGCACGTCAATCAGATCGGTGACGCGTTCGGCTAGCGTGTCCCCGGCAGCCACGAATTTGCGGGCAATATCTGCGATCGTCTGGGTGGCGGCAGAATCCGCCGGAGTGCCGGCCTGAATCAGTTTTGTAGTGGCGCTGCGCCAGGCAGGATCAGTAGCCATTGCAGCGGCCACGCGCAACAGGTCCGAGGACGATCCCACCGATTTTTCCGCCCTCGAAAGGAGGCGGGCAGTAACGTTGTCAGCGGCCTCAACGAATCGTTCGACTTCGTGGTCGCGCAATTCTTTAGGAACCGTCTGTGAGTCCAGCGAAATGGGTTGCGGACGCACCACCCACCGTACGGGCGCGAAAGCTGCTCCCGTAACAACGGGGATGCCTCGAGCATTAATGCGAGCATCCATGTGTCCTCCTTGGCCGGCAGATAACCCCATAATGCCGCGTTAAACGCTCCTGTAGTGGAAGTATCGCTGTGAGAGCGGCCACCTGTGGGGATAAAATGGGCCCCGGAACGCAAAAAGCAAGGAATCGCGGCGAAAGTCCTAAAAAGTGTTACTTTGGCCGCGACTTAGGCACAAAGTTTCTCACTCAGTGCTTACTGTGTACCCTGTTGGAGACGCCAGAAAATCTAACGTACAGATAAGGAGATAGCTTGTTCAGCAAGACCGTGAAAGTAGGTTCTTCCGTTGGTCTACACGCCCGCCCGGCAGCCAAGGTTGCCCAGGCCGCGGCTGACTTCGCCGAGCCTGTAACGATCCGTTCTGAAAAGGGCGAACCCGTAGACGCCTCTTCCGTAATGATGCTAATGACCTTGGCAGCAGGTCAGGGCGACACTCTGATTGTCGAATCTGAAAACGAAGCTGCTGTGCGGGCCGTTTCTTACGTGCTGGGCAAAGACCTAGACATCTAAGTATTCCCCAAAAATTGCCTTAGTCGGGACGGCCGGAAATAACCGGTTTGTCCTGACGCGCGCATCGGTCCCGTACGTGAGACCCTGATTACATGACGCGTAGGAGGCAGATCTACCCTGTAGCCCCGGACGTATTGGTCCCGGTGCTCGACTTAATCCGCAAGAACAACCAAGTGCCCACCGCATTCCCACAGGGGGCAACCCAGGAAGCACAACAAAGTGCCGAACGCTGGCAGCAGTGGGAGCGCCAGTTGCACCCGCAAGTTAGTGTCGCGGCAGCTGGGGGTGGCGCACAGGCAGAAAAGCCCTGGCAGGTAGTGCCCTTGCAAGTTGGCGACGGTAGTGCGATCCCTGCCGACTATCCGCCCACGTACCCGCGTCTAGATGGCACGGCTATCCCCCTGGTCACCATCGACCCACCCGAATCTAAAGACCTGGACCAGGCCATCGCTATCGCCAAAGTTTCTGATCTGCCCGAAGAGGCATTGGCCGGCCAGCACGAGGTTCCCGAACACGTGACCCAGTTGCGGCACCAGGACGCTCCCGCGAAGGCCAAATATCTGCTTGCCTATTCGATCGCAGCGCTGTCCTGCTTCGTGGAGCCCGGCTCGGAACTGGACGCCGAGGTGCATGCGCGCGGCAACACGCTGTATTTCCCAGACGGTTCTGTTCCCCTGCACCCGCGTGAGCTGTCCGCAGGAGCCGCATCCTTGCTACCCGGGCAGGTGACGCCCTCGTTCCTGTGGCGCATTGCCCTGGACGAAGAGGGGCAGGTTGTCTCTTGGCGGGTCGATCTGGCGGCCGTAATTTCGCGTGCGCAACTGGACTACCAGCAGGTGCAAGACGCGGTGGACGGGAAGGGGAAGTTGCCGCCGGCGGCTGATCCTGCCCTGCCCGCTCTGCTGCAGGAATTGGGATTGCTGCGCATTGAGCGCGAACAGGATCGGGGCGGAGTATCGCTGCCGCTGCCCGAACAAGAGGTAGAAAAACTTAGAGGCGGATACCAGCTGCGCTTCCGGGCCTCGCTCCCCGTCGAAAACTGGAATGCCCACATGTCCCTGCTTACAGGGATGTGTGCTGCAGCCGGGATGCGGCGCCTGGGGGTAGGGGTGGTGTGCACACTGCCGCCCGCAAAGAACGAGGACGTAGCCCGCCTTCGCCGCGCCGCCAGGGCGCTGGGGGTTTCCTGGCCGCTGGAAATGTCATACCCGCAGCTAGTGCCCACTTTGGACGAGGCCAATCCAGCGCACAACGCTTTCATGGATCGGGCTGCATCGCTGTTCCGAGGCTCCGGCTACCTGGTGTACGGGCCGGCAATTGGCGGGCGCGATCCGATAGGCGAACTGTTCCCGGTACAGGACCGGCGCGTGGTCCATTCGGCCATTGCTGCCGAATATGCGCACTCGACCGCCCCGCTGCGGCGCCTAGTCGACCGCTTCTCGCTAGAACTGGCGTGGGCTGACACGCGGCGGCAGGATGCCGGCGGGGGAGCAGCAGAAGAATTCATTCCAGGTTGGGTACTGGACGCATTGCCGCAGCTTCCCTCGGAAATGGGGAAGGCACGCCAGGCCGGGGCAAAGAACGAAAAGGAAGTCATTGCCGCCATGGAGGCCCTCACCCTTTCCGGGCACGAGGGCGAAACATACAGCGGGGTAATCCTAGACGCTAAAGAACACAGCGGACACATCATGCTTTCAGATCCCGCGATCATGGCCCCCGTCGAGGGCGAAGACCTGCCCGTTGGGGAACGGGTTGAAGTGGATCTTACCAAGGCTGACCTGGAAAAACGGCAGGTTGCTTTCGCTCTCGCACGGGCGGCATGAAGGTAATAAAAAGAGGCCCACCCCAAAGGGTGAGCCTCTTTTAGTCTTGTAGTCGCAGTACTACTTGGTGGCTGCGCGCAGGAACCAAGCCTGCTGTTCGAGTCCGGAAACGACACCAATCAGTAGGTCGCCAGTGATGGGGTCTGCTTCGTCGGCCTCGGATAGGTTCTGGCGAATCTTGTCGCATACGGTCTGTACGCGCTCGGCCATTACCTCGTAAGTCTTGTCTACGGGCAGGTCGCCAGCCTCTAGCTCGTCTAGAGTCGAGGTCTTAGCAACGGTGGATTCGCGTCCATCCGGGTTGCCGCCAATAGTGGCTAGGCGTTCTGCAACTTCGTCAGCGTTGTTGCGGACCAGGTCGACGACCTCGTCAAGCGCCAGGTGCAGTGCGCGGAAACGCGGGCCTTTGATGTTCCAGTGTGCCTGCTTTGCCTGCAGTTCCAACGAAATCAGATCAACCAGAGTCTGCTGCAGGGTGTCGCTTACGATTCCTTCAACCTTGACCATGTGCTTTCCTTTCCGGCCGCATTACGCGAGCCTAAATTCTTGTTCGTAGGCGTCGCCATTATTTCTAGCGCGCCCCAAACATACATACTTACCCTAACACCTAATCTGGAATTAGTCCAGAAAATGCCTACAATCGGCACAGTGCTGCCAATACGTAAAACGTGTGTGGGAGCGGGGAAACGCAGAAAAACTGGTGTGGATGCGGCAGAATTGAACCATGGCTGAATTTAGCGAGCACGCAATCTGCTGGCAACTCTACCCGCTAGGAGCACTGGGGGCGCCCAAACTAAATCCCGAAATAGAGGTGCCAGAAAAAGGCCCTTTCCGGCCCGTGCGCACGCTCGCGGATTTGGGGACGTGGGTAGATCATGCTCGCCGGTTGGGGGCAAACGCCATTTTGTTGGGGCCCATTTTCCAGTCCTACTCGCACGGATACGACACCATCGACTACTTCCGCATCGATTCACGCCTAGGCACAATGGAGGACTTTTCTGCTTTTATCGAGTACGCTCACCGGCAAGGGATGGCGGTATTAGCTGACGGGGTGTTCAACCACGTTTCGCCCTACTGCCCGCAAATGCGCGACGTGGTGCAGCGGGGCCCGCAATCGCCATACGCAGACTTTTTCCGGGCAGAGTTTACCGACTGGCATCCCGGGCGACTGCCCGCCTACGACACTTTTGAAGGCCATGCCGGCTTGGCCGCCCTCAACCACGGAAACACCCAGGTGCGCGCCTTGATCGGCAAAGTAATGGACTACTGGAGTGGACGGGGACTAGACGGGTGGCGCCTAGACGCCGCATACGCGGTAGACCCACAACTGTGGGCGCAGATCCTGCCGCCGCTCCGTCGGAAGTATCCGCATCTGTGGGTGTTCGGCGAGGTAATCCACGGCGACTATCCGCAGCTGGTCGCGCAGGCGGGGTGGGATTCACTAACCCAGTATGAATTGTGGAAGTCCATCTGGTCTTCGCTAAGCGACCACAACTTTTATGAATTGCAGTGGAACCTAACTCGTCACCTGGAATTTTGTGAACATTTTTGGCCGCAAACCTTCCTTTCAAACCACGACGTGACCAGAATCGCCTCCCGGCTAACTCCTGGGCAGGTGGGGCAGGCAGCAGCAATACTGCTGACTCTGCCAGGGGTGCCATCGATCTATTACGGCGACGAACTGGGGTACCAGGGCGTAAAAGAGGAACGGGCAGGCGGGGATGACGCGATCCGGCCGAGTCTGCCTGCCACGGCCGGCGTTACTACTGATCGGCAAAAGAAATTTTGGCACTACTATGCCTCCCTCATAGCACTGCGTCGTCGCCACCCGTGGCTGGCGCACGCAAAAATCGAAGTGACTCATATTGAAAACGAAGTAATCTCCTACCGGGCCAGCGCCGCGGATGGGAGCGGTGAATTGCTGGTTGTGTGCAACAACTCAGAGGAAACAATTGGGGCCGGGCATCCCGCACTCGCGGAAATCGGGCATCCAGAGTTGGCTGATTCTTTCCAAAATGGGGAAATTTCTTCAGGAACATTTGGTGTCTTCGCGCCAAAACATGAAAGAATGGGCGCGTGATACGCGGCGACGGCAATCTGAGCCATTCTTTGGATCCCCACGATGACCCTGCACCACAAGATCAGTGCGGCGTATTCGGAGTTTGGGCTCCAGAAGAGGACGTTTCTAGGTTAACTTATTTCGGCATCTACGCCCTGCAGCACCGCGGCCAGCAATCGGCCGGTATCGCCACCTCGAATGGCGAAAAGATCCTGGTGTACAAGGATTTGGGGCTAGTCAGCCAGGTATTTAACGACCAGGCTCTAGAAGGGCTGAAGGGGCATGCGGCCATTGGGCACGCGCGTTACGCCACCACTGGGGCGGACGTGTGGGAAAACGCTCAGCCTACGCTTGGCCCCTCTGGCACGGGCACGCTCGCCCTGGCCCATAACGGCAACCTGACGAACACGAAGCAGCTACGCGAGATCGTAATGAACAAGCTGGGATCGCGTGGAGAGGTAGCTCGGGGTGCTTCTACAGACACCGCGCTTATCAACGCGCTGTTAGGCTCAGGTGACAAACTTTCGCAGATCGGGTGGGAATTGCCCGAGGGCGGCATAGAGGGGGCGCGCATCAAGGGCGCAAACGACACCTTTGTAGGCGAGGCGCCAGCGCCGCTGATTGAATCTGCACTCCGCGTCCTGCCTCATCTGAAGGGTGCCTTCTCGCTCGTGTTCATGGACGAGCAACACCTGTACGCCGCCCGTGACCCGCACGGGGTGCGTCCGTTTGTGCTGGGCCGGCTACCGCATGGGTGGGCCCTGGCATCGGAAACCGCCGCCCTCGACATTGTGGGCGCTACCGTGGTTCGCGAAATAGAGCCCGGCGAATTGATCTCGATCGACCACTCGGGGGTGCGGTCCTACCGTTTTGCGAAGTCCACTCCGAACGTGTGCGCCTTCGAATACGTGTACCTGGCCCGTCCTGACACTCGCATCGGAGGTCGGTCCATCATCCAGTCCCGCCGCGAAATGGGGGCGGCACTAGCCAAGGAACACCCGGTAGAGGCCGACTTGGTTATGGCAACCCCGGACTCGGGCACGCCCGCTGCCATTGGGTATGCCGAAGAAAGCGGTATCCCGTTCCAGCAAGGCCTGGTCAAGAACGCGTATGTGGGCCGCACATTCATTCAGCCCACCCAGATCATGCGTCAGCGCGGCATTCGGCTGAAACTGAATCCGATCCGCGAAATTATTGAGGGCAAGCGCTTGATCGTGGTAGATGACTCGATTGTGCGCGGCAATACGCAGCGGCAGGTCGTGTCCATGTTGCGCGAGGCCGGCGCTGCCGAAGTGCACGTGCGCATCTCTTCCCCGCCCGTGCTGTGGCCCTGTTTCTTCGGCATCGACTTTGCTACTCGCGCCGAACTGATTGCCGCATCTATGAATACTGACCAGATTTGCGAGTCTATTCAGGCCGATTCGCTTGGTTACCTGAGTATTGACGGCATGGTCAAGGCTTCCGGGCAGGATCCTTCCACCCTGTGCATGGCCTGCTTCAATGGGGACTACCCAATTTCCATCCCCGCGGGCACCCCTGTCCCCGGCGGTAAGGGCGCGGTTACCAGCCAGCAGGTCTGGGCCGAATAATCTAAGAAAGGGCACTCATGTCTGAAGAAATCACCTACGCTTCTGCGGGAGTTGACACCGCTGCTGGCGACCAGGCCGTAGAACTGATGAAGGAGGCCGTTTCGCGCACCTTCACCCCGCAGGTGGTTGGCGGTATCGGCGGTTTCGCCGGTATGGTCGACGCTTCTGCCCTGGCAGGTATGAAGAAGCCGTACCTGACCACGTCTACTGACGGGGTAGGCACGAAGATCGCTATTGCGCAGGCCCTGGATATTCACGACACGATCGGCCAGGACCTGGTCGGCATGGTGGTAGACGATATTGCGGTAGTGGGGGCACGCCCTCTTCTGATGACTGACTACATTGCTTGCGGGCATGTGCAGCCGCAGCGCATCGCAGACATTGTGCGTGGGGTAGCCGAGGCATGTGCCGCCGTTGACACTCCGTTGCTGGGTGGGGAAACCGCCGAGCATCCTGGGATGATGGGTGCCGACGATTACGACATTGCTGGGGCTGCGACGGGTGTTGTCGAGGCCGACCAGATGCTTGGTGCCGACCGTGTTCGCGAATCGGACGTGCTGGTTGGGCTTGCCGCTTCCGGGCTGCACTCGAACGGGTACTCGCTAGTCAGGCGCGTGCTCGAGGTTTCTAAGGCCGATCTGCACGCGCAGGTGGCACAATTCGGGCGCACGTTAGGCGAGGAATTGTTAGAACCCACTCGCCTCTACTCGCGCCTCTGCCTGCAGATTAAGGACGAGGTCGGCGTCGAAGGCCTGCACGCTCTGTCCCACGTGACCGGCGGTGGTCTGGCAGCAAATCTGGCCCGCGTCCTGCCGCTAGAGTTGGGAGCCGTTGTAGACCGCGGTTCTTGGAAGGTGCCTGCAGTTTTTGACTGGGTGCGCACTCAGGGCAATGTTTCCTGGGACGATCTAGAAATGACATTGAACTTGGGCATCGGCATGGTTGCTGTGTGCGCTCCAGACAGCGTGGATGCCGTGCGCGAATGCGCCCGCCAGGCAGGCTGCGAGTCTGCAATTCTGGGTCAGGTTGAATCCGATCCTACCGCTACCGGACGCGTCATCTCTGAAGCGAAAGGCGTAAAGGGCGGCAAGGTAGTGCTAACTGGTAGCTACGCCCTCGCCTGATTGGCAACGTATGCGGCTGCCATTGGCCGATGCTTCTAGCAGGCGACGCGGAATGTGGAACTTTAGGGCTTAAACGTTTTGGTGGCCCGACCTAACAGGTCGGGCCACCAAAAAATACTAATCAGCGGTGTGCCGATGCCCAGTCTTCCCAGTCATCAGCGTCGTCGTCAGCATACATATCTGCGTACTTATCGGCGTATTTTGCGTACGGATCATCCTCGTACGACCCTTGGTCGTCCGTATCAATGGTCTCGCCACGTTGAGCCGCAAGTTCGCGCTGCAATGCCGCGTAATCTGTATCAGTGCTGAAATACTTCAGCTTACGTGCAACCTTACGCTGTTTCGCCTTCTGACGGCCGCGCCCCATGGGGTCGACCCCCTCTATTCTTCTCGTCGGGAAGGCACAAACGTGCGTCCCGGATGTTCAACTTAAATGTTTCGTGTCTATAGGGTACAACTTCGTTGCACCCTTACGCTAACCATATGCTTGTGGCGAACCCATGTTCGCGTAAAGAAATGGTTAGTTTCGCTTGGCAAAATAGGCAATTCCCAAAGCGGTAATTAGGGCTCCAGCTGCACCGGCAATTGTGCCGATAGCCTTCGTGTCGCCAGCCTGAGCAGCCTCGAAAAGTGATTGTGCTTTCACTTTTGCTTCCTGGCCCTTGACTTTGGCGCTCTCTTTGAACTCCTGGCTCTTTACCTTGGCAGTGTCCTTAAATTCCTGGACCTTCACCTTGGGGTCGAGCTGGGCTGCCAGCTGATCCACAGTGTCCTGCATATCCTGGCGAGCACGCCGCAGTTCTTCTTCGATCTGTTCGGGGGTGCGATTGTCGCTCACTTGCCTAGTCCCTTCTGTGCTCCGGTCTTAGCCGCGTCGATAGATTGTTTGAAACCCTTTTGTGGATCCGGCTTGTCCTTGGTGCCCTTCTTCAGTTGAGAGAGGCCGACCAGCGCCAGAATAAGAATAATAACTAGCAGCACACCGGCCACGATCAGGCAAGATGCCCACATAGGCAGTGCTACGCCAATGCCGTATATGGCTGCCCACAGCAAAATGCCGAGCATGTAAAGGGCTAGTACGCCTGCAACTGCTAGCAGTGCGCCACCGGTGCCGCACTTCTTGGCCATGACAGTGGCCTTGGCTTTAGCCAGGTCGATTTCGCCTTGCACAAGAGTGTGCACCTGGTCAGATAGCTTCGAAAATAGTTCCCCCAACGAAGATCCGGACTGAGTGCGGATAGGTTTAGCTGTGTTGGTTGGGGCGGCGGTGCTGCCTGCATTCGCCTTTGGGTCTACGGAAGGACTAGTCACATTGGCCTCCTAGGCTTACTGTACGTACTGGCATCATTTTGCCACTATTTAAGAAAGTTATCGCCTTTTGCATGTTTTTTGTGAGCTTATGGCCTGGGAAGGTACCCCCCTATTCTTCGGTGATTGCGTCCAGGATGGGCTTGCGAGAAGCGCTGGCGGCAGGGATTATTGCCGCGATGATGCCAACCAGGATAGAGCCGACGGCCAGGATCGCGATGGTTGGCCACGGAATAGAAATGGTGTTGATCCCAGAAGAACCCAAATACTTCAGCAGCGCCCACCCCAGGTAGCAACCGGTAATGATGCCGGTGAGTGCGCCGAAGATGGTGATCAGCACCGACTCGATGGTGATGGTTCCGGCAATACCTAGCCGGGACATGCCCACCGCCCTCATCAGGCCAATCTCGCGGGTGCGTTCCGAAACGGAAAGCGACAGGGTGTTGATGATTCCCAAGATCGCGATGACGATGGACAGGCCAAGCAGGCCATACAAGATGCCCATGGTCTGGTTAATTCCAGCTTCGGTGGCCGAATCCAGTTCGGCAGGAGTCATGACCTCGAAAGTGTAAGTCTTCTTCAGAATGTCCTGCACGTCCTTCTGGATACGCTCAACTTGTTTGTGATCCTTCGGATCGTTCACCCGCAAGAACGCGTTGCCGGAAACGGTTTGGGAAAGACCAATGTTGTCGGCCTCGGCAGGGCTGACCAGTCCGGTAGTGCGAAGAACTGCGGAATCGTAGCGGGCAACCACCGTCAATTCGCGCGGCGTGCCGCTACTGCCAATCACGTGGACCTTGGTGCCCACCTTCATGTCCTTGTCGGCGCTATCCGAGAGCGCAATCTTGCCTTCGCCCAGGTTGGCGATCTTGCCGGCGGTGACTGCCAGATTCAAGTCTTTAGCCATGGCATCTGCGTCGAATCTACCGAGCAACAAGGGGGAAGCATCCTGCGCAGTTTGCTTTGGCCCATAGCCGGCAGCAACGCCCATCTGGAGCGAATCGTTTAGCGACTTGACGCCCTCGACCTGCAGAATCTTATCCTTCACAGGCTTGGTCAGGGCAGTGGGTTTTACGCCCTCGATAGTGCGCACTATCAGCGACGCCTTCAGTTCATTTTTCATCTGATCCGCGGTCGAATCGCGCACCGAGGACGCCAACGTGGACCCGGCCGAAACCAGGGCCATGCCAATCAGTAGTGCACCGGCAGTGGAAGCGATGCGGCGCGGAGATCGCAGCACATTGCGCAGGCCAAGGCGTCCGTGTGGCCGGAAGATTCGCAGCGGCCAAGCCAGCAGCCACGCGATCGGCCTAGCAAGAATAGGCAGCAACGCGATGATTCCAAACAGCAGGGCTGCTGCCCCAACGCCCAGCATGATGCCGGGCTGGCTGAAAGTGACCTTGCCGGTGGCAGCCGTCCAGGTCAGGAACAAACCGGCGGCGGTAAGAATGACGCCAACAATAGTGCGCAAAGTGAGGGGCTTTTCGTTTGCGCCCTCGGCGGTGCGCATTGCCTCGATAGGCGCAATGGAAGCCGCATGCCGAGCAGGCAATAGTGCACCCAGAACGGTGACGACGGTGCCGATGGCAATCGAGAGCAAGATGATGCCCAGCGACATGGCTCCTCCGACCTTGAGAGGCAGCCCGGCGGCGGAGATTAGTGCTCCCATAGCTGCCAGCAAGCCGGCGCCCAAAGCAACACCAATGATGGAGCCAATCAGGCCGATTACTACCGACTCGAGCGCTACGGAAAGGAAGATCTGGCCCGACGAAACCCCGACCGCCCTCATCAGGGCAAATTCCTTGGTACGGGCCTTCACCGACATCTGGAAAGTATTGCCAATGATGAAGGTGCCAACAAACAGGGCAAGAAGGACGAACACGAGCAGGAAGGTATTGACGAAACCGAGGACCTGGTCGATGGTCTTGTTGTCCTCGTCTGCCAGCTTCGAGGCCGTCATCGCCTCGGTGCCGCGGTCCAGAACCTTATTGATGTTGTGGACTACCGCCGTAGTGCTGGCGCCCTTATTTTTGCTGACCGACAGGTACATGGATTTGCCGGAAGCACCCAGTAGTGATCTGGCTTGCTCGGGATTCATGTAGACGATCTGGTAGGCCTGAATATCTATGGGCAGCTTGTAAAAACCGCTGACGGTGAAGTCTAAGGGAGTGCCCTCGACGACAAACTTCACCTTGTCGCCGATCTTGACTCCTAGCTTTTTCGCGTCCTTGTGGGGGATAGCTACCTGATTCTTAGCCGGGGCCTTCCCACTTACCAGTTTGGGGCCACCGGGGCCGGGCTCTACCACCTGGGCGGTGGCCGTACCGGCAGTCCGTAGCGGAGTGCCGTCCTGCTTCATGAGCACCGCAATGGAAACGTAGTAGGGGCGCACCTCGGATACGCCCTGCACTTTTTGTACCTTTTCCTGCAGGTCAAGGGGGACTTGATCGCGCATGGTCAGCGGGGAGGAGGAGCTAGAGATCTTCGGTCCAACCACGTAGATGTCCGCCGTACGCGAGGAAGCGGTAAGCGACTTGAAGTTGGAATCGAGCACCTGCCGCAGGGATAGGGTGCCCGAGAGGAAGGCGATGCCCAGGGCAACCGCCAACATGGTTAGTAGAAAGCGGCCAAAGTGGGCCTTAATTCCGCGCAGAGTTACTTTCAGCATCACTTATTCTTCCGGCGAGCGCGCGGGGGAAATACCAGAGGGATCTCTCCGGAGGGCGGGGTCGGTTCCGGGGGAGCGTCAAACCCGCGCGAAGACACATGTGAGCCATGACGGACAGGAGCGGTAGGTACCTGCTGCGGCTCCTCGGGCTGAACCTGAGCATCTTCTTTTTCCACCAGGGCAGGAGTGGCCGGACTAGAACCGGCAGATTCGCGGCTAGGCGGTGTTGAATCGGCGGGGGCAGCCTGCCGACCAGGCTCGCTCTTTGCAGAGGAATCGGCCTTCGCCTCGGCGGAATTGAGCTCGCGCAAAGCGTCTAATACCGAATCGGGGTTCGGGTCATCGAGCTGGGCAACCACCTTGCCGTCCACCAGGAATAGCACCCGGTCTGCGTAGGCGGCCGCATCGGGTTCGTGCGTCACCATTACTACCGTCTGTCCGAAGGAGTCGACGGCCCCGCGCAGGCGATCTAGTACTTGCCGGGTCGAGGTCGAATCTAGGTTTCCGGTGGGTTCGTCGGCAAAGACCACCGCAGGTTCCCCAACCAGGGCGCGGGCACAAGCCACCCTTTGCTGCTGACCACCGGACAGTTCGGCGGGCCGGTGCGCCAGGCGTTCGCGGAGCCCCATCTGATCGACTACCGTGTTGAAACGTTCCGGATCGAGCTTGCGGTGGGCCACGTCTGCCGGCAGCGTGATGTTCTCTTCGGCGCTGAGCGTGGGAATTAGGTTGAAGGACTGGAAGATGAAGCCGATGCGGTCGCGGCGTAGCTTCGTGAGTCGGGATTGGCTCATGCTAGTGACCTCGATGTTGTCAAGCATGATCTTCCCGCCGGTGGTGCGGTCTAGGCCAGCCAAGCAGTGCATAAGAGTGGATTTACCAGAACCGGACGGGCCCATGATGGCCGTAAACCGCCCCCGTTCGATCTGCACATCAACGTGGTCTAAGGCCGTCACCTTGTTGGAACCTCGACCGTAGACCTTGGTCAGATCGCTGGCTTCGATCACCGCGTCCTGAACAGGTTGGAGTGGTCGCAAAATAGGGTTTGAAAAAGAAGGCTCACTGGTGGTTTTTCCCATAGAACGAACCTATCAAGGATGCCTAAAGGCTGCCCTTTCAAAGCGCTAGCAGCGAACACGCCAATTAGTGCCGCTAGCGGTGGCGAAGTCTGAAGGTAGAGGCCGGACGTGCAGCCTAAGGCTCGGCCCAGCCTTGGCAGATACTAAATAATGCAGGAGTGACTGGTTGGGAGGGGGTGCACTTTTTGCTCTGGCAGTGAGAAAGTGTGCGTACTTGGCAGATAATTTGCACATTTTTGCCAACAGTTTCCGGGTGGGGTGGCCTGTGCTAGCTTCGAAAAATAGCCAATGTTCTCAATGACGAGGAGTAGCGCAATGAAGCGCAGGTTTGCAATATCAAAAGCTTTGCTGGCGGCGGCAGCTGCCGGCGCTGTAGGGCTGGCGGGAATGGCGCCGGCTTTAGCTGCAGAATTGCCCTCGAAAAAGGCGGTGGACGCCGACGCTTGTGCGCAGTTCGTGCAGCGGCCACAGATTCTAAAATCGGACACCCGCCCAGACGGCACCCCAATCCCGGAGCAGGATCCTCAGGGAGCAACCCCCGTGGTGTTCGTGCACGGTTGGGTCTCTAAGATTGCTCACGACGAAGGGCGGGAAGGCTACTTTTCGCATTACGTAGCCTCGCGAGCCAACGGCCATGCGGGCACTCTACTGGCGAAGGGCGATATTCACTCTTCGATGATCGGGCTGGTACAGCAGGTTCCGGGCGCGCAGCCTTACACTTTCGACTACTCGCAGGTGGGTTCGCACTGGGTGACAGATCCGCAAATTGGCGCCAAGCTGGCTAATGGGCTTTCGTGCCTGGCAAAGCAGTACGGCAAGCCGGCGGTAGTGGTCACACACTCGATGGGTGGGCTGGCGATTCGTGAGGCGCTCGGCAAAATGGATCCGACAGCCGCCCAAGAAGCGGTGAGCGACGTGGTTGCTATTGCCCCACCCAACAAGGGTTCCGATATTGCGGGCACCTTGAATGAAACTATCGAGGGCGCCAGCGACGCGCCGCTGATTGGTTTGCCCGTGCGCTTGGCTGATCGAATCCTGAAGGGGTGCGCAGCCAAGATGGACGAAAAGAATGAAGGCTGTATTGGCGTGCCAGTGGTGGATGCATTCCGCGGTTGGGGTGGGCAGGCGCTGCGCCCAGACTCACCTGAACTGGCAGCATTGCCGCAGATCCCGCAGGGTATTCACGTGACTAACTTAGCCGGTGACATCCAGATTGGTGGGCTGTCGCTGTTCGGCAAAACTACGAAGCCGGTGGTGTCACTGGGGGACACGCTGGTAACTACAGAATCTGCTACGGCGGGTGCGGACGAAGCACAGGTGCAGACTTGCCGCTACGCCTTTGTTTCCACCTGGGGAGCCAAGGAGGACTTTGATCGGCTGAAGCTGCTGTCAAAGGGCGATTCGGTTGAACGACCCGCAACAATTTTCGACACCCCTTGCGCCCATGAGGCTTTGCTGCGCGAAGTCAACACGAACGAGGCGGTAGTGAAGGTGGTGCGCGAGCGCGCTGCCCAGCAGGTACAGGAGGCAGCTGGTGAGCAGTAGAACCCGCAACCTAATCCTGGCCGGCATTGGGGTGGTACTGGCGGTGGTAGTGATTGGCCTGGCCGCGAGCTTGTGGACGTACAAGGAAGCGACTCCGAAGGCAGCATCGGACACCATCCCAAGTGCCACTGTTCCGCAAAAGCAGGCGGGCCAGAAGGATCCGGCCGCGGAAGCGAAAGTGAAGACGCCAACGCCTACGCCTACTCCCACCAAGGAAGCGCCTGCCAAGGTGGAACGTTCTAAGGAAGAGGTCGAAGAGGCCGTAAAGACGGTTACCGACGCTCCGAAGGACCCGGATCAGGCGGTGTCGGCGAACACCAAGGAGTTCTATGGGGTGGACCTTTCGGAGGTCTTCCCGAAGGGCACCAAGGTGGACGTGGACAAGAGCACCTGGACTGATGTGGACGAGACGACGGCGATGGTGCTTACAACAATCACCCGCCCCGGCCAGCAGGCAGAGAAGTACACTGCGGTACTTGGCAAGTCCAACGGAAAGTGGACGTTGCTTGGCACTCTGCCTTTTGAAGAGGGCGACGCCGGCGCTGACACGCAAAGCGAGTAGGCCGGCCCGAAAACCCCGGGCATTTTTCCAGCCCGGTAATTGAAAGAAAGGACAATGGTGTTCAAACATTTCAGAAAGGTATCTGCGGTGGCGGCTGTGAGCGCGCTGGCTGCAGCGGGGATGGCGGGGACAGCCCTTGCCACTCCCCAGACGCAGGAGGAGCCGGACGTAAATGCGTGTTCGGCGTTCTTGGATCATCCCCCGATTTTGGATTCCGACCATACGGATTCTGACCAGCCGATTGTGCGCGATGGCGTGGGGAAGATCCCCGTGGTGTTGGTGCATGGGTGGACTGCTCGGGGCCATCATGCCGACGAGGGCGGCAGCCAGTTCTCGTTGAAGATCGACCGGGAGGCCAACGGTATTGGCGGGGAATTGCTGGCGAAGAGCGAGATCAAGTCTTCGTTCATCGGCAAACTGCAGCAGGACCCGAACGTGGAAGTGTTCATGTTCAACTACGAACCGGTGTCCACGCACTGGGTGACTGACCCGCAGATTGGCGACAGGTTGGCCAAGGGGCTTGAATGCGTGACTGATACTTTCGGCAAGAAGGCCGTGGTAGTGGGCCATTCGATGGGTGGCTTGGCGCTCCGCGAAGCAATGGCGAAGGTAGACCAGGACGGCAAGCCGATTTCTGCTCGGGTCGGCCAGGCGATCACCTTTGGCACTCCTAACACGGGCGTGCCGCTCGCATCGGTAGCTTTCGATGCGGTCGATGGAGCGATGCTGGTTCCGGGGCTGAACATTCCCGTTGGACTTACAAAACTGCTGCTGAAGCAGTGTTCGGCGATGGCAGATAAGACCGGACAGTTCTGTTTCGGCATTGGTGGTCCGCCCGACGCCGCCTACAGTCAGGGCGCGCTGGCGATGCGTGACGATTCAGTCGAGATCAAGAATCTTCCTGCCTGGCCCGAGGGCGTGCCGTACACGGCATACGCGGGCGACGTGCAGGTTGGCGGCTTCA
Source organism: Winkia sp. C0117E2 (assembly GCF_056590455.1). NCBI lineage: Bacteria > Bacillati > Actinomycetota > Actinomycetes > Actinomycetales > Actinomycetaceae > Winkia > Winkia sp. C0117E2. The sequence goes on along the minus strand of NZ_JBWPWD010000006.1, from coordinate 58,000 downwards.
CCCTGTTTGGGAAAACCTCGAAGCGACTGATCGAGATGGGCGACTACGCGGTGCCGGTTGCTTCTGCAACGGATAACGCAGACGAGGTCGCAACCTCCAAGTGCGAGTATGGCATCGTTTCGAAGGCTTCCGTGAAAGAGGCCGGGCTTCGACTGCGGTCGGTGTTCACGGGAGATTCGGAGCGTCGGCCTACCGGGATGATTCTTCCCTACGTGCAGGGACACGAGTTCGCCTCACCCTGCTACCACAACAATTTGATGGCCGAGGTTGGTCTAACGAACAAAGCGTTGGCCAAGATTGACCAGGCTGCAACGCAGTTGGCTGCCGAAACTTCTCAGCCAGCGCAGGAAGAATAGCGAGTTGCCCCTGCCCTAAGCCTTGAGCGCCTCTTGGATTGCGTCCTCGAAGGAACAGGGCTTAGTGGTGGGGGCATAGCGATGGATTACCTGGCCGTCGCGTCCCACTAGGAATTTGGTGAAGTTCCATTTGATGGCGGCGAACATACCGCCCGTTTCGGTTTTCAGGTGTTCGAACAGCGGGTCGGTGTTGCGCCCGTTCACATCGATCTTTGCGAGCACGGGGAAGGAAACCCCGTAGTTTAGTTTGCAGAATTCCTGGATCTCGTCATTGGAACCGGGATCCTGATTGGCGAATTGGTTGCAGGGGAATCCCAGCACCACTAGCCCCTGGTCGGCATATTTTTCGTGTAGCTTCTGCAATTCTTCGAGCTGCGGAGTGAAACCACATTTAGAGGCAGTATTTACTATGAGCAACACTTTTCCCTGGTGCTGGGAAAGGTCATAGTTGCTGCCGTCGGCGGCTTTTACAGTGAAATCAAAAACTGACATTGTCCCATCTCCACTCGTTACGCTTTGCTACGCCCTTCACCCTAATACGCAAAGATTAGAAACAACTGGACGCCCGGGTGCATTAAGGAAGTGGGGGTGGGGTTTTTAAATGAGTTGAGCCCCGCCAGGGACCATGGCTCTAGAGTCCGGGGCAAAGCTCAACTAGTTGTTGCGCATAATATTCGCGCTGTACATGCGGGACTCTAGCTTCCTTCCCGCTTCCGTGCAGGTGTAGCGGAAGTGAGATCCACGCAGATTAAAAAATTATCAGAAAAGTCGCACAAAAGGAAAAATGTGGCCTGATGAGCCTCAGAAATTGGGTTTTGCTGGCCTGTTGTAATTGGGGTTTTAGCGGCCTACCGTGCCGGCGTTCCAACAGTAGGGGTGCCAGTGGCGACGGGCGTCGACGCCTTGGTCCAGCCCGAAGGAGCCCTGGATTATCCAGGCGACTACGTGGGGGCTGCCGACCTCGATGACGTGGGTGCAGCCGGGGCAGATGTATTCCTTCTCTGCCGCGGGTAGGCGTTGCACCCGATAGGTGTTGCCGCCACGCACCTGGGTGGTTGGGGTGGAGGCTAGGCGGCGTATCTGTAGAGGGCGCGCTTCTTGCGCCCACTTGTTAGTTCGCCTCTTGCGTCCCATCTGCTAACTTCCAAAAATTTGCCGTTGCATCCTGCAGCTCAAGGCTGATCCCGTTCGTGGGGTCGAAGCGTTCCGTGTGGGGGAACCTGCCTACCTTTGCCGGGTAGAACTCTACCAAGGATCCGTCTACTAGCAGCCGGTCGCCCGGTTCTACGTCTAGGTCGCGTCGCTTAGCCAGGGTGATCTTGCCGGCGGAGGTGAACTCTGCCTCCCACGCATGTACGCCCGCTAGCTCGTCTTGTGCTACCTCTTCCTGGCGCAGCTCGGTGAGCTTTTCGAAGGGAGCCAGGTAGGGGAAGGCGCCGTCGGGGCCTTCGGCTAGGGTGACGATGCGCGGGAAGGTTAGTGCGCCAGCCAGGCCGTCTTTAGCGACCTCTCCTAGAGGGCGAACCTTAGATTCGGGAGCCCACGCCATCATGGTGGGCACCCCGTCTAGGAGTGCAATTTTTGGCGAGAAGAAGTCTGGGCCGGAATCGGCTCTGCCAGCCTTGGTGGCCTGGAAGTGGGGTACTTCGCCGTCGAAATTGATGGTGCCCAAAGCCCAGCCGACGGAATCTTTGAAGGTGTCGCGCTGGCGCATGGAAATGAAGAATACCCATCGCTGCCCGAATCGGACTAGCTGCGGGAATTCCCAGTTGGGGGCTTCCAAGGCGCCGGGGGCGTCCGCAGCGCTGTAGAACACGCCCAGTTCGCGCCAGGAATCCAAATCGTTGGCATCGTAAATGACTACGCCTCCGCGTTCGCCAACCTGCCCACCTTGAATGGCGTAGCGGAAACCGTCGTGTACGAATACGCAGGGGGCGCCCAGCTTGGCGGCTTCAGCCTGCCGGTTTTCTACCTGCACAGGGGATTTGTCTGTGAATACCTTGGTGTCCGGGGTGCCGGTTGCGATGATGGGCTGGCAGATTCCGTTCGAGACGCCGCTTACGCCCGCGTAGACCAGTTTTACCGTGTCGCCCTCGGCAAGGGCGGTGCCGCCCCAGCAGCCGTTGTCATCGATGCCGTCTAGTTCGGGGCGCAGCGCTTCTGGCTCGTTGTGCCAGTGCAGCATGTCCCTAGAGGTGGCGTGTCCCCAGTGCACCTGTTCACGAATGGTGGAGTTGGGGTTGTGTTGAAAAAAGACGTGAGTAACGCCAGAAGCGCGGAATAATCCGGCGGGGTTAGACAACCAACCTTTTTCGGGACGGACGTGCAAAACGGGACGATGGGCGCTGAAATTCACCCTTTATGCGTAGCACATTTGTATGAGCTGAGCGAGCCAGAAGCCCACTTTAGGGCTGTTTTACGCCCCTTTTCACAAGCGCGCCCACGCCGCATCTGTTGCGGATCGCCCCGAGCCGCTGCCTGATTGTCCCAATTTGCTGCCCGCGCCAAAAGAAATGCCCCGCCTTGCGCTGGCCGAAAAATTCGGGGCAAAGCGGGGCTTCTTGTTGGTAGCGCCTACTTGAAGAGGGCGTTTACCTGCTTGTTTGCGCCCATCAACGATTCTAGGGGCTTGCTGCCGCCAACCACGGCGTCCATGGCTGGCTGCATGATCGTCTGAATCTGGTCCCACCTGGCGGTGACGGGCGAGGGGACCGTCCGGCCGTCCTCTTTCATATATGAAGAGTAGGCGGTGGCCGTATAGCCCATATCCGATACTGTACTGATTGCTTTCTTGGTGGATTCCTTCAGCGACGGGAAGACGACGCCCTGTGCGGCAACCAGGTTCTGACACTTGGGTGTGCCCATGAACCGGACCCACTTCCAGGCTTCTTCGGGGTGTTTCGTGCCCGCGAAGATGGAGTCGCCCACGCCGTTCATTACCGAGGCTCTGTATCCGGCCGGTCCGTATGGGCCGGGTGCTACGTCTACGCCCCATTTTTCCATCTTGGGTTTGATGTTGGCGTTCTGCCAGGCCCCCTCGATCAGGGTGGCGTACTTACCTGCGGCTAGCGATTCCACGGTCCCAACGCCCGAGGTAGCGGCTGGGAGGGAGGGCATGTATCCCTTCTTGATTAGTCCCTTCCACCAGGCGATAGTTTCCGTCAGTTTGGGGGAATCGTAGTTCCACTTGGTGATCCATTTGCCGGCCTCGTCCTTGTCGGCGTTGTAGCGCCACCCATTAGACAGGGCGTAGGTGGACCACTGCACCTGCCCGTAGCCGGCACCTGACTCGTTGTAGCCCATACCGTAGATCTCTACGTGCTTCGGGTCGAAACCTTTTTCGTCTCCGCGCACCCCGTTTTTGTCAATGCTCATGTGGGCGATGAACTTTTCGAAGGTACCCCCGTCCTTGGGATTCCAGCTGAGCTTCCACAGGTCTTCCGGGGTGTAGCCGGCCTGCTTTAGGTAGGTCTTGTTGTAAAACATGGCTTCGGTGTCCCAGTCCTTCGGTAGCCCGTAAAGGCCCTTGCCTTCCTTGCCTTGGAACAGCCCTGCCAGCCCGTCCTGGTATGCCGACATGTCTACGTGGTCGCGTTTGGCATATTTGGAGATATCCAGTATTTGCCCTAGTTGCTGGTACTTTGGCATCTGCTGGGTGTGGTTGATGAAGACGTCTGGGGCCGTCTCGGCCACCATGGACGCGGTGATCTGCGTCCAGTAGTCGTCCCATCCGTACTGGTTGATGCGAACGTCGATGTGGGGGTTTTCTTTTTCGAACGCCTTCTCGCATGCGGTGTATCCGGGTAGCTGGGCGCTGTCCCACAACCAGTAGTTGATGGTGGTCTTGCCTGCTTCTCCGACCTCGCCGGTGCTACACCCTGCTAGTAGCAGGGCGCTTATAGATCCAAGGGCGAGGGCGAGCATCCCTTTGCGTTTGTTTCTCACTTTTCCGCTCCTTCTACTTCAGGCCAGAGAAGCCGATGGAATTGACGATTCGCTTGCCCAGGATGGCAAAGAGGATCATGATGGGCACGGCCGCCAGCAGGGTGGCTGCCATGAGCGCAGACCAGTCGGGGGCTCCTTGCGGGGTTTGCGACCGGAAGATGCCGAGCGCCACGGTTAGCACGCGCACCTTTTCGTTTTGGCCTACTAGCAGTGGCCACAGGTAGTCGTTCCACTGGGTGATGAAAGTCAGCACGAACAGGGTGGTTATGGGTGCCTTTGCCATGGGAATAATGACCCGGAAGAAGGTGCCGATGCGCGAGGCCCCGTCTAGGAGGGCGGCCTCTTCAATTTCGCGCGGAATTCCAAGGAAGAATTGGCGCAGGAAGAAGATGGCGAAGGGAGTCATCAGCAGGGTGGGCAGCACGATCCCGGCGTAGGTGTTCAGCAGGCCCAGTTCCTTGATGAGGACGAAGTTGGGGATTGCCGTGAAGATTGACGGAATCATGAGCGCGGATAGGAAGAAGGTGAACACGATGTTTCGGCCCGGCCACTTCAGCCTTGAGAAGGCGTAGGCGGCCATTGCCGAGAAGAGTGTTTGCCCAACTGCTACGACGGTGGAGACCACGGCGGAGTTGCGCATGTAAATCCAGAAGTTGATTTGGGCGCCGGCGCCGCCTTGTGCCAGGTTTTCGTCTAGCGAGGTTAGGCCCAGTACTCGGCGGTAGGCGTCCAGAGTGGGGTTGTCTGGAATCAGGTTGTTTAGCGATCCGGTGATCTCGGAGTTTGGGGTTAGCGAGGTGCGTAGCATCCACAGGAACGGCAGGATGGTGATTGCCAGGATGATGATCAGGAATGCCCAGGCCAGGTAGTGGCCGATGCCGCGGCGAACCTTTGTGCCCTTGTTTTTCTTTGCGCCAATGTGTGCGGGCGCTGTTGCGGTTGTCATTTTTGCCCTCACAGTTCGTCGGATTCGCTGGCTCGCATGAGCTTCATCTGGATGAGTGCCACGGCTAGCAGCAGCACAAATAGGGCTACCGCTAGGGCGGATGCGTATCCGAAGTCCAGCTGTCCGAATGCTAGGTCGTAGATGTAGAAGTACAGCACGCGCGTGGCGTTGACCGGCCCGCCCTTGGTGGTGACCGAGATGGTGTCGAAGATCTGGAAGGAGCCAATCATGGTCACCACTAGCACCATTGCCATGACCGGGCGCAGTAGTGGCAGGGTGATCGAGAAGAATTTGCGGGTCTCGCTAGCCCCGTCCAGGGAGGCAGCTTCGTAAACTTGTGGGTTGATGGTTTGTAGTCCCGCAAACACTAGCAGGGCGGTGTATCCCATGTGGCGCCACACGTTGATGGCGGCGACGGTGGGGATGGCCCATTTTTCGTCGCCGAAGAAGGCGACCGGGTCTATGCCTACCCATTGCAGCAGCGAGTTCACGATGCCGATGTTGAAATCCATCATGAAATACCACAGCAGGGCTACGATCACGTTAGCTACGAAGTAGGGCAGCAGTGCCATACCGCGAATTACCGTGGACTTGGTCAGTTTGTGCAGCAGTACGGCCAATAGCACGGCAATGATTGTCTGGAATCCGATATTCAAGATCACGTAGTAGAAGGTGACCCAGAGGGCGTTCCAGAACAGTGGGTCAGAGAACATGCGGGCGTAGTTGGCGGTACCTACGAACTTTGGGGGAGTCAGCACGTGGTACTCGGTGAACGACCAGTACAGTCCTCGAATGGCTGGGACCAGGTAGAAGGCGATTAGGCCTATAGAGGCCGGCCCCAGGAACAGGAGGACGGTGCCCCACAGTCCTTTATTTGATTTGCGCCGCAATTTGGCGGGCGCTTTGGTTGATGACATGGCTTGCTTCCTAGTTCTTCTTTGAAACTTGCAAAAGCAGCGCGGATTCGGGAATCAGCGTTGGGATGGGAAGGCCGACTTGGCATAGCACGGCTCCAGGAATGGCTACGGCTTCGCCCTCGGGTGGCCACCATGCGGGGGCGCTCCGAAGGTCGAACACGGTTTGGGTGGGTCCTAGCAGGCGAACTTCGTATTCGCCCTCGGGGGCAAGTCCCGGCAAGGTGAGGGGCGCAAAGGGCGCACTTGCCGAGGTCGAAGTGCAGCTGAGCTCGAAGATGGCCTGCCCGTTCCCCACCACTCCGCGGCAGCTCAGTGCCGCATCGGGGTAGTCTGCGCGCACGGTTTTGCCGGAATGCAGCAGTCCCCGATGTTCCTTGTACACCTTGATCCAGGCGGCTAGCCGCTCCTTCTCGGTGGGCGTGGCCTTGCGCAGGTCCCATTCGATGCCCATGTGCTGGAAGAGGGCGGTAATCGCGCGGTAGTCGATCGAGTGCGCTCGCCCAGTAGTGTGCGAGGTGGTGGAGGCTACGTGCGATCCGATTACCTCGGGCGGCAACAGTAATAGTTCACCCCTGTGAATGCCCTGCCGCTCCAGCGGATCAATGCAGTCCGACCCCCATACGCGCTGGCAGTGCGCCATGATGCCCAGGTCGATTCGCCCGCCCCCGGAAGAACAGGACTCGATCTCTAGGTGCGGGAACTGCGCGCGCAGCTTATCTAGCAGGGCATACAGGGCGAGGGCGTGATCGCGGTAGGCAGGCCGACCGGTAAGGCGGGAGCCGCCCTCTAGAATGTCGCGGTTGTAATCCCACTTGATGTACGAAATTTGGTATTCGCTAAGCAGGCTCGCAATGGCGTTGTAAAGGTAGTCGAAGCATTCTTTAATGCCCAGATTCAGCACCTGCTGGTGGCGTCCTTCCATGGGGGAGCGCTCGCGGGTGGGGGCCAGGATCCACTCGGGGTGGGCGCGGGCCAGGTCAGAGTCGGGGTTTACCATTTCGGGTTCGAACCACAGGCCAAATTGCATGCCTTTGCTGGTGACGGCATCGACGATGGGGGAAAGCCCCTGCGGCCAGGCTTCGTCGCTGACGTGCCAATCGCCCAGGCCTTTAGTGTCGTCGCGCCGGGAGCCGAACCATCCGTCGTCCAGGACAAATCGCTCCACGCCGATGGCTGCCGCTTCGTCTACCAGGTCTAGGAGGGGCTGCAAGGTGTGGTCAAAGTAGACTGCTTCCCACGCGTTCAGGGTGACGGGCCGGGGGGTGTCGGGGTGTGCCGGGAGGGCGCGCACGTAGCCGTGGTAGCGGGCGGCGGCGTCGTTGAGGCCTGCTCCCCAGGAGGCCAGCATGGTGGGGCTGGTGTAGCTTTCGCCGCTTTGCAGTACTACTTCGCCGGGGTACAAGTATTCGCCGCCGGCCAGATACGTGATCCCCGAATTCGTCTTTTCTGCCCACGTTTGGGTTGAGCCGGAGTAGGCCACGTGGAGAAGGTGGGCACTTCCATCAGTCCAGGTAGGACCCGGAGTGCAGGTGCCGTGCAGGGTGGAGCCTGCAAAGTCGCGACTGACCATGTTCTGCCTGGTGTGGGTACCGATGGTGAACTCGTGGGTTTGCAGGTTGCGTTCGCGCAGGTGCCGGGATGCCAGGTCCAGGACGCGACTCTCGCGTGCCGGGGTAGGTAGAGCCAGGGCCAGGCGGGTTAGTTCGTACGGATCCTGTCCAGTGTTGGTCAGGGTGGCGTTGGCCTGTACGAGACCAGATGGGGTTACTTGTAGATGTAGGCGCAGTTCGAGGCCGGCGTCGGCGGCCTCGTAGGACAGCTCTGCACTGGCGTCTTCCACCTTTGTGGCGGTCAGCGAGAACTGGGGGGCGAAGTCTTTGCCCTGCCTGGACCCGATTAGCCCAAGTGTCCCTAACCAGCCATTCGATTGTTGCGGAATCAAATTAAGTGTGGCTGGTAAGTCGGTGGCGCTAGGGGCCAGGCCGGGGGTGAAAAACTTTGCGGCAAGGGGGGTGGAGTCAGATGCGACTGGTAGCTGCTTGCCCCAATAAATTGGAGTAGCCGTGTGAACAGGTGTTACATCTAAAACTAATGAGGTTCCACCCCGGGATAGGGTGATGATATGCGGCTGCGCCATGAGGTACCTTTCGACTCTGAAAAGTGATACTTCGACTCTACTTTGTTTTGCGGTAAAATAAAAGCCAATGCGGGATAAACCTAGTCAGCATGAGGGGAATGGGGGACGACGATGGGGTCAACTGCCCTGCAGCTCGCATACGAGATTGTGCGTTCAGCGCCGGTGGGTAGGCGCAGTCTTGCCGCCACGCTGGAATTGTCGCCGGCGTCAGCCACCAGGCTGGTGAAGGAACTTCTTGGAGCCGGAATAGTAGAAGAGGGCGAAGAAACCCAGCCCACGCTGGGGCGGCCGGTGGTTGCTGTACAGCCATCTTCAAAATTGTTGCTGGCCGGCATTACGTTCCACACCAGTGGTGCCACTGCCGTGCTCATGGACGCGCGCGGACAGGTGCGTGAATCGTTAGAGGCTGAACTGTCAGACCATTCGGTTGCGGCAGTGGCAGCCCTAGGCAAAGAGCTGTTGCGCGAATTGGCTGCGGAGGCCGATCGCCCGATAACCGCTACAGGAGTTTCTCTAGGCGGAGCAATAAGCCCTGCCGGGTACGTGACGCGGGCACCGTTTTATGGATGGCGGCAGGTGGATCTTGGTGCGCAGTGGGGGCGGAAGAAACCTACGGTATTTGTGAACGACGCGGATGCTTTCGCCCTCGGAGAGCTCTGGTACGGAGTGGGGCGGCAGTATTCCGACTTTGCCATAGTGACCACCGGAATGGGGGTCGGTCACGCGGTGGTAAGGGAGCGGAAACTCCTTGACAGCCCGTATTCCGGGATCGGACTTATTGGACATGTGCCGGTTGCCGGCCCCGAGGTGGTGTGCAAACTAGGCCATCGTGGATGTGCCAGCGCCGTCTTGTCGATGCCCGCCCTCGCGCATGACATGCACGCGGTTGGGGTACCCGTCGCAGACATTGCAGACGCCGACCAATTTGCTTCCAGTTTGCGGCAAATAGTGCAAGAGGGCGACCCTGCTGGGATAGCCGTGCTTGAAAACTACGCGCAAGCTCTGTGCCGCACCATCGTTATAGTTGGCAACGTGTCGATGGTCTCCCAGGTAGTAGTGGGAGGCGAACTGGCCCAACTGGCAGGGTGGCAGGAACTGGCCGTGAAAGAAAAGCTGGCCCAAATGCACGATCCGGATGAACCTGGCCTGACTCTGCACGTGCGCGATGGGGCCTTCGTTGATTGGGCTAGGGGCGCTGCAGCCGTAGCCTTCCGCACCTGGATTCGGCATCGCCTGGAAAAGTAAAGGCGGCTATCCCGAGGGCGAACCCTAGTTACAGATCCTTCGGCGGCTTGTAGGTGAACTCCTTGTCCGCATCGGTAATGTGGCGCAAAATTTTGGCAGGGACACCGCCCACTACCACCCTGGCAGGCACGTTCGCCGTAACCACCGAACCGGCAGCAACCACTGCGCCCTGGCCAATGGTTACGCCCGGCAGCACTGTCACGTTAGCGCCAAGCCACACCTTGTCCTCAAGAGTGATCTTGCTGGAAAACTGGGCGTAAGTAGCCCGCAATTCCGGGTCGATCGGGTGGCCCGCCGTAGACAACGTGCAGTTCGGACCAATCAGCACCTGGTTGCCAATTTGAATCTCACTATCATCCACCAGGGTCGTCCCAAAATTCATGTACACGTCATTGCCCACGCTGGTGTTAGAACCATAAGCCACATGCAATGGCGGTTCTACGCACACGTCCTTACCCACATGCGCGAACAACCGCTGCAGCAACCGAGTCCTGCCAGCACTATCCCTGGCCGAAGTGCGGTTGTACTTGTCAGCCAACTCCTTGCCGTGAATGCGCTCCTCTTCAAGCACCTCCAAACCTGGACCAAAATCAAGGTAGAGCTCATTTTCGCGCATGCGTCGACGCACTTCGCGCTCCCGGGGATCCATATTGTCTCCATGCCAACGAGGGATCAGACCATCCCATGGTATGCGGGCCCAGGCTTCGTGTCTGCGATACGGCAAACATGTACCCCTCAGGTGCCGGCAACTTGCTGTAAAGACGCTGCGACCTCCGCACATTGCCTGCGGAGGTCGCTACCGGTTGCCGTAGTCCGCAACGCTAAAGGCTATTTCTGCACTTTGATGAAGACGGGGTCTTCATCGTAGGAAGGCCGCATGGTTATTACGCCCTTGGCGCCCTTGGGCACCTCAATAACCTCATTGAATGTTGCAGTACCGCCCTCGTAGAGCTCTCCGGAGCCGTTTCTCGTGGAGTCGTACACAATGACGTGGCTAGTGCGGTTGTAGCTCTTCCCGTCCTCGGCAACGAAAGTCACTCGCAGCAGGCTGGGTATACCGGCCTCATCGGGGTGCTGCGGGTCAGCTGATCCCTTATATTTCGCGGTGACATTCGCAATGGCGTATTCGTTACCGTCTGCTGGTGGCTCGTTGAATCTGTTCGCAGCGAGGACTTCTTTATCTGCGTTTCGCTTGAAGGAATTTATCTTGATAACCCACTCTGTGGTTTCGACGTCCTGGCCAAGCTTGTACGGGTTGGCCCTAGTGCCCACGCTCTTAGAAGCCGATTTCTTGTCCTGGTCAGCATCGTCCTTACCGTCCTCTTTCGAGGGCACAGCATCGTCAGAAGAATCCTCGTCAGCTTTTTGGGAGGGATCGGCTTTTTCAGAGTAATGCGTGTCATTGTGAGGGCGGTAAGAGATCGACGCCAAGCCCGCGTCCATCAGTGCCTTCCCGGTTGTGAATATGGCGGTAAGACCAAGAATGCCCGTTAGGACAAGAGCGCCAATGACGGTCTTGCGTTCCTTATTCTTCACGATGAATCCGGCGACCACCAGGGCCAACGCGATCAGGATGCAGAGCCAGGCAGCGATAATAGTGGGCTTGAAGAATGCCAGGATGATACCGATTACGGCAACTGCGATGCCGGCGATGCCGACATAGTTTAGGTCTTTCTTACCAGTCTGAGTTGTGCCTTGTCTCTGGTACGGGTTGTAGTTGGCGCCCGTGTAAGGCCCCATTCCGCCCTGCGAACCTTGGGGACCCTGTTGCTGCTGGCCCTGGTTGCCCTGCGTAAACTGCTGGTTATGGTCCGGCTGCGGCCGGCTATTGTGAGGCTGACTTACCGGAGCTTGGAATGCGGGGGAAGTCTGGTCAGCGGATGCGCCGCTTCGCGACCAGGGAGTATTGCCTTCGGGCCTGCCCGACTGGGGCTGGGAATTGCCTGACTGGGCCTGCGGCTTGCCCGGCTTAGTTTCAGGTTTTTCTGGTTGGGATCCTGCCGCACCAGGATTTGTGCGCGCGGATCTATCCTGGTCCTTATTCGGACCAGAGGGTGGTGTAAATGGGCTCGACATTGGCCTGTACTTTCTTCTCTGACTTAAACATTTTGGGGTGTATTAATTCGTAACTTACTGTGAGGTGGGTAACGTCACAACAAATAAGGAACCTGTAGGATTCGGAACGATTGTGCAGGTGGGCTATGGGTGTGCCCTAAAAGCTGCCGTCATCTTCCTGGTCCTCGTCTCCGCCCTCGTCGTATTCCTTGACGCCATCGTCCGATCCTTCGGTGTACTCCTTGATGTGAGTCTTGCCGTTGGGGTAGTGGGTGTATTCCTTGTGTGTGCCGTTGATGTCCCGGGTGTAGGTCCAGTTCATCTTGTCGGGGTCGATCATCTTGAATGCCATGATAGAGGTCATCGTGATCGTGATTATTATCAGCAAGAGTGTTGCAACTGCGGCGCCGATCGCGGTCTTCCGTTCCTTGCCCTTGACGATGAATCCGGCAACGGTCAAGATCAACGCTGCAAGGATGCACGACCAGGCGATGATCAGGGTGGGCTTGAAGAATGCCAGGATTATGCCGATTACCGCCACCGCGATGCCGACGATGCTAGTGGTGTTGCGTTCTTTCTTTCCTTCTGGCTGCCGATTTTGCTGGCCAGGGTAGGTTGGCCCTCCTTGCCGCGGGGCTTGGTAGTAGCCCGATTGTGGCTGCCCGTATCCCTGGGGTGAGCTCTGGTAGTAGCCCTGCTCCTGGTTGGAGTATCCCTGCTGGCCATACCCTTGGGGCGCGTTTTGCTGATAGTGCTGGCCCTGTTGGTACTGCTGGCCGTAGTTCTGGGGCGGGTTTTGCTGGTAGCCCTGCCCTTGGGTGCCGGGATTTTGGAAGGGGTTGGAACCCTGCTGCTGGTTGCCAGTGCCGCCGCTATTGTTATTGTCCGCATTGGGGTCTGATGGGGACTGGAATGGGCTAGACATTTGCTTGTCTTCCTTCTGCAAAATAATTATTTAGACATGTATCACCTAAAATGTACTGTGAAATAGGTAACGCTACAACAGATAAGGGGCCTGTCGGCCTGGCGTGTTAGCCATGGTGTACCTGCACGCCATCTAGGTAGGTAGCCACGATCTTTACCTCGGCAAGCTCTTTCGCGGGTAGCTGCAGCGGATCTGCGGCGAAGACCGTCAGGTCGGCCAACGCCCCCGGTTCTATAACCCCGCCACTCGCGCCAGAAGAGGCCGCCACTTCACGCGTGTAGCACTGTAACGCCTGCAAGTTGGTGAGCGCCTGATCTGGGCTGATCGGCCTGCTATTCGGGTCCTTGGTGTGTTGGCGCGAGATGGCATCCGCCATGATCTCGCGGGGATCGGAACCCGCAATGGGCCAGTCTGAACCGAGCGCTAAATGGTCGGCGGCCTCGTAGACGTCCTTTAGTCGGAACGCCAGTTTCGCCCTCTGCGGGCCTAGCCTGCGCGACCACGCGTCGGCCCCATCTGGATCTAGGAAGTGGGTGCAATGGGTGGGCTGCATGGACGCGGAAATGCCGGACTCAGCAAGGGCGCGCACGCCCTCGTCGGTAATTTCTTCAATATGCTCGATTCGGTGGACGACCTTAGTCCGCCCCAAGGAACGGATCGCGTCGATGACGGACTCGATGCCGCGATCGCCAACGGCATGGGTCGAGGTCGGCACCCCGGCCGCGTCGAAAGTGCGCAGTACCTGCACGTAATCGTGCGGGTTGGCCCAAGAGGAGCTGGTGCATTCCCCTTTCGTATCGGGCTCAGCTAGCCAGCCGGAGCCATTGTCGATGGTGCCGTCGATCATCATCTTGGCTCCGCGCACCTGATAACGCCGGCCCGCCTTGCCTTGTAGATCGAGCACTTGCTGGACTCGCTCGGCAGGGTGCCCCGCTAAAATCCAGGGGGCGATACGCAAGCGGATCGGTAAGTCCGCCTGAGCTTCGATAGCCTCTAGCACGTCTAGGGACTCCGGGTCGTCGAAATCCAACATTTCGCCGCCCGTAAGGCCGCTCGCCGCCATCTGCTGGAAAGTTTCCAAAGTGTCCTGCACCTTCTGCTGCAAGGTAAGTGGCGGGGCCGCTTCCTTTAGACGGTCGATGGCGGACGCCTCCCGTAAGAATCCGGTTGGTTTTCCATCCTGATCCACAATGATCTGTCCCGGCCCAGCCAGCTCTTCAGCGCCGCGAATATTTGCCGCCTCTAACGCCTTGGCGTTGGCCACGGCCGCGTGCCCATCGAAGAGCATCACGAACACGGGGTTGTCTGGGAAGGCATCAGTGATAGCGGCACCCGAGGGTGCGCCCTCGCCAAAAGTGGACTGCTCAAGCCCCCAGGCGAACACCCATTCGCCCTCCGCTACCTCGCCTGCCGCTTCCCGGAGGAGGCTGGCAGCTTCGGCGCTATCCTTCGCTTTCCCCAGGTAGGTGCCGCGCGCGATGTGCTGACCCCAGATGGGGTGAATGTGCGCGTCCGTGAGGCCGGGAGTGATGGTGGCATCCGGGTAATCGACGCGGTGGTCAGCCTGCCAGGAATCGGCCTCGGCAAGCGAGCCCACCTTTTCGATGCACCCGGCAGTAATCCCTAACGCCTGGGGTGTATCCGGAGCATCCGACATGGTGTGAATGGTGTTTGCGGTGATGATTAGGTCCATTGTTTTCCCGTTCCGTTAGGCGATTACGCGTCGATGTTTAGGGGTGGGGGAGTCTTGGTGAATCCCCGGGTTTGGAAGGTCAAAATGCCCAGGCCAAAGACGACCCAGATGGCCCCGACCAGGTAGCTGAACCATTCCAGAGAGCTCCACAGGTAGGCGATAAAAGCGAAGCCTGCCAGTGGGGCCAAAAGAAAAGAGAAGAGGGCGCGCAGGCCCCGCTTTTTCTGGTCGATCCAGAAGTATTTGAAGGCGGCCAGATTCACGGCCGCGAAAGCCACCAGGGCGCCAAAGTTGATCATGTAAACCGACTGGTCAAGCGTCAACACGAGGGCGAGTAGGGACAGGGCGGACACTAGCAGCGCCGCCACGTAAGGGGTCTTGAAGCGGGGGTGCAGGCGGGACAGGAATGAGGGCAGAACGCCGTCGCGACCCATTGTGTATATTACGCGGGATACAGACATCTGCGCGGCGGTTCCGCACAGGGTGGTGCCGAAAACGTAGATGGCCAGGAAGACAGTTGCCAGGATTGGCCCGCCGATCTTTTGCATCATTTCGGTTCCTGCCGCATCCAGGTTCGTTAGCTCCCGCCAGTTCGGGTACAGCTGCGAGCCGGCCCACGCGACTGTGAAGAACAAGATCCCGATGATCAGTGTAGAGAGCATGATGGCGCGCGGGATGTTTTGGCGCGGCTTCTTTGTTTCTTCGGCCAGGTTGGATACCCCGTCAAAGCCTAGGAAGGCGAAAGAGAGGACTGCGGCAGCGGCCATTACGGTTCCCAGGGAGCCGGCCTCGGGCGTGATCGGAGCGATGAGCGATTCGGCGCTCAGATGCTGCGCGTGGGTAAAAGCTAGGACGGCGAAGACGACCACGATGGCGGTGCCGGCGACGGCAAGCGCAATATTTAGTTTTCCCACCCAGGTGACCCCCACGATGGACAAGATGCTGACCAGGATGATTGACGCCAGGGTGAAGATCCACGGCGGGATCGAAGTGAATAGGGTGTTCAGGTACAGCCCGGTCAGCAGGAAATTGACCATGGGCAAGAAGATATATCCGAGCAGCATGGTCCACCCGATGAAGAAGCCCACGTACGGGCCGAATGACAGGCGCGAATACATGTATGCGGAACCGGATTTGGGAACGGCCCAGGCCATGCGTGCGTAAGAGTGAGCGGTCAGCAACATTGCTGTCAAAGCGATTATGTAGGCGGCGGGTAGGTGGCCGTCGCTAAGTTTTACCCCTGTGCCGTAGATCGTGAATACTGCCAGCAGCCCCATTGATGCCAGCCCGTAGGCGATCACAGAAGGAAGGCCGAGCACCCGATTCATTGCCTGTGCTTCGGCCGCTACGGTTCTAGTTTGGCGTTCTGGTCCTCCACGTATTTCCATACGTACCCCCTTGTACGTTGTTGTGATCCGCAACATAACACAGGGGTGGGACTTAAGTCTCTATTTATTTCATTATTTGGGAAACTGTTTACTTTTTATTGGTGAGGGCGTGGGGTTGCCTTCTGCATATAAAAACCGCTCGGATGCTTTGCAAAGGGGGCAAAGTTAGACTCGAGGAGTGAAAAACTCGATCATTTTTACCGTCGGATTCTTTGCGCTCGACTTCGTACTGTACTGGGTGGTCATGTCGATTGCCATGGGGCAGGGCATGTTCGCCTTGAAAGCTAGAGTGCTGATTGCGGCACTCATGGCAGCCACCGCAACTACCGCGGTCTGCGTGTGGAAGTTTGCCAAGGGCAACGATCTGCCCCGCGGGCCGCAAGAGAAGCAATCCCAAAGCCCCTACGAGGAACACCGCTAGCCGGAAAAGCCGCCTGCCAGGGCGGGCGGAAACCCGCCTGGGCGGAGCGGCCGCCCTCGGCCTATTCGAAGGGCGTGGCTATGGCCGTGAAATCAACGCGCGAACCCAGAGTGCGGTGCGAGAACCAGGTAAGTGCGCCAGCCAGCGGAATGCCGAGGGCGGCGGCTCCCACTAACACTGCCAACGCGGGCCCCGAAGAAGCGGCCTGATTGACCGTCAGATCGTAAGCCTTGTTCACGGTGGAGGGCATCAGCACCGGGTAGGCGGCAACGTACACCCACGCCGTGACCAGGGCGAGCGGTGCCGTAGCAAGGGAAACGTGCAGGGCCAGGATGCGCCCTCGGAAGACGAACTGCAACGCCAACGCCCCACCTAGAAGAACGATGAGCACCCACCCAAAGGCGGAGCGGCCGTAGGCAAGCTGGCCCCACACCGCCCAGGCGAGCAGGGGGAGGCCGGCGAAGGGAGCAAGCAGGCTGCGCAGGGTGAAGGCGCGCTCTTGCGGTTCGCATTCAAACGTGATGCGCTGCAATGCCCACACCGCGCCCACATACGCCAGGTACACCACGAGGGCGACGGCTCCCAGCAGCGAGAATAGGTTTATCGCAGCCCAGGGCGAGCCGGTGACCGAGTGGACGTAAGCGACCAAATCCGGGTTTGCGGGGCCGTTCGGATCGACCATGGAAGGGTCGGCGATGGCACCGGCGCGCGGGTTGATGACCTCCACCGGAAGGCCGCGCAACTGGGAGGCAAAAATGATTGCGAAGCAGAAAACGATCACCAGCGAGCAGGCGGTGTGAACCCAATCCAGTAGGGAGCCGATCCGCGCCGATACCTGGCCTCGCCACTCGATGGTGACCACGCGCAGTACCAGGGCGAAAATCAGCAGCAAAAAGTAGGTTTGCAGGCCCGACAGCAGCGAGGAATACCATTCGGGAAACGCGGCAAACAGAGCTGAGACGAAGCTGATCAGCCAGACCTCGTGGCCACCCCAGTGCGGTGAAATAGTGCGTACAAGCAGGGCGCGTTCGTCCCCGTTCTTGCCCAGCAGGCCGAGCACTATGCCCGTACCCAAATCCAGGCCAACCAACGCCAGGGTGGTGGCCATTAGGGCGCAAGCCAGGAAATACCAGATGAACTGCAAGGTGGTGATCATTCGAAGGACAACTCCCTAGCTTGGCTCTGACGCTTTCTGGGCTTGGGCAGTCCGGCTCGCACCTTCCTGGCCACGAGCACACCCCACACCAGGGCAAGCACCAAGTACAGCAGGGTCGAAAGGATAAGGGAGATTAGTAGCTGGGTGCCCGATACTCCCACCTGCGACAGGCCCTGGTTGGTGAGCAGGTAAAGGTCTGTCTTGCCACCCTCGAAGTTGGGGTGAACGATCCACGGTTGGCGGCCCACTTCGGTGTACACCCAGCCTGCGACCGCGGCCAGCGACGGCAGCGGCAAGAGGACGAGTCCCCACCAGCGTCCCCGTCTCGGCACTCGGCCACCACGGGTGGCAATCAGGGCGCCCACCGCCAGGGCAGGCACCAGCAGCTGCAAAAGCACCATGATGCGGAACGACCAGAAGGTCAGCATGAAAGGCGGATGATAGGACTCGGTGCGGCCACGTTCCGCCCCCGCCTTGCTGAAGTAGTCCTGGTAGGATTTTTCAACCTCGGACACCGCCAGGACTTTACCGTCAAAACTGCCGGTGGCCAGGAACGAAAGACCTCCCGGAATGGAACCGTAGGTCTTGATGTTGCTGCAATCAGAGCCGAAGGCGAACAGCGCTAAGGGGGCGCCGCCCTCGACGGGCTTGCAGTAGGCTTCACCGGCGGCTAGCTTCATGGGTTGCTCGGTGGCCATCTGGATGCCCTGCAGGTGGCCCGTAAGAAGGGTCAGTACCGAGGAGGCAATGATCGCCCAAGAAGCGAATCGCACTAGGGGGCGCCAGGTTTTTGACGCGCTAGCTGCGGCCTGAGTGCGAGCATCCTGCTCGGGGGAGGGATGGTCGCCTGCGTGCGTGGCGCGGGCGTTGCTGAGGCGGCGGGCCTTGATCATCCACCACCAGGAGATGCCGCCAATGAGGGCGGCCGCAACGATCCAGGAGGAAACGCACACGTGCAAGATGGCGGTCCACAGGGTCCAGTTCGTGATGATCGCGAAGAATCCCGCCCAGCCGTGCAACGCCGCGCGGCCGGTGGTGGCGTCAAAGACGGCTCCGACGGGGTGCTGCATCCAGGAGTTCGCGCCAATAATGAAGCAGGCGGAAAGGTGGGCGGCGATGGTGACGCCCCAGATCGTGGCCGTGTGGAGACGGGGAGAGAGGGCGCCGTAGCCGAAGATCCACAGGCCTAAAAGGACGGACTCGGCGAAGAATGCGAAGAGGGATTCCAGCGCGAGCGGGGTTCCAAAGACGTCGCCGACGAAGCGGGAATACTCTGACCAGTTCATGCCGAATTGGAACTCTTGGACCAGGCCGGTAGCAACGCCCACCGCGAAGGTGACGAAGAAGATCGGGCCAAAAAAGCGCACGGCAGACCACCAGTAGCGTTGCTTAGTGCGCAGCCACATTGTTTGGGCAATAGCCAGGAAGAGCGACAGCCCGATCGAAATAGGCACGATCACGTAGTGGTAGATGGTGGTGATCGTGAACTGCCACCGCGCCAACGTCAGCGGGTCCAAGCCGCCCTTGTCGGGGGCAATGCTGTCCCCCGCGCTTTGCAGCAGCCCCTGCGGTATGGCGACACCCTGCGCTAACAGGTCAAATACCATTATTACTGGCCTTTCTTGGCGTCGGGGTTTACCCAGCCGTTAGGCTTGCACCCATTCAGTTCGTAGGTCTGTGACTGCATCACGTTCGCTACCTCGCCCGGCTTCTTACAATCGACCTGCTTCTTCCCGGTAGCTAGGCCGACGAAGTAGTTCAGCAGGTAGGCGCGGTATTCGTCCTGGCCGCCGCCGGCCTTATCCCAGACTTCGGCGGAATTGAACCAGCGATCCGAATTCAGCAGCACCGTATTGCCAACCAGGCACGAGGCGAAACCGTCATCAACAGTGCCAGCGCACTCCTTCTTAATGGTGTTGGGGCTGACCAGACGCAACGACACCTGCGGTTGGTAGTCAGTGCGCGCAAAGCGCATGCCCTGTGCGGGCCAGGAGCGGTTGTCGTTCAACGTCGAGTGCACCGAGTTGGCAAAGACATTCGGGTCTATGGGTATGCCTTGCTCGTAGGACAGGTCGTAGGCAATTTGCTGGCCGTCGCCCTCGGGAGCCGCCTTCTGGCCGGGAATAGCGATCATTCGCCCAGTCGCTGCGGGCGGGGTGTAGGTGCCCTTCAGCCCGGAAGGCACCTCAGTGGTGCGCACAGTTGGGATCGGGGTGGGCTCAGTCGAGGGCGAGGACGAGGGCGTTTCCGAAGCGGAAGCCGACGTGGTCTTATCCGAAGGCAGCACCTGCGCCTCCGTGTTCGGCTTCGCCAACTTGAAGAACCCGAAGACCGCGCCCGCGATCAGTGCGAGTAGACAAACAACGATTGAAGCGCCCAGCCACCAGCGGGATTCTTGCCGCTTCAATTCTGCAGACGAGCCAGCATCGTCAGCCGCCGTTTCGGCCGGTTTTTCAACTGGCGTGCTGGAAGGAGCCGCAGCAGTTGCTGCCGCGGCGAGTGGTGCGGCCTTCACCGCAGTATCATCCTGATCCTGCTTCGCGGCTGCCGGTGCACTAGCAACTGCCGGGCTAGAGCCGGCTTTGGGGTCCCGCGTAGGGGTGGGGTCGCCCTCGGAAGAAGAAGCGGGGCTGGAATTAGAACGCTTGGTAGAAATAATCGGCGTTGCGCCCGTAATCGGTTTGATGGCGGGCATGTGCGTCAGAGTAGTAGTTGGCGACGTGGCATCGTAGGCGTCGTCATGGTCGCGCATTGATAGGCGAGGATTGCGAATGCGGGCCTTCTGCGCAGGAGACAGATCCTTAACCCGCGGGTCGGACGTGCCATACCAGTGAGGGCGAGAAGCCGCCCTGCTGGCCTGGGTGGGTCGCAAAGTGGGGCGCGACAAAGAAGCAGCCCTGGACCGCAAGGATCGGCGCGGCTGTAGCGACTCAGTAGCCTCAGAGTTATCGGCTTGCGCGGCTAGGGGCTCGGAGGCTTTTCGGGAAGTGCCCGGCTGCTGGCCGGCGCGGTGATGCAGGTGCGGGTGCGCAGCCCGCCTCCGCCTAGAGGAACGCGAAGGGAACTCGCGGTGAGCGGACTGCTGCGCGTCATCAGCACGCCCGACACCATCACGGGGTGAATCTTCATTCATTCTTCAAGGCTCCAAGGGACCTACGGGAAATAGTGCAGACGCGGCTGCCAGTCGCCGTCAGAAACCACGCTGCAATCAGCGACAAATGAGCCGCGATCACCAAAATGCTACAACATCGCATGCTAAACCGGGCCGAACCAGTAAAAATGTGATACGCGAATGCGTGTAAAACGTGCTGCGAGTAGTTCGTTTATCCAAATCCAGCCAAAATAGGGCGCGGGGCGTGCGCGGGGCGTGCGCGAGCCTTGGTGTTTTCGTCGAACCTTGGCGATCTACACCATGTTTCGCGGATAACGCCAAGGGTCGCGAATTTCGACCATGTTTCGCGGGCGGTCTGTACCTATTTCGAGGGCGATGCCCGGTACTGGTGCCGCCCCCGGCTCCAAAGCCGATCCAGTGCGGTGGCAAGCATGCGGGTGTAGTGCGGTGACAAATATAAGGCGCGGGGCTAACCGACTGGTCAAGTCCGCGCCTGCCTGCGCAATATCTGGAGCGACCGCTCGCGCAACGCGCCTGCCTATTCTTTGACTGCGCCGGCGGTGGAGTTCATGATCTGCTTTTGGAAGGTGAAGAACAAGATTGCGACCGGGATGGTCATGAGCAGCGCGGCAGACAGTTTCAGCGGGTATTGCGAGCCCTGCGATAGTTGCCCGGAGGCCAGCTGCGCGACCCCTTTGGTAAGGGTCGTCAGTCGCGAATCTTGGGTAGAGACGATGAAGTGATTCAGCTCGTTCCACGATCCTTGGAAGGACAGGATGATGATGGTGACTACGGCGGGCCGCGCCATCGGCATCACGATAGACCAGAAGGTTCGCAGTGTCCCGGCTCCGTCGATGCGGGCTTGCTCCTCAATCGATTTGGGAATTGAGGCGAAGAATCCGGTCATAATGAACACACCTGTCGCGTCTGCCAAAAGAGGCAGGATCATGCCCGCGAAGGAATCGTAGATGCCCAGCTGTTTGATTACCAGGAACTTCGGGATTAGTAGTACGACGCCGGGCACGGACATGACGGCAACCAGGATTGAATACATGAGCGTCCGCCCTCGGAAGGGAATGCGTGCTAGGGCATACCCGGCCATGCAATCAAATAGGACTCTACCTGCAGTTACTAGGAGGGTAACTATGAGGGAGTTGCGGATCCATAACGGAAAATCCGAGTGGACGAAGAGGCGCTCATACGCTGCCGTGGTCCACTGCTGCGGTAGTGCTAGCGGGTTAGCGGCGGCATCAGGCTCGGTCTTGAATGAGGTAAAAATCTGGATCAAGAACGGCGAAATGTACACTAGCGCAAGCGCGATCACTACCAGGTAGAAGGGCAGGTGGCGTGCCTTCAGGCCGGCAAAACCGCCCACCTTTTTAGCGTTTGGCTTGGTAATACCGGTGCTCATTTACTTACCTTCTTTCGCGCTCGTGGCGTTGGCGAGGGCGACTTGCTGCCTCCGCACTTTCCGTTTGCGTGGGCGAACCTCGTCTTTGTCCCGGAGCAGTAATCGCTGTAGCAGGGTGAAGGCTACGATGATGAAGAACAGGATGAACGCGATTGCGGCCCCTTGTCCCCACTGTTGGTTGTTGAACGCGGAGTTAAAGGACAGGTAGGCAGGGGTGAGGGTGGTTTTTGCGGGCCCTCCTTGGGTGCCCGTATAAATTTGGTCGAATACTTGCCAGCACCCGATTAAACCTAGTGTGAGCACGGTGAACACGGTGGGTTTTAGCATCGGCACGGTTATGTACCGGAAGCGTTGGAGGGCTCCGGCGCCGTCCATCATTCCGGCTTCTTCGGTCTCGTTGCCGATGGCCTGTAGCGCGGCAATGAACAGGAGCATGAAGGTGCCCGAGGTGGTGAACACGGCCATCAGAATGAACGCGGTCATTGCCACGGAGGGGCCCGAAAGCCAGTCCCACAAACTTATGCCTAGCAGGTTGTGGTCGGCTAGGGCGCTTACCTTATTTACGCCGAGGCCGGATAGCGCAAGGTGGACGATGCCGCGTGGATCTTGGAACCAGTTTGGCCCGTGTATTCCTAGCCAGCTCAGTACTTTGTTGACTGGGCCGGTGTAGGAGAAAACGAATAGCCACAGTACGGTGATGGCTACCGAGGAGGTCACGGATGGGAAGTAGAAGGCGGTGCGGAAGAAGCTTTTTGCTTTCAAAATTCGCTGGTTCACAAAGACGGCCAGTATTAGCGACACGATGGTTTGTAGCGGCACTACCAGCAGTACGTAGTAGACGTTGTTGCGGAGCGCGGTGCCAAAGTCGCGGGTGGGCAGTCCGCCGTCGGTAAGGATTGAGGCGTAGTTGTTTGCGCCTACGAAGGAAACGTTGCTACTGAAGGGGGAACCGCGTCCTCCCCAGTCAGAAACGGACACCCATGCTGCCATTAGTACTGGGACGAATAAGAACAATCCCAGAATCAAAATGACGGGGCTCAAGAATAGCCAGCCGGCCAGATTTTGGCCCGTCGTGCGGCTGGAGTGCTTCGTTGCCATCATTGCCTCTCTAAGCCTGGTGTAGGGGTGGGGGCTCCGGCGCCCCCACCCGCAGCGTTACTTCAGGACTGCTGCCATGTCCTTTTGGGTCTGTTCGAGTGTTGTTTCAATGTCGAAGTTGGGTAACTGTTCCAGCTTGGAGTTCAGCTCGTCCAACACGTCGGTGGCTCCCTTGGCGGTGGGGACGTTTTGCGCGTAGTCGGCTCCGTCCAGGAAGGCAGCTAGTGCCGGGTTGTCCTTCTTCCACGCTTCGGCAGCTGACTTCACGGAAGGCATTACTCCGAAGTCTTTCGCGAAGGTGTTTTGTTGTTCTGCCTCGGTCAGGTATTCGGCCAACTTCTTAGCGTCCGCCTTATCCTTCGAATCTGCTGCCAGGCCCCAGCAGTTGGTGAACTGAAGGGTGGCCTTACCGGCCGGGCCGGCAGGTAGTTCGACTACCTTGTATTTCAGATCCGGGTAATCGTTCTTGAGGGCGCCCTCGACCCAGTTTCCTTCAACTACCATGGCTGCCTGCCCCTTGCCGAAGGCTTCGCCGCCCCAACCAGAGCCGAGCTGGTTAGATAGTTTCAAAGAACCCTCTTTGGCCAGGTCAGACAGGTATTGTAAGGCCTTCTTATTGCCTTGTGCGGAAGCGATTGCCTTGCCGTCCTTTTCGAGGCCGCCACCCGCCTGGGCCAGGAAGGCACCCATGCGCTGAAACTCTGGGCTCATAGTGAGGCCGGGCCGGTCGCCCTTGGTTAGTTTGGCGGCAACAGTCTTTAGCTGGTCCCAATCCTTCGGGTAGTCAGCGTCGGTCAGACCGGCTTTCTCCCATTCGGCAGTATTGATAATTAGTGCCAAAGTCGAAAAATCTTTGGGGGCGCAGTAGAACTTGCCATCGTGGGTGAAAGCGTCGCGCAGGCTGGGGTAGAAGTCGTCTTTGTTCTTCAAATCGTCGCCGTAGGCTTGCAGGTACCCGGATTCGGCGTAGCCCTGGAACTGGTCAGCGCTGGTATAAAACAGGTCTGGTGGGTTGCCGCCTGCAAAGCCTTGGGCCAACTGCTGAACTAGGTCGGAGGCGACGTCAACCTTGGTGTCGACCCCATTCTTGTCCGCCCACTTGGCGATGGTGTCTTTGACGGATTTGGCTTCGGCGTCTCCGGAGGCCGCAATTAGAACGGACAGTTTGCCGTCACCTTTGCTGTCGCTGCCGGAGGCGTTATCGTCATCGAAACCGGATCCGCACGCGCTCAGCGTTAGCGCAGAGGTAGCGAGCAGCGCCATAGCTGCCGTGATCTTTTTCTTCCCCATTGCTGTTACCTTTCTATTGAGGTTCTTATGACAGGACTGGCTTTGACCAGTGTTCCTGTAGGTTTTATGTTCTTTTCTAGGGAGCTAAGAGCTAGTTGGAAGCAGGTGCGGGCTATGTCCTCGATGGGCTGACGCACCGAATTCATTTCCATTGCGGCAGCGACGGGGGTGTCGTCGAAGCCGAAGATGTTCCCCCTTGCAAAAGCGCCCGAGGTGACCGCGCCTAGTGCTAGCGAATCTGATGCGCACACGACCGCTGTGGCCCCCGCTTCGGCCAGTTCGAGGGCGGCTCTGCGGCCTGCGTCTGTTGAATCCGGGTAGCGGCGTTGTAAGTCGGGATCAATTAGATCGCCTAACGCCTCCTTGTAGCCTAGGTAGCGGTCATGGCCGACGCCCACTTCTGGGTTCCAGCCGATCCACCCGATGCGGTCGTGGTGGGCGTTTCGGAGGGAGGTGACAGCTGCTGCCGTGCCTGCTTTACCGTCTACGTCTACCCAGGCGTATGGGCTGGCGGGGGCTGCCCAGGGGCGGCCAAAGCTGGCACCTGGAAGGCCCGCAGTAGCGAGTGCTGTGGGGCGCGGGTCGCCCTCGGAAGAGGCACTTAGTATGGCCCCGTCGATCGCGCCGGTCTGGTGCAGATGTTGTAGCTGCGCAATTTCGTCCTCGTCCGAGTTGGCGGCGAATACCACCACAGAGAATCCTGCTGCCTGGGCCGTTGCGACCAGTTCGTGCAGGAAGCGGTCCAGGATGTTGCCGTTGATGCCGTCAAAAGTGGGGTGCAGGCGGTAGCCGAAGGCGCCGGCTCGATTGTTGCGCAGTTGGCGTGCCGCCCGCGAGGGGGCATAACCTTGGCGGTCCAATTCGGCGCGGATGCGCGCAAGAGTGTCGGCCTGCAGGCGTTCGGGGTGGTGGATGGCGTTTGAAATGGTTTGCCTGGACACGTTTAGGTCCATGGCCAGGGAAAGCAGTGTCGGTTTGTGTGCCATTGCCGCCCCTTTCTTGCACTTGATTTGAACGTTCAAATAATGTCTACTAGCATAAATACGATCGTGAATGAAAGTCAACCCCGATGGAGTGAAAATGGCTGGTCAGCCCTTCTTGCACAACCTGGTGCCAACCCTGCGCGTGCCTAATCAGGTGTGGGCCGACACCGCCGGAAACCTTGACGGGGGAGCCCAAGGCATCTACTGCTACGACACGCGCCTGATCTCCCGGCTAAGCCTGAGGCTCACCCTCGAAGGGGAAGAAGTCGCCGTCGAACCTCTGACCCAACTGGACTTAGAAAGTGGGCACACCCGCTTCGTGAACGCGCTGCGAATCGAGGGCGACACCGCTGATCCGAAGATCTTGCTAGTGCGCGACCGCGTCGTCGATATCGAAGGCGTGCGCGAACAGATGGCCGTCCAGAACGCGTCCTCGAAGGCCTTCGTCCTCACCTTGGAGCTGCAGGTTAGTCCCGACTTGAGCTCCATGGAAAAGATCAAGTCCGGCAAACCGGCTAGGGCCGTTTATGCCAAGGGTGGCAAGTGGGATGACGGGAGCGCCTTCGCTACTTGGTGGGCTCCGGAAGCTAAACTCGTCGAGAGCGAGACCTCTTTCACCTGTTGCTGGTGCCTCAACCTGAAGCCCAATTCTGAAGAAGCCTGTGCCTGGTCGCTGCAAATGCGTGACGAATCCGGCCAATTCGCCGCGAGTAGGCATGCGGGAATAACCGCGCAGGCACAGCGTAGGAAGGAACCGCAAGAGGCGGCTGGTCCCCGCGCGGCCCAGGAGAAGGTAGACCTTTGGACGGCGGTGGCTGCCCGAGACTTAGACTCGCTGCTAATGGGTGAGCGCTCCCGCCCCGAAAACTCGTTCTACGCGGCAGGAGCCCCGTGGTTCTTCACCCTGTTTGGCCGCGACTCCATCATCACCGCCTGGCTGCTGCGCCACGAATGCCCGCAGGTCGGACTGGGAACGGTGCGCGCGCTGGCGGCGCGGCAGGGGCAGGCCGATCGCCCGCAGACTGGCGAACAGCCCGGCAAAATCCTGCACGAGGTGAGGCGCGACGGCCTCGAAACCTTTGATGCGGGCGGCCGGATTTCTCTGCCGCCTACCTACTTCGGCACGATCGACGCGACGCCCCTGTGGGTGCGCCTGTTCGTCGCCCTCTGGAGGGGTGGTATGGAGGGCGAATTGAGTCCTCTGCTGCAGCGTCTACAGGCTGCGCTGGAGTGGATATGTACTGATGGGGATGCCGACGGGGACCTGTTTTTGGAATATGTAGACAAGTCTGGGAGAGGGCTGGCCAACCAGGGGTGGAAAGATTCGGGTGATTCGATCCGGTGGGCCGACGGGCAGTTCGCGAAGGCGCCTATCGCTCTGTGCGAGGCGCAGGGGTACGCGTATGCGGCGCTTGTCGAGGGCGGCAAATTGCTAGGAGAACAGGGAGTGGATAGCGAAAAGTACGCTGAGCGTGCTGAGCAAATTCGAGAAAAATTCACCTCCACTTTTTGGGTTGGCCAGGGCGCAGACTCCTACCCGGCCATTGCCCTGGACGCGCACAAGCAAACGGTCACTGGCGCTGCCTCGAACATGGGGCACTTGCTGGGAACTGGGATTTTGCGTGCCGATCAGGCGCGAGCGGTGGCTGAACGACTGTGCCAAGAAGACCTTCTGAGCCCTTACGGAATCCGCACCTTGAGCACAAGCTGCGGCGCATTCCACCCCCTCTCCTACCACTGCGGGAGTGTGTGGGCGCACGACAACGGCATGATTATCGACGGGATGCTGACGGAGGGACTCGACGAGCACGCCCGCACAATCGCCAGTCGGATTTCCCGCGCTGCCGAACGTTTCCAATTCCGCATGCCCGAGCTATTTGGGGTCCTGCCCGGCGGCGGCCCGTTTATCCCGCCAGTGCCGTATCCAGCTTCGTGCCGTCCGCAGGCCTGGGCCGCGGCGACCGCATTCGTTAGCGCCCGAGCCCTGCGAACACGCAATTAAAGACCGCCGCCTCTGCCGCGCCCTCGATCTCGGTGCAATCTTGCCGCTGATCTCTCTCATTATTTGGACTATCCCGAAAATGGGGGCTGTGTGTAGGCGCACATTTCTAGCTTTTGGAAAGTGAAAGTCACTGCCAATCGTGCGTTTGTGTATTAGTTTGCCGCTGTTTGTCTGCCCAAAAAAGGGTGTTGGTTAAGACTGTTCCTGTGAAGCTCCTTAGAGCCCCTGCAATTCTGTATGGAAAGTTTGTTGAAATTTGGCCATCTGGTTTGATTTTGTCTGTTTTTGTGCCGTGTTAGGTTACTTCTCGCTGTCTTGCGGCTGGTAAACCACAGCGCCAGGGCGTGACAGCTGCCGAAATATTGGTCGGTGAGTTGTGTTGGCGGATAGAAAGTAAAGCCTTGGGTAGAAAGAACAGCTATGCGACTGCTGCGGGTGCTGCAATAGCTGGCATTGGGCTGGTCACCTCTGTGATGCTCGCCGGCCCCGCTTTTGCGGATGGTCCCACCGTTGCGGATGGTTCCGTTGTAGATGCTAAGCCCACAGAGATGCGGGCGGCCGTCAACCAGGACGAGCCGGGCGGTCCAGGATTTTCCAATCCCCAACCTGACAGTCAGGATACGCGCGAGGGCAAAGATGTAGCCCATGGGGAAAAAGATCAGTCAGCCCCGCAACCAGACGCCCAGCCCGTCGATCCCGCCGCGCAGCCGGCTTCTGAATCGGAAGCGGCTGAAGCTGCAGGTGCCGCTCACCTTCGTACGGATGAACGAAACCCTGCAAATACCGAAGATGACCGAGATGCCGGACGGGGAAGGGCTGGATACTATGCCTTGTCGTCGGCAACCAGTAACTTCTGCGATCCGGGAGATTCATACTGGATCGAAAGTGGAAGCGGCTCTGTCGAGGCTTTTACCTTGCGTAACGACCGGATTACGGGCGGTCCGATCTGGATGGGCTCTGCGACTTGGCACAAGAAGCGCAATACGACAGGCACTGGTAGTGGGTATGACGCCCTTGCTGTGGATCGAAAGCACGGGCGGATTTTCTTCGCGGACCATGCGACTGTGATGTCGGCGGCGTCGGGAAATAAGAGTTATGTGACCATCGTTCAGGCAACTATCGCGCCGAACACTCTGATTCAGACTGAACGAATCAAAGTGGTGGGTGCTGGCATGCCGTTTAAGGGTGGCACCATGGATAACCAAGGCCGTTACTACGTGTTTGCGGGTGACGTGACTACTAGTCGCAGTGCGCAGTACAGCGATATCAAGGTTATGGCGTATGACACGGTTACTCGAAGAGTGCTGACGCTTGGACAATTCTCGGCGGGCCCGTTCCCAGCGGCCAGGACCAACGTGGATCTGCTTTTCGACAACAGCAACCAGCTGTATGTGATGGTGGCTGCCACCGAGGGCACTAGGAATATACCTGATCCTAATGGTGCCGCGAAGATCGATATTTATCGGGTTGATTTCAACGCCGCTTCGCGGCAGGCTCAGGGTAGTGCAGCGGAGCTTTTACCGCAGAAGGCGGAGAAAGTTAGTACCAGCGCTGGCATGAGCTTGGTGCCTGCTTGGACTACTAATGGCGTTGCGAACGCTGGCCCGCTTTCTGCCAAACTTGTCCATTCTGCGATGCTGAGCAGGGGCCCGGAGGGCGTGCCTTTCGGCGGCGGTATGGGGCGCTGGGCTATTACCGGCTTTTTGGCCGGCCAGGACGGCAACTTCTACGTGTCCGCCAACCATGAAGGCAATGTTGAGCATCGTGCCGGTAGGCCACGGTATAACGGCATTTTTAAGGTCGATTTTGAAAGAAACGTCCTGGTCAAGGTACTTGAACAGCAGAAGAGCGTGAATCTGGATAGATACAACTTCAGGTTTGGGTCGCCAATTACTGACATGGAAGGCTGTGTGGCCGCGGTGCCGACGATTCGGGCAGCGAAGGACGTGGTCTCGCGCGCTGGAGATGACCAGTTCAGGATTTCTGTGAAAAAGAAGAATGGCGGCCAGCAGGCTTCTGCCATAACTAGTGGGAGGGCTCGTAACCGGGCGGCAGTGACCGATTCCTTGCTGCGTTTTGCTGGGTCGACCTATCTTGTGGAAGAAGAGATGGCCACGACGTCGTCTCTGAAGTTGTCAGCCTACCAGAAGTCTGTTACATGCACCGATAGTAAGAACCGCAGTGTGCGCACCACGGTCGTGGCCGATACCAAGGAGCGTTATGCCGTGGAGCTCTCTGCCGGGAGCTTTAGGGACGTCTCCTGCACCGTGCGGAACGAACTGCGCACTGGCTCTATCACCGCGGTGAAGCATGACCACGATTCTTACGCGAAGGCGGGTGCTCGCGATGAGGCGTCGATGCCACCTGAGGCGCGCCTTGCGGGGGTTGGGTTGCAGCTGTGTAGGGATGTGAACAACAACGGCACGTGCGAGCCGAACGAGCAGCGCATCGGTGGCGTGCAGTCCACTGATAGGCAAGGCGAAGCATCGTGGCAGAACTTGCCGGTCGGCGACTATGTGATTGTCGAACCGCATGCCCCAAATGGGTATCAGCGCTTCGCTGGGCTCCCAGTCCGTGTTAGCGGAGGCACGCAAAGTCCGATCCGCGTGCTGGTACCAAATTCGCGTGTTAAAGGCAAGATCACGTGGACGAAGGTGGACGCGAGTAACGGCAAACCCCTGGGCGGCTCCATTTGGCAGATTAACGGCAACGATAACTCGCCGGCGACCTCGCCTAAACACCGCGTGATCAGGCATACCACTATTGCTGACTGTAATGCGGCAAACTCTAGTGCCTGTAAAGGTCCTGACAAGGACCCGCGCGCCGGCCACTTCGCTCTGCAAGACATGGGGTGGGGCACCTACTTCCTGCGCGAAATTAAGGCGCCTACTGGGTACAAGCTTAGCAGGCAGGTACACAGAGCGGACCTGTATGCCAATCAGGGAAGGGCGAACATCGCCCTCGGCAATATCAAAAATGAGAAACAAGACGTCCCACCTCTGCCGCTTACCGGCGGGGTTGGTAGCGACATGTTCTACCTGGCAGGAGGAATTGTCGCGGCGCTATCACTTGGACTGGCCGGATGGCTGTTCCGGAAGCGCAAGTTCAGCTGAGCCACAAGGCCGGCACTACTGAAAGTTCCATATCGGAAAGGATTTTTGATGGAACAGCTAAAGAAGCAGGGGATCTTCGTGGTCCTCGCTGCGCTCCTGGCGGCAGTGCTGGGTGCGCTGACCGTTCTGGTTGCGCCGCACGCCGTTGCAGCAGAGGGCAACCCGGACTTGAACCGCACCGGTTCGATTACCGTGCACAAGTACGCCAAGACCGACTGGCAGGGCAAAAAGAACGACGGCACTGAGCAGACCGCTCCGGCAAATGCCCGCGCCCTGGCCGGCATCGAATTCAAGGTGCAGAAGGTTGAAGGCCTGGACCTAACGAAGCCGGAATCCTGGGATGTCGTGTCCAGGCTGGCTCCGAAGGGCGATAAGGCCACTGCTAACGGCAAGGACTACAACCTGGCTGCTGCTTCTAGCAAGGTAACCGCCGCGGATGGCGTCGCTAAGTTTGAAAGGCTCGCTGCTGGCGTCTACTACGTGACTGAAGGCGCTGACAACGGCCACAATAACGTGACCGAAAAGGCCAAGCCTTTCTTTGTCTCCATCCCGTTCCCGAATACTGCGCAGTGGCTGTACGACGTGCACGCCTACCCGAAGAACGAGGTAATCCAGCCGGCAACTAAGACCCTGGACGACACCGGTTTCAAGAAGGTTGGCCAGAACATGGTCTGGAACATCTCTTACGACATCCCCGCAGTCAGCGATGGGAAGGAATACACCAAGGCTGGCGTTACCGATAAGCTGGCCAGCTACCTAAAGTTCGTTTCCGCTGAAGTCAAGGTTGGCGACACCAAGCTGAATGCAGGTGACTACACCGCGAATAACGACAACGGTTTCGTAACCGTCGAGCTTACCCAGTCCGGTCTTGCAAAGCTAAAGGGCAAAGCAGGCAAGAAGCTTAACTTCGCCCTGACCACCACGCTTTCTGCTCTGCCCGCCGACGGCAAGGTGGAAAACACCGGCGCGAACTTCTTCATCAACGACATGGTGAAGCCGGGCAAGGACACCCCTCCGACCATTACTCCTTCCGATAAGGCCGTCGTTGGTAACTACCGCCTGAAGAAGCAGGACAAGGACACCCACAAGATCCTGGAAGGCGCCGAATTCAAGGTCTACGAAAAGGACACGAACACTGAAATTGCTGCTGCTAAGTATGTTGGCAACGGCGTCTATGAGTTCGAAGGCCTGTACCTGAAGAAGATTGGCCAGAACGAAGATTCCACCGGCGTGACCAAGCAGTTCACCCTAAAGGAAACCAAGGCTCCGGCCGGCTACGTGCTGCCCACTGACGGCAAGACCATCACCGTTACCGCTGGTAAGACCACTACCGATGACCTGGTATACGACAACACCAAGCAGACTGGCCCGTCCCTGCCGCTGACTGGTGCTGCCGGCCAGCTGCTGCTGACCATTGGTGGCGCAGCTGTGCTAGCGGTTGCAGGTGGCCTGTACCTGTTCAAATCGCGTAAGCGCGCCTAGTTTTTAGGCAATTTCGAGGGCGGCGGCTTAGCTGTCGCCCTCGATCTTTATGTTGCGCGGGGGACTGTAGGGTGCACTCTCACCGCGCCCGCACCCCTGACCCCGCCCTTCGCGCTCGGCACCCCCGCCCTCGCCCGTTACGGCAACATATATAAGGAGTAGCTATGGTGAAGCGTCTGCTGTTACCTGTTCTGATTAGCGCTTTGGTGTTGGTTGGCGTGGGGCTGTTGCTGTATCCGTCGACGGCGGCGTGGATTAGCCAGTACAACCAGTCGAAGATCGTGGGCGAGTATGCGCACCGCCTGCAGTCTGTGCGGCCGGATAGGGTGGCGCAGTTAGAGGCAGGTCGGGAATATAACAAGGCTTTGGCGTCGGGGGCGGAGCTAAAGTCGGGCGCGCGCATCGCCTCTGGGACGGGGAGCGCGAAGGGCAGCTGGCGCTACGAAGACATTTTGCGGGCGGATGAAAATGGGACGATGGGGCGCATCAAGATCGACAAGATCGATGTGGACATGCCGATCTACCATGGCACCACCGAGGCGAGCCTACTGAAGGGGGCCGGCCACCTTGAGGGCACGTCTTTGCCGGTGGGTGGGCCGTCGACCAGGACGGTTATTACGGCGCATCGCGGGCTGGCGTCTGCGCGGCTGTTTACGGATTTGAATCAGATCAGCAAGGGCGACACGTTCACTTTGGAAGTCTTCGGTGAGGTGCTGACCTACCGGGTGTTTGAGACGCAGGTGGTGGCGCCCTCGGAAACGCGCGCTATTGAAGCCATGGAGGGAAAGGACCTTGCCACGTTGGTGACTTGCACTCCGCTGGGGATCAATTCGCACCGGATCCTGGTTACCGGCGAGCGCGTCATCCCTACCCCCGCCCGCGACAAAGCCAATGCGGGTAAGGCCTCCCAGTTGCCGCGTTTTCCCTGGTGGGCAGTCATTGCAGCGGGGACTTTGGGGGCCGTGGCCACCTTCCTTACCAGGGAAGTGAGGGCGGCCAGGCGCGACGCCTGCTAAGCGTTAGGCCTTCGCAGCCGGGTACCCTGGCGGTCGGGCGCTAGTCCTTAGTGGTGGAATGGTTGCCATCGCACCACTGGTCGGCGGGCACAGATGCCTTCACTTCGTCGATGTGTTTGCCACAGCCTTCCCAAGTAATTTTGCCGCAGATCTTGCACGTAACCGGCTTACACATGAGCGTTCCTTTCAGGGAGGTCTTCGACTTCACTCTAGTTGGTGGCGTGCTCTTCTGCGCAGCGGCGATGTAGCCAAAGCCGGTACTTGAGACTCTAGCGGGCAGAACTCTAGCTTTCCCATTTGGGTATGTTGACGCTCTGGCCTGCACAACTATAAGGTAAGGGTCGCCTAAGTTAACTTGAAGAAAGGTGATTCGATGCTGAAAACCTCAGGCCGCATCGGCCTGCTCAAGCGGGCGCTGGCCGCCCTCGTGGCAGGTTTCGTTATGTTGGCGTTATTCCCCGCCGCCGCAAGCGCCGCTGATGAAAACACATTTGAAAATGTGAAGGCAAATTCCTCTGTACAGAATTTCTCTCTAGATATGGGCGGGACCCTAAAAGTTTGGGCCGCCACCCTAGAGAAGAACACTACGAGCAAAACAGTGAAGGTTGCCCTGTACGGCCAGCTGGGATTCCCTTATTCCTCAACTGATTTGGGAGTTGAGGAATTTGACGGGAAACTCCTACTGCCCGACGACAACAGCCTCAAGTACAACCAAGCTATCTCCGCCAGCCTGGAATGGGCTCCAGAGGACACCAACGGCAAGTATGACAAGACCCTGTTCCGCCTGGGCAGCCCGATCTGGGTCAAGGGCGATTCCGTTGTGCTGAACTTAAAAGGCCAGCAGCCCATTACCGTAAAGATTGATTCTGCCCCGAAGAAGCTTGACACCAAGGAACTTGAAGGCGCCCTAGCCGAACACGACCGCGACTACCAGGCTGCGACCTCGGCCGGTATCAAGATCAAGGAAGGCACCGACGCCGCCTACAAGCAGACCAAGGCTGCAGCAGAGTTCCTGGTTGGGCAGGCCAAGGCGGGTACTGCGGGGATTAGCCAAGATGACCTGGCGAAGATGCGCGACGAAGTGAATAAGGCGTTCAAAAAGATCGAACCGGCTCCCTTCAACCGCGAACCGCTGCAGCGCCTAATTGCTGAGGCCGACAAGAAGCTGGCTGAAAACGGCAAGGACAGCAAGCGCTACACGAAGGCCAGCTACGACGCGCTCACTTCCGCCCTTGCCGAGGCAGCAAACCTGGTTGACGCTAAGGACCTAACTTCGATTCTTGCCCCGGGTGAGGCGGGCCCGCTGAATACTCACGCTGATTTCGACCGTGCCGCTAAGGCGCTAACAGCGGCAATTGCCGGGTTGGTGAAGGAAGAATACAAGGCCCCGGATCTGGTCGAGTTGCAGAAGGCGTTCGACGAGGCCGTGGCGAAGACTCCCGCCAAGGGCAACGGGTGGACGGTGGCATCGCGCACCCCGTTCTTGGACGCGATCAAGAAGGTGCAAAATTCCCTGCCCACCGGTTTCCCGTACGCCAGCCAGGCTGACGTGGACGCGCTGACCAAGCAGCTGAAGGATACCCAGGCGAAGTTGGTCGAAGAAAAGCTGGATCCCGCGAAAAAGGTGACTGTAAAGTTCACCTACGTGCATCCGAGCGAAAATGGGCCCACTGATCTGCTCACCGAACCGTTCAAGGACGAGGCAGGGGTGCCTGTCAGCGCCGAATTAAAGGTGGTAGAGGGCCAGGAGGTTCGCATTGGACTTTCGGACCCGTTGATCAAGAAGTTTGACGGCTACAAGCCGGCCGTATTCAGTTTGAACAGTGAGGACGGATCTCGGCCACTAGCACGCGTGCTGCGGGACCGCGACGGTCGCCACTACCTGGTGTTTAAGGCCGAAGCTAAGAATGAGGCGAAGGTGGCTTCGCTGCAAATCCAGTACGTGAAGGGCACCCCTGATGCTGAACCGGAAGTAAAGCCGGAAGACCCGAAGGTAGATCCGAAGGTAGATCCGAAGAGCGAGGGCGAAACTAAGCAGGAGTCCAAGCCGGACAAGACCGATGCGGGTACCCAAACGGGGGACGTGCCCAGACAGGAGCCGGCAGGCGTGGGCGAGCAGACCGGCCCTGGCGCCGGTGAAGCCGCAAAGGAAGGCAAGGGTAAAAAGCTTGCTGGTACTGAGAAGCCAGCCGCTGATTGCTGTGGTGGTCACAAGGCCGGCAAGGCGCAGGTTGGGAAGGAGAAGGCGCCTAAGCAGGTAAAGGTTGCAAAGACCATTGTGAGCGAACGCCAGGTTACTCTGAGCGACAATGGCAAGGCCCCTCTGGCACACACCGGTACTGCTGGCATCAGCCTAGCTGGCGCATCTGTTGTGGCTCTTACGCTGGGTGCTGGCCTGGTTGTAAGGCGTCGAGCCCAGCGCGGCTAAACGCATCTAGTAGGCATTGCGCCTATTGGAAACCGAGTGGCCGGGAGTGCTCACTTGTATGCAAGCAGGTGAGAGTCCCGGCCACTGGTTCGCCCGCCCTCGGCCGGGGGAGAGGCTGACCTAAAAATTGGGTGTGGACCTGTACCAAAAGGCCCGGCGCCAGACCCCGCGCGCTAGTAAACTGAGGGGAGTATTTTTCACCCACGCGGGGTGCGGGCGAACGAGGGGGTTTGAGTGGTGGCCTGTAAGGCGTGTCCAGCCTGGTCATTCCAGCCCGGAAGAAGAGGTGTGGACGGGTAAAACTACAGCCCCAATCGTAGACTGGCGAGCACCGCGCCGCCCTCCTTTAATCTCGCTTTTGAGGGGGCGTAAGGACGCTCGCGCGGTGGAATTTTCCGCCAGAAGGGGCCGGCCGTAGCCATTGTGGGCATGCGGGCGGCCCCATACAGTTTGAAGCTGAGAATGGGGGCGCCGAGATCGAGGTGAACACTGACCGCATCTGCGGTTTGCAGCTCAGCTAGTGCGGAAGGCTGCTTTGAAAAGCTAGCCGCTGCGGCGGCACTAGCCTAGCGCGACTGGTCCACTAGATCCTATGCTTGAGGGAATAAGCAGCGTTGTAACGTAACGCTTTGGAAGCAGAAGCGGGTAGGGGTCTAGTGAAAACCGATCGACTGGGGCTAACTCGCAAAGACAAGTTGTCAGTTGATGCGGCGAAGCTCTAGGCCGGGGCAAGGCGGGTGCAGTGTTTCGCGCCGAGGGCACATTATTGCGTCCAGGGCACATCAAACGGTACGCATTTTGATGTGCCCTCGACCATTTGATGTGCTGTCGATTTGGCCTGCGGGGTATTGGCTGCAGGCGCGCCCTACCGGCATGCGTAGATAAGTTTTATCTTCACCCCGATCTGCCGGGAAGGCGAAGATGAAACTTATCTTCACGCAACCCCCCCTCGAGAGGTGAAGATAAATATTATCCTTGCGCGTTTCGCGGCTGGTGCATAAGATAATTTTTATCTTCACGGGGGCTGGTAGCCCTTGCGCGCAGCAAAATAAGGGGGCTAAATTGGGGCGATTCGAAGAGCGGTTTTGGGAGTCGAACCCGAACGCGCATTCCAAACACGGCCGCTCGTCCGGCCCCTACCGAGCCTATATCCCACAAAAGCTGTGCGAAGGCGTCCCGATTGCTGCAGATGTTGCTAAGCGCGCCGGCCGGCTGGAACGTCGCATCAATGCTGCTTTCCCAACGAAGATCGCCAGCGGCCTCGAGAGTATAGCTAGGTTGCTAGTTAGGCGGGAGGCAGTAGCCTCTTCGAAAATCGAGGGGTTGCAGACCTCAGCGAAGAAACTAGCGCAGGCGGAACTAGCCCTGAACCTGGGGGAGGCCGGGGAAGGTAGTGGTACGGCGTACGACGTTGTTCGAAATATTAAGGCACATGAAGACGCGGTAAATTCCTTGGCTGCTTCCGAGGAAACGACTTTAGCGGACTTGGAGCGTATCCAGCAGACAATTGTCGATCGCAAAGAGATATGTGGTTTAAGGCAGACACAAAACTGGCTAGGAGGCGACAAATACCATCCGCTGGATGCGGAATATGTGCCCCCGCCGCCGGAATATGTTCAACCACTGTTAGAAGATTTGACTGAATACATCGATGGCGCCACCCATGGTGCGCTCATTCAGGCCGCGCTCGTTCATGCTCAGTTCGAGAGTATTCACCCCTTCGCTGACGGCAATGGACGGCTTGGGCGCATACTGATCCATGTAGTACTTGCGCGCAGGGGGCTGTTGCTTGGGCCGTTGCCTATTTCGGTGGTTTTACAAACCCAGTCCGAAGCTTACGCGAAAGGACTCATGTCTTTTCGTGAGGGCGAACACGCGGGCGGTCAGGGGGTAAACACCTGGCTGCGGGCGTTTCTAGATGCCGTAGAGATCGCTATAGACAACACTAAGTCGTTACAAAGGGAACTGGACGAACTGGTTAAAGGGTGGAAACAGCAGTACTTAGACTATTACGCTGCGGAGCATAAGAACTCGCCGAGGGCGGATTCAGCCCCTATCCGCCTTTTGGATAGTTTGCCTCAGATGCCAATTTTTACTGTCGAATTGGTACAGGAAAGGCTCGATCTCAGTAGGCAAAGTGCCCGTAAGGCTTGTTCTGAGTTGGAGCAAGCTGGGAT
This sequence comes from Winkia sp. C0117E2, assembly GCF_056590455.1. NCBI lineage: Bacteria > Bacillati > Actinomycetota > Actinomycetes > Actinomycetales > Actinomycetaceae > Winkia > Winkia sp. C0117E2. Next base: position 20,704 of record NZ_JBWPWD010000006.1, on the reverse strand, counting down.
TATCGGTCCTACGTCTGCTTCCGCGCGCTCGCGGGGATGGTGGCATCAGGGCCTTTTCGAACTGATTACCCACAGCGAACGCAAGCTAGCCTCGTCCCGGTGGGACACTCGGTTGTCCCCACCCGAACTGCCGGTCCCACACCTGCCTGGAAGACAAAAGTAGCCCCCGGCTTAAACACCAAGCAGGCCCTGCCAGCATCTTGTGTTTTGCAGCCCTCAGTTCCAGCGAGCGCAAGCCTTACAATTGCAGGGGCTTTAGCATGTCGTTAGGGTGGACCCAAGCCGGCCACCTTGCGAAGGAGCACACCCATGGCACGTCTACGCTCAATCCACACGGTAAAAAAGATCGCCACCCTAGGGGCGGCATCGCTCATGAGCCTTTCCCTTTCCGCCGGTTTCGCATCCGTAGCGCTCGCGGCCGAGGGCGGGGCCGCCGAGGGCCAGTCCGGCCAGTCTTCCCCGGCTGCTCAGACGGAGGTGGCCAAGTTGGGGCCTACGGTGACTAAGACGGACCGTGGCCCTACCGGTTACGAGGTGACGTTCCGGTACAAGGCGCCCGAGGGCGTCAAGTCGGTGCAGTTGTACGGCGAGTGGACGTTTTCTCAGCCTGGTTCCATCAAAACATTAGGTGGCGGCGACGGGCGAATCCCGGCGCTGTGGAAGAAGGGGGACGTGCCTGCTGCACCGTGGAAGATCCTGGAAATGAACAAGGTGGCAGGCGGCATATGGGAACTGAAAGTGCCCTTACCTTCGGGAACGTTTAGTTACGCTTTTGGGCACGGCTGCTCGCAGTTGGATGCGGACGCGAACACGTGTAAGCGCCACCCCGATCCGGCCAATCTGAACGTCAGTGCTGACCTGCCCAGTTTCTCTAGGCAGAACATGTCGCAGGTTTACGTGCCGCAAAACCCAAAGTACCCAACCTATAACAATGCCTACCAGCGTCCGCGCCCCGCGGAGCAGATGGGCAGGTTCGTCCACGCCAGCTATAAGACCTCTTATTCAATGTCGCCGGCGGGGTCCCACCCGCTGTCGATCTACCTGCCCAAGGGCTACGATCCTAACCGCGCCAAGCCTTACCCCGTCCTCTACTTGAGCCATGGGGTGGGCGGTAATGACACTGACTGGTTCACGCAGGGGGCCGCCCCCTACATTTTGGAAAATGCGATTGCAGATGGTAAGGCAGAGCCCACTATTCTTGTGGCCACCAACTTTAACCATCTGGGCGCCGACTCGCTGATCGTCTCTAGCGCTTACGCGAAGGATATGGTCGAAAACGTCATCCCGTACGTGCAGGCGAATTTCAATGCTTCCGACGATCCGAGCCTGCGCGCATTTGGCGGCCTCTCGCTGGGCGGGGCGCGTGGCATTGAGCTGCTCACGAAGCATCCGGGGGTCTTTGATTATTACGGCCTGTGGAGTGCGGGCACGCTCACCACCGATTTTGCCGAGGCTGACCGCCGCGCTATTGGCCAGCTCAAAGGCGCTATCCACACTGGGGCTGGACTGCAAGATTATTTGGTTTCGATTGGGAAGAATTCGCTGTTGCGCGCTGATTCTTTCCGCCGGGCGGGGGCGCGTGTGGTCGAGTTTGACCAGCCGGGTATTCACTCGTGGGATATTTGGCGCGCCGAACTGAACGACTACCTGCGCAGGGTCGCATTCAAATAGGCCGAGGGCGGGCCGCTGTTCTTGACGGCCGCTAGTGTAGATTAGATTTCCACTGCTATAGAGGTCGATGTTTATCCGACGGTTGCTGACTGGAGGAAGAATCGAAAGTCGCAGCGCTTGGATAACCCGGATGGCAGCACAGAATTAGATCCATTGTTCATTACTAGCCCGTGGCTTTTCGCGTTGGTTGACGGCAGTGCTGAACCAAAGGATGCTAACCCTTCGACCTTCTTCCAGGGGATAGTTGAACGGGCTGAGCTGTGCACAAACACGCTGACGAATCAGAAGTGGTGGAAGTGTCTAGTCGACTGTGGGCTGGATTTGAATGTTGCACTCCCTTATGACATTAAGCCTGCCCCTACGCCTGGAAGTGTCATAGAAGGAAACGTGTATTTGATGGGTTCATCCGGGTATTGGCAGAACAGGTAGATTTATGCAGGGGACGCCACGTATTACAGAGGGCAGGACTAGCATGGGTGGTATGAAGTTCGGTATGCGTACGCCATCTTTGACCCGTTCTATTAAGGCGCGCACGACTGGACGTGCGAAGAGGGCGTTGAAACGGGCCATTATCCCCGGGTACGGCCGGAAGGGGATGGGGTTCCTGAAGAGCCCAAAGCGGTCAATCAAGAATTCGACCTACAGGCGCACCACATTCAGCCTCTGGGACATGTTCAAGTAGGTCTGCCTCGGAGTGGGCAAAGGCCTGAAACCTAGTTCTCACGCTCCTGCCTGCTGGCGGTGAAGGTGAATGCTTTGGTCCGGCGGTAGTGGGTTACGCGTCGGCGCGGGTCGAAGGCGCCATCCGACGTCCACGGCTGGTAGATGTCCAGCCCGCGCCCCAAGTCGATGCTCCACCCGGTGTCGGTGGTTATTTTGCGGTCGTGGCCAGCCTTGCCAATCTCGAAGCTGAAATTCAGCCCGTATTTAGCGAAATTGTTCTGCAGCTGTTCCAGCATGTCCCGCTGATTATCGACCCACTCCAAATGCTCCCTGTCGCAGCCAGTAAGTAGCTTGACATCGACAGTCTCTCCACGGGGTTTGACCGCCAAAATAGTTGCTAGAACTTCGTATAGGTTTTCTACCTGGTAGGGCATGCGAACGTACGGGTCAACAATTTCCACCTTCGCGGCTCCCACTAGGTAGTCCACTAGCAGCCGCTGCAAACTGACCCCCAGCTTATTCTCGGGCACCTCAAGCCGGCGCTCCCTAGGGCCCGCAGCCGCCTGTTTGCCACTACCGCCGTTCCCGGCACTGCCGGCGCAACTTGCTGGGCCAGCGCCTTCAACCTTAGCCGGCCCGGTCGCGGCCACCTTTGCCGATTCAGCCGCAGCCGGCTTTGCTCGCTCGCCGCTAGCTGCCTCGCCGCTCGCCGCCTCGGCCAGCCCGTCCTGCGCGTCGCGGCCAAATAGCTCCGGGTAGTCTAGCTCTTCCTGGGTGACCACCTCGCGCGGATTCCCGCCCGAGGCCGGCGCATACGAGAAGTGCAGCCCTGACTCGCGCATGGTCGCATCCAGGCGCAGGATCTGTTCTTTTACGCGCCTGCGCCCTTCGATCGCGTACCGCAGCAGGTCCTCAACCTCGTGCTCGCTCGCCTGCCCGCTGGGGTGCACCAGTTTCATCAGCCCCGAGAAGGTCTTGCGCACCGCGTCCCGGTCGCGCGTAGACATTTCCCTGTCCAAATCAAAATATTGCGCAAAACGCCCCGAATAGTCTTCGGCCCTAAACGCCCGCAGAGCTTCGGCCAAGTAGTCGACCACAAACCCGTAACCGCGGTTGAACAGTTCGGGCCGGATCACGTCCACTTCCCAGCCGGGAATGTAGTAGTGGATGCGATCCATATAGGCGGTGTCGTGGTAGGCCTCCGGGAGAGACTCAAACAGGTCCGAGTTGGCCAACATGGCGGGCACGGTGTTCGACGTGTTGCCTACGAACACCATGGACGCTTCCGCGGTCACCGGCGAATCCCCTCGTGAGAACGACTTGTTCGCCAGGTAGTTCTTCATCGTGTCCACCAGGTTTTGCTTTACCTTTTTCTTGCCGGCGAACTCGTCGAAGGCCACCACGTCCCAAAAACCGACCAGCCCAATCTGCCTGGTGGTGTTGTTGATGAATAGTTTCGCCAGCGTCACCTCGCCACCCGAAACTAGCATGCCGTGCGGGGAAAGCTCCGAATAGATGTGCGATTTGCCCGTACCTTTTGGCCCTAACTCGACCAGGTTGTAGTTGCGCTCAACGTAGGGGATTAGCCTGGTAAGCTGCAACAGTTTTGCGCGCCGGCTGAGCTTTTCCGGGTTGAACCCGATCGAGGCGATTAGCAGGTCGATCCACTCTGCAGTGTCAAACTGCTCCCGCGCGGCCACATACCCATCCCGGTCAAAGAACGGCAGCTGGATCGCATTCAGGTTGGTTACCGTCCACGGCCCCTCTTTAGGTTTGCCCCCAACCGCTACGTCTGCCGTGTAGGTTATGTCGGCCATGCACCAGACGCCGCCGGTAAGTAGCCGGTCGTTGCCCTGCACGGTCTGGTCAGATACTAGCGCGTCGCGTACCCCCAGGTTCTCGAAGGCGGCCACATACCTGTCTTTGCGTTCGTCCAGGCTCACAGAGACCTTGTCGATTATCCGGTATCCGCGCTGCTCGCGAATGCGCGACTTGATCAGTTCCGATTCGCCGCGGTTCACGTAGTGTTTCGCTAGGATCTTGCGCACCGATTCCACGCCCGCAGCGATCTCGGCCTCATTGGTGCTTGCGCAGTACTGGGCGAGCAGAAACTCCAGCACGTAGGTGGGCACAACCGCGTTGCCTTTGACCTGTTGCACCAGGTCTTTGCGCACTATGTAGCCGGGAAAGTATTCGGCTGCCTTTGCTTCTAGCTGGTTGCGTTCGCTCATATGTCGAATCCTCCAAAGGCATTAAATCCACTGCGCAACAAGCGCACCTTGTGTTCGGCCACCGCCGCTACCTGGTTTCCGTTTACCAGCTTATGCGCTCTGATGTAAACGTCTTGGTTGTTGTGTGCGTTCGCCTCGGCCGTTAGGGCCAACTGCACGTTTCGGTTGCGTTGCTCTTGGCTTTGCGAGGGCGAATTCACCTCTACAGTCACCAGGTCAGATAGCAGCGCCCCGTCTTGGGCGTACAGGCCAATCTGGGCGGTAAAGGGCGCGGTCTTTCCACCTACCGGGTCCTTTTGCACCAGGCGAGCGGAGATAGCCGGGGTGGTGATCGCAGTTTGCGAGTAGTGCAGTTCGATCCGCGCGTCTTCTGTCTTATTCTGCCGGCCCACGGTCACCGTGATAACTGGGATCGTGATTTCTTGCAGGGAAGCACCCCCGTGCACGAACTGGCGTCCCTTCCCACTCACGCGGTGTCGGCGCAGCCCTCTCGGTACGGCCACGTCCAAGCCGCCCGCCAAGCCGATTTGCTCCGCGGTGAAGGCCGTCCAGTTGTCGTCGGTCTGCAGGTTCTTGCCGAGGGCGTAGCGCCTTTTCATCTTGCCCACCATCTGCTTGCCGGCGGGCACCTGCCCCTGCAGCACAGTGTCGTTGTCTTCGAGCGCCCGCTCCTGGTACAGGAAGCCGTGGTCGGCAGTAATAATGATGCGGGCAGTGTTGGCGTAGTTTGCCCACTGCGTGCAGAGCCGGCAAAGCGCCTCCAGGGTGCGCTGGCAGGCCCCGGGCGTGTCCATTTCGGAACTGCCCGAATCCCCAATGGCATCAATTTCGTTGTGGTAGATGTACACCACGTCCCGCTCGCGCACATAGTCGCGAATCTGGTCCCGGTTCATTGACCTGGCATCCTCGAAGGTGAGCGCCCCGGCCCGCCCCGCAAAAGCGTCAGCCAGGATCTGGTCGCGTCGCTCAGTGCCCTCGGCCGAGGCGCCGTCTAGGCGCACCTCCGACTTTTCGGTAAATTCCAGTTGCCCGTGCGGTAGCAGCGCCGCCATTCCCAACTTGGTAACTGAGGGCAGCAGGGTGTACCAGGGTTCGGTTTGGGCCGTGAATCGGCCCTGCCGGTTCAGTTTTTCTTCTAGTTCTTTGCCCACTTCGAAGCGCAGCGCGTCCGAAATGATCACGATGGTGCGCCTGCCCGAGCGAGCATTGAGCGCCACAAACCGATCCTGCCTGGACGGGGCTGACTCGCTTCCCCGAGCCGGGATCTTCCACCCGCCCAGCTGCCGGATTGCCCCGTCCCATTCGTGGGCTAGCGGCTGCTGGTAGTCGTAGGTGTAAGCGGTCTCTACCTGCTGTTTCAGCACTGCTATGGGGCTGTCCCCGCCGGTGCCGGCAGCAAAGTACAGGAACTGCCGGTAGGCCTGGTCGATCTTCCACCACCTATCCGTGTACTGGAAGAACCCGTCTGCCGCGTCGGCGAACAGGGGCTTGCCCATAGTGCGGATCAGCGTCAAGCATTCGGCCCCGCTCAGCAGAGCTTTCCAGGTATTTCGCGAGCGCTCATACCAGATGGTGTTTTGCCTTTCGGCGGCAACCTTGCGGACCGCTTCCGCATTGGTGGAGCCAGCAACCAGCTCGTCTGCCAGCTGGCGCACCAGCAGCTCGTCTACCCCCGGAACCGTCTTGTTTTGCAGGAGCTCACCTGCCGGCCGGGCCGACAGCTGTTGTAACGAACTGAGCTTTTCGGCCGCGTACGCCGCCCACGCCTGGACCGCCTGCTGGTTGGGCAGGGCGTTAAACCAGCTCCTAAAGTCCGCGCGCGCGTTCGCGTTTGCACTTTCGGGCCAGTTGTTTTGTTCTTGCAGGAACAGCCACAGCACCAGGGCGGGCAGGTCCTTCTGGCCGTCGTAGTTCCAGATTTTGGCGGCCCCATCCCAGAAGAAGTCGTCGAGGCCGTATTTGAGCAGCGGGAATTTTCCTTCGGCCGGTTCTTCGCCGGCGGGTGGGGCTGCGCTGGATGCCAGCTCGGCGAATAGGTGCGAGAACGAGTGGTCGGCAGTGCCCAACAGGGTGGAGGTCATCATTGCCAGCAGGGTCTTTGAATCGACGCTGTCGCGCAGGCGCGAGCGCAGCTTGGTTACGCGGTCGCGCGAGTTGAAGAAGCCCGCGTGAGCGCGCATGGTGGCCACCAGTTCGTCCGCGGTCAGCCCCAGCTCGGTTGCCTGTAGCGTGATGGAGTCGGCGCGGAACGTGGCGTACCCCAGCCGGATGTCTGCTAGCCAGTCGTCTTCTACCGGGGGTAGTTCGCCTTTCCGGTACAGCACAAACTTCTCTTTTGGATGGTCGGCTAGGACGCGGATTTTGACCGAGAATTCGTTGCCGTCCACTACGATGATGGGCACGCCCAGTAGGGTTTCCATCTGCTCGATGATTTCGGCGTATTCGCCGGCCAGGTCTAGCCAGGACACGATGCGCGAGTAGATGAGTTTGTCCCGCAGGGCGCCTGCTAGTTGGTCTAGGTTTGTTCCACTCATTGCTACTCCTGCCAGAATTGGGTTCCAGCTTTTTTGCGCTTTTTGTACCAGTCGCTAAAGCCTTTTTGAGGGCGCAGAGCGCTCTTTTTCAGCTGTTCCCTGTTGCCGCTGATTCCGTAGGCAACCTTGTTGTAGTTGACTCGCACCCCGTCATCCAGGTCGATGCTGACCTTTCGGATGGAGAGGGGGTAGAGCGAGTCGTCAATGTAGGCGGTTACGTCTGCCAGGGCGGTTTCCACCCATTTGAGGCGTTTCCTGAGGGCGGCCTGCTGCGACCTGGCAGCGGAGTCCAGCTGGGCCTGCAGGTCTTTTACCTCGGTGGTGAGCGCATTGCGGTAGGGGACCGCATACTTGGCGAGCACCTGGCCCGCGGTGGCGGCGGTGTACCTGTGCTGGTAGATAAGCGCCTTGAAATAGCCCTTTGGGGATTGGAACATCCAGTAGATCGGCCGGTTGGAATACATCGCCTCGTGGGTTTTGAGGAACTCCTTGTCCAGGTACTTAAATAGCCCCTCCCGGTAGTTAGTGGGGAGGGTGGGCGCGGTGAATTCACTCTTCTTGCCCGAGCTCTTCACGTTCAAACACTGCACCAGGAAGGCCAGGTTCTCTTCCAAGTTCTCCTCCCCATATATCGCCTTGATGGCTTCCTGCACGCGCAGCAGCGCGTCGTCGGCGAAATAGCCGTCGGTGAAGGGAATGATCCCATCGTCATCCGGAATAAGCGTCGGCTCTGGCACCTGGGCCAGGTAATCCTGCAGGCTTGCCCCCTGGTCAGCCAGGATCAGTCCCGGCTTGTCCAGCGAGTAGCGGCCAAACCACAGCCCGATGATGTACGAGATTAGCTCCTGCGCCGCTCGCTGGAAGAACAACCACCTATATTCCTCCTCCGAGCGCGTCTGCCCCTTTTCAGGCGCAAAAGCAAAATAAGGATTCTGGAGTAGGGAGACTTGGTTCAGAGAAAGCGATTCTTCGGGTCTCTCAATTCCTACGACATTCGCCCAATGATTATTGTTTTGTAACTCGAGTAATCTTGCGTAATTAGTGTTTTCGATAGCTCTCTGGAAGTCTATCTCGAAGGTTCTCGATAGATCCTGATGGATATGCGATAGATTCGCAGAAAATGAATTGGCTGTTTCGGTTTCCATCAAATCAGATTTGAACAGGGATATTAGCTCATCGATAATCTTGGTATTAGGTATTGATTCCTTTGGGATTGGCACTTTCGATACGTGTCCGACGCTGAAGTGTAGCCCGGAAGAAAAAGCAGTTAGCAATTCGGAAGCTACACCTGAATTAAGGAATGAAATCAACGTTAGTTGCTCTTCCCTGTCAGGGAAAATAGATGGGCCTGCGGCGTCGAAAACATAACCTTCAGGATATGCTCTGAAGGCTATTGTTCCGGAAGATACATCGCTCCAGGAAATGCATGGTTTGAAGTAGAACTCTGTATTTTGTGGACGGGACCTTTGTTCTCCGGCTTCGTCGACAAAGTTTATAATTTCTTCGCCGTCATTTTCCCAGTTAACTACGTAGTCCTGGTTGCCGTACCATTTGCGGAATGATCCGCCCTTGTTGTGGGGGAACCATTTCTTTCCCGAGTCTATGGCGTCCTGCTTGTCTTTGGCGTGCAGGTAGGAGTTGGCCTGGCCTACCTCCCACCACAGGCGAAGGAACCTGTCGTTGTCCGCGGTTGCCAGTCCCTGCCTGGGGGAAGCTATCTCTCCTAGTGGGGTGCCATTGCGGAACGCGTCCAGGAGTGCGTCGGGGAGCCAATACACAATCGGCGAGCCAGGAATTGCCTCGAGGTCATCTACTCTTTTTTGGTATACGCGATCGCGGTTTTTTCCTTTTAGCGCATCGAAAAATCTTCCGGTACGCATTTCGTCCGAGGGAGTTTCAGCACGATCTGCAAGATGGATGAATTGTATTTCTGTTCTTTCAGAGGGAGGCGTGTTGATACACGTAAAAACGCAAAAATCCATAGCGACACCACATATGCCTCTGCCGAGCATTTAAAAGTGGAAATCGTGTTCTCGTTAAGCAATTGTTTTCTTGAATTTTCAAACGAACTCAAGAACATCCAGTTATTTAGCGTAAGCATTCCCCAAGCGCCAGCGTCTTGAACTAGAGTTCGGCCTCTGGTCATAAAACACGTAATGAGATCTGCCTTGTGTGCAGTGTACTTTTTACCGAGAAATTTCTTCAATAACGGAGAATGATGTTTGCTCCCTAGGTACGGGGGATTAGCTACCACGGCGGTGTACTGGCTGTTATGCAGGGCTTTAACTATTGTTGCGGCTGCTGCTAGCTCGTCAGGGTCGGTGCCCATAAGTGCTGGATCGGCAACGTTGGTCAGCTGTTGCAGTACTTCGTACGCTCCGGCGGGGGGTTGAATTAGGGAGCCGAAGGTGGAGGCCTCGCCCAGCTGGTCGATCAGCTTGTTTAGCTCCTTTAGGGAAGGCAGCTGCTCGGCGCTGCCGGCTAGCTGGTCGCAAATGCGCTGGTATTGCTCGGGGGAGATGGGCGGGATCGCCACCGAGCGGATATGCACAATGTTTGGGCTGGCCACCCCGGAGCGTTCCAAGTAGCGTCTGTCGTGCTCCTGTGCCTTCATGGCCAAGGCGAAAGAAGCCAACTGTACCGCGCGGCGGTCAATCTCGATACCCGTCAGGTTGTGGGTGAAAATCAAATTGGCGATCTTGGAGGAAGAATAGCCGGCCTCGACGTACATCTGCCACAGCAGGTCGAACGTGTACGTCAGCATGTGCGCAGAACCGCAAGCAGGATCAACAATTCGGAACTCGGTAGGATCCCCAATGGCCAACCCGGCATCTTCTTGCCCCTGGGCGGAGGGGACCAAATACTCCATCTGCTCGCGCAAAGGGGAAGAGGGGTGGGCGCGCAGCCACTGCTTGCCCACCGTGTTCTCAACCAAATACCGCACGATCCAGTGTGGGGTAAACAGCTGGGTGACAGGGGCTAGCTCCTTAGCGGTAATCTTCTTCTTTGAGTCGTTAATTTCGGCCTTTACCTGCGAAATGTAGTACTGGTACAACCAGCCAATAACTTCCACATCCTTGCAGGCATCCTGGTCCATCGCCTGCACAATATCCAAGCGCACGGAAGTAGCTGACAAAAGATCGCCAGGGGCCAAATAGTTCACCCAACTATTCGCATGCGGGAATACCGCGGGCATGGCCTTAGACCACAGCTGGAAGTAAGCAGTCAGTAAGGTGACGTAAGCCTGCCGGTCTTTACCGGCCAGCAGCAGGTCTGTTACCTGCGACTGCACCTGCGGATCAATCTTGTAGTCGAAGCTGCCCTGCCTGGCCTGCACCAGACATTCTGGCTGGTTGGATCCTGGCGGGGGAGTCACCACCTGGTAGGTGCCCGAATAGGCGTGCGCATCCATGAACCGGGCGGCAGTCAGCCGGTTGAACCACGAATAGGCGGCCCGCTCTACCACCCCATCTTGGCCAAACCCGGTGATCGCATTTGTCAGCGAGGTGCGCACATGCGCGTCCGTGTCTGGGCTGGCAAGCAGGCTAGACAGGCGCACAGCCACCTGGTCGGTCAAACTAGTCCGGGCAGAAGTAGCCAAAGATTCTAAGGACAAAACACTCACAGCGTCACAACCCCACCATCGTCAATAAAATCTGCCAACTGGACCCGCAGCTGGCCCAAATACTCATCCAGTTCCTGGGTAGAACTGATCGTAGCCAGCGAAGAAGAACCAAGGAAAGAAGAAATGCTCTTCGCCCTGGGCTGCTTCGGCTGTGCCGGCTGCCGGGCAGGCTCCGCAGCAGGGGACGCAGCCGCGTCGCCCTGGGCAGCAGCTGCAGGGGCAGGCACGGGACTTACGCGCATCAGCTCGTTGACCCAACTAGTCTTAGCCGCATTCAACTTCAGCTGCAAACTAGACAGCTGGGCCGAATTAGCAGAGCTGGCAACCAACTTCTCAAACTCAGCAATAGCATTACCTACCCGCTCGCGCGAGGCCTCACTAGCCTGCTGCCACTGCTGGGAGGCCTGCACGCCCTCGACCGCATGGGCCAATTCGGCCTCGATCAGCCGGTGCTGTTCTTCCGCAAGGGCCCGCTGGGCGCGCTCCAAGTCCTCGGTGGCCGCCTTCAGCTTCGGCACCAGGTTGTACAAGTTGGGGCTTTCAAGCAGAGCCTGAATTTGGCCCGGCAGCTGCGCATCTGCCCCAGGCAGATCGTAATTCTCTGGAGAGAGGGCCAACTGCCTAGCCTTTTCGGCCAGCGGAAGATGCTTCCTGAAGAACTCGCCGACCGGCTCAACGAAATCCTCTTTCACATCCAACAATTCTTCTAGGCTGGCCATGTTCTGCCCGTCCATGAAGAAGTCGACGTTATGGGTAACAGAGAAGGGCTCGAAAGCCCCAATCACCTGATCTGCCTGGGCGGCAAAAGCAAAATCGCTTTCGGCTACCTGCCGCATCTCCTCAATCACCTTGTAGGCGTACTTAGTAACCTCTTTGGGAGCCTCCGCCGCCTGCTGCATCTGCGGCCACGCGTTAGTCAGATCGTTGGCAACCGTTAACAGACGGGCAACTTGGGAGCGGTCGTAGGTCTTCTTCTGCTCCACCAGCAGCGACTTATGCTCGCTGCGCGTTGCCAGCAGCTGCGCCAACTGCGTGCGCGGCACCGGCGCCTGATTGTGGGACACCTCCAACTTGTTATCGCGCACGCCCCTAGCAATAATCGCCAAGGTTACCGCCGCCGGCCACCCGCACGGGGCACCGTGATAGTGCTCCACAGCGTCCGAAACATAAGTAGATTTGCCCTCGCGCTGCCTGGTGGTGTTAATCCACTGGGCTACCTCGTTAGCTAAGCTAGACAGCGTAGCCACCTCGGGGCTGGTAAAAATGCCGCCCTCGTCATCTTGCAAGGCGAGCCCAATATTCGACTCCGTCCAAGACAGGAAAGGCTTCACCTCGCCAATCCGGTTGTAGACCGTGGCCACCACCCGACCCAACGCAGTCCTAACCGCATCCTTCGCATTACCCCTAGAAGAAGGCGAGACCTCTAACCCATTTACGAAGAAACGAGCGTTCCTGATCGAATCGGCAATATCCTTTTGCAGCGAAGCGTTGCGTTCGGCATTATTCGCCTTGTGCTCGACAATAAACCTAGAAGCGCTGCCCTGGGCAGAAGTCGAATTGCGGCGCAAATAATCATTAGTCTTATGCCAAGTCTCGATCTCGGTGTAATGATCAACCTGCAGGTCTAATAGGACGAACAAGTCCTTCTGCGAGCCCACAGACCGCTGCGCCACAATGCCCTCATCCACACCCGCGTTCGGAGTGTAATAGCGGATAGCAATCTGCTGCTCACCACCGACCTGCGTATCGTCAACGAACATGCCAACGTTCAAGTCCATCTTCGAATCCGGGTAACGGTACTTCGTAGCGTCGCTGCCAAGCGCAGACACGATCGCGCTCTTCACGTAATCCCACACCTGGGAATTAGAGACCGGCATACTATCGATCTCGCGCTTAATATCCTGCTCCTCATTCGTCAGATACTCGTAGGTGCCATTGGGCATGCGCTGGACCAGCACCTGCCTCTCAAGCTGCTTGAGCGCCTCCTCAATGTCGGCCTCAAGCTGAGCTACGTCCTCGTCTAAATCGCGGCGAAGCAGTACGCGCAAATTCTTCGGATCCTTCGGGAAATTCTGCACATACCGCACCAACAACAACGTCTTGAGCACCCGAATCGCCAACGGGTTACTGTCCCGAAACTGCGCCACCGCCCGCTGCACGTTCAGCTTGATGTCCGAATTCAGCGACTGGTCCATGCCATCGTAGAACTGGTCAAAGGAGGCCAGCACCCCCACCTGCTTGTTCTGGATGTCCTTCGCAATCTGCTGGGCAACACCCAACAGCGAACGAGCCCCCACCGAAGAATGCCGGCCCGTGAACGCGCCCGCAGAAGACAGGCCAATCATAGTTTGGGTAAACATGTCGAACTGATAGTTCACAAACGGGTAAGTGTCAACAAACGAGGCGGCAGTGGGGTAGTTGCGATACGTCTTCTCCCAATTCGGGAAGCTAAAAGCAGACTCAAACTCGGCCTGGTGGGCATCGTAAACCTGACGCAGAGCAGCGGAGGCCTGGTCCGTTTTAGTGAGCAGACGCTTCGAAACAACCTCCTCGACCTCCTGAGTAGACAGGTTAACCTGCGTGTCGAAACGGCCCTGAATCTTCGAAAAATCATCCCCGCGCCTGTCAGCTAGCTCGCCAAGGACCGAAGACAGCTGCTCCTGCGAAGTGACAAACACCGACGAGCGCCCCTGACACTTCGAGAACAACTCCTCGGTAACCGTCTGCAGCGAGAGCATCAGCTTCGTGTCCGTGCCAATGTACTGGCCGACCTCGTCAATAAAGAAATTCAACCGGTAAGTGGGACCCTGCCGGTCGATCCAATCACGCACCTCTTCGGCAAACCCCTCAGCAGACAAAGCCAAATTGTCGCGATAAGTCTTAATCGGGTTAGTAATAGGGGAGCCAATCTGCGCGAGCGCAGCCTCGGCATCCCCATTCGCAAACAGGGCCGCCTTACGGGCATCCTCCCACCGCTTCCCACCCGACACCTGGGTGAAAGCCTCCTTGAACTGGGCCAGCTTGTGCAGCGAATCCAAATCCCGCTCCAGGCGGGCCACCGCCAAATCGCGGTCGTAATAGCCGCAGGCGCGGTAGAACTCGCGATAAAACACCCCCAGCAGCGCCAGGTTCTTCGAAGACTGCGCCTTATCATCCTTCGCATCAATATTGAACAGCAGGGACGTGGCCGGGATCGCCGCCGCCTTCTTCAGCGAAGCCTGCAAGAAGGCATCCTGGGAGGCTTTCTGCAAAAACTGTTCGGCCACAAAATCCCGGCTCACAGACGAAGACCCCTGCACATCCCCCAACAAGAACGACGTCATCTTGAGCAGGTGCGACTTACCAGAACCAAAAAATCCCGAAATCCACACGCCATTCGACTTAGGGTGGGGGCTAGTGTACTGCTCCAAAATACGGGAAAGACCATTCTTGATCTCGGCAGTGAACACGTACTCTTCGACCTCGAGCCGCACGTGCTCGTCCTCGCTAGCCTTAATTACCCCGTCAATAGTGCGGTTAATGTCCTTCGCATACATTTCAGCTAGCTTCATGATTCATCCTTGATAGTTTCCAATGCGTACTGCTGGTCCAAAAGATCAAAAGCGCGGTAATAGTTGTCTTCACTAACCTGGTCAAACAAGACTAGGGCCGAACCCACCGTAGGCGACTGACGGTAAGAGCCAGGGAAAGTAAGCACCACGGGCACATCCCCCGTGAGCGGCTGCAAACAATTGAGTAGCCGGTGAGCGCGCATGATGGGGAACAGGTGGTGCACGCCAGAAAGGATCACCACCCGCGAATCGGGGGCCGCCTGGATTCTTTCGGCGATAGCCGGGGCAAGCACCCGCTCAGCATCCAAGATTTGCGCCAGCCCATCGGCAAAATCCTGCCTGTCCATGCCGGCCTCCTGAGCCAAAATCTGATCCCAGTAGCCGCAGTCGCGCCATATCTGAATAGCCAACTGGTAGACGTCAATGTGCAAGGTTGGCACCGACTCGTTCAGGTGCGAAAGCATCTGCCGCAGACTCTGGTCGAAGGAACGATCCCACTCGATGCGATAACGCAACACGTAGTAGGGGACCTCGTTACCAAGACCCTCCCTATTCAAAAACCGCTTAGAGGTCATCACCCTCAGAGCAATATCTAACGTTTCTTGTAGCGAAGGCGGATACTGTTGGGAGCGCCTAAAAGATGCCGTATGAGACTGCTTTGACATCACGCACCTACCTGATCATCGGGAAGTAATTCAAACTGTTGCGGGGGCACCGGAAACGCCTCACGCATAGGCCAACCCCACCTGCTTTTGGCGGCCACGATTATTTGCGCAACCTGGGTGGGGATAAAAACCTCTTGCGGAACGTTGTGCCTGTCCAAAAAACCCGCCTTGCGCGCCTGCGTGAACACAAACTGGCGAACTTTATTTATTGACTTATCGCTGCGGCCCTGCAAATGGGGGTGCCAGAGCGCCTTCTGCTTCCAAAACTCCAAAAAATCCTGGTCGGTAGTGGCGCTCGCCTGGATTAGTGCATGATCGCGCAACACTTCGCGAGCAAAATCGGCCGTTAGCCGGGAGCGCAAGCAAAGAGACAGCCACATTAGGAATTCGGCCCCCTGCAGGCCAGACGCCAAATACTGCCAGGCCGGTCTGCCTAGCGGGGCCAGGCGGGAGGCAGTAAGAGAAGCCATTGCGCGGCGGTGGTTTCCGCCCTCGATACGCACCAGATTTTCGGCAAAAAGTCGCTTACTAACCTGGGTTTGCGGGAGGCCTTCAAGGAATAGCTCGGCGGCTTCACGGTAGCCGGCAAGCATGAGCGTGCCCGAAGTGAAACCGAGCTCGTAGCCTGAATCGGACATCGCCCTCCCTTGCGAGACACACCTGCTGAACACCAGTGTTCTAAGTTTAGCGGTCGCCCCCGGCAAATGGCGCCAGGGTACAGTATAGATACGGGACACAAAATGGCTGGCGGTTTGCCTACTCCTCGGCAAAGAAATCCTGATCCACCCGGTACAGGGTGACGGTCTGGGATTTTTCCACGCCCACCCCATAAGCGAGCATCAGGGACGTGAGCTGGATACCGTCAATCAGGACAATGTTTGAGCGCATATACTTGGCCGCTTCCAGGGCCGCCTTGGTGAACGTAGAAGACGTAATAAAAACCCCGCGGTCAGCCGCCTTGCTAGCCATAACGCCGGCGAACTCATGGATAGGACCGCGGCCAACCGGATTGGTCTGGGCATACCGCTTAGCTTGAACGTAAACGTTTTGCAGCCCAAGCGGATCCTGGCGAATAACCCCATCGACGCCCCCATCGCCACTTTTGCCCAAATGCTCCTTAGTGCCACTATGGCCGCCGTAGCCCATGGCCCACAGCAGCTCGATCACGGCTTTCTCAAAAAACTCCGGAGAAGAATCAAAAAGCATCTGCCGCAGTTCCGTTTCGACCTCGGCGTTAACATCCCTAACTAGCTGGTCGATCCGAATCTGAGGATCCTCATCTACCTGATCCGCGCTAATCTGCTGGGCACTGGGCAAGGTGTGCCCACGCCGCTGCGCAATCTCACTTTGATACTGCTGCCACATAGGCCACTCGCACATATCAGCTTCGCTGTACTCTGCGAGCTGCCTGTTAGCAACCACCTTGCCGTCCTCGGTAATCACATAAACGCCCTTAGACGGCCTAGAAAGAAGGCCCGCCTTCACAAAAGACGAACAAGCCCACGATGCCCGATTTCGGTATATCGGTTGCCCCGTAGGGATCAACTTTCGTCTCTGCTCATCAGTGAGTCCAAGATAATCCGCAGCCGCTTCCCTAATATCGCGAACCTTCCGGGCAGCACCGTCACTCATCACGGCAAGTACAGCGGGCCGAAAGCCATCAATCGTAGGAATACCTTCCTCGCAGGTGGGAACGGACTGGGCCATCTTGTCTCCTTCTGAAGCTAAACATTTTCAGTCTATAGGGCGGGACTGTCAGAAACCTCCCGCATCTCGTCCTTGCCCTCTTCTTTGCCCTCTTCCTCATCCTCGCGCTGTTGCTTCCGTTCGGAAAGGCGGTACTTGATATCGCGGATTAGGCTGGGGCGCTGCCCCGAAAAGTAGTTGTAGAACCTTTCGGGTTGGCGTGAAACGTAGGCGACGCCGCTTCCCAACCCAATGAACAGGAACAGGTTGGGGAAGCCGCCCAGGTTGGACGCCATCTTGATCCCGTCAATGCCGCCGAAACTAATCACGATCCAGGTGACGGCCCCTACGGTGGCCCCCCAAACCACCTTCAAGAGGTGCTTGCTCGCAGGAGTCTTCCTATAGGTAGGCATGCAAATGTCCGCCACCGCCGTCGTGTTCGAATCCGAGGCCGTCACGAACGAAATAAACACGATGAACAGGTAGACGGGGATGACGATGACGGCTAGGGGCATCTGCTCGAAAATGCCGTAAACCACCGATTCGGGGCCCATGTCCTGCATGGCCTCCCACAAGTTCACCCCATTTTTGTCAAAGTAGATTGCCGAGGACGAAAAGATCGCCATCCACACCGACGAGAATAGGGACGGCAAAATAAAGTTCGCCACGATCAACCGGCGGAACGTGAACCCCTTCGCAATAGAGGCCAGGAAAGTGGCCGTAATTGGTGTCCACGCCAACCAGTTACACCAGTAGAAGATCGGCCACGTCTTATTCCAATCCTCACCGTGAGCAGTCCCCATCGCTAGCGACATCTTCGGGAAATCTGCGAAGAAAGCGCCCAAGGATTCGGTGCCCATCGAGAAAATGTAGGCGGTCGGCCCAAAAATCAGCACAAAAGCAAAAATGACCAGGTACACCTTCATGTTCAGCTCCGACAGCTTACGGATACCCCTCATCACGCCCGACACCGACGAAATGACGAAACACAACACAATCGCAAAAATTATGATCGCCCACGACACCGGACCCGACTCGATCCCAAACTGGTTCTCAATACCGCCCGCAATCGACAGGGCACCCGTACCCAAAGACGCAGCCATGCCTAAACCCAATGCAGTCAGGCACACCGCATCGATCACGCCCGAAAAGCGCAGCACGCCCTCGCCAAAAATCGGCACCAAACCCGACGAAAGCGAATGCGGCAGACGCATGTTGTGGAAGGCAAACGCGAAGCTGACCGTCGCCACCGTGTACAGGGCGTAGGGGGACCACGTCCATTCCAGGAACATCGCCTTCATCGCAAACAGCATCGCCGCCGGAGAATTTTCGGCCCCACCTGCCTGGGCGGGAGGCTGGTGGAGGTGGTAGAGCGGTTCCGCGCACGCCCAAAATAAAATACCCGCCGCAATGGTAGTGCAAAGCGTAATCCACACCAGCGAACGGAACTTCATTACCGGGCGGGCAAGATCCCCACCCACTTTCTTCGACCCAAGCGGCGAAAACGCCAAATACACGATCAGAATGACCGCAATAAACGTGTTCCAGTTAAACAGCCACCCAAAATTGTCCAGAATGAACGAAGTCGTAAAATCGAGGCCGCGCAGCAAAATGTCGGCTCCCACCAGCGAAACCGCCAGCATCGTCACAAGCGCCAGCCAGGGCACAGCAAACACACCAACTCGGAAAGAACGCTTCGATTCCGAACGCATAAAAATCACTTCCTGTAGACAAGGCCGAGAGCAGGCGGTGCTAACGGCCGGTAGCTTCGACAGATGTCGAGGCCGAGCCTCCATAAGAGCGGGTGTGCTAAGACCTCACAAAGCAGATTCAAAACAGTCATGCAGCATGGGGAGCGCTACCAAATTGCGCGCCCACAACCCCAAACAACCTTGAAGGAGGGAACGAGCCAGTCATATCACACTGATATTAGAGACCCGTGAGAAGGGGGTGGTGCGGCGGGCAGCGGGGCGGCTAGGCATCTGGGTGGTCTGTCTAGGGGGTCGGAAAATTTCCCTTCACCAGTAAGGGATAGGCGTCGGCCCATCCGCCCACTTTGCGCGCGATCTTGCCCGCATCGACAACCAGGCCGTGGAAGAGGGCGAGCTCCCGGACCGTAAAGTTGGCCTCACCAACCTTAGGGTCTAACGCCCGCTTAGCCGTCTCATAAGACTTGAACTGGCCCATACCGGCAGCAGCTAGCAGCCGACGAGCATACAGGTCGTAAATAAACACCCCACGCCTGTAGGCGTAGAGCAAAATATCGTCCGCAGTCTCGGCACCCACCCCGCGCAAATCGAGCAGTTCCGCGCGCAAAGCGGCAGTGGGAAGGTGGACGGCGTCCTGGTCGCGGCGCAGGAACCAGTCGCTCACCGTTTGCAAATACTTCGACTTGGTGTTGTAGTAGCCGGCCGGTCGGATGAGCTCAGCCAGCTCCTCGGCCGGCAGCTGAACGACCTTTCGGGCGTCCAGTAGGTCTGCTTCCCGCAAATTATCGAGCGCCCTGCGCACATTCGCCCACGCAGTATTCTGCGTCAAAATCGCTCCCGCGATGATCTCAAACCGGAACTGCGCAGGCCACCACGTGCCCGCCCGCACCTGGGCTGCAAGCAGATCGAACAAGTCGCGAAAAGTTGGCACTACGCCCTCCAAAGGTTGATGCCCCAAGCCTAGCGCCCGCCCGGGTAGGGGCCTAAAAAGAGGGCGAGGGCGGGAAAGAATCCACGCCCTCGCCTATGTGGCAATTAGCCTAGTGTGCTAGTCGTTGTTCTTCCTGCGACGGAATGCAACGCCAGCGGCGCCAACAGCCGCCAGGATGATACCTAGCAAAGAAGCGGTACCTGCAACGGTACCCGTGTGCGACAAAGTAGTCGGAGCCTGCTTCTTAGCACCCTCATCCTGCACTGCCTTGGTGACAGTCTTGGTCACCTTGTGCCCCTTGCCACCGGCGACCTGCTTGCCCTGATCCGCCGGGGTGGCTGGTTTACCGGTATCTGCCGGAGCTGGCTTGTCCTGGTCTGCCGGAGCTGGCTTGTCCTGGTCTGCCGGAGCTGGCTTGTCCTGGTCAGGGTTGGTGGTATCACCAGTGTCGGGTACCGTGTGGTCACTATCCTGGGTGGTCGGCGGCTGCGGCTTAGAGTCGTCAGCAGCTGGGCCTTCCTCCTTCTCAACACGCACTAGGTAAGGTACCTTCTTCGTGGTGCCATCCGGGTAGGTGATCTCCACAGTGCCCTGGATGGTTTCACCGCCATTAGCACTGTCCGGAACCTTCACCGTCACAGTCCCATCAGGGGTAACCGTAACGTAGTCGGGGCCGGATTCTTTTGTGAAGGTGGTTCCCTGTGGCAACGGCTGATCGCCAGGCTGCAGCTTCAGATCAACAGACGCGCCCGGGGTGCCGGTAGCCGTCGGGTAAGAAGGCTGAGTCGGGACCGGGGTGACCGTGATCTTGAAGGGGACTTCGATCGGGTTGTCGGTGCCGGGGATGGTCACCTTGACCTTGCCAGTAACGTCACCGGGTTGGTGTCCTTCAGGAACATTGTAGGTGATCTTGCCAGTCTTCGGGTCGATGGTCAGACCGTCGGGGGTCTTTCCGTCGATGGTGAAGGTGGTTCCGGTCGGGAACTTGTAACCGTCCGGGGTAGTGATCGGGGTTTCGATGCTCTTTCCGGTTTCAACCTTTCCGTCCGGGTAGGACAGTTTCGGAGTTGCCGGGGCAACGGTGATCTTGAAGGGGACCGGGGTGGGCTTGTCACGTCCAGGGACGTTGACTAGCACGTTGCCGGTGACCTCCTTGTGCGGGCTGTCCTTAGGAGCCGTGTAAGAGATTTCGCCGGTCTTCGGGTTGATAGTCACGCCCTCGGGAGCATTTTTGGGCAGCTCGAAGGTGGTGCCATCGAGAGGCTTATACCCGTCTACACCATTCGGTGTCACCTTGGCGGTTTCGCCTGCGTTGATGGGAGTGTCCTCATAGGCTAACTTCGGCTCTGCCGGGGCGACGATGATCTTGAAGGGGACCGGGGTGGGCTTGTCACGTCCAGGGACGTTGACTAGCACGTTGCCGGTGACCTCCTTGTGC
>NZ_JBWPWD010000005.1:0-256554 GCF_056590455.1 Winkia sp. C0117E2 | reverse complement strand
TTATACTCACCCGGCTCAACATCAGCACCCGGCTTAGCACTAATAGAACCATCAGCATTAACCGTCGCCCACTCAGGAACACCCTCACCAGGAGCAAACTTAGACCCCTCCGGCAACGCATTCCCATCAGCATCCTTAGGAGCCGCAACAGAAACCGACTCCCCAGCCTTCACCGAAACATCCTCATACTTCGGATCAACCGAATCAGCAACAGGCTTATCAGCCGCACCAACCTTAACCGGAACCTCAACAGTGTCAGTAGACCCATCCGGATAAGTCACCACAACCGGAACCTTATACTCACCCGGCTCAACATCAGCACCCGGCTTAGCACTAATAGAACCATCAGCATTAACCGTCGCCCACTCAGGCGCTGCCGTCATCCCTTCTGGCAGCTCCTCGGCCGTAGGAGAGGCAAAAGTGGTCCCTTCATGTAACGGATTGCCCGCCTTAGTCAACGGAACCGCAACCGTACCACTATCCCCGGCTTCGACCTCGATCTTCTTGTACTGCGGATCCGGAGTCGCAGCGAAGTTATCTGCCGCGAGCGCCGTAGTAGTATCGCCCTTCGGATAGATCGTAGCGGTGTAAATCTGTGCCTGATCCAAATCGTCGGGAACAGTGAAGGGGCAGGACTCAATCTTGCCCACACTGGAAGATGTCACAGTGCACTTGCCGACCTGCTTACCAGTCGAATCAGTCCAAATAACGTCATAATCCTGCTCCGGGTTGAACCCAGAAGCTTCAGTGTTTGCAGTATCGCCCGGTGTTGCCAGCTTGTCCGTGGAATCATATTCCACAACGTCAAACTTACGGTTCTCCAGTTTCAGCGCAAAGTCCATATCGATTACGCCACTGATCGCATTAGAGGAAGCAAGCAGCGTATTTCGGCCAGCGTCCTGGAACATGTTGGTCTGCATCGTATCCATGGACCCGCCAACGCCCTCGGGAATCTCGGGAGACACATACATGTACTTGGTATTGACATGCTTAGAACCAAAGTTGCCCTTCGCCCAAGAACCCTTGTCTGCAGGAGCCAAATCGCCATAGGTTCCGCCGTTGGAAATACCCTTATAGCTGTAGCTGTCCCCCCAAAGCCCCTGGAACTGAATCTGGTAGGAGCCATCGGCCTTGGTCAAAGCGTACGCCGTTTCAGCAATGGCGGACTTGCCCGGATTTTCTTCCTCGTACTGCGCCATGATCTGCTTTTGCGCGTCACGGAACTGATCCTGGGTTGCTCCCTTGTTTGCAGCCAGCCACTTATCGAATCTGCGGGCTACCTCGTCCTGCACATATGACGCACGAACCTTCATTCCCTCCATAGGCTTATCGCCCATACCAGTATTTAGCCGGGGAACATCGCCGTCCTCACCATAAACGTTTCGCTGATCCCACCACACACGGCCAAGCACGTCGCCACCAGTCTTGGTGGGAGTCAAGTTAGTCTGCTTGTCCTCGGGCAGGTGCATCACATCGTTTTGAGGCCGCTCTTGGAAAGACACGTTGTAATCAACAGCGCTCTGCCGGGCCAACCGCCAAGTTGCGTGCACACGCTGCACGCTGTTGTGGAATGTTTGGAAGCCCTCCGAGAAGGACGCCATGTACTTCGAATCGTCCGGATTGTCAGACCAGACTCGCAACTTCTGGGTCGAGTTAGCCTTCCACTTGTGCTTGTTACCTAAAGAATCGGTCCAATCAGGCAGCTCAATAGAGTACTTTCCGTCCTCTGCGGAAGTAGCCGTATATATAGGAGAGACAGTCTTAGCAGAATCGTCATCCATCCACTGCACGTACACGTTCACTCCTGGCAGAGGAGTGTCAGCATCGTTATAAGCCGACCAGGTCTGCTTGCTATCGGCCAAACCGCGCGCCCCCGACCGGTCAAGGAATACCTGGCCGGAAACAGTATGGGCAGCCTGATACTGCCCGGGCGATGAGATCGGGGTATTTTCAGCAAAGGCAACCGGATTTACCACCGGAGACATAAAAAGCCCACCCGCGGTAAGAGCAACAGCACCAAGACCTGCCGCTAACGGACGGGGAGTAAAAATCAACGGGTTGCGCTTTAGACTCATGAGTCCTCCTGCCTAGAAGAACCGTGCGCCCCGACCATCGTTGGCGGGAAAAATACGCGACGGTATGCACTCATAAAGCCTAGCAAGTAGCAATGTCATTCACATAGGACTGTGAGCCGCATCACCATCAATTGCGCAACTAAATTATCGCAGGTGAGGTAACGAAAAGCGCCATATAAAGCCCGCCCCCAACAGGCGAGGGCGGCCCCTAAAGTTCCTACAACAACTACTGCTGCTCTTTCCACCAAGCCAGCAGCCGCTCTTTTGCCACCTCTTCATCAAGCGGACCAGCATCCATACGCAACTGCAGCAAGTACTTATAAGCTTTTCCTACCTGCGGACCAGGACCAATCCCCAAAATCTGCATAATCTGCTTGCCGTCCAAATCCGGGCGGATAGAATCCAGCTCTTCCTGCTTAGCAAGCTCGCTGATACGACGCTCCAGATCGTCATAAGCATGCGACAAATACGCCGCCTTCCGCTTATTGCGCGTAGTGCAATCCGCCCTGGTAAGACGGTGCAACCGCTCCAAGAGCGGCCCCGCATCTGCCGCGTACCGACGCACCGCCGAATCGGTCCACGCCTGCTCCCCATACCCATGGAAACGCAGGTGCAGCTCTACCAGCCGACACACCTTTTTCGTAGTGTCCTTGTCGAACTTCAACGCCCGCATCCGCTTGCGCGTGAGCTTAGCTCCCACGATCTCGTGATGATGGAACGAGACCGTCCCATTAGATTCAAACCGCCGCGTATCCGGCTTACCCACGTCATGCATAATCGCGGCAAAACGCAGAATAAAATCAGGCGCCGGCACAGCCCCGTCCGGGCCGGTCTCCATAGACATCGCCTGATCGAGCACAGTCAACGTATGTTCATAAACATCCTTGTGACGCTTATGCTCGTCAACCGTCTGCCGCAACCTGGAAAACTCGGGCAACACAATATCTGCCACCCCGGTATGCGTCATCAACTCAAGCCCAGCCCGAGGGCGCTTACCCACCATGAGTCGGACCAGCTCGGCCTGGATTCGCTCAGCAGACACAATCGACAGCCGCTCCGCCTGCTCCCCCATGGCACGCATGACATCCTCGGCCACGTCAAAACCTAACTGCGAAGCGAAACGCGCCGCCCTCATAATGCGGAGCGGATCATCGTCAAAGGACTGCTCAGCAGAAACCGGGGTACGCAGGGTGCCCGCCAACAAATCCGCAAGCCCCCCAAGCGGGTCGACCAACGTCATGTCGGGAAGACGAATCCCCATAGCGTTCACCGTAAAGTCGCGCCGCGTCAGATCGCCCTCTAAAGAATCACCGTACGCAACCTGCGGCTTCCTAGAGCCCACCTCGTACTCGTCAGTGCGGTAGGTCGTAATCTCGACAACCGTGTCGCCAATACGACCGCCGATAGTGCCAAAAGCGCGCCCCACATCCCACGTGTTAGCGCCAGCTTTACGCAACAGCGCCTCCGTCTGCTCGGGATGGGCAGAGGTCGTCAAATCAAAATCATGAGGGCGAAGACCCAAAAAAGCATCCCTGACCGGGCCGCCCACAAGCGCGATCTCTTCGCCGGCGTCGACGAAGACCTGCGCCACCGCAAAAACTTCCCTAGGCACGAGCGCTAATGCTGCGTGCGCGTTCTTCATTGCAACCTGCGCTGCCGCTGCCATTCCTACTTCGGCAACGTCGGGCAAACGGACAGCATCAGCGATCGGCTCAGGAATATTCTGCATACGACAACCCTAATCGAAACGGGCAACTAATAGACAAACAGATACGCAAGATCACCTGAATTCCGCTTCGCGGTGGGTAAAATATGGCCTTTCCACTAACATGTTTCCTATGGGAAAAGCCGGCACCACAAACACATGGACTACCACTCTGCCGTGGGTCCGCTCGGTGCCGCCTAAGAAAACGGCGGCCCAAGAAGGCGCTCCCACCACCTTGATTGACTCCCTTGCCAGGCGCGTACACCGTCCTGACGACTTGGTACAGCTGGTGTTCATTGCTCTATTAGCAGCGTCGCTGGTGCTAATTTCCATGGTGGGAACCGAAACTTCGGTGGCCATCACTTCAGACGTGCAGCACGCCGCCTCCCGCCTACAAGAGATCGTCTATTTTCCCCTTCGCATCGTAGAGAACGCGCTAGTACTGGCAATTCCCGTGGCGGTGTTAGGGATGCTGGCATTCAAAGAACTGTGGCGTCTGATTCTAGAGGCCGTACTGGTGGCCATCGTTTCCGGCCTGGCCGCCTGGGGCGTCACCGAAGCCCTAGCGCTACTACCTAAGCACCTGCTGACCGCCTTCGCTATTACCGAGGGCGGCAGCACCGTGATCGCCCTGAACGTCCCCATTGCCGCCCTCGTCGGCATGATCACCTGTGCTGGGGAACGCTCCCGCGAGCGCGTCATAGCCCTATCCTGGACAGGCATCTGGATCACCCTGTTCATCGCTCTGATTCAGAACCGGTCTACCCTGTCTGCAGCACTTCTTTCCGTTGCCGTAGGGCGCATCGTGGGACTCTTGGGCCGTTACGCCGTAGGGGTAGTTGACCGGCGCGCAAAGGGTGCGGAACTAGTTGGAGCCATCCGGTCTGCTGGGCTTCACCCGAAACTCATCAGGCGCCTCGGCACCCCGGCCGGAGGAGCGCCGCAAGTCCTGCAAATTTCCACAGTGGCCTCTAGGCGGGGCCACCTGGTACTGCAAACGAAGCGGGTAGGAGACGCAGAAGTGGTACCCGACAAGGCCGCCTGGCCCTCCGGGATCGATTCGCGCCACTACGTGATGGAAGACGTTTCCGGAAAACGTTACGAAATCACCGTCCTAGATTCGAACCGCAACTATTTGGGGTGGATTGAGCGCACATGGGACAGCTTGCGCCTGCGCGGCCTGTCCGGATCCAACCCCGCCACCCTTCGCGGTTCCCTAGAACGCGCCACGATGATGGCCTCTGCCGCCACCGCTGCGGGAGTGCACTCGCCCCGCCTTGTCCAGGTAGGCAAGAGTGGGGAAAGCGCGCTCATGATTTATGAGGAGACGCCGGACGCTCGCCCTCTGGCAACGCGCAATGCCGACCCGCGCGAAAAGGGCGGTTCCTCCGCTATGGCGCAGGGTGCCTCCCTTACTGAAGAGGGCGCCCGCTCCCTTTGGCGGCAGCTGCGCCGCGCCCACGCTGCCGGCCTGGCACACCGCAACATCACCCCCGATGCCATAGCCATCACCCCCAACTCGGATCCGGCGATCATGCACTGGGAGGCCGGCGAGATCGCCGCCTCGGAACTAAATCAGCGCGTTGACCTTTTCCAAATGCTGGTAGTCCAAATATTCACGTTGGGGTGGCAGCGCGCCCTCGACATCGCTAAAGAAGAACTGGGGTCAGAAGTGCTGCGGCAGATCGTGCCGGTGACCCAACGCATCGCTCTGCCGTCGGTAACTTCGAGGCTGGCGGGCAAACACAAGCTACTAGGCCCGCTACGCGAAGAGCTGCTGGGCGAACAACCCGAGAAGACCGACGTGCAGATGGTCGAGCTTACCCGCTTCAACTGGAAGCGGACCGTCTTCGCCGCGATCGGCGTGGGGGCACTGGTAGTAGTGGCAGGCAGCCTGAACATTGAGGAGCTCAAGACCGCCATCACCGGCGCCAAGCCCGGATGGATCATCGTGGCCACCGCCTTTGCTTTTGCCTCCTACGTTGGCGCCGCCCTCAACCTGAAATATTTGACCCCGGAAAAACTGCCGGTATTGGAGACTACCCTGGTGCAAGTTGCAGCCTCCGTGGTGGCACTGGTCGCACCCTCCGGGGTGGGGCCCGCAGCCCTAAACCTGCGCTACCTGCAAAAGAAGGGCGTAGCCCCATCGCTCGGGGTTGCCACGGTAGCCCTGGTGCAGGCCGCCCAGTTCGTGTTCACCGTTGCCGCCCTGGCGATCGTCATCGTGATCACTGGCCAGGACGGTTCGGTCCGCATTCCCGGCCGCACACTATTCCTGGTACTGGTAGGCATTGCCGCCGTAGTAGTGGTCATCGCCGAAATTGGACCACTGCGCAAACGCATCATGGCTTGGCTAAAGCCTTGGCTGTCAGAAGTGTGGCCTCGCATCGTCTGGGCCATGGCCGATCCTAAACGAATCGCCCTGTCCGCCCTCGCCGTGCTGCTGCAGACCGCCTGCTATGTGGGCACATTCGGGGCGTGCCTGATGGCATTCGGCCACCGCCTGCCCATCCCGCAGCTGACCGTTACGTTCCTAACCGCGAACACCCTCGGTTCAGTAATCCCCACCCCCGGCGGTCTAGGCCCGGTAGAAGCAGCCCTCACAGGCGGGCTACAAGTTGCCGGCATTCCGGGAGCCATCGCCCTGTCCACGGCCATGCTCTACCGCCTTCTCACATACTGGCTACGTGTACCTTTCGGGTGGGTAGCGCTAAAGTATTTGCAGCGAAAGAACACCATCTAGCCTGCTGAAAGGGAACAGATGACTGACAAGGCGAGCGAGCGCCGCAACCCCGTCGTGGTGCTACTTGCGGCAGCAATTTGCGTGACTGTGGCCATCATTGCCGGGCTAATCATTTACAACGCCACCAAGAGCAAAGACCACGAGGCTGCACCCACCCAGCAGACCAGCGAGCAGACCGAAACCGAGGTCGCCCTCC
Source organism: Winkia sp. C0117E2 (assembly GCF_056590455.1). Classification (NCBI taxonomy): domain Bacteria; kingdom Bacillati; phylum Actinomycetota; class Actinomycetes; order Actinomycetales; family Actinomycetaceae; genus Winkia; species Winkia sp. C0117E2. The sequence goes on along the minus strand of NZ_JBWPWD010000005.1, from coordinate 249,835 downwards.
CGACCGACCCGCAAGGGCTCCTGGATGTGGGCGCCCGCGAACAGCCTGCCGAAAAAGTTGCGAACGAAAAACAGCGCAAAGCTATGCTGGCCGAAGCCCGCCGCGACCCGCAGGATGGGCGCGCCCTCGGCAAAGCGGATGCGCCGGTAGTTATGGTCGAATTCGGCGACTTCTCCTGCCCGATGTGCGAACGCGCTCAGGAAGAAAGCATTTCGAAGCTGACCCCGCTCATTGACGCGGGAGTTTTGCGGGTGGAATGGAAAGACATGGCCTTCTTCGGCCAGTACCATTCCGAATACGCCGCTGCTGGCGGACTAGCAGCCGCAAACCGCGGTAAGTTCTGGCCCTTCCACGACGCCGCCTACAAATTGAGTGCGGATGGCGACCACCCCGATTGGAACGAATACCTGCTCCGCCAGACGGCACAAAAAGCGGGCATCGAAGATGTTGACGAATTTATCGAAGAGGCGGGCTCTGACGAACTTGCCTCACAGGTAGACCAGCAAACCGATCATGCTTCTACCGACCTGGGCCTGCAAGGTACTCCCATGTTCTTCATCAATGACCGATTCATCAGCGGCGCTCAGGATCCGCAGCTATTCCTTGCCACTATCCGAGCCGCCTACAAAGATGCCACAGGACGGACAAACATCAAGTGAGCGTCACACTACTAAGCGCATACCTGGGCGGACTGGTTACCCTTCTGGCCCCCTGCTCTGCCACTCTAATTCCCGCGTTCTTCGCTTACGCTTTCAGTTCCAAGGGCCAAATTGCGAGGTCGACGCTCGTGTTCTTCGCGGGCCTTTTGGTAGCGCTTTTGCCGCTTGGGGCCGCAGCGGGTGCCCTGTCTAGTGTGCTGATGCAGTACCGACACACGATAGCGGTTGTTACTGGTGTCATCATTATTGTGATGGGCGTTTGGACTGGGCTGGCTTTGCCGTTCCCGCATCTGCGGCTACCGGGGAGCACGCGGCGCGCGACTCGGCGGGGCGGCGGGGTTTCTGCCCTAGCTATTGGCCTGTTGGGATTGAGCTACGGGTTGGCTGGCGCCGGTTGCACCGGCCCCATCCTGGGTGCTGTTTTGGCGCTTGCGGTTACTGCCGGTTCGACCACGTTGGGTGTGGCCACCATGTTTTCTTACGCGCTTGGCATGTTTACCCCGATCGCGGCGCTTTCGCTCGGGTGGAATTCGCTCAGCCAGCACAAGCGCAATTGGTTGCGGCCACGCCCGGTGAAGTTCTTGGGGAGGCAAACCACTTGGGGTTCGCTGATTGGCGGGGCGCTGTTCGTCATCTTGGGGATCCTCCTTATTGGCAGTGGCGGAATTGCTGGTTTCGCGATCTTGGGCACCAGCGAACAGGCCCACCTAGAAAACGCTCTTTTGCAGGCGGGAAAGGCAGTACCTAACTGGTTGTTCCTTCTGCTTATAGTGCTGCTGGCCGCCCTGGTGTTCGTCCTCGTGAAAGGCGGAAGGAACAAGCGTAAATGAGGTATTTGCACTGGCGGTCTAACCTGCCTACGGTTGGCTGGCTCGCGGCAACTTTCGCGGGAGCATTCCTGCTACGCGAGGTAGCCGTCGTGGTATTCACCCTGCCCATCGAGGCGGTTGGGTTCCCCAGATCGCTACTGCGCCCTTCCACCACCGTGTTGGAACTGGTGATTCCACTAGCCATAGTGTCCTTCTTTACTTTGGCGGTTGCCCGCAAGCTAGACCATGGCATGGACGTGCTGATAGAGCCGTCATTGCAGGCCACCCGCGAGCGCGCTGCTCGTCGGCCGGTGGATCCGTGGGAGGACGAAGAGTACTCGAACGCGCGCGCCTTTTCAGAGCTATCCCTTACCCCAGACCCGGTCACCTATCCGCCTAGGCGCAGTATTCCGGTGCTGATTCGCGCGGGAGCTATGGCCCAGTTCTTCCTAATTGCCGTTATTGCGATCCGCAATATCACCGTCTACGAGGTGACGGAGGAATCCACGGCAGCGCTGCTGAGCGGCGGTGTGGGCGTGCTGGCGGTAGCAGTGGCCGAGGAGTTGCTCTTTCGCGGCACCCTTTTGATGACTAGCCGCGACCTGTTTCGGCGCGAGTGGCAGGCTGTGGTCCTGTCGTTGGTGCTGTTTGCTATCTGGCAGTTCGGCATGATCCCCCTGGGCACCGACTGGACTATGGCAGTCCTGATTGCTGCCCGCTCAATCGTGACCGGTTTTGGTTTCTACTGTGTGCGCGTCATGACCGGGCACCTGTGGCCCGCGATCATTGCGCACACGCTCTGGGGTTTCTTCGTTTTCGTCCTGTGAACTGGCCCGCGCCCACCGGCCTCGCCTAGACACCTAACGGCTAGTTGGCGCGCAGGGCATCCAAGATTTGCTTGTCAGTGGCGCCGCCTTGACCTATGGCGCGGCCGACAGAGCCTTCCTGGGTAAGTGGGGAGGTAGTAGCCCCAATTGCCCCTGGCAACCCCAGGAGTGAGCGCCAGTACGCCAAGTATTCGCCTTGGTAGTTGTGGCCGTGCCCCGGTTCGGTTTCTATTGCCAACGGCAGTTCTGCGGAAAGCTGCGTGAAGGTGACAAACCAGTGCCACCGCAGGTGCGAATCCACGTCGTGGCCGGCGTCTTCGCGCATCCAGTCCGGTTCCGCGGTCCAGATCGGAAGCTCCCAGCGGGTGACCGGGTCGGAAGCGTGCTGGGCGTAGATAGTGCGCGGGTAAGACCACCTGCCAAGCTCGCGGCCATAAATGTCGGTGGCAAGTTCTCCATGAGAAGTGACCACCCTAATGTGGCGGCCGTTGTCTATTACGGGGGCGATTTGAGGGCTGCCATGGGTGCGCGCCCTCTCTAGATTCACCCGCTCCGGCGTGAAGGCCGGAGTTCCCGCCCATAGCTGCCCGCTCACTAGGGAAACCAGATGGCGCCCGTGGGCAGTCTTTGACAGTTCGGTGAGGGCGGCCAGCCCAGAGTAGGCGCCCAAAGATTCTCCCGACAGGTACACCTTCGGGCGCTTATCCTTGGGCAGGGTGGATACTTTCTCGAGTACCGCGCGCACGAGCGTGGTCCCCGCCCTCTTCACTTCGTCTTTGTTGGCCAGGATCTGCACCCACGAAGGGTTGTATGAATACTGCATCGCGGCGGTGGCGCAGTTGCCGCCAGTGACGTATTCGAAGGCGCCCGGATTCCAGCTATTCACCCAGCCGGTGCCGGTCGTGGTGATGACGGCCAGCACGGGACGCTCAAAGGCGCCGGTGCGTTCCAGCTCGGCTACTACGGCACGGGCCGTTTCTGCCACGTTTTTGTGTTGCGCCACCGAGGCGTAGGCGCGAATTGGCTGCGTGGCGGGAAGCTTCGTCAGCTTGCTTATTTCACTTTTCGAGGGCGTGTGTGCGACGTAGGCGCGCCCTTCCTTTCCCAGCAGGTTCCAGTCCTCATTGGAGGTGACTGACCCCGACACCAGTTCCGAGGTGGGCCGGGAAGCGTTGGGGTAGGTCTGTTTGTTTAGTTCCGCCGCCTGTTTTGAGGCCCATCCCAGTCCACCGCGAATCACCCCGCCGTATAGGACAAGTGCAACCACGGTAATGACCAGCACCCACCCGGCCAGGCGCGCGAGCGGCAACGGCAGCCGGGACCCAAAGCTCTTGATTAGCTTCACGGTTAGCTGGTGTACCAGGCTGATGAGCTGCAAAATGCCCCACGCCAGGGCTGCTCCCAGGGCAAGTTCCAGCAGGTAGATTATGACGCTCGGTTTTTCCATACCGGTCAAAGACGCCGTTTTTATTGCTGCCCGATAGTTCATCACAAAACCCCAGGTAGCCAGCGCTAATAGACCTGCGGAGACGATCCAGGCGAGCAGTCTGAGGACGCGTTTTTCTACCACTACTTGCAGCGCCAGCGCCCTGGCTATCCAGTAAACAATGGAGCCCAGCAAGGCCCCGAAACCGTATCCGAAAGCAGAACAAATCCCAATTGCGACGGACTGGGCCCAGGGTGGTTTCACGAGTAACAGGGGGGCCGTAACTACGAGCGCCACATTCACGGCAGCAATTAGCCCGACCACCGAAGCGGGCAACAAACGTGCATAGTCGCCGAACGCCAACTGACGCACGGACTGCCGCTCAGGATGCGGACCAAAAGAAACGAGCACGCTTTTCCCCAAAATCCCGTATTTACTCTGCCAATACCAGGATAAAGGTTTTTCATCCACACTCGCTTCTACCCACACCACCACCCGTCGTCCTAGCTGCGAGGGCGCCAGTAACTACTGCAAGTGAAAATCTGAAAGCTGCCCCGACAATTGCACGCCGCCCTTGACCGGTCGGATCGAATCAATCGTGGTTCCCGCCGGCAAATCCGTCAGCGGCAGCGGACCCAGCGTAGTCTCCTTATCCCCGCCCAATTGCCCGGAATAGCCCCAAAGATTCATGTCTACGCCGTGCACAACAAATTCAATCTGCGGCTTATTGTCGCTGGTGGGCTCTGCGGCGCGGATGGTTAGCTTCCCAGTAACCTGCACTCCCATAACCTTGCTAGTCAGACGGATCTGTTCGCCGTCAGTGTGCACCTGGGCGGGGATGTCCTTTGCCTGCAACACCTTCTGTATTTGTTCGTCCGGCAGCAAGAAAACATAGCTGGCGTGACGTACCTGCGTTTCAGGTTTATACGCCAACCCCTGCGCCTGCACCTTCAGATCGCGCAAACTAATAGTCGTGCGCTCGTCCCCGGAAAGGATGGGCACTTTCACTTCGCTGGCGGTAAGAGTCGCGTCCTCGACACGCGTGCGCACCAGGTTTTGCAAAGCCGGAAGATCGTGGATTTTCACTTTCGGGTCAACCGCCCCGTAGTCCTGCAGTTTCGAGGCCCCAACGCTCTGCGCAAAATACACGGCTCCCCGGTCGGCACCTATGGCCAGCACCGCAACCAGCACTAGCAGTCCCAACAGGGCCTTCCACGTCGAATTCTTGGCCATAACAAACCCTTTCGGACTACTGGGAGGCTTTTTCTACCAAACGTCTGATCCAATAATCGATCGCAACCGCACCCGCGCCCGCAGCCCAATTAGCGTAGCCACCCTTGCGAACGTGCACGCGAATCGGGTCAATGTTTGGCCCCAGAAATTCGGCAAGTTCCTTTTCGAATTCCATTTCGGGCCATTCGGCAATAGCCGCCAACGTCCCACAGATCACCACGTCAGACACCATTGCTACTGACGAAACGACCGTTACCGCCTTGTGGAGGGCATGTTCAAAACCGCACAGGATCTGGGTAAGTGCCGGATCCTTGGCAAGCAGTTTTTCGCGCAGCAGCGCAATGAACTCTTCAGTATTCAGATCCTTCTGCGCCAGATCGGGTTGCGCCCACGCCACTCGTGACCGCAGCGACTGTACCGTCAACGCGGTAGAGACGCAGCCGCGATGCCCCAGCGTGCAGATGCCAGACCCACCGGACAGGGGCATGTGCGCGATGCGCTGGTGCCCGCCATCGTCACTGGAAAGCAATTTGCCAGAACGAACCAGAGCGTGCCGTACCGTAGCCCCGGTAGTCAGCACAGCAAAGTCATCTACTTTCCGCCCAATGCCAAACCACAGTTCCCCCTGCGAAAGCGCATCCGAATCATTCGAATACCACAGCGGGAACAGGCGCGGTTCAACGTACTGGGAGAGGTCAATCTGTTCCAACCCCAGCGAGGGCGCCGAAGTAACGTAGCCGTCCCGATCGACAATGCCGTCGAGGGCGACCACCGCCGCCTCAATGGTTTCGTTAGCCCCAGCCGCCTCGGCAGAGCTAAGCAATTCGTCAACCACCTTGCCGATTGCCTGCGGCGTAGACATGTCAGCGTGCTCGGCGTGACTGTAGCGGGTGCGCCCGGTTGAATCCACGAGCGCGACCGTGGCGCCGCCCTCGTAAAGAAGAACGCCCGCGAACAAGATGCCTGCACGGACTCGCATATTGGTTACCGGCCGGCCCAAAGTCTTCGAAGCTCGGTCTTCGCCCCGATCCAGCTCCGGCTTAGACTTGGCCTCTTCAGCTATGCCCAAATAGATCAGCTGCTTAGCGATACGTGTCAGGGAAGCGGGGGAAAGCCCAAGAGCCTTGGCAAGTTCCAAGCGCCCCAGCGGACCACGACGCACAATCTCGTGGGCAACTAGGATTGCTGACTTATCGACTGCCACTTGCTCCCCACTTTCTGGCACCACAGTGCCCTAGCCACATAAAAAGCTACCCATCCCCATTAAAGGAGCCGGGTCTAGTCTATCGACTTAGTTAGCCTTCGCGGAACATGATCCCCATAGAGGACTGCGGGTAATGCCAGGTCAAAGCGCCAGGAGCAGCTACCGCGCGACAGGTGCCACATTCGAGGCAGGCCGCGTATTCGACCTCAATGTCTCCGTTTTCCGCTTCGGAGTACACATGCGCAGGGCAAATGCGAACCAGCAGCTTGCCAGTGCCCGTGGCCTTCGCAATCTCCTGATTTACCTCAATGTGCGGGTTACCTTCGTCTACTTCGTACACGTTCCTGGCCAGGCGGTCCGGAACGGTTCCCCCAATGTATTCTTCCATTTACATCGACCTCATACCTTGAACGGCGATCTTGGCTAGCTTGGTTAGTTTCAGCGGCGATTCCTTGAACGCATCCCACGCGACCTTCACCAGGTGCTTGCGCGGGGTGAGGTCGTGGTTGTAAACGCCGTACAGGACGTTCGCCACCAGTTCACCGACCTCGCCGTACATTTCGTCGTTTTCCAGAAATTCTGGCGCGCCTGCGTAAGTCTTCATATCCTTGCCGACAAACATGGATTCGTATTCGGTGATGTAGGCGCTCAGCGCTTCCTTCGAATAGTCCTTCTTGTCGAGGGCGGCGAGCACGGCTCGGGCTGCAGCCTGCGCGCTACCAGCAGCTAGGTCCATGCCGCGAACAGTGAAGCCGGTGTTCAGAGTGAATCCAGCGGCGTCGCCGATAACAATAAGGCCGGGGTGGACCAGGTCGTGCTGCATCTTGGATCCGCCTTCAGCTACCAGGTGGCAGCCGTACTCGAGCAGTTCCCCATCCTTGAGGAACGGCGCGATTGCGGGGTGGGAAAGGAAGTGGTCGTGCAGATCAGAAGAGACCTTGCCCTTCTTCTCGATGTCATCGAGGCGCGCCACAATACCGATGGATACGGATTCCTTGTTGGTGTACATGAATCCGCCACCTGCGACGCCCTCGGTGCAATCGCCCACGATGGCGTAGGCGGCACCCTCGTCCTCGTTCAGGTTGAAGCGTTCGCGAATGCGATCTTCCCCAAGCTGGATGACGGACTTGACGCCCACCGCCAGGTTCTCTTTAGGTTCGCGATCGCGCAGCCCCTCGTCCTTGCTGATGAAGGAGTTGACGCCGTCAGCCGCAATAATCACGCGCGCCTTCAGTTCGTCCTCACCAGCGCGGACGCCAATGTAACGTCCATCTTCCTTGACCAAAGAGTCGACCTTGATGCCAGGCATCACGGTCACGCCCGCTTCTTCGCACTGCTGCGAAAGCCACGGATCGAACTTGGCCCGTAGGACGGTCACCGCATTCACAGGTTCGGCTAGACGCCCATCCCAGTAGTCCACGTTGACGAAAGATTCCTTGTTCAAGAAGGAAATGCAGTTACGCGTAATCTTTCGTTCAATCGGGGCTTCTTCAATGAAGTTAGGGAAGATTTCCTGCATTACGCGGCAGTAAAAAACACCGCCGGACAGGTTCTTCGAACCCGGTTCCACACCGCGCTCAATCAGCAGGACTTCCTTTTCCTGGCTGGCGAGCAGGTAGGCGCAAACCGCACCCGAAATTCCGCCACCGATGACGATGGCATCAAAGTCGTACTCTTCTTCGGTCATTTATTTATCGAACTGCCTCAGTTAGGGCCGGCAACACTTCGTAGAGGTCGCCGACGATTCCGTAATCTGCCTTTGCGAAAATAGGAGCGTCCTTGTCGGAGTTGATCGCAACAACGAGCTTGGAGCTATCCATACCAGCGGTGTGCTGGATCTGGCCGGAAATGCCGACTGCCAGGTACAGGTCTGGCGAGACGGACTGGCCGGACACGCCAACGTAGCGGTCGCGGCTTAGCCAGCCGGAACCTTCAGCAACCGGACGCGAGCAAGCAATTTCTGCTCCGAGCGCGCCTGCCAGATCGCGGGCGAGCTGCAGGTCTTCTTCTGCCTTGAAGCCACGGCCGACGGAGACGATCTTGCGGGCGTCGCCCAGGTTTGCCTGAGCTGCCGAAGATTCTGCCACTGCGGTGACCTTGGCGTCGTAGCCGGAGAAGGCGACCTCTTCAGCTGCGGCATCGCCAGCAGCGTCGGCTCCACCTTCGGCGATGAACACGGCCACGCCGGAGTAGGTGACGGTTTCGGTCGAGATGCCGCCGAAGCGCGACAGCTTCGCCTGGCAAGCCCCAATTTCCAGCGGGGAGGTGAGCAGCGGAGCGTTCAGCTTGGCAGCAACGGCGCCAGCCAGCACCTTTTCGACCGGGCGGGAAGCAGCGAGCACAACGTCGCCAGCTTCTGCGGTGATTGCTTCTGCCACTGCGGGAGCTGCAGCTTCTGCGGGGACGCCCTCGGCGAGGGCGACGTTCAGGACCTTGTCCGCGCCCGCAACCTTGACGTCACCCACGGTGACGACGGTGACGGAGCCGGCGGCAGCCTTACCGAGTTCGATCAGCTTTGCGACGTGAGATTCCGCCGCGATAACCCATGCGTTTGCCATTTTTGACTAAATCCTTCCCTTACAGAACGCCCTCGGAGCGCAGTGCTCCAACAAGTTCGGCGACAGCTTCTTCACCGGTGTAGACCTGGTTCTTGCGGTCCTTAACAGCCGGCTTCTCGGTGCCGGTAACTTCGACCTCGACGGGTGCTGCAGAAACTGCGTCAGCAGCAACAACCTCGACGGGCTTCTTGCCTGCAGCCAGAATGTCCTTCATGGAAGGCACCTTCACGGGAGCTGCGTCGGTGGCCACAGAGACAACCACGTTGCCGCTCACGGTCAGGGTGCGAGTGCCGCCGCCAACAGCCTGGACGATTTCGTAACCGCCGTCGGCCGGGGTAATCGAGACGACTTCCTGGAAGCATGGCCAGCCTAGGTAGCCTGCAACCAATGCACTCATGACGCCGACGCCCTCGTCGATGGAGGAGTCACCAGTCAGAACAACTTCAGCCTCTGCCTGCTTGGCCAGTTCGGCCAGGGCGGAAGCAATCTTTGCGCTGTTCCACGAAGTGGTGGCTTCGTCGGAAAGGATTAGGCCACGATCGAGGCCCTTGGACATGGCGTTCTTCTTTGCCATGGACGAAGACAGGTTCTTGCCACCAACAGAGATGCCAACCAGTTCTGCCCCGGCGGCTTCTGCCAGCTTGCGACCGACCTCAACGGCTACGGGATCGTAGTCGGAGACGGCAGCCTTGGCGCGAGACCAATCGACGGACCCATCAGAACGGACGTTAGCGTCCTGGGGGTTTGCCGCATATTTATACGCAACCGCAACAGTCATCTAATATTCCTCCTCCAGGAATAGTGAATACGCATTTGTTTGCTACCCACAATCCAACCGCAGCAGTGTCTATTTTTAATAGGACTTTCTCCCTAAAAATCACAATTTCTTTTTATTTCTTTGTGGAAATATTAGAAATAGTTTCTGCAGGTGAGAGGCCAATTTTGCACCGTTAATATGGTTTTCTAGAGGAAGATTCGACGCTTTATTTCAGTAGGTAAAAGAGCTTAGGAAGGGATTCAAGCGTTGTTCGACCTCCATGGTCGTGGCGGGACCGTGCCCCGGCAGTACCGAAAGGGCGGGATTAAGCCCTGCCAGCCGCTTGCAAGTCTGCCGCATCGCGGCCGCGTCTCCCCGCACAAAATCGGTTCTTCCTACAGAGCCCGCAAATAGCGTATCACCAGTAAATATGATGCTATTTTCGGTATCCAACAGACAGATAGAACCGGGGGTGTGCCCCGGCGTTGACAACACCTGCAAAGTGGCATCGCCCCACTGGATCACTTCGCCCTCGCGAAGACCGGTGCATGGAACATCAACCTTGTAGAAAGTGCCGTCGTCGTCGGATCCTGACAGGTGCGGATCAGCCACCCCGGCAACGTCGTCCTCGCCGACCATTACCGGTATAGAATAGGCCTCTACCAGCTCGTTTATTGCGCTGATGTGGTCTGAGTGGCAGTGCGTAACCACAATGCCGACCGGATTCCTCCCCTGCAACTTATGTAGAAGCAGATTTGCGTTATCGCCCGGATCAATAATTAGCGTTTCATTTTCACTAATTAAGAAATAGCAATTAGTTTCGTAAGAACTTACAACATGCTTTTCAATGCGGTACATCATTACCTTCTCTCGACGGAGCTGGCTGCCGCCAGAGTGAGCCCCTTTGTTTCGGGGGCAAACAGTATCGACACTAGGGCCCCAAGCGCGGATATGCCGGCGCCCATCAGCATAACGGCCTCAATGCCCCGGGTACTGATAAGTCCCGGAAGCAAATAGATCGAAAAGACCGTGCCGATTCGAGAGAAAGCCATTGCCACTCCCATGGCAGACGCGCGCACTTGGGTTGGGAACAGTTCGTTTGGATAGAGCCATTGCAGGTTTCCGGGGCCACCGGAACAGATCGCATAGATACCAAAGCAAGCAATGACGACGGCAATAGGCGCACCCTTATACCAACCCAACACGGCCATAGCAGCTGTCATCAGCAAAAACGAATAGATAATTAGGGGGCGCCGGCCCAGCCATTCAGCAAGGAACATCGCGGGGATCGTACCCAGCAAGAAGAAGGTTCCCACTATCGATTCGCCAATCAGGATGCCCCTGCCAGAATCGAATCCGAAGGCTCCCATGATCTGGGGACCGTAGGTGTAGATGGCAAACATTGGGATTGCCTGACACAGCCAGATAAAGCCCACGAAAAGGATGCGTTTTAGATACACGCCCTTGAAAATTTCGCCAAAGCGGGTGCGCTCGGAGGGTTCCTCCTCGAGTACCACCCAATGGTCGAAAATGTCGTGCAGAATCTGATCGGCTTCCTCTTTGCGCCCCTTCGAGTACAGCCACCTGGGCGATTCTGGGATCGACCAGCGGCCTACCAAAATGATTATGCACGGAATTAGCGAGGACGCCAGTGCCCACCGCCATCCGTTACGCCATTCAAGCACCAGGTATCCGACCAGGTAAGACACGTTTGCGCCCACGTACCACACGGCCGCAATAAAGCCCATCGATATTGCTCGATACCGCCGTGGGGTGAACTCGGCAATCATTGAGGTGGCTATCGGGTAATCCGCTCCGATCGCAACTCCGATCAGGAAGCGTACGGCGATCAGTTGGATCGCATCGTGCACAAATAAGTTCCCAATCGAAAGGGCGGCAATTGCTAGTACGTCGATGACGAACATTTTGCGACGCCCCAGTTTATCGGTCGCCCACCCGCCAAGGATGGCCCCGACAAACAGACCGGCCAGGGCGATCGTCCCGATCGCCCCGACCTGCGAGTCTGTTAGATGCAAGTCGGGCACCATCTTCACCATAGCGATGCCGACGACGCCGAGGACGTACCCCTCTAGAAAGGGGCCGCCCGACGAGAAGAGGGTGACACGCCGCAAGAAGGGAGTAACTCCCAGATCATCCAGTAATACTGCCTCTTTCGCCATGCGTGTCCCCCTCTTTAGTCGTGACTAATTTGGATTTACCGGTATTCGATGATGCCCCAGTTCAGGTGCGGTTTCGCGCCTGTCTTTTCGAAATCTTCGTCAACTAGGCGGAAGCGCAGCTCGCCCTCGCCCACCTTCCACAGCTGGGTCTTCAGGACGGTGCCAGGGTGGACCGGAGAGGTGATACGGGTCTTGAAACGAGTAATGCGCTCGGGCTCGCCCGGCACAAACTGGTTGATGGCGTGGCGCATGACGACGCCCGCGTAAGAAATAGCGTGCAGAATCGGACGGGGCTCACCGTTCTTGGCGGCGTAATCCCAGTCGATGTGCTGCGGGTGGTAGTCCCCGGACAGGCGGTAGATTAGCGCCTGGTTCTCTGGAATGCGCTCGCTAATTTCGTAATCGGGTTCGCGATCGGGCATGTCCACCAGATCCTTCGGAGGCTTGGGGCCACCCCAGCCGCCGTCATAAATCAGGCAGTCCCAGGATTCGTTGGTGAACAGCAGGTTGCCATCCGAATCGTAGGTGTCGCCAATGTGCTGTGCTAGCAGCCCGCGGCCTTCGCCACGGTCGTACAGGCCCTCAAGCTTCACCTTGGTCTCTAGGTGATCGGACATCTTGGTGATGGGCTGGTGGAACTTGATGTCAAAGCCCCAGTGCAGCGACCCTGCGTAGTTGTAGCCGTAGTCGATCGTACGAGTGACTTCGCTGTCTACGATCAGCATTGCGCCGAACATGGGCAGCACCTTCAGTTGCGGGTTCTGCGGATCCTTTTCGTTGATGTATTCGAGGCCGTCTTTGCCGTCGATACCCGCACCGCACCCAAGGGCGAACAGTTCCAGATCACGGAACGTGTAGTCGCGAGTGAAGGGACCAAATGTTTGCCCGACCATATCAGTGTTAATAGCCATGGCATTCCTTTCTTTTAGTTACTTGGCACCAATAGATGCTTCAGGAGTTTTCCGTAGGCTCCACGCGGCAAAGCCTTGCGGAACTCGATTACGGAAGGAACTTTGAACGAGGCCAGATTGGCCGCCGCATAGGCCGAAATTTCGGCCTCGGTAATGTTCGACCCGGGAGTCAGTACAAGTACCGCTTTCACGGCCTGGTCGCGCACCGGATCGGGCACTCCCACTACTGCCGCTTCTGCAATTCCCGGCATTTCTTCGAGAATGTTTTCCACTTCGGTAGTGGAAATGTTTTCGCCACCGCGCTTGATCAGATCGATGTGGCGGTCAGCAAAATAGAACCACCCATCCTGGTCGCAGGAACCAAAATCACCCGTGTGATACCAGCCGTCCTGGTCAATCGCCGCAGCGGTTGCTTCCGGATCCTTCCAGTAGCCGGCCATCAGCGAATAACCCTTCCGGCCCCGCACCAGAATTTCCCCGCATTCGCCAGGAGGAACATCTTCGCCCTCGGCATCGACAATGCGCACCTGGTAGCCCGGGCCTACTCGCCCAATCGAAGGCCACTTGCGCGGTCCGTACGGGTAGTCGGTTATGACCCCCACCAGTGATTCGGTAGAACCGTAGTTGTTCAGCAGCGTCACGCCGAAGCGCTCCTCAAAAGCGGCCTTTTCCTTCCTAGATATAGGGAGGAAATAGTGCACCTGGCGGACCCGATGATCGCGTTCGCCCTCGGCAACCGGTTGGCGCATCATAGTGCGCACCATCATCGCCATCGACTGCACCAAAGTCGCATCATTTCGGCGCACCTGGTTCCAAAAACGCGTAGCCGAATAGCGGGATGCCAAAATCAGGGTTGCTCCCACCGTCAGCACTGGCAGCAGAGCAGAAAGTTGGAAATTCACGTGCGAAGCGCACATGGAAGTCATGTAGCGGTCTTCGTGATTCATGGCCAGCTGCCAGTTCACGTACAGACCCGAGAAGATCATGTTGGCGTTAGTGAGCATTACTCCCTTAGGCGTGGAGGTAGTCCCCGAAGTGAACATAATTTCCACGACATCCGCACTTACCGGTTCGTGCTCACTAGCCAGTTCCTCCGACTGCGCATCCCGCAAGGCCTCATATCCCGAGGGCGAACCGTCAACTACCAGCACGTCCTCGATCAATTCGTCCATGCCCGGCATCTGGTAGAGGGACGGCTGAGTAAGCAGAAGGGAAACGTCGCACGCCTTCATAATGTAGGCGCACTCTGCGGTGGTGTAGGAGGAATTCAGGGGCACGTAGATCGCCCCTATCTTGGCGAGGCCCACCAGGGCCTCCAGACATTCGGGGGAGTTGGTTAGCTGGACAGCTACCCGATCCCCCCGGCGGACCCCCCTTTCAAGGAACAGATTGGCCGCCTTGTTGGAGAGGCGATGGAACTGGGCGTAGGTGTATACCCGCCGCACGTCCGCGTCGCAGTCCTCAAAAATTAGGAAGACCTGCTCCGGATGTGTTTGTGCCTGGTATTCCACAAGGCTACGCACCGTAGTTCCATCGCCAGTTTGAAACATTATTTCACCTGCGCGGGAGACCCCGCACTCTCCTTACTCGGCAAACTTGAGCTTGCCAGATTCCTTGAATTCATTGATCTTTTCTTCGCTGAAACCAGCCCGTTCAAGCAGGTAACGAGTGTCTTCGCCCAGCTTCGGCATGGGACGCCACTGCCTGCCCGGGTTGTTCTTGAACTTCGGGAAGACGCCGATGCCCTTGATCTTCTGGCCATCTTCGTTTTCCCATTCGGTGAAGACGCCACGCTGGTACATGTGCTCTTCCTTGACAACCTCTTCGAACTCGTTGACAACTTGCGCCGCAATCTTGTGGGCGGTGAAGTCGCGCTCCACGTCCTTCTTGTACTGCGTCTTCAGGTATTCGGTCAGCTTCTGCTGGATCAGGTCGGCCTTAGGCCCGTTCAGCCACAGAGCCGAGGTGTCCTCTGGGTAGTCCTCAGTGCCCCACAACTCGCCCAGGCCGATGGTTTCGAGCAGGTACTTATTCTGCGGTACGCCGTAGACGCACAGCCCGATGTAGCCGTCCTTGCATTCCCATTCGCCGATGGCGCACAGGTTCTGGTGGCGGTTACCCGGACGCGGCCAGACAATGCCCTCGTTCATGTAGTCCATCAGGTAGTAGGACCCGATGCGCATCATGGTTTCGTACATTGCCAGGTCGATGCTTTCGCCCTGGCCGGTAGCGCGCGCCTTGTGTAGTGCGGCTAGCGAGGACGAAACAACCATTAGCGAGTTGAAGTAGTCCACCGAGTAGGGGGCAATGTTCATCGGCTGTTCCTGAGTGCCGTTCTGGGCGATGATGCCCGCGTAGGCGGCAACGGTCAGGTCGTAGGCAGCCGAGTTGACCCGTTCCGGATCGCCGTCCTGGCCGAAGCCAGAGACGTGCACGATTACCAGGTCGGGGTTGACCTCCCACAGCACCTCATCGGTGATGCCCTTGCGTGCCCACACCGGGCCCTTGGACGATTCGATGAAGATGTCCGCGTCCTTGACGAGGCCTAGCAGTGCTTCCTTACCTTCGTCGCTGAACGGGTGGATGGAGATAGAGCGCATGTTGCGGCGTTCCATTTCCTTTACCCACTTGGTGTCGCGCATGGAGTCGCCCGACCAGATGTTTTCCATCCAGGTGACGTCTGCACCCCATTCGGCCATCAGGCCGGCGGCGGTCGGAGCAGCGATTTCTACAGCCGAGAAGATGACTTTGACGTCATCTAGGGGGCCAAATGATGGTTTTTCAGTTGGCAACATGGCTGGCTCCTTAGCGGTAATCGCGCAGTGCTGCGCGGCCGGCGGTCAGGATCATCATTTCGTCGGTGCCACCGGAGACGCGGTCTACGCGCAGGTCGCGGTAGAAACGCTGGACGCGGTGTTCGCCGGTGATGCCGACGCCTGCCAGAACCTGCAGGGCCGAGTCGACGACCTCGAAGGAGGCGTGCGAGCAGTAGTACTTAGCCATGGAGCAGTCGCCGCGGCCCAGCAGACCGTTTTCCTGCTTCCAAGCAATTTCGTAAAGCATGTTGCGCATGTTGGTCAGAGCAACCTTCATGTCTGCGAACTTCTGCTGGATCAGCTGGTGACGGGCAATTGCCTGGCCACCCTGGATGCGCTGGTTCGCGTACTTGGCTGCGTCCTCGAAAGCGCAGTAGGCCTGGCCGTAGTTGGTCAGAGCCACCAGGTAACGCTCCAGATCGAAGTCCTTGACGCCACGCATGAAGGCGTTGCCCTCGGTGCCGAACAGGTCTTCTTCTTCCAGCTCTACGTTGTCGAAGTAAACCTCTGCACAGGAGTCCATGCGCAGGCCCAGCTTCTGCAGCGGTTCGCGGGTGACGCCTTCCTTGGACATGTCAACGAACCATTCGGTGTAAACCGACATGTCTTCGCTGTTGCGGGCCATGACGACCATGTAGGGGACCTTCATGGCGGAGGTCTGGAAGGTCTTGTGGCCGTTCAGGTACACCTTGCCGTTCTTGCGGGTGTAGGTGGTGCGCATGTCATCCCACGACGAACCTGCGGACGGCTCGGTCATTGCGTAGTTCAGCATCTGCTTGCCGGAACCGACAAAGGACAGGATGGTTTCCTTCTGCTTCTCGGTGCCTTCACGCAGGACCGTGTCCCAGCCGGGCAGCTGGTACAGGATGTAGGTCGGGCCACCGGCGCGACCTAGAGCTTCGTAAGCAGCGCACAGGGTGGTCCAGTCTGCGCCGAAGCCGTCATATTCTTCCGGCAGCAGGATGCGGTCAAAGCCCAGGTCACAGATGGCCTTTACCCATTCTTCGGGGTATTCATGCTTTTCGTCGCATTCGTGGAAGTAGGTCTCCCAGTTGCGGGAATTCATCAGTTCGGTGAACCCGTCAACCATGAGTTGCTGTTCATCAGTGAGCGAAAAATCCATGTTCTTTCTTTCTAGTTGTTGTGTGCGTGCTTGTTGTAAAACTTTGCTGCGGCCTCCATGCACTCCCCTGCCGCGTCAAGCAGGCGGGAGTTATGCAAGAAGCCGTGGATGACACCGGGAACCGGGTTAAATTCGGCTGCAATGCCGGCATTGGTGAGGATCTTGAACAACAGTTCAGAGTTGTCCCGAAGCGGATCCAGATCGGCTGCGGCAATGTAAGAAGGCAGGAAGCCGTCGGCCAGTTCGTTGTTGACGATCTTGAAGAACCGCTGATCTTCAGCCGGTTCCTCGCCCAGGTACTGGCCCCAGTAGTAGTCGATGTCAGCCTCGGTAAGACCGTCCCATTCGCCACCCAGCAGGCGGGCGGAAATGGAATCGTCAAGCCCGAAGTAGCCGTAGAAGAACAGATTCACGCCTAGACCCGAAACGTCCTTTTCGACCTCGCGCAAATGCAGGTACGTGCCGGCAACCAAGTTGGCCCCGCCCGAATCCCCAGCGAAAGAGATCGAGGACGGATCCAAATCCAATTCGGCCCCACGGGCACGCAGATCCTGCACCACAGCCACAATTTCCTCGACAGGCTGCGGGTAGTGCGCCTCCGGGGACAGCGTGTAGTCAACCGAGACTACGGCCGCGCCGGTCAGGCTTGCCAGAGTGCGAGCAATCCGGTTGTGCGTGTTCACCGAACCGACCGTGAAACCGCCGCCGTGCGCGAACACTATGATCGGCAGCACGCCCTCGGCAGGGTAGAAGACAGTAACCGGAACTTCGCCGTACGCAGTGGGCACGCTGTACTGGCGCTGGCTGGCCATTTCGGGGCCGCCCTCGTTCCAGAATGCCCGCTCTGTTTCGTATGCGCTGCGCAGGTCAGATAGAGACTGGTTGGTGTCAAAGGCACCGGAAGCCAGTTCTTTCTGCTTCGCCACAACCTGGCCCGTCTGTTCAGACCAGAGGGCGGGAACGTTCACCTTGTTAGGCATTTACGGCCTCTTCGACATTCTCGGCAACGGCCTCGGCGGCCTCCTGCTGTGCGTTTTCTAGCTTCGCCTTGTTGCGCGACACGTAGACCAGCAAGGCCACCGCGAACAGGGCGGCAATAACGGCCGCACCAGCCAGGATCAGGAAGATCCCGTGGTAGGCATCGTTACCCTGGGCGTCGATCATCGCTCCGAACCAGATGGATGAGAAGGAGTCAGGTAGGAAGCCGATGACCGAAAGCAACCCAGTTGCCGTACCGAAGATGGTTAGCGGCACTTTACCTTCGGTTAGCTGGGAAGAGACGACGCCGAACACGCCGTTTGCCAGGAAACCGAGGACGATCATGATGCCCGCAGCAACAAATGCCGACGCCGGCTTTGCGGGCAGAACGGTGAAGGCAACAAGGCCGGCAACCGCGACCACGGAGCCGCCGACGATAACCTTCGAGGGCGAACCCACCTTTTCGGCGATGGTGCCGAAGATGGGGCCAGACAGGAGGGTGACGCCGTAAGTACGCACGATCGACACGAAGGACACCACGCCAAGAGAGGCGCCCATTACGTCCTTGAAGTACGGGGTCGTGTAGTTGATACCGGTGTAGTAGAAGTAGACGAAGAACATGCAGCCTGCGGCTAGCCACACGACAGGGTTCTTCAGCGCGTCCAGTACTTCGCCGAAGTCGAAGGAGGACTTGGTGGGATCAATTTCGCCCTCAAACTTCGGGATGAACATGTAGGACAGTACGCCAAGCAGGCCAATGATTACGCCAAGGAAGATGAGCATTGCGCGCACACCACCGACAGTGTTGCCTGCAAACAGGGATTCGACGATCCACAGGATGACGAGGCCGACTACCAGGCCGGCGGCGCCGTACAGTCCGTAGGAGATGCCGATATTACGCGAGTATTCGTTTTCTTCCGAGATCAGGCGCACGAGCTTGAAGCGCACACCCCACCAAATCAGGATGGAGGTGATGCCCATTCCCACAAACACTATGTACAGCACTGCGATGGAGGGCAGGAAGGCGTACACGAAGGTCAGGGCTGCGGTGCCAACAAAACCGACCCAGGACAGGGTGCGTACGCGAACCTTATCGGCCACGATGCCGGAAGGAAGGTAGCAGATAGTTGCGGTGAGGGCGTAAGCCGCCAGCAGCTGCCCGATCTGCGCGTTAGAAGCGTGCAACGCCTTGATTAGCGGATCGTAGAAGACGTTCTTCAAGTAAGCGGGCGTGTAAATAATCGAGCTGCCCATTGAAACGAGCACTAAAAGAAAGATGCGGTGAAGGCGGGACAGATCCTTCACACTCTTCTCTCCTATTACGGACTTAGCCATATTTTTCCTATTCTCTAAAGCTGACCCTAGTGAGCGACTTTGCATCGGGCCTAACCAACAGTTCGGTTATTAGGACCTGATATTCCTCCGCTTGAGTGAAATTCAACCACGAGATTTTTTTGGGCTCTTACCCCTTCGTCCCTACATGCGAAAGATGGCGTCGGCCACTGCAAACCTGGTTTGTACTGGGTTTATTTATGAGAGCGAAAGAACGCGGCCGCATTTTTGCCCACCCTCGGTTGCACGGATGTGCAACCTGTGGGCATGAAAAATAATTTCTACCAAGCGGTAGTTAGTAACATTTACCCGTATAGCCATGGCAGGGAAGAGAAATTCGCGCAGTTTTTTCAATAAAAATCAGGAGTGCACTTTAAAGCTGGTCTAACCGCAGATTGCGCACCCTTCTTTTCGTCCCGGTAATTAGTGGGTCCGTTATTTCCAGCAGCGAAATAAGTAAGAGAGCAAGGCGTGGCGGCAACACCTTCCACCATCTAGCCTGCCACCTGCGGTGTTATATTTATTTTTGCGCCGAATAGGACTTATGACCCAGGTATTACGTCACAGACAACCATGTCTACTTGCGGCCCTCGTAGCTAGATATGCGCCTACACGCCTCTACATTCGGCATTCTGGTCGCAATAGTCATATTTCTCACCATAGAAATAAGAAGCTTTGCCCTTGCCGCGCTATATCCGCTGCAACCGCGCGATTGGGCGGCACGTCGCGCGAAGGGGGCAGGCTCGCCCTCCTATTTCCTGGATTCACCCATGCACAAAGGTGCGCTCGGTCGCATAGTCCTGACACTATGCGCACGGATATTGTTATTTTTAACAGTAGGTACGATTATGAATGAGACGGACAACTCACTGACCCGTTTAGACAAAGGAGACTGAACAAGATGGCAGAAGACCTGATTCAAAAAGCTCTGTCTACCGCCAAGGACACCAAGGCCATAGTTATTGGCGAGGACGTCCTGGATCAGACCGGGAAGATGTTCAAGGACCTCTTCGGTGACAAAAAGGCCCTACTGGTAGCCGACGAAAACACTTTCGGTGCTGCCGGCGAAGAAGTAGTTGCCTCGCTGGAAGAAGCTGGCGTGCAGATCATCGACCGCATGATCTTCCCCGGCAAACCCACTGTCTACGCCGATTACGACAATGTTTCGAAGGTACGTGAACACCTCAAGGGTCTAGATGACACGGTCATCTGCTCCATCGCTTCGGGCACTCTGAACGACATTTCGAAACTGGCCAGCGGCGAACTGAAACGCCCGTACATGAACGTGTGCACCGCCGCCTCGGTGGACGGCTACGCCGCATACGGGGCTGCCATCACTCGCGACGGTTTCAAGATCACCCGCGAATGCCCCGCTCCCGCCGGCCTTATTGCCGACCTGAAAGTTATTGCCAACGCTCCGGCGCGTCTTACCGCTACCGGCTACGGCGACCTGCTAGAAAAGATTCCTGCCGGCGCTGACTGGATCCTTGCCGACCGCCTGGGCGTAGAGGCGATTGACGACTACACCTGGTCCCTAGTGCAGGGGCCGCTGCGCGAGGCACTGTCCAATCCGGCCGAACTTGGATCGGGTAACCCCGCCGCTATTGCGGGACTTGCAAAGGGCAACATCATGTCCGGTCTAGCCATGCAGGCTCTTTCCTCTTCGCGCCCCGCCTCCGGCGCAGGCCACCAGTTCAGCCACACCTGGGAGATGGAAGGACACGGACTAGATTGGGAGCCGCCACTTTCTCACGGCATGAAGGTAGGCATCGGCACCGTTGCCTCGCTGGCCCTGTGGCAGGAATTTTTGGCCATGGATATCGACAACCTGGACATCGAGAAGGTTGTTGCCGCCACCCGCCCCAAGGAAGAGGTCGAAGCGCGCGTCCGCGAATACATCATCGACAAGATCGAAGACGTGGCTGTAAAGCACACCCTTAGCAAGTACCTAGAGGGCGACGCACTCCGCGAGCGCTTGCAGACGCTAAAGGACAACTGGGCAGATATTCGTGAGTCCTGCTCGAAGCAGATTATTTCGCCTGAACAGGCAATTGAAGATCTGAAGGCAGCGGGCGCTCCCTACCACCCCGAGCAAATCAAGATCGACTGGGATCGCTTCCGGAAGACCCATATTCAGGCGCAGATGATCCGTCCTCGTTACACCGTGTTTGACGTGCTGGTGGATCTGGGTGCCCTGGATTCGGTTATCGAGCACCTGTTCAGCCCTGAAGGATTCTGGGGGCAGCACCGTCACCCTGTCAATGAAGACAACTAAGGATGGAAATGGATAAGGAACATTCCTACACAATCGGGATAGACTTCGGCACTCTATCCGCGCGTGCCGCAGTGGTGCGTGTTTCGGACGGCAAAACGTTAGGTACCGCCGTGCACGCATACGAGTCCGCTGTCATGGATAAGACTCTGAGCTGCGCCGATGGGCAGGAATTGCCCGCCGATTTCGCTTTGCAGAATGCGAGCGACTACATCAGGGCGATCAAGGAAACTGTGCCCGCCGCGTTGCAGGAGGCCGGAGTCAGTGCCTCCGAAGTGATCGCCCTTGGCGTTGATACCACTTCTGCCTCAGTCGTCTTCGCTGCCGAGGACGGCACCCCGATGAGCGAGATTGAGCAATTCCGCAACAACCCGCACGCGTACGTGAAGTTGTGGAAGCATCACGGGGCGGCGGAGCAGGCGGACCGCATCCAGTCGCTAGCTGCTGAGAGGCAGGAGAAGTGGCTGGCCCGCTACGGCGGGATCATCTCCTCCGAACTACTGCTACCGAAGGCGCTGGAAGTATTCGAGAAGGCGCCCGAGGTCTACAAGGCCACAGGCGCGATTACCGACGCGATGGACTGGATCAACTGGCGTCTTACCGGCGTGCACAAGCAGTCGGCTGGACCTTCCGGTTACAAGCGCATCTACCAGGACGGCGAATACCCCTCCACCGAATACTTGGAGGCCCTGGCAGAAGGTTTCGGCGATGTGTACGAACAGAAGATGTCCGCCCCGATCGTGCAGCTGGCAGAGCCTGTTGCCGGCCTAAGTGAAGAGGCCGCAGAGTGGACCGGGCTGAAGGTGGGAACCACCGTCGTGGCTGGTTCCATCGATGCGCACGCGCACGCCCTCGGTGTGAATGCGATTGAAGACGGCGTCATGACCATCATCGCCGGCACGTCTTCGGTGCTGCTCGTTTCGGATAAGGACTTCCACTTTGTGCCGGGCGTTTTCGGCACCGTCGATGGCGGTATTTGCCCAGGCAAATGGGGGTACGAGGCCGGACAGACGGCCGTTGGGGACATCTTTGGGTGGTTCAAGGACACCTTCGTGCCCCTGCGCTACTACGAAGAGGCCGACGAAAAGGGCATCAACGTACACGACTTGCTTACGCAGAAGGCGATGGAGCAGAATATCGGCGAGCACGGCCTAGTGGCATTGGACTGGCACAACGGCAACCGTTCGATCCTGTCTGACCCCAGGTTGGCTGGCATGGTGCTGGGCAAGACACTGTCCACCCAGCCCGAGGACATCTACCGCGCCCTGATCGAGGCGTCCATCTTTGGCGGCAAGACGATCATTGACAACTTCGTGGAGCACGGGGTTGAGATCAAGGAGGTCGTCATTGCCGGTGGGCTGCTGAAGAACCCGATTTACACGCAGGGTTACGCAGACGTGACCGGGCTGCCGATTTCTATTTCCGCAACGGAGCAGGCGGGCGCGTTGGGCTCGGCCATTTTCGCCGCGGTTGCGGCCGGTGCCTACGAGGACGTGTACGAGGCTGCCGCTGCAATGGGCAAGAAGATCGAGGCCAAGTACAAGCCGATTCCCGAAAACGTTGAGGCCTACCGACCTCTGTACGAGACTTACCGGGAACTGCACGACTACTTCGGTCGCGAAAATACCGACATCATGCATAGGTTGCGGAAGATCCGCAACGAAGCGCGCTCCAAGTAGCTAAATAATGGTGAGTGGCCAGGTTCCCCCCGGATCCTGGCCACTCACTTTTTCGCAACACCTACGCTTTGCGCAAGGTGATAGTCCAAATAGCCTCTCCGAGCTGCTTGAAGTCCAGCACCTCGTGGCCCTGCGCTGCAGCCCATGCGGGAATTGAATCCGTGGCCTGCGTGCAATCGAAATCTATTTGCAGGGAATCGCCGCTGTTGATCTGGGCAATAGCCTTCTTAGCCTCTACTAGCGGGAAAGGACACACCTGGCCCACAGCGTCTAGGCGGTAGCTCTTTTCCGAACCCGTAAGAACCGGGGCGGGAGTCTTCTTGTTTTCTTTGGTGGGGAATTTTATTCCTAAAAAGCTCATGTTTTTCCTTTACTTTAAGCGTTTTCTAGAACGGGCTGAGGCTGCAGGGCGGCCCCTGCGCGGGTGTGGTTTTGGATGAACAGGCGGGCGCCCAATCCCACACCTAGGAAGGTGAACAGGAAGGCGGTCCACCCCTGCCAGCCGAACAGGGCCGTGTCTACCAGCGAGTTACCGATAGTGCATCCGCCTGCCCACACGGCACCGACGCCCATTAGCAGGCCGCCCCACACTGCCCGCACCGCCGTCCTCGCATCGGGGACGCGAACACGGAATTCGCCCGAGAGCTTGGCTGCCAGGTAAGAGCCCGGGATTAGCCCCAGAATTAACAGCACTCCCCAGTCGACGTTGCTGATGTCAGCGGTGGTCAGGAATTGGATCAGCTTGGCGGAGGGGGTGGTAATGCCGAGGCCGGCATTGCGCCCGGTGGCGCTGGACAGGGGGAAGGCTACTGCAGCGAGCAGGCCAACAAGGGTGGCAGTGAAGTAAGGGTGCCACTTCTTTTCGAATAGAAAGTGTGCTACGCCCGTCTTCTTTGCCGGCAGTGCTGCCACCTTCGGAGTGGCAGCAAGCTCGCGGATAACCAGGTATGCCACCCCTACTGCCAGAAGAAGCGAAAGCGCCCACCAGGGCACGCCTAGGGTGTCGTAGACCGTGGTTGCGTTGACGGTGGCGCCGCGCAGTTTCTTAGTTAGCCCCGCCCCTAGGCCAAACTTGAGCACCGACGACGATAGTGCGTACAGCACCAGGGCGATCCAAGAGCCGACGAGGCCCTCGCCAGCGCGGTAGTAGGTGCCGGTGGCGCAACCGCCGGATAAGACAATGCCGACGCCAAATAGGAGGGAGCCGATCGACACCGCAAAGGGCGCAAACTTATCGACTTCAGGGCTCACTATGCCAAGGCCCGCAAGCGCAACGACTATTACAGATTGCAGCGCAATTGCTAGCAAGAAGGCGTTAAACCACCTGGTAGAACGCGATAGCCACACGTCACGAAAAGCGCCGGTGACACAAAATCGGCCTCGCTGGAATATGAAACCTAGAATTAATCCTAGAATTAATCCAGAAATGAGCATAGTAATCTCCTGAATTGGGAAAGAAAGAGAAAATGGATATAGCTCCGCTAAATAAAATCGGAGTGGAGGGTAGCCCTAATTATGCCTGGGCGAAGGCTGAAAAGTTTAGCGCGAAGGGCGCATCAAACACATATGCGCAGCTGAAACGCACATCATCGCGACAGCTTGGAAAGAAGCTGTGGCGGTGTGTGACAAAGCAGCGAATTCAGTGCGCATAACATCCCTTTAGATAGATAAAATAGGATGATATTTTTATACCACTACCAAAAAATGCCGCGCAATAAAGTATTTACTATTTGAGATTAAGCCTCTGGGCCTAGTGAGGCAAAAGAAGCATAGTGTCCCAAGAAAGACACGGCAATAGTGCCCGTAGAACCATTACGATGCTTGGCCACAATAATGTCTGCCTCGCCCGGACGGTTATCCTCTTCGTACGCTTCGGGACGATGCAGCAACATGATTACGTCAGCGTCCTGTTCTAGCGAGCCGGATTCACGCAAGTCCGCCATCATCGGCTTGTGATCGGTGCGCTGTTCGGGGCCACGGTTCAGCTGCGCTACCGCAATAACCGGCACTCCCAATTCCTTTGCCAACAATTTCAGCGAACGCGAGAAGTCAGACACTTCCTGCTGGCGCGATTCCACGGCGCGGCCCGAAGTCATCAGCTGCAGGTAGTCAACCACAATCAGCCCCAGATTATGCTGCTGCTTTAGCCGCCGACACTTTGCCCTAATCTCGGTCATAGACATGTTTGGGGAATCGTCAATAAAGAGGGGGGCTTCATCGGTCTTGCCAATTACCTCGGCAATCTTCACCCAGTCCTGCCTCTCCATCTCGCCTCGCCGCATCTTCGACATGGGCACGCGCGCTTCGGCAGAGAGCATACGCATAGCGATCTCGCCGCGCGACATTTCCAAGCTGAAGATAACCGAAGCTACCCCGTGATGAATGGAAGCGGACCGGCAAAAGTCTAGTGCCAGGGTGGACTTACCCATTGCGGGACGGGCAGCAACAATGATCATCTGCCCTTCATGCAGGCCACCCAAGAGGCGATCGAGATCGTGGAATCCCGTGGGTACCCCCTGGGCTTCGCCCTTGTTGTTCTCGATTGCCTCCAGTTCCTCAACCAGTGGTTCGATGGCGTCCGAGATGGGAACATAATCTTCGGCAGTTCGGTTCGACGTGACCGCATAGATCTCGCTTTGCGCGGTGTTGATAATCTCGGCTGGATCGCCGCCCTCGGCACTGTAACCCAGCTGCACGATACGGGTACCCACATCTACCAGCGACCGCAGCTGCGCCTTCTCGCGAACGATACGGGCGTAGTAGTTTGCGTTGGCGGCGGTAGGAACGACCGTAGTCAGAGTGTGCAGGTAAGGGGCGCCACCTACGCGATTCAGGTCGCCTTTACGCTCTAGCTCCGCCGCAACGGTAACGGCATCAGCGGGTTCCTCCCGGCCGTACAGGTCAATGATCGCGTTGTGAATGATCTCGTGTTTCGGGGCGTAGTAGTCCGAACCGCGCATCTGCTCGGTAACATCCGCGATTGCATCCTTAGACAGCAACATGGCGCCCAATACGGACTGCTCCGCATCATTGTCGTGAGGCGGAACGCGATCGTAAGCGGACTCTTCAGCCATGTATACCCCCTGGAAGACACTTTGCTCTAAGTATCGAACAAGAGGACGGAAAAAACCAAGCTGCTTCCGGCTGGCATGTGGATAAGCTGGCCACTATTGTGGAGTTCTTGGGGATAAAATCTCCCACCCTGTGGAAAGCGTGTGGACAAAAACTGCTGATAGAACCACAGTAAAGCAGGTAAACCGGCTTTCACCGGCTAAAAAGTCCACAGCTTTATACACAGGCTGTGGATAACCAATTTCGGAGGAAAAGTGGACAAGCCGCGCCAGAGCACCCTGAACCGACAAATCCTAGAACTGGCGATACCCGCCCTCGGCGCACTGGTAGCAGAACCACTTATGACCATGGCTGATTCGGCCATGGTCGGCCACCTAGGTACGGAGCAGTTAGCCGGCATGGCGGTGGGCACCATCATCTTGAACCTGTTCGTCGGCATGTGCATTTTCCTGGCCTACACCACCACGGCACTGACTTCGCGGCGCCTGGGAGCTGGGGACAAGAAAGGCGCACTGCGCGGCGGCATCGACGGGATGTGGCTTGCAGCTGGCATCGGCTTGCTGCTCGCACTGGTGCTATTGGCCGCCGCTCCCCAACTGGCTTCCCTCTTTGGTGCCTCCCCCGCTGCTTCCGAGTACGCCGGCATCTACTTGCGGGCGGCAGCACCCGGCCTCATTTCCATGCTTACGGTCATGGCTGCCACCGGCACCCTGCGCGGCATGCTCAACACTCGCACGCCGTTCGTTGTGGCCACACTAGGCGCCCTGGCAAACGTTTGTTTGAACGCCACCCTAATTTACGGGGTTGACCTTGGTATCCGGGGTGCCGGCATCGGTACGGCACTAGCACAAACTGGTATGGCCGTCGCCCTGTGCCTGATTGTTTACCGGGGGGCCAGGCGCGAGGGCGTGTCTGTCCGCCCATCGATTGAGGGTATTAGAAAATCTGGTTTTTCTGGGCTACCACTACTGATTCGGTCCCTCGCACTGCAGTTGTGTGGCGTGCTAACCGTTAGCGCAGCCACCCGCCTAGGCGACCTGACCCTAGCTTCGCACCAGGTGATCAACTCTATTTGGGCGTTGTCCTCTTTCAGCCTGGACGCTCTGGCGATCGCCGCGCAGGCACTAACAGGCCACGCTTTAGGTACTGGTAACTTCGACCGGGTGAAGGCGGTGCTTGCCCGTTGTCTAGCGTGGGGTGCGGGCGTAGGTGTTCTACTGGGGGCCATAATCATTGTGGGCTCGCCTGTAATCGGCCGCATTTATTCCTCTGACCAGCAGGTGCTGATGGCTACCGCAATTGGACTGATCGTGGCCGGGCTGATGCAACCGCTGGCCGGAGTGGTTTACATGCTTGACGGAGTACTAATCGGGGCGAATGATTCCAAGTACATGGCCGCCTCTTACGTGGTGGTGTTGGCGGTGTACGCTCCCGCCGCCCTAACAATCGCCCACTTTGGCAACGCCTGGTCGGCAGCTTTGGCGGGCGGGCAGTCCTTACCCGCGACGGCGCCCTCTTACGGGTGGATCCTTAGCGGCAACCACGCCGGAACTAATCTGGTATGGGTTTGGATCGGATATGCGGCTATCATGTTCGGGGCGCGCGCTGTGGTCCTGGCATTGAGGGCGCGTGGCAGCAAGTGGAT
Source organism: Winkia sp. C0117E2 (assembly GCF_056590455.1). Lineage (NCBI taxonomy): Bacteria > Bacillati > Actinomycetota > Actinomycetes > Actinomycetales > Actinomycetaceae > Winkia > Winkia sp. C0117E2. The sequence continues at coordinate 222,354 of NZ_JBWPWD010000005.1, read as the reverse complement.
GCGTAACGCCGAAGGGTAAGCCTACCGGTGCGAGCAGTGGCGGATGACGATCGCCGCAATAATGCAGACCGTGGCAACCGTTGGCAGCGAGAGTGCCTGCAGCTCCCCCACTAAGAAGCTGACCACGGCTCCCAGTGGCTTTGCGGATCCAACCTGACCGTCGCCCCAGTTAATTAGATACGAGCCGAGTGTGCGCATGATCAGCGAAAAAATGTAAATGCCGATACCGATCTTCACTAGCAGCGTCGATGCCGCCGAAGGGCTGAACCGGCCCGCGTCTTTGTTGGCCATTATTTCTTCTCTCTACAGTACTTATTTGCTCCGCGGGAAGCATTTCCCATTCGTGCCATAAGTGCAACGTCATCCTCTCGCAACTGTCTTTGCTCGCTTTCGCGCTTGATCGCCGCATAATCTTTTTCAATAATCTTAGCTAGCTCACGGTCAATCACAGCTGTGGGCTTCTGGTCTGAAAAAACGTAATCAGCTATCGCAGCTTCAGCAAATTGACTACATTCAGTACCGACTCTGCTCGACGGAGGCGTGCTGCTAGTTACCTCCACAAGGAGTACTTATCCCCCTAATTACGCATAACTGCCTTCATACCTTACTTCCATGACGAGTATTGTCAGCATCTACTTGCTTCTCTACCTGTAATGACTCTGAACTCTGCTAGCTTGGACCTTCAGGATGTTACAGGGCTGCTCCTAGGTGGGCCAGCTGATCGGCAATTTGGAGCGCATCTGCTGCCCACAAGGTCTGCGGGCGCGGATACTTCACCTGTCCGGTGGGCCTGGCATCTAGGACGGTATCGACCCATTCCCCCGGAAAGCTTGCTCCGGCGGCGCCGGCTAACGCTCCAGCAATGGCGGCGTTCGTGTCCGTGTCGCCCCCTTGCAATACGGAGTCGCGTACGGATCGCTGCCCCGAGGGGGCGTGCAGCAGCTGGTAGAACGCATTCTGCAGGGCGATCAGCACCCACCCCTGGTGGGTCACAAAGTCTTCGGGAAGGCTGTCTTGTGCCCGGACCAGGGCGGTTAGGACCGGATCAGGCACGCGCATTTCCTTCGCCCAGGTGAGTGTCATTCGGTAGATTTCCGCCGCGTTGCGGCCGCGTACGCCAAGTGCGATTGCCATGGCGTAGAGCGAGTTGGCTGCGCGCGTTACCGCGTGCGGGTGGGTTAGTGCGGCGTCGGTGGCGGCCCACGTGCCCACCTTGTGCAACGGCGCGTGCCAGCCGTAAATGCCAAGCGGGCTAATACGCATGAGAGCGCCATTGGCCTGGGTCTCCTTTGAGCGTCTGCCTGCCAGTGCGGAACGGGTGGCCATGCCCATGCTGAAGGGCTGCGAATTCCCCCATTCCCGATACGCCGCAAAAGCTGCAGCCGAAGAATATTCGCCCTCGGCAATGATCGAGCGAGCCAGGCAGAGCGCCATCTCAGAATCGTCAGTGATCTGACCCGCTATGGTCCCGTGGACGGCAGATGGCCCCATGACGGTATGATTTGCGAACTGATCCTTGACTTCTTCGGGACTCATGAACTCCATTTGGGCGCCAAATGCGTCGCCGACGAGTTGCCCAAGAAGGGCGCCGCGCGCCCGGTCAATTACCGTCTGATCCATACTCTTACCCTACCGGGACCGACGCCCCCTAGATCCGGGACGCAATTTTGCGTTATAAAGCTGGAGCTTCCTGGCTGGTCTGCGCCAAAAGCACACCAACACGTCGAAAGCATGCCTCCCGGTACGCATTTCCATGTGCTTTCAACCAATCCAAGTGCTCTAGGCAATTAGATGTGCTTTCGCGGAGTAAACAAACGCGCCACCGGGATAGCAAAACGGCCCGGGCGCCTAAACGCTCACGGGCCGTAATGCTGAATAAAAACTATTCGCCGTCAACCTTTACTGCCAAGGTCGCGTCGACCTCGGGGTGAAGGGAAACGTTCACCTTGTAAGAACCAGTGCTCTTGATCGGGGCTTCCCAAGAGACGCCACGACGATCGATGGTCTGGCCCAGCTGTTCCTTGACCGCAGCAGCGATCTCGGCAGTGGACACGGACGCGAACAGACGGCCGGTGTCGGTTGCCTTCTTAGAGATGACAACGCCCTCGGAGCCCTGCAGTGCATCGCGGATTGCGCGAGCATCGTCGATCGAGGCGATTTCGCGCTTGCGGCGAGCTGCCTGCATCTGATCGATCTGACGCTGTGCACCCGGGGTCCACTTGGAGGCCAAGTTACGCGGGAACAGCAGGTTACGTGCGTAGCCTGCGCGAACGGTTACAACGTCACCAGTAACGCCTAGGTTCGGGACGTCAACGTTTAGTACGACTTTTGTCTGTGCTGCCATTGTTCCCCTCCTATCAGCGGCCGGACGACGAGTACGGAAGCAGTGCGACCTCGCGGGCGTTCTTGACGGCCTTGGCGATTAGACGCTGCTGCTGTACGGAAACACCGGTCACGCGACGGGCGCGGATCTTGCCGCGGTCCGAAATGAACTTGCGCAGCAGAGCGGTGTCCTTGTAATCGATTACTACATTTTCGACGCCCCGGAACGGGTTCGCCTTCTTCTTAATTGGCTTAACAGTGCGAGCCTTTTGCTGCCTTGCCATGCCTTCTCCTTATGGTCTGTTGCCTTGCGGCAGCCCTCTAACGAGGGCGGAATCCTGGAAATTGGGCTGTGTGCCCTTTGCGCTTTAGAACGGGGGTGCGTCGTCGAAGCTGGAGCCGGCTTGTGCTCCGCCGGTGCTCCACGGATCTTCGGGCGAACCGCCGGTTGGCGCATTGTAGCTTGCGTTAGAACCGAATCCCTGACCCTGGTTTGGCTGCCCATAGTTTTGGGGCTGGCCACCACCGTAGCCGCCCTGGTTCTGCTGGCCGCCACCGTAGCCGCCTTGGCCGCCACCAAAGCCGGATCCGCCCCGCTGGGAGCGTTCCACCCTTGCGGTGGCGAAGGCTAGTGAGGGGCCGATTTCGTCTACTTGCATTTCGACGACAGTACGCTTCTCACCCTCGCGGGTTTCATAAGAGCGCTGCTGCAACCGCCCCTGCGCAATGACGCGCATACCTTTTTGTAGCGAGTCAGCAGCATTTTCTGCTGCCTGCCGCCACAGGGAGCAGCGCATGAAGAGGGCTTCGCCATCTTCCCACTGCCCTGACTGACGGTTGTACCGGCGGGGAGTGGAGGCGATCGTGAACGACGCGACGGGCGCGCCAGATGCCGTGAACCTGAGTTCCGGGTCAGCGGTTAGGTTTCCTACTACCGTTATTACGGTGTCTCCGGCCATGATTCCTCCGTTGGTTCTATCGGGTTACTACTTGTTGTCCAAACGCATCAGCTTGGTGCGAAGAACGGTTTCGTTCAGAGTGAGCTGACGGTCGAGTTCCTTAGCGTCGGCGGGGGTGGTCTTCAGCTTGATGACCACGTAGATGCCTTCGGAGTGCTTCAGAATTTCGTAGGCCAAGCGGCGCTTGCCCCAAACGTCAACTTCCGCGGAACCACCATTGTTGGTTACAAACTTGGTGATCTTTTCCATGGATGCGGGGACCGCACGCTCGTCGAGCTGCGGGTCCAGGATGACCATGAGTTCATACTCACGCATTGATAACCCACCTCCTTTGGTCTAAACGGTCACGGTCCTTCCGTGACAGGAGGGTCTGCGTTGGCCTTCTTTGCGGGTGCAAAGTACAGCCAAGTGTTTAGTCTAACGGCTTCGCCGCCGACTTACTACCCCTTTTTTGGGCGGAGCCTGCCACATTATTGGCGCCGTCCGCCGCTTTGCGAGGGCGAAGGGCTGGACTGGCGGCCTTGCTGCTTATGTTCTTCTTCGTGTTGCTGGTCAGGCTCTTCTTCGATGGTGCTTTCAGTGACCTCTTCCGAGGGCGAAGGGCTGGGGCTTTCAGACCGCTGTTCCTGCTGACTGGGCGCAGGAGCCGGGGCGGGGGCGGGAGCCTGCCTGCTACTAGAAGCCGGCGCCCATCCTTCGAATTGCTGGACGGGAGTGTCCGCTAGCGCGTCCTGCATGTACCAGGTCCACACTTGCGCCGGCCAGGTTGAGCCGGTTACTTCCCCCACCCCACCGAATGGGGTGATGGATTGTTCGGATCCGTCCTCGCCCACCTGGTACATAGACACGACAGTGACTAGCTGGGGCACAAAACCGGCGAATTGGGCAGAGCGGTTTTCCTCAGAGGAGCCAGTCTTGGCTGCTGCGGGACGGCCCAGGGCTTGGGCTTTGTCGCCGGAGCCGCCGCGTACTACGGCTTGCAGCGCCTCGGTGGTTTGATCCATTATGTCTTCGTCAAACACCCGTTTTCCAGCAGTGTCGGCCTTGTACAACACGTCGTTTGCCTTGTCTTTGACCTGGTCAACGATGTGCGCGTCACGGCGCACGCCGCGCGAGGCGATGGTGGAATATGCGGTGGCAATGTCCACTGTGTGCGGCGAGGACGAGCCCAGCACGTTGGTGGGTGATTCGTCTAGGCCCGGGGTGTTTTCCGGGTAGCCCGCATCGATTGCTACTTGCTTGGTGGTGGCTGGCCCAACCTTTTGGTTGATGCGCACGTATGCGGTGTTGATCGAATATTGGGTGGCCTTCTTGTAGGTGACCGGTCCAAAGGAGATGGAAGCATAGTTGGAAACATTGGCGGCCCCTAATGCCATGGGGGAAGACCCGTCCACTGTGGAATAGATTGAATCGCCGCCCTGCAGCGCGGCGATCAGCGCGAAGGGCTTGAAAGTAGAACCGGCCATGGCATTGTCCTGGAAGGCAGCCGACCTCTGTACTTTCTGGAAGTCGGCACCGCCGTATTCAGCAACGATCCCGCCAGTTTCTGGGTCTACCGACACCAGGCCTGTGCGAAGCTGCTTCGGCCGATCCGCCGGAAGGTTGTTCACCGCGTCAACGGCGGCTTTTTGCCGGTCTGGTTGGATGGTGGTGACGATCTGTAAGCCCATAGTGTCGATTTGCTCGTCCGTGTAGCCGGCCTTCTGACGCATTTCGGAACGCACGTGAGCTAACAGGTAACCATTGGTGCCGGTAAGGGATGGCTGTACCTGATGCGGGGGAGCCACATTCGGGAAGGCCATCTTTTTGGCTTCTTCGGCCCGAATCCAGTTACCTTCAACTAGTCGATCCACGACCCGATCCCACCGCTGGCGGGCCATCTCTGGGTCGATTGCGGGATCCCAGGAAGAGGGTGCGGGAATGATCCCAGCTAGAAGTGCCGCCTCGGATGGGGTCAGCTCAGCAGCGGGTTTGTTGAAGTACGCGTGAGATGCTGCCTCGATCCCGTAGGCGCCGCGACCCCAATAGATGGTATTTAGGTAGTTGCCCAGGATTTCGTCCTTGGACTGTTCCCGGTTGATCTTCAACGCCAAGATGGTCTCTTTGAACTTCGCCAGGTAGGCGCGCAGGCCGTGTACGTTGTTCGTGGAACCGGTGTAGTAGTTTTCGACGTACTGCTGGGAAAGGGTTGAAGCACCCTGCCGCGGCTTGCCCATGACGTTGTTTACCAGGGCTCTTGCGATGCCCTTAACGTCGATGCCGTTGTTTTCAAAGAAAGTGGAGTCTTCCGAAGCGACGACGGAGTGCCCAATATAATCCGGCAGCTTACTGGCGTCGATGATTTGCCGATTCTGGGTTTGGAACTTGCCCATTTCAGTCTTGCCGTCGGCAAAGTAAACGGTAGAGGTTTGGGCCCGGGCCAACTTGTCTGGCCCCGGAATATCCATGGTTACGTACGCGACCAGGAATGTAGTGCCAGCAGCAATGATGCCTAATAGGAAAGCGCCAAGGAGCCCGATGCCAAGCCGTTTCGGCCACGACCTAGTGGTTTTTTTGTTGCGCTTTTGCACCGACTTGTCGGAACGGGTAGAAGTGCCTTTTTGCTTCGGCTGGTACGAGGGAGGCGGCGTGTGCGCACCCGACCGTTTCGGATGCGACAGCCGCGAAGACGTGCTTTTCGAGGACGTAGTCCTGCTAGGGCGGGACGCCGCGCCAGTGGGATTGCCAGTTCTAGGGGTCGACTCGGGGCCACTCCCCGACTTGGAAGCGGCTGTGTTGCGGCTCTGCCGTTGCAGGCGCAACTCGCGGCGCGTCAGTTTGCCTGGCCCATCCTTTTTTGGATCCGCCACGTTTCCCCCTTCTACGTGCTCGCTGAGCACTTCTTACCCTACAGCTTGAGCTAGGGCAGCAACCTTTACCTTCCCTGCATTCAGCTCGATTCGAGGTCGATAAAGACCACAAAACGCACTTTTCTTCAGAAATAATAGTAAATCCTCAGGATTCACACAGATAATAGCGACTAGTTTTAGATGTTTTGAATTGCCGGGCGGGAGCCCCCCAACGAATAGGAGATAAGGTGCGGGACGCTAATCTGCTTTGTTCCGGCGCGCTTTGGCTAGCCTGGCTTTTGTTGGCTCTGGCAACACTTTTTGCCCTGTTTCTTGCAGCTCCACTGCGTCGCCTCGGCAAAGCTCTACTTTGGGCATTGGCCGTGGGCGCGCTCGCTACCACCGGCACCTGGATCGCAATGGACTACGTGTGGGTGCCGTTTCCAGATGGCCTAGATTGGCATGTCTACGCCTGGATCTTTCTGGCTGGAACTGACCTTGTGTTACTGGGTTTCGCCCTCGTGCGAAAAGGAAGACCCGCCTGGAGGGCGACACGCATCCTCGGTGCAATTGTTGCGGTGGCGCTGTTTGCGGTGGGCGCGAGTCTAGGCACAAATGAGGTTTACCAGGCCTACCCCACCCTTTCCGCTTTCCTGGGGCGGGGCTCCATCCAGACAGTCAAGTGGACCGATCTGCACCTAAAACCGGGCAAGGGTAAAGCAAGTGCCGCAAGAGCCATCGCTTCCGGGCACGGAATCCTTACCCAGGTGCGCATTCCGGGGGCACGCTCCGGATTCAAAGCGAGGGCGGCGAACATTTACCTGCCACCCGCCGCGTTGGGGTCAAACCCCCCAAAGCTGCCGGTAGTGGTCATGCTGCCTGGAATTCCGGGTACTCCGAATGATTGGGTGAGGCTGGGAACCGGCCCGCAAATAGCGGAACAGTACGCCGCCACCCACGGCGGCGTGGCTCCCATCCTGGTGTTGGCTGATGTAACCCGCGCGACCACCTTCAACACCCTGTGTGCCGATTCGGTTCGGGGCAACGCGTCTACCTACGCCACGAAAGATATTCCTGCCTGGGTAAAGAAAAATCTGCCCGCAGCGGACAGCCCCCAGCAGTGGATGGTGGTGGGAGTCAGCTTCGGGGGTACTTGCGCCGTGCAGTTCGCACTGCAAGATCCAACCGCCTACAGACATTTCTTCGACATGTCTGGCGAAGCGGAACAAAAACTCTTCACGCGCGCCTACACCATTAAAAACGCGTTCGCTTCCAACACGGACCAGTGGGCTCGCTACCAGATTGAACCACTGTTGGCTCAGCGGTCCTACCCGCAGCTAAGTGGGCGTTTCGGCCTCGGAGTGAAAGATGATTTCTCGGGGCCAAAAACTAGGCGCATACACGCCTTAGCAAAGAAGAAAAAGATAGCCGTAGGCAACATTGTTTACACTTCCGGGCGGCACTCGTGGGCCGTGTGGCGAACGCTGCTGAAATCGCAGTGGCCATGGATGATGCAACAACTAGAACTAGAAAAGGAACAGCGATGAGCAAGATCTTAAACGCTCTGCGTCACTGTCCCGCCACCCTCACCTTGGTGGCTATTGGGTGGATCGCCAACGTGGGGTTGGCCGTGGGTCTTGGGATAGGCCCGGCCGCCTCAACCGGCGGCCCACTAGCCCAGGTAACTCACATCCCCGGCTGGTCCCGCCCGTTGGTGGCAGTTTTTACCACCTCTGATGGATTAGCTCTGCTCCTGGCCACCTCATTTGCACTGGCGGTGGGCGCATGGGCCGAGCCGCGGCTTGGATCGTGGCGACTTGCTCTAATCGCCGTTGGCGGCCAACTATGCGGCATCATCTTTGGTGCCGCAGTGGTATTCGCCCTCTTTGCCGTAGGGCTCACCAAATCCGCGGTCCTAGTGGATGAAACAGTCATCTCCATGTCCCCGTGGGTAATCGCCATCCTTATGGCAACTATCTGGCGCGTGGACCGCGTCGGCTCCCGCCGCATTCGCGTTGCCACTTTCGTGACCCTGACCGTGCTCTGCCTGATAGTCGGGAACCTAGTCGAGGTCGTAAGAATCGGGGCGGCACTAGCCGGCTTGGCTTTCGGCTACACCCCCGCCGCGGGCGGTCGCCGCGGTAAGCCCATGGGGGCGCGGGCAGACATTCCCGCAAACATTGCCATCATCATCGCCGCGCTAGGAACATCCGGCCTAATCAGCGCCATTTTTCGACACCCGGCCGGCCCTATGGCGCAGATCGAACGACTAATTTTTGTGTCGCGCCTACGACCCATTTCGTTGGCGAACCACTGTTTCCCGAACGGTTTTTCTTCTATCACCACTCGCATAGCCGACCCGTCCTGCGCGGTGGAACTGGCGCGCGCCAGCGGTGGGGCCATCTCGCCTATCTTGCACCACGTCGCCCTTTTCCTACTATTTATTGCGCTGGCGGATGGCCTGTCCCGTTCACGCCGGGCGGCCTGGTTTATTGCGGTCTTTACACAATTGTTCGCCATTGTGCGCGGCCTGGTGTGGGTACACCTTGTGCCCGCTGACGTCGTTTTCCCGTCCCACCACATCCTTTCCGCCCTGCCTCCCCTGTACTTCCAGATCGGGATCAGTGTGTGCGCGCTAATCCTGCTTCTATGCACGCACCGTTCCTTCCAAGTGCGCGCCAGAACCGGCACCTACCAGTTGGCTGCCAAACGGGCGGCGCTCATCATTGTTACCGGGCTGATCGTACTGACTTTGCTGTACGCCCTGGAACCGCGCGCCTGGTCAGCCCCGCAAAGCTTCGTGCAGCTCATCGCGGGGGCGCCCGCCCAGCTGTTGGCAATCGCACTTACTATTTTGCTGTGGCGCACCTTTGCAGCAACCGGCCAGGTGGTGCCTTCAGAGCGCTTCTTCGTGCGTCCAGAAGAACAGGATGCGGGTGCTCACCTGCGTCGCCTAGTCACCGAGGGCGGCGGTTCCCTTTCGTGGATGTCGACGTGGGCGGGCAACCAGCCGTGGATCGACCGGATGGGTGAGGCCGGATGGGGCTACCGAGTGGTCGAGGGCGTAGCGCTGGCCACCGCAGACCCCGTAGGCAAGGTGGTAGACACGGCTCGAATTGTGCACGAGTTTGGGGCATTTGCACAAAAGAATGGGTGGATTCCCGCCCTCTATTCCACCCATGCGAAAGTAGCGAAAGCAGCCCAAGACCTGGGGTGGACGGCGGTGCGCGTGGCTGAAGAGGCTGTGGTACCCATGGAATCGTTTACTTTAGTGGGCAAGAAGTATCAGGATTTGCGTACCGCAAAGAACAGGGCTGCGCGCGAGGGCGTTCATGTCGAAGAGGTTACGTGGGCGGATCTTCCCGAGGGCGGACGCGACCAGATACGGGCAATTTGCGCACAGTGGGTCGAAGGTAAAGCTTTGCCGGAAATGCATTTCACTCTGGGTGGGGTAGCCGAGTTGGAGGATCCGGCAGTGTCTTTGCTGATCGCTGTCGATGACGATCGCACCATTCATGGAGTGACTTCGTGGCTACCCGTATATCGCGACGGAGTGTTGGTGGGGCGCACCTTGGACGTGATGCGTAGACGTGAGGGCGGCTTTAAGCAGGTCATCGAATTACTGCTGGTCGAACAGGCTATTGCTTGCCAAGAGGCCGGCCTGGAGTTCGTGTCTTTGTCGGGGGCGCCATTGGCTCCAGCGCCGGCAAGCGCAGAACAGAGCGAGATTCAAGAACGCGCATTCCTGTCCGATTCTTTAGACCGGGTTGGGCGCATGCTGGAGCCGGTCTATGGGTTCAGGTCGTTAGCGAGGTTTAAAGCAAAGTTTCAGCCCGCATACGAACCCATGTATCTACTGGTGCCGGATGTTGCTGAGCTCCCCGCGGTCGGGTTTGCCATCGGGCGCGCCTACCTACCCGATTTTGGGGTAACGGATGCTTCCATGATGGGGGCCCGCTGGTTGAGGGCGAAACTGGGAGTCTGACCCTACCCCAAAGATCGCGCCTCTATCAGCACCCGACATTTTTCCTGTTACCAGCTATGTCGGGTGCTGCCATCGACTAGGTAGAAGACCGTGCGGGAAATTCTGCCGCATTAGAGTCTTTTAACGTTATGCGAGGATGAATCCACCTCGCTATTCTCGCAATACAAGGGAGCTCACTCCGCCGGATTTGCAGGAAGATGCCCTTGCACCTAACCAAAAGAACAAAGGAGTTTGAAATGAGATCGACAATAGGTCGTAAGCTCGCAACCACTCTTGCTGGCACAGCTGTGTTGGCAGGCGGATTTGCTGCTGCATCCACTATCGACGCGTCAGCATTAGGATCAAGTTGTAAAGCTTGGTTAAACACGAATGGAGGATCTCAGCAAGCGGAGGGAGTCTGCTCTTCTATCGCTAGGGACACTAAGGTCCAAGTTGTTATGGTCATCCCTGTCAGGCCCGACTACACTTCTGGATGGTTCTATGACACTGGCCGGAAACACAGCACCAGTTGGGCGGCAAAGTGGGGTTCATGGCAGGCCAGATACGCCCGTACTGACCAAGCCCACCGATAGCCCTGCGGATAATTCATGATTACGTGTTCTGGAATATCGTTCCATTTTCCCGACGCTCAGCGACTTCGAACAATCTTCGCGAATATGGATGCCGAATTCGCATCCGGCTTATTTCACGTGGTTATGGGCCCTTCCGGGTCGGGGAAGACTACGTTGCTGAATCTGCTGGACGGCTCCTTAAATCCCGAAAAAGGAGTCGTGAAGATAGCGGGAAAACCGGTTTCCGACTTCGCACTAAAAGACCTCCGTGGGAAGGTACTGGCTCGCGTATTCCAGGACTACCGGCTAATTCCCTACCTCAGCGCCTGCGACAACATTCGGCTGGCGCAGCAAGTTGCGGGTACGCTCGACCACAACCCTGATACTGCAGCCGAATTATTGCAGCGTCTGGGGCTAGGGAATATAGCCGACTCACGCGCCGATCAGCTCTCTGGAGGCGAGGCGCAGAGAGTCGCAATTGCTAGAGCTTTAGCGAACAAACCAAAGGTCATCCTAGCTGACGAACCGACAGGCGCCTTAGACAAGGACTCTTCGAACGCCATAGCTGAATTACTCGGCGAATTAGCACATGAACTCGACGTATGCATAATCACTGTCACCCACGACCCAGCGGTAGCTGATGTTGCTGACAGAGTGTTGGAAGTGTCAGAATGCAAACTAATCGAAAAAAAATAGCTCGAAACCTGCAGGTAAAAGTTGCGGTGGGCTTTATTCAGCAACATTTCCGAATAGCTACGACACTTTGTCTAGCGTTATTATTTCTGTCTCTATGCGCATCCCTTTCTGGTATGTTACACAGTAATTTTGTCAATACTATTGAAAAAGACGTCTATGCAACTTACGGTGGTAAACAGTATCGGATTGGAACTACAAATTCTACATCCAGAGCCCGTTTACTCCAAAATGTCAATAAGAAAGAATTACTACCCGTCACTCGCACGAGTGAGATTTTCGAAAGAGGTACGCGTTCCACGAGCGCTACCGTTATACATGCCGGCGACAACTTTGCATACGGGATATTAATCGACGGACGCAGACAGAGACGTAACCGACAAATAGTACTCTCAAGCGCAACTGCAAAAGCATTACAGGCTGAGGTCGGCGATAGGATACGGATTAATAATAATACTTTCGATGTAGTAGGTATTGCACTTCTCCCCGCACACATAAGTGAACAATTTGCTGTTCAAGAGATGAGTGAAGAGGAGCAACAGGACGCTACTACGTGGCTAACCAATGTCGATCCTGAGCTAAATGAAAATCTTCTCTCTGATACACGCTTAGGATTAATTCGTGTGAACTCAGTAGAAGGAGCTGTAGATTACCTACTCCGGGGTGAAAAGAGTGCACTTTTGAATAGTTGGCAGGTACTATCGGCAGTATTATTGCTAGCCACTATTACACTTCTTGTAGCAGGTATCAATACCGCTAACCGCGCGGCTACTACAACCATCCAAGCGCTTTGCTCCATAGGCTTGGAAAGGCGCCAGTCATGGCTGTTATCTGCCGGAATGATCTCTTTCTTACTAATCTGTAGTGTCACGCTTGGGGGCCTGTTTGCTCATCTAGGTATGTGGCTCCCATGCGGTTACATAGGCCAAAGTTTCGATCAGCTTTGGACAGCCTACGAGCCAAGTAGTGTATACGCCTGTTACATCCGAGTTTTTGCAACCATACTTATTTCGTCCGTAATATTATTCGTCTACCATAAATGGCGTAACAGGAGGCGCCACAAGCCGCTAGTAAGAGTTGAAAATAGCTCTCTGAAGACCATTGTGGTGTTCGGTGTTGCGCTTCTTGCAATCGCTGCTGTTGCAATCTGGTTTGCCGTCACACATACATCAATCCTGTATTTCCCATCGATCATTATGGCGGTAACGGGCGCCGCCCTACTCGCGTATGCTTTATCATGGGTTAGTATCGGCAAACCATTGCGGGAGGCAGGTATGGTCACCTCGGCTGCCACTATTACTCTTGCCCCTATGGTTGCCATAGCTATTGCAATCACTACCCTGGTAGCAATCTCTTTTCAGGGGCATGCCAATGCCTTAGACTACGGCAAACCAGATGGGGACGACTACATGACTATTGAACATGTCAGTCCCGCCCATGTCGCTTATCTACAAAAACAATTTCCTGACATCATGAGAAATGCCGTTGTTTTTGTGCTTCCCGATGAGTCCCAAAAGCTCGTCCGTATAGCTTCTGAAAAATACACTAAATGCAACAATCAAGGTAAGTCATTAACTGACTGCCGCGGTTTCATTGGTATTTTAAGTTTCTTGAACACTCAACGCAGTACCCTCGTCCAAGTCGGCGATAGTTCACCTGAACTACGTCAGAGTCAGGGCGATAGTGATTTTTATATTCTAGGTTTCGACAATTTTTCAGATAAAGCTAATATTCTAACTCAAACAAATATCGGAGATAAAATAAATTACAGAATTGGTCAAGCTAATCTGCCCGACTGGATAGCCGATCCTGATAATCCACGCTTGAAAAATGCCGGTATCTTACCTGGACCTGATCGATGGGTATACATTCCAGATTTCGCGAGAAAATCTCTATCCAGACAGACTATATTCAGAAGAGCGGCGAGTGCGGTTTCCCCGTCAATAGCAATAACCGAACCCACTAGTGTGAACACCTCTTCATTGCATAAATTATCTTTGGCAGTTTTAGCTGTGGGCTTCATTCTTAGTGTCGTATTAATAGGGACGGGTCTTGCTTTGGCGCGTAAACGCGACACTGCCCTCCGGTTCGTGGTGAACAACTATGGTGGAGGGGATGCCCTGTTGCGTAATCTCAGATTGCGGGAGTTGAGCCCCTATCTTTGCTCCATCGTAGTTGCAACGATAATTGGCAGGCTAATGTCTACTCCGGCAGTGGCGGGACGCGGGCCCACCCCACACCAGATCAGCGCCGGATACTTCTGGCTAGTCCCCCCTGTACTCCTGATCGTAATCTTCCTAGCTGAGGCCATTCGCCTACCGAAGAATCGACACACGTTACATTCCTTAGAGGAGTAGGAACCATCAGCTAATATTTCACCTATTTTCACCCTCATTTTGGTTCTGTCCTTCTGGCGTGTCCGTACCCCCGGAGCTGACTGCCCCTTTGCTATCTACCTCGGTGTACCACTCGGATAAAGACGGGTCGGCACTGTCGTAGTCTGTAGAAGCCCCCGCGCCCTCGCCAGAAGGCACCTCAGAAGTTCCGAACACGAAATCGTCTCCGTATTCTTCAATGCCGGAGTGTACGCCCTTCGCGATCGCGTGCCGGGCGTAGGCTCTGCGAATCATGTACGGGTCATTGCGTAGATCCTTCGCCCAGGCAATCATGACGCCCAGTAGTACCACGGCGAATGGCAGCGAGAAAGTAACCATCATTGCTTGTAAACCGGACAGGGCATCCTGCCCACCGGCAAGCAGCAGTGCGATTGCTACCGCTCCGAGGGCGACGCCCCACACCACGGTCACTACGGTAGCTGGGTTAGGCCGACCAGTCTGAGACATGGATGCGACCACGTTGGTTGCAGAATCAGCGGCAGTGACGAAGAAGATGACCACTGCAAGCAGAACCACAATTTCGGTAATCGTACTGAGTGGCAACCGCTCCAGCAGATCGAACATGACGTTTTCTCCTGACCCCTTGATTTGCAGGCCAGTGCCATTCATATTCATGCGAATTGCGGTACCCCCCAACAGCACATACCAGATAGCTGAGATCCCGGCCGGAACAAAAATGACTACCGAAACGAACTCGCGCAACGTGCGCGACTTAGAAATCTTGGCGATAAACGTGCCAACAAACGGCGACCAGGAAATCCACCATGCCCAGTACATCATGGTCCAGGTGGTCACGAACTCCTTCGCATCCTGGCCCTGGGAAGCGTTCAACGCCAACATGCGGCAGAAGCTGTCAACAAACGAATAGAGGGAAGCTGGAATCGCATCGAGCAAGAACACGGTAGGACCGGAGATCAGCACAAACAGGGCCAATACAACTACCAGCACCATGTTCGAATTGGATAGGAACCGAATGCCGCGCTTGATGCCACTGACGGCCGAGAAGGTGAACAGGATCGTCAAAAGAACCATGATCACCACGACAAAGGTGTTGCCTTCAAGTGACTTTCCGGTAAGGAAGGAAGTGCCCGTGCGAATCTGCAGGGCTCCAATACCCAACGAAGTCGCGGTTCCCAATATGGTCACCAACACAGCCAAAATATCGATAATCTTGCCTAGGACGCGATTGGATCCATCAGGGAATACTGGTTCGAATAGGGCCGAAATAAGGGGAAGTCGGCCTCGCCGGTATGCCGAATAGGCAATGGCGCCACCAACCATGGCGTAAACGCCCCAAGCCAACGACGCCTGGTGTAGAAGTGCCTGCGCTATTGCCGTGTAAACCGCTTCCGAGCCCTGCCCATCCGGGGTTCCCGGAGGCGGGGTCAAGAAATGCTGCAACGGTTCCATTGGGCCATAAAAGACCAGGCCAATGCCCAGCCCTGCGGCGAAAAGCATCGAAATCCAGGAGGTGGTGGAGTATTCGGGTTCAGAGTCGTCGGCTCCTAAACGGATCTTACCCGTTGGTCCAAAACCGATCACCAACATGAAGATTATGCACACCACCATGAGCGTGCTCAGCAACCAACCAAAATTTCCAATGAGCCAGGACTGCACGGTGGTGCCTACCGTCTTCAGATTTTCTGGGGCAACGCCGGCCCACCCGACGATGCCTACGATGAACGCGAGTGCCACCGCAAACACGGTCTTATTTGTGGGGAATTTTCGGCCGGTATCGGCAACGTCAATTCCGGGGATCAGGCCTGGGTGAATCGAGATAATCGGTTTGCGCGCTATGCGCAGTGCCTCTGTGACAATTTGAGGACGACTGCCGGTCTTCTTCTCCGAATTCACTATGGATCCTATCTTTTTTGTTAAAGCTATTTAATCTTCTCATGTATTTCGAAGATCTCGAGCTTTAACTGCAAGAATCTCACTTTGTACCACCTCTCACCACTTCTTAATGCACGGTTGGTGGAAAATTAGCAGCGAAAACGAAGGTAGTTAAAGGGTGCTACTGGTATTGCTGCTACGCCTTTACAGGGCCTGTAGAGGCACGCTCTATCAGCTTCATAGGTAACACCATGGCCGGTACCTGCGCGGCCCCATGCTTCCGAATCTGCCCGATCAGCATCGACGCACCGGTTACCCCCATGGTGTAGGCAGACGAAGCCACGGCCGTCAGCGGCGGTACAGATAGGGTAGCCGCAATGGTGTTGCCAACACCCACCACAGAAACATCCTCCGGCACCGACTTGCCGTTCTCGCGCAAGAACCGAATCAAACCCGCAGACATCACATCGTTATAACCAATAACCCCGGTAGCTTCCGAATGCAGCAATTCCTTGCCTGCCGCATACCCGCCCTCGACCGTGGGCGGTTGCGGACTGGTACGCCGACCACGGATGCCCAAAGCTTCACAAGCCTTCAGGAGCGCTCTCCACCGCACTCCGTCCGCCCAGTCGTTTTCGGGCCCAGCAAGGTAGGACAGCCGCCTGTGCCCCAGCGAGGCCAGATGCTCCACGGCATAGCGCATACCCGCTCGTGTGTCAGTGACAATCGACGGAATAGACTGCACCGCCCTGTTGATCGTCACAACCGGCTTCACCTTGATCAGTTGCCTAATTGCCGAATCCGACATGCGCGACGACGTAAGCGCCACCCCGTCGGCCATAGCTAGTACCCGCTCCATGGAAGTGCGCTGCTTCGGACTATCCTCTAGGGAATCCACGATCATTACCATGTAACCCAGCTTCGCGGCCCTAGCCATAAAGCCGCGCACAGCCTCCGCTAACAACGGATTAGAGATGTCCTGGACGACTATTGCGAGCATCTTATTTACGGGGGTGAAAACCGCCCTCGAAATGGGACCGGTACGATAGCCCAGTCGTTTGGCCGCCTCACGTACCCTTTCGGCCGTTTCCGCATTTACGCGACCGGGCCTAGAAAACGTCCTAGACACTGTCGAGGGCGCAACTCCAGCTTCACGGGCCACATCATTGATGGTTACCGCTTTGCGGGCTCCCCCGGTCTTCTTTTTTCGTAGTGCAATTTCCGGCCTACCGCCAAGGATCCTATTAAATCCGTCATTTCTAGCATCGCCCATGGTCACACCTCCTAGTCGACATAACCCTATTGTAGACAAAATGAGGAAAAGATTAGAGATTCTGTAATTTTTTAATGCTATTGCGGTGCCCACCCGACTAATGCACCTGGATATAAAAAGCTCGCGGAAAGGAATACCTAACCGCGAGTTACTGGGTGGAGCTAGCGGGACTCGAACCCGCGACCCTCTGCTTGCAAAGCAGATGCGCTACCAGCTGCGCCATAGCCCCTCATAAGAAAAGCCGCTTTCGCGGCCTGTGGGCTTAGCTGGACTCGAACCAGCGACCTCTTCCTTATCAGGGAAGCGCTCTAACCAACTGAGCTATAAGCCCGCCGTCGCAACTGCGACACCGTTAGACTATAAACCACTAAAGGCACCAAAGACAAACTGATTTCGCATTCAGTTATGGGTATCACATAGTGCCGCCTTCTTGGTGACGCCCACCATGTAAAAGACCCGCACAGTTAACTGTGCGGGTCCCTTACTTTTAGCAGCTTATTCGTCCATCAACGTCAGCTTCACGCCACCAACCAAAGTGGCTGCGATGTTGTAGAGGAAGGCCGAAATGGTGGCCAGCGCAGTTAGTAGTACGGCATTGCAAACCGCAAACACGGTAGTTAGTCCCAACACGCGCGGCAGCTTCATCATTTCGATTAGCGATCCCAACGTGTTCTCGGAATCAATCGATTCGACGAAGTTGCGCACAGAGCTAAACACTTGCAAGCCATTCAGAAGCAGCCAAATAACCAGGGCCGCCAAAATCATGGCTACGCCAAAAGCAACCGACAGCAGAAATGTCAGTTTCATAATGGTCCACGGATCAATGCGCGATACGACCAGGTCTACCTGACGGGGCCCGTCAGTGGCCGGCTGTTCCACGTCGGTGCTCATTAGTTCTCCTCATCTTCGGATTCGTTTTCCGATTCTGCCAGCTTTTCGTCAGCTTCGCGCCGGGCAGGGCCGGTTTGTGCGGAATCAGTTTCTGTTTTGTTATCAGTTGCTTCGGCTTCCGCCTCGTCCTCTTCCTCGATAGTTTCGGAGTTGAGCGTCATACCGATCACGTAATCGCGCTTGTCAGGCCTAGAGAAGATCACGCCCTGCGTGTTACGGCCAGTGCGCGAAACCTCGTCAACTCTAGAGCGAACCACCTTGCCGCCGTGCATCATGACCATCACTTCGTCGCCTTCGCCAACAACTAGGGCGCCCACCAGGTCACCGCGTGCTTCAACAAGGTTTGCCACCTTAATACCAAGGCCGCCACGGCCCTGTACGCGATATTCGCTTAGCGAGGTGCGCTTGCCGTAGCCGCCCTCGGTGAGGACGAACAAGTCCGCGTCATCTTCCACGCGGCGCATAGCCAGCAGCTCATCGTCGTCGCGGAAGCGCATACCTGTTACCCCCGAAGTGGCACGCCCGGTTGGACGCAGCGCCTCATCCGACGCGGTAAAGCGCAGCGACTGGCCCTTTCGCGACACCATAATCAGGTCGTCTTGCGCGTTTGCCAGCACCGCCGACACTAGTTGATCAGACACGCCCTCGGCGTCCTCGCGAAGATTGATCGCGATGATGCCGCCAGAACGATTCGAATCGTATTCGCTCAGCCGCGTCTTCTTCACGAGGCCACGCTTAGTGGCAAGCACCAGGTAATCCGCCTGCTCGTAATCTTTGATCTGCAGTACCTGCGAAATATGTTCGTCCGGTTGGAAGGCCAACAGGTTAGCGACGTGCTGTCCCTTGGCGTCGCGACCGCCCTCGGGCAATTCGTAACCCTTCACGCGGTAGACGCGTCCAAAGTTAGTGAAGAAGAGCAGCCAATCGTGCGTGGTCGTGGTGAAGAAGTGTTCCACCACATCGTCCGAACGAAGGTGAGCCCCGCGCACGCCCTTGCCGCCGCGCCGCTGAGACCGGTACTGGTCCATGCGCGTACGCTTGGCGTAACCCGAACGAGTAATGGTGACCACCACGTCCTCTTCAGGAATCAGGTCTTCCATGCTCATCTCGCCATCGAAGGGCAAGATCTGGGTACGACGCTCGTCGCCATACTTTTCGACAATCTGGCCCAGTTCCTCGCCGACAATGGAACGCTGGCGGGCATCCGAAGCCAAAATGTCGCGGTAGTCATCACAGCGAGCCTTCAGTTCACTGTGCTCGTCGATAATCTTCTGCCTTTCGAGGGCGGCCAGTCGCCGCAGCTGCAAGGCCAAGATCGCATCGGCTTGAATCTGATCGACATCTAGCAGGTCCATCAAACCTTCGCGAGCCTCATCGACAGTGGGCGAGCGGCGGATCAGCGCAATCACTTCGTCCAACATGTCGAGGGCCTTCAAGTAGCCCTCCAAGATGTGCAGGCGTTCCAAAGCCTTGTTCAACCGGAACTGAGTGCGCCTGCGAATCACTTCGATCTGATGGTCCACCCAGTGCTTGATGAAGCCGTCCAAAGACAGGGTGCGTGGCACGCCATCTACCAGAGCCAGCATGTTGGCCGGGAATGAATCCTGCAGCTGAGTGCGCTTGTACAGGTTGTTGAGCACAACCTTCGCAACGGCGTCCCGCTTCAAAATGATGACCAGGCGCTGGCCCGACCTACCGGAAGTTTCGTCGCGAATGTCAGCAATGCCGCTGATCTGCCCATCCTTTACCAGCTGGGCGATCTTTTCTGCCAAGTTGTCCGGGTTTACCTGGTAGGGCAGTTCGGTAACTACCAGGCACTGCCGACCATGAATTTCCTCGACATTTACCACCGCGCGCTGCACGATGGAACCGCGCCCAGTACGGTACGCCTTCTCGATCCCCGAGCGGCCCAGAATCGTTGCCCCGGTGGGGAAGTCCGGACCCTTGATGCGCGCCATCAGGCCTTCCAGCAATTCTTCGCGAGAAACCTCCGGGTTCTGCAAGTACCACTGAATACCATCATTTAGCTCGCGCAGATTGTGCGGCGGAATGCGGGTGGCCATGCCCACCGCAATGCCTTCAGAGCCGTTAGCCAACAGGGCGGGGAAACGCGACGGCAACACGACGGGCTCGCGGGAACGACCATCGTAGTTGTCCATGAAGTCAACGGTGTCCTCGTCAATGTCGCGCACCATCTCCATGGCCATCGGAGCCATCTTGCACTCTGTGTAACGCGGTGCCGCCGGCCCCAAGTTGCCGGGGGAGCCGAAGTTACCCTGGCCAGCAACCAGCGGGTAGCGCATCGACCACGGCTGCACCAGGCGGGCCAAGGCGTCATACACTGCAGCGTCACCGTGAGGGTGGAAGTTACCCATGACGTCGCCAACGACGCGCATACACTTCGAAAAACCAGCATTAGGCCGGTAGCCGCCGTCATACATCGTGTACAAAATGCGACGGTGCACCGGCTTAAAACCATCGCGCACGTCAGGCAACGCACGCCCAACAATGACCGACATTGCATAGTCCAAATAGGACTTCTGCATTTCGTTTTCGAGGTCGACCTGCATCAGTCGGCCGCCGGCCTCGGTCTGGATCAACTCCGCTGAAGCAACATCGTCACCCGTAGACATGCCGAAAGCATCAGTGGCATCCTCCGGGGCATAGCGTTTTGGATCGTTCTTTTCGTCAGACACTTATTTTCCCCTTTAGATATCCAGGAAGCGTACGTCAGAAGCGTTGCGCTGAATGAAAGCACGACGGGACTCTACGTCCTCGCCCATGAGCATTGAGAAGACCTCGTCGGCACGAGCGGCCTCCTGCATCTCGACTTTCTTCAGGATTCGCCCTGCCGGGTCCATGGTGGTTTCCCATAGTTCTTGGTCACTCATCTCGCCTAGACCCTTGTAGCGCTGAATGCCGCCCTCCTTGGGAAGACGGTGGCCACCAGCCAGGCCAGCCCTAACCTTTTCGTCGCGTTCCTTGTCCGAATACACAAAATCGTGTGCAGCATTCGACCACTTGATGCGATACAGCGGCGGGGTAGCCAAGTACACGTGCCCCTGCTCGATCAGAGGACGCATGTAGCGGTACAGGAACGTGAGCAGCAGGGTAGTAATGTGCTGGCCGTCAACATCCGCATCTGCCATCAGCACGATCGTGTGGTAGCGCAACTTCTCGATGTCAAAATCTTCGCTAACCCCAGTGCCCAAGGCAGTGATCAAGCTTTGGATCGTCTCGGAAGACATGGCTCGATCCACACGCGCCTTTTCCACATTCAAAATCTTGCCGCGCAACGGCAAAATTGCCTGCGTTTCCGGGTTACGCCCCATCACCGCACTGCCGCCTGCCGAGTCGCCCTCGACTATGAAAATCTCTGAAATCGAGGCGTCCCTAGAGGAACAATCGCGCAACTTGCCCGGCATCGAGGCGCCCTCAAGCACACCCTTGCGACGAGTTGCCTCACGGGCCTTGCGGGCCGCCACCCGCGCGTTAGCCGCCGACTGGGCCTTATGCACAATCGCCTTTGCCTCCGACGGATGCTCATCGAGCCAATCGCCAAGACGCTGGTACATGTTCGAGTACACGAACGTGCGCGCAGCCGTATTACCCAACTTGGTCTTGGTCTGCCCCTCGAACTGCGGCTCAGTAAGCTTGATAGAGATGACCGCAGTGAGGCCTTCCCGCACGTCATCGCCAGTAAGATTCGAATCCTTTTCCTTCAGCAGCCCCTTGTCGCGGGCATACTTATTCAGGATCGTAGTAAGCGAAGTACGGAAGCCCTCTTCGTGAGTGCCACCCTCGGTCGTATTGATCGTGTTCGCAAAAGTATGGATCGACACGTTGTAGGCCGTAGTCCACTGCAGCGCAATCTCGACACTCATGCCCGCCTGCGCGTCTTCGGCCTCGAAATCGATAATCTGCGAATTGATCACGTCAGTCTTCTTACGCGTGTTCAAGAACTCCACGTAGTCTCGCAACCCATTCTGGTAGCAGTAGCTGACGCGCTTGACCTTCGGCTGTTCAGCATCGTCAACACCGTCGCCGTCAGCGTCCTGGCCCGCAATCTCGTCGCCCTCGACCGTTACGCCCTCGCGCAAATCAGTAAGGGTAATACGCAGCCCCTTGTTCAAGAACGCCATCTGCTGGAAACGCATGCGCAAAGTTTCGAAATCAAAACGCACCGTCTCGAAAATATCCGGATCGGGGTAGAAAGTTTGCGAAGTACCCGTCTGATCAGTAGGTTCGCCCTTCTCCAAGCTACCTACCGGGTGCCCGCCGTTAGCGAACTTCTGCCGCCACACAAAACCCTGCCTACGTACTTCCGTGTCCACGCGCTTAGACAGCGCGTTAACTACCGAAATACCCACGCCGTGCAGACCGCCAGAAACAGCGTACCCGCCGCCACCGAACTTGCCGCCAGCGTGCAAGATAGTCATTACTACTTCAACCGTGGGCCGCTTCTCGGTTGGGTGCATATCGACCGGAATACCACGGCCATTGTCATCAACCCGAATGCCCCCATCCTTCTGGATGGTTACTTCAATGTGGTCGCAGTAGCCAGCCAAAGCTTCGTCTACAGCGTTGTCCACCACTTCGTATACCAGGTGATGCAACCCGCGTTCGCCGGTTGAACCGATGTACATGCCCGGACGCTTTCGGACCGCTTCGAGTCCTTCAAGAACAGTAATATCCGAGGCGCCATATTCGCCCTGGTTGTGTTGTGGTTCGCTCACCTACAACCCCTCTTTTTCTTTAAAACAGCTAGGAAGTGCGTCAAATCCTTAAACTATTCTATCGCGCTTTTGCGCGGTTGCCGAACTTGATAGGGCCAGGGGTACAGAACCGGGCCTTCAAACGCTTCTAGGGCCCATATTTGAAAGCAAGCGTGACTTTGCTTGGTTTCCCGCTAAGTAGGTCGGCAAAAAATACTACCCGTAAGTGTCGCGCGGGCCCCTTCCTTTCACTCGCAACCGGCCGTGCGTCCACTTCGGTGCTGCGGGCGCCAAAATCGTAACCTCGGTGATAAAGCCGGCACCGATTTTCTGGTCAATACGGTTAAGCAGGGTAGGGATCTGCATTCGCAGCGCATTAGCCCAGGGGGTAGAAGAAGCCCGAATCACCAGTTTCGGGGCCTGAATCGTTTCAATCTGAGCATGCTCAAGCAGTTTTGGCCCCAAAATCTCGGGCCACTTAGCCTCAATGGAAGCCGAGCGTAGCTGCTTGTTCCACCCGTTCTTGCGGGTAAGAAACGACGCAACAACAGAAACTTTCTTCGGATCGCGCCGCGACGGCCTCGGCCCGGTACCCCCACGCGCAATGCCCGGGGGAGCCTGCCACACCTGTTCAGAACTGGGCACTTCGAGGGCGGGTTCGTCCTCACTGCGTTCTTTCGGGGAACGCACATGCGCCAGTTGCTTCGCGCTTAGCCGCGCCTGCCCCTTCTCCCACGCATCCTGCTGCGCCTTCCGCAATGCAGCGCGAGCATACCGCAGCTTTTCATCCATCGCGTCGCTCAATCTGGGTTCCCTCATCCGAATCAAAAGTGACATCAAAATATGTCGCTTCTGCAATCTCGGGCAAGTCCTCGCCCACAGCTGCTGTCACAATCACCTGTTCAGAAGCTTGCATGACCTTTGCCAAAGAGGCCCGCCTGTGCGCATCGAGTTCCGCAAAAACATCGTCCAATATGAGTATTGGCTCAGTTCCATCGTCCTTGAGCAGCGCAAACGCCGCCAGCCGCAGTGCTAGTGCGGTAGACCATGTTTCCCCGTGCGAGGCGTACCCCTTGATCGGCATCTGCTCAAGCGCCAAGAAAATGTCGTCGCGGTGCGCCCCCACCAGGTTGACCCCTCGCTCCAATTCGCGTGGCCGCAACAGTGCTAGCGCCTGACCCATCTTTTCTTCCATTATTTCTGGATCCAACAAGTCCGCCTCGGCAAAAGCGATCTTGCCCGCCAACGAACTTTGGTAGGAAATGTTCAGATCGCGCGCGTCCTCGGCAATGGCCGCGTGGGCGCCCACCAATAACGGTGCCAAAGACTGCACCACTCGGGCCCGAGCGGCAATAATCTTGGCCGCTACCTGCGCCAAATGAGCGTCCCACACATCTAAAGTCGAAAGCGAAGCAGGCTTCTTCCCAGCGGTCCGCAACAGGGCAGAACGCTGCCGCAAAATCTTGTCATGCTCCGTGTACACGGGCGCCATCATGGGCTGTAGTTGCACCACCAAGTCATCCACAAACCGGCGTCTACCTGCAGGGTCACCGCGAACAATCTGCAGATCCTCGGGGGCAAATACCACCGTGCGCACAATACCCAACAGCTCTTTAGGCCTGATAGAACCCCTATTCAGCCGAGCCCTATTGGCCTTACCGCGCACAATTTCCACTTCCAGGAGCTTCTCGTGGCCATCTTCCACAGCGCGGGCCCGGATCACCCCTGCCGAGGGCGTCGGCTCACCCGCGCTGGCAATGCGAACCAGCGCCGTATCGGCTGCCACCCGGTGGGACGAAAACGTAGAAAGGTAGGCTACGGCCTCGACCAAGTTAGTTTTGCCCTGCCCATTCTTGCCCAAAAAGACGTTGATCCCACCGGAAAGGCGTGTAACAACATGCCGGTAGGATCGAAAATCGTCTAACGCAAGGTCGGTTAGGTGCACCCTGGTCCTTATATGCCGTAGCGAATAGGCATCAGCAGGTAGCGATAGGAAGTATCTTCACCGGCGCCCGGCTCTTCCTGTCCCGTTAGTACAGCAGGCTTGGACGGGTGATTGAAGGACATCTTCACGTACGGATCGTCAATGGCGTTTAGCCCATCCAACAGGTAGTGGGGGTTGAAAGCCGTAACGATCGGTTCGCCATCTAGGTGAAGCGGCACATCTTCACGAGCCTGTGCATCTTCGCCCTGACCTGCCTCTAGAGTGAGTTGGCCAGGTTCCAAAGTTAGTCGCACCGCAGTATTGCGTTCAGCCACAAGCGACACACGCTTGAGGGCGGATTGCAATTCAACCCGGTCGACTACAGCATGAATAGAAGTATTTTCGGGAAAGAGGCGGCGCACTTGCGGGTAGTCGCCATCAGTGAGCTGACTGGTCATGCGCCGGCCACCCTGCTCCATAGCCAAAATTGCAGCAGAACCGGATTCGGTAGATAGCGAGATCTTTACTTCACCGCCACCCGAGAGCGACTTGGTCATATCGGTCAGCATCTTCGACCGCACCAGAGCGCCTACCTGCAGCGAACCTTCGGAAGGATTCCACTTGATGTCGCGCTGGGCCAACCGGTAACGGTCAGTGGCAAGCATGGTCAAAGTGTCGCCATTAATTTCGCAGTTGATAGTGGTTAGCAACGGCAAAGTGTCGTCGCGCGATGCGGCAACTGCCACCTGAGAAACAGCCTGCGAAAAATCTGCCGAATCGATAGTACCGACAACCGGGGGGACCGCAGGCAGTGCTGGATAATCATCCAAAGGCATGGTGAGCAGCGAAAACTTTGAAGAACCACACTGGATGCGAACCTTCGGCCCATCCAGAACTACGTCCACAGGCTTAGCGGGCAAAGCCTTGCAGATGTCAGCAAGGAGCCTGCCGGAAACGAGTACCTCTCCGTCCTCGTCAACTTGCGCTTCGATAGTAGAGCGAGCAGAAGTTTCGTAGTCGAAGGAAGAAAGAACAACAATCGAACCCTCGGTAGTGAGGCGAACGCCAGCCAATACAGGAACCGCGGGTCGCTGCGGCAAAGTTCGGGCCGTCCAAGTTACGGCATCGGCCAGTACATCGCGGTCTACACGGAACTTCACGCCGCTTTCCCTTCTCTAGAAAACTTCGAGCAAATTGTAATTTGCCCGCGCGTCTACTTGACGCAAGCTACTCACACTTTAGTGCAGTGCAAGCGAGTCTGACAAAACATCTGCGTAGCCGCCAGTGAGCGGTAGCGACTATTGCAAGGAAACTTCGGGTTAACTGTCCGAGCGGACCAAAAATCGCCCCAAAACGTGAATCATTCGGAAGATTTTTCTACTTGCCGGGCCACCGTGATCGTCCGCGTCAGCCCTTTGGTATCGATCCACAGAAAAATCCCATTAACTTAGTTTCATAGTCGTCATAGGTACTGTGGATTTCGTGGAAAAACTACTCTTTCGTTGCTAACGCAGGGAAAACACTTGGGACAAAAAAGTGGAGAAGGCTGTGAGAAAACTGGGAGTGTTGTGGAATTCTTGTAATTCGCCCTCTGCTTCGTCCCCAGAATGAGCAAACTTGTGAACAGATAAGACTTGTAATTCCACAGTCATCCACAGACTTATCCACAGATGGGGATAAAATCCCGGAATAGTGCGTTAAAATTCGGTTCCGCACCCAATTAACCTGCCGGTTACCCGCGCGCCTTCTGCTTGATGCGGTTAGTTAGCTCCGTAACATGGTTAAAAGTCTGCGGTTTCTTCGCCATCTGCTCGGTTATCTTGCGCTGGGCGTGCATCACCGTGGTGTGGTCGCGTCCGCCAAATTCCTGGCCAATCTTTGGCAAAGATAAAGTAGTCAGCTCGCGGCACAGGTACATGGCGATCTGGCGAGCCTCCGACAGCGCGCGCGAACGATCGGCCGAGCACAGCTGATCCAAAGTGACTCCGAAATACTCTGCGGTCTGCACCTTTATCAGCGCCGGCGTGACCTCAGGATCCTCGGGATCAGAGACAATATCCTTCAACACCATCTCGGCCAGCGAGCGCGAAACCTTCGTGTCCGACAGTGAGGCAAAAGCGGTGACACGCAACAATGCGCCCTCGAGTTCGCGAATATTCGTGGCGAACCTAGAGGCAATGTAAGAGAGAGTGTCGTCATCAACCTCTAGGCCTTCCGCCTGCGCTTTCTTTCGCAAAATAGCGATACGGGTTTCCAGATCCGGCGGCTGCACGTCCGTCATCAAGCCCATCTCGAAACGAGAACGCATGCGCTCTTCGAAGCCGCCCAGCTCCTTGGGGGCCACATCCGAAGTAATCACTACCTGCTTGTCCGCGTTGTAGAGCGTATTAAAAGTGTGGAAAAACTCTTCCACTGTCTGCTCTTTACCCTGCAAGAACTGGATGTCGTCAATCAGAAGGATGTCGATATCGCGGTAACGCCGCTGGAAATCTTCGGCTCTACCAGCGGAAATAGAGTTAATAAAGTCGTTGGTGAACTCTTCCGAGTTGACGTAAAGGACCTTGATAGCCGGATAAAGGTTCAGTGCGTAGTGCCCGATCGCGTGCAACAAGTGGGTTTTGCCCAGGCCGGAGCCGCCATAAATAAACAGCGGGTTGTAGGCACGAGCGGGAGTTTCTGCGGCGGCATTCGCAGCGGCGTGCGCAAACCGGTTCGACGAACCAATAACGAAGGTCTCGAAGGTGTACTTGGCGTTTAGGTGGGTGTCGAAGTCGGCGTTGGGATTGGGAACAAGGCCCAATTTTGGCGGCTCCGAGGGATCCGGGACCGGTTTTTGCTGACTATCCTGCGCAGAATCAGACTTTTCCACAGCAGGGGTAGGGGGCTGTGGGTTTTCCACCGGCTTCGAACCGATAGTTGTCTCTATAGGTTTAACTGAAATAGCGATGGAAAGAGGGCGCCCAAAAGCGTGCGAAAGAGCCTCTTCGACTGTGCCCGCGAGCCCGCCCTCGATGACCCCTTTGGTGTACTCATTCGGTACGGAAAGTAGAACTGTATCGGACAAAATGCCTAATGGTTCGGTCATATCCAAGAAGCCGACTTGTGCTTTGCCGAGCGTGGGATCGTTAGCAAAAGATTCCACGATCTGCTTCCACGCCGTAACGAGGGCGTCTTGGTCCATTACTTCTCCGTTCAGTTGAGACACGTAGATACGAGATTACCCTTAATAAATCATATTCCACAGGTTTTTCCACAGCTGGGGATAAACTACGTCGATGTAATACCCCGCTAATTACAAAGGTGTGATTTCGAAGTGATCTGTGCAAACACCCCCACTTGTTATCCACACCTGGGGAAAACATTGTGGATAACTACATCGTTGTTATTCACAACTACTCACAGCCTGTGCAAAAATGGGCTCCAGCAAGCAAAGTTCGCTAAATGCGTCACACCTGGCCATGGCTTGTTGAAATAGGTTCGCGGGGTACGTACCCTTGATGTTTGTTTGTGCCCTCTTTAGGGCCACCACGAGACTTGAGGGGAATCCCCCTAAACAACAGGAGAAGTTATGAGTACAAAGCGCACTTACCAGCCCAGCAACCGTCGCCGCTCTAACAAGCACGGCTTCCGCGCTCGCATGCGTACCCGTTCCGGCCGCGCAATCATCGCAAGGCGTCGCTCCAAGGGCCGCAAGTCCCTGAGCGCCTAAGGTGCTTCCCCGGGAGCACCGGATGGCAAATCCCGCGGATTTCACCACCGCAATAAAAGGGGTGCGCGGGGGATCCAAATACTTGGTGGTACACATGAGCGACCAGAGTGACAGTGGCACTCTGGTCGGCTTCATTGTGCCCAAAAAAGTGCTCCCACACGCCACAGACCGCAACCTCGTACGCCGTAGGCTGCGGCACCTAATGGCAACTCGGCTAGAGCAAATTCAGGGAAGAAAAATAGCAATCCGGGTACTGCCTGGCGTGCGCGAAGCCAACTACCAACAGCTAGGGCAGGCGCTAGATACCGCCCTCGGGAAAGCCGCCAAAAAGGCGGAGGCTAAATGAATCCTGCCAAAGCTGTATTAAAAGGCCTGATCAGGGGCTACCAACGATGGATCTCGCCCCTATCGGGACCGCGCTGTAAGTATTACCCCACATGTTCGGCCTACGCTCTTAGCGCGATAAACATACACGGGGCAATAAAAGGCAGCATACTAGCTGCGTGGCGCCTAGCGCGCTGCAACCCCTGGAGCAAAGGCGGACTCGACTACGTTCCTCTAAAAGGACAGTGGAAACCGGGCCCATCTGAGCGGCTCACAGAACAAGAACTCACCGCCTACTGGCAGGCGCTTGACGCCGGCCGAAGCGGTAAAGCAATGCACATCGTGGAAACTGCGCTGGCAAAACGGAAGGCAGAAGCCGGCGCTGGCCCGCAACACAGTTAGGACACCTAATGGGTTGGTACGACACAATTCTCTTCCCCATCAAGTGGCTAATCGCCTGGATCATGTATGGGGTTCACGAAGGCTTGACCTTCTTAGGCTTTAGTAACGGTGCGGGCCCCGCATGGGTTTTGGCAATCGTTGGCCTGACCATCATCATCCGAGGCGCCATCTGGCCGCTGTACCTAAAGCAGATCAAGTCCTCGCGCTCCATGCAGGTTGTGCAGCCCGAGATGATGAAGATCCGCGAAAAGTACAAAGGCCGCAAGGACCAGGTCTCGCAGCAGCAGATGAGTCAGGAAACCATGGCCCTGTACAAAAAGTACGGCGTTTCGCCCATGGCCTCCTGCTGGCCGATGCTGGTGCAGCTACCCATCTTCGCGGCACTGTTCCGCCTGCTGTGGGCACTGGGTGCAGTAGCTAACGGCACCTACGCAAAGCCTGCCATCGGGCCGATCGATGCCACGCTAGCAAACCAGATTCAGCACTCCACCTTCATTGGGGCACCGCTGTCCACATCCATGGTCAACTCCAACGACTGGGGCACCAAGATTGTCGCCCTCGCGCTGATCATCTTCATGATGGTCACCCAGTTCCTGACCATGCGCCAGCTGACCATGAAGAATATGCCGGCCTCTGCACTGTCCGGAGACAACCCAATGGCACGCATGAACAAGTCCATGATGTACACGATGCCCCTGATCATGGCTTTCTCGGGTTGGGCACTACCTATCGGCGTGCTGATTTACTGGGGGACCACCAACATTTTCACCACCTTCCAGCAGGCCTTCGTCCTCTGGCGCATGCCTACGCCCGGTTCGCCCGCACACGACCGCCTGATCGAGAAGAACAAGGGCAAATACGCCACCTACCGCAGCGAGCGCGAAGGCCAATATCAGAACCACCTGGCCGGCCTCGGTGTTAGCGACGACGAAGTAAAGTCCGCCGCCACAAAGATTTCGAAGGCTGCCGCAAAGGGCGACGAGGACCCAGAATCCGCCCTCGAAGGCCACCCCAACGCGGATGCGCTTCGGAAGGGCGTGGAAGCTCGCGCGCAGATGCAGGAAGAACTGCGCCAGCGCCGCGTGAAGCTGCAGCTTGAAAACGAAAAGCCCAAGCCGCGCACCAAAGAAACCTTCATGGAAAAGGTCATGAAGAAGGCCGAAGAACAGAACCAGCTGGCCCAGCAGGCCCAGCGTGTTTCCGGCACTCAGCGTGGCCAGCAGCGCTACCAGCCCTCTCGAAACATGTCGAAGGCCGAGCGCGCAGCTGAAGCAAAGCGTCGTCGCAACGCGGTAAAGAACACTACCGAGCCGGGTAAAGGTAAACTAAGCGACGAGGAAATCCAAAGGCGCCGTGTCGAAAGGCAGCGCGCTGCAAGGGCAAAACGTAAGAAGAAAAACCAGAAACGGAAGTAAGGGCCAAAAAGATGCAGAAGAGCCTAACTGACAACGGTCTGGTGACCGATGACAACGCCATCGAAGTAATTGGCGAGGACCAAGAGACCACTCCTGGCGCAGACGAGCGGCTGGAACAGCTCGAGGAAGAAGGCGACATTGCCGCCGACTATCTGGAAGAACTGCTCGACATTGCCGACCTCGGTGGCGACATCGACATTGACGTGGAAAATGACCGCGCCAGCGTCGAAATTATTGCCGAGGGCGAGGACCTGCGCGACCTGAAGCGCCTTGCCGGTAAGGATGGGCACGTGCTGGAATCGTTGCAGGAACTGACCAGACTCGCCGTACAGGCGCGTACGGGACAGCGGTCCAGGCTGATGCTCGACGTGGCCGGTTACCGTGCAGACCGCAAGGCGGCACTGCGGAAGATTGCCGAGAAGGCTATTGCCGAGGTGCGCGAAAGCGGCGATGACGTAGAGCTGAAGCCTATGAATCCGTTCGAGCGGAAGGTTTGCCACGATGTGGTTGCCGAAGCTGGACTGACCTCTGAATCCGAGGGTAGCGAGCCGAAGCGCTACGTCGTTGTGCTTGCCCCCGAAGGTGACGAATGAGCGGCGAACTGGAAGTTCCCTCGCAGACTGTAAAGGATTACCTGGGGTATTCCTTCGGCCCGCTAGAGCACTTTTCCTTCATGCTGCGCGACGAGGGCGAACTGCGCGGACTAATTGGGCCGCGCGAGTTGCCCCGGTTGTGGACTAGGCACATCGTCAATTCTGCGCAGGTCGCGGAATTTTTGCCCCCCGAGGATTTGGACGCTGAGTTGCCCCTGAGGCTGGCTGACATCGGTTCGGGAGCTGGTTTTCCGGGTATCGTGTTGGCGGCTATGCGCCCGGACATCGACGTTACGTTGATCGAGCCCATGGAGCGTCGCATTGAATGGCTTGACGATGTAATCAATGAAATGGGTTTGGATAACGTCACGCTGATTCACGGGCGAGCCCAAGAAGCCATGCAGCGCAAGAGTGCCAAGAAATTCCACTTCGTTACCGCCAGGGCAGTGGCGAACATGATGAAGCTTGCCCCGATGGTTTCTCCTTTGCTTTACGTGGAGGGAAAGCTGCTTGCCCTGAAGGGGCGCAAGGCAAAGGAAGAGGTCGAAGAAGCGCGACATGTGCTTCGCAAGGCGAAGCTGATTAAGGTCAAGGTACACGAGATGCCTTCGCCTGCAGCGCCTGACGATCCGGAAGAGATTACGCGGATTGTGGAGGCCTTGCGGATCTAGCTTGTGACCCTACTTTGGGTCGAGGACGGGGAGTGTTTCACGTGAAACACTCCCTTTCTTTATGCCCTTATGTGGCGGGGTGTTGGAAATGCTGTGTGATGTTTCTATAGCTTGCAACCGTAAAACAATGCGCCATTAGCCAGAGCTGGCATCTATGATAGATAGGTACAAGATTAATGGAGGATTGCACGTGAGCCCACGCACCAAGTCTTTTGCAGACAAGCTGACAGCCAGGAACGAAAAGGCTCGCCAGCTGAAGAAGTTGAAGTTTAAAAAGCCTCAGGGTACGCGCATCATCGCAGTTGCTAACCAGAAGGGTGGCGTAGGTAAGACTACCTCCGTCGTGAATCTAGCAGCCGCGCTAGCGGACAATGGTCTAGAGGTGCTGGTCATCGACTCTGACCCCCAGGGGAATGCCTCCACGGCCCTGGGTGCGCCCCACGGAATTGGGACCGCTGATACTTACACGGTACTCCTTGGCGAAACCAGTATTGAAGACGCAGTGGTTACCAACCCAGAATTTCCGTCGCTGAAGGTTGTACCGGCCACAATCGATCTTGCCGGAGCGGAAATGGAATTGCCCGACGCCGAGCGCAGAGAATACCTGCTACGGGATGCGCTAGAAGAGTACGTCGAGAAGCACCATCCGCACTACGTATTTATTGACTGTCCGCCCTCGCTTGGACTGCTTACTTTGAACGCCTGCGTAGCGGCAGAAGAAGTCTTAATTCCGATGCAGGCAGAATACTACGCTCTTGAAGGTCTGTCGCAGCTACAGCGTTCTATAAACGGCATTAGCGAGGCTTTCAATGAGAAGCTTCATATTTCTGCCATCTTGATGACTATGCTGGATCGCCGCACGCGTCTGGGAAAGGACGTGGAAAGGGAAGTGCGCGAGCACTTTTCTGATCAGGTGCTGCAGACCGCCATTCCAAGGAACATCACGGTTTCGGAGGCACCGAGCTATTCGCAGACAGTTATTAGCTACGACCGTAAGGGCTTGGGGGCGTTGGCCTACAAAGAAGCCGCTTACGAACTTAACAAGAGGAGCTTCGAGTGAACGCACGTCGTGCAGGCGGGCTCGGCCGTGGGCTGGGTGCTCTAATCCCGTCGGAGCAACGTGAGCCTGCTACTAAAAAGGGCAAGCCTGTTGATATTTTCTTCCCAGATTCCGTAAGTCACCCAACCGGTGGGTCGGCCTCGGATCTGCTGACACCTCGCAAGCGGGAAAAGAAATACGGGAAAAAGGCCCACGTTAAGCGCAAGGTAGAAACTAAGGTAACTGAGCCGCAGAAGAATGTTTCACGTGAAACAAATCTGGTGAAGGTGCCGGGGGCTTCCTTTGGCGATGTAGCTATTGCCGACATAATTCCGAATACGAAGCAGCCCAGGCAGAACTTCGATCAGCAGGAGCTTGAAGAGTTAGCGGAGTCCATTGGCGAGGTAGGAGTACTGCAACCGATCGTGGTGCGACCGTTGCACGAGCTTGGCCCCAAGGGGGAGCACTACGAGCTGATTATGGGCGAGCGCCGGTGGCGGGCCTCGAAACAGGCGGGGAAAGTAACTATTCCGGCAATTGTGCGCAAGACCGAAGAGCAAGACCTGCTGCGCGATGCGTTGCTGGAAAACTTGCACAGGTCTAATTTGAATCCGCTGGAAGAGGCTGCGGCCTACCAGCAGCTAATGGACGATTTCAAGTGCACGCAGTCCGAGCTCGCGGTGCGGATCAAGCGCTCCCGTCCGCAGATCGCAAACACTGTTCGGTTGCTGAAGCTTCCGGCTCCCGTACAACGACGGGTTGCAGCCGGCGTGCTGTCCGCCGGGCACGCTCGTGCCCTTCTGAGTCTTTCCGAACCGGAGGACATGGAGCGGTTCGCGACACGTATTGTGGCCGAAGGTTGGTCGGTGCGATCGACAGAGGAACAGATCGCGTTATTCCTCAGCTCGGAGCCAACTACCCCAAGCAAGAAGGTTGGCCGGAGCGTGACTGCTATCAGTGCGGCGGAACAGTCCTTCCAAGATAACCTTGGCAACAAACTGGATACCCGGGTGATCGTGAAGCCGGGTAAGAAAAAGGGAAAGATTGTCATCGAATATGCCGATGCGGAGGACTTCCAGCGTATTGCTGGATTGCTGAAGTAATCGCGCTAGGTACGCGGTTCTTTTTCTGCAGCAATTGTTTCACGTGAAACAAAGTGGCGGCTACCTGATTGGTAGCCGCCACTTTTGGTTAACTATGCAGTTCTAATCTGCTACATCGGTAACCTCGCGAGAGCCCTGCTGGTAGGCCCGAATAACTAGGTCCTGCAGAATCTGCTGAAAACTGGATCCCTCTGCTGCTTCTGCTGCCTGGGGAAAGAGGGAGGTGTCCGTCATACCCGGAGCAACGTTGGCATCGATAAACCAGGGGGTGCCTTGTTCGTCCAGGATGACGTCTATGCGGCTCAGGTGGGATAGTTCCAATACGCGATGACAGCCAAGTGCTAGATCATGGACAGCTTCCAGTGCTTTCTGGTCCAACTCTGCAGGAACAGAGAAGGCGGAGCGGCCGACCTCGTATCGAGCATCGTAATCGTAACGCCCGTCTTCCGGCATGATCTCGACAACCGGAAGTGCCACCGGGCCGTCCTCAGAATCGATTATCGAGACTGCCAGCTCCCGACCTGAAACGTATTGCTCTACCAGCACCTCTTCGTCGTAGGAAAAAGCTGAAATCATAGCGCGCGCTAGATCCGCCCGATCGTTCACGTAGGTTACCCCGAGGGCGGATCCTCCGGAAGCAGGCTTTACCATCATGGGCAGACCGAGCTTGTTTTCTAGCAGATCCAGGATCTGATCGGAGTCCAGCTGCCTAAAAACTTCCTGTGGCAGCGACACAGCCGGGGGAGTAGTAAGGCCGTTCTTGGCCACGACGGATTTGGCTACCGGTTTAGCCGAAGAGAGCTTGCAGGCCTGCGGGCCGGATCCAACAAAGGGGAAACCAGCTAGCTTCAGCAGCGCCTGCAGTGTTCCGTCCTCGCCGAAAGACCCGTGTACCAGCGGAAATACTACATCGGGCTGCATCCTATTTAGGTTCTCTAAAAGGTGGGGACCAAATTCCACAAGGTGGGCGTCAAATCCGGCTCGAACTAACCGATTGGTTACGCGGGTGCCCGACGCAAGGGAAACGTCCCGCTCTTGAGTGATTCCGCCGGCAACCACGGCGACGGACCTAGGGAGCTCCTGAGGCATAGGAGCCTGTTCTTCATTAGCCATTGTTAGTCCTCCTTAGCCTTTGGGCCACCGAACAACTTCAGTAGCTCCAGTTCGTGATCCATTACAACGGAAAGCCTGCGTACGCCCTCGCGAATTTCTTCGGGCTCGGGGTAGCAGTACGAAAGTCGAATATTTCGGTGCCCAGAGCCGTCGGCAAAGAATGCAGTGCCGGGAGTGTAAGCGACCAGTTCAGTCACGGCGCGAGGTAGCATGTCCTTGGTATCGATGCCCTCGGGCACAGTTAGCCAGGTGTAGAAACCGCCCTGCGGCTTTGTCCAAGTACAGTAAGGCAGGAATTCTTCGAGCGCCGAAAGCATTGCGTTGCAACGTTCCTCGTACATGGCTCGGAAAACCTTGACCTGGGAATACCAGTCGTAATCGCGCAGGTAGCCGCTGATTGCCATCTGCCCAACCATCGAAGGCGAGAGCACTGCCGATTCAGAGGCAAGAACCAGCTTCTGTCGGATAGCCGGAGGAGCAGCGGCCCAGCCAATGCGGAAACCGGGGGCAAACATCTTCGAGAAGGAACCTAGATAGACCACCGAATCGGGATCGTAGGAATGTAGCGAAGGGATCGGGTCAGAATGGAATCCGAGCAGGCCATACGGATTATCTTCCAAGATGAGCACGTGATGCTTGCGGCAAATCTCTACTACCCGAGGGCGTCGCTCAGCTGAGAGAGTCACCCCGGCCGGGTTGTGATAATTCGGGACCGTATAAAACATCTTCGCGGGGGTGCCGGCCTTTTCCAGCTGCGTGAGGATTTCGTCCAGCGCCTCGGGGATAACACCGTCGTCATCGAGGGGGACGTGACGCACGTCGGCTCTGTAGGCCTCGAATACACCTAGCGCACCGACGTAAGAGGGAGACTCGGCCACAATGACGTCGCCTGGATCAATAAAGATCTGCGTGACGTAGTCCAGGGCCTGTTGAGAGCCCGTAGTAATGACAATGTTGTCGGGGTTAGGGGCGTAACCGTCGTAAGTCATAACCTGGCTTATTTGTTCGCGCAGTTCTAAATATCCCTGACCGCCACCGTACTGCATAGCCTGTGCACCGTGCCTAGCAATTAGTTGCTTGGCTGATTCAGCTAGTCGGTCGAGCGGAAGATCCTTGATATTGGGCATTCCGCCGGCAAGGGAAACGACCTCGGGACGTGACACAACTGAAAATAGTGCCCTAATCTCGCTTTGGCGAAGATTGCGAGCCTTTTCGGAATAAATGTCGTCCCATTGGTCCAGGTTAGACGCTTTAGAGCTGCGCGCCTTCTTAGCGGTCACATGTGCCTCCTCTATTGGCAACTATGCAATCTATAGTGCCACTATTTTCTAAAGGTTTGCCATACAGAAGATCAACATTACCGAATGTTTATGTCGGGTTGGGTCGACTAGGCTTGTGTTGTGCGAACTTTGTCGAAACCACCTCTGCTACCCAACGTGCTAGCGGCAGTGTTAGTACCGCTACTACTGACAGACGCCGCCCTGGCAGCCGCTCCTTATCTGCAAGCCGTCTTGTCCGGGCAGGCTGCACCGCGGCGGACTTTGCTGCTACCGCTACTGCTTGTAGCCGTAGCCGCTTCTTGCTCCTTGGCGTGTCGACTTGGCGGAGGCAAAGCAGCAGGGCGGCTCGAGGGCGACTTGCGATCGCGCATATTAAATAAGGTATATGCAGCCGGGCCGGTGGGAGCGCCCTCGGCAGGGCGGATTACTGCCATTACTACCGGAATCGTAGAGCGGGTAGCGGGCGCCAAAACGAAAGTCCTACCGGAACTGTTGGCCATGCTCTACTCACCGTTCTGTGTAAGCGTCGTTTGGGCGCTATGGGGGATGTGGAGATCAGCTCTGACGCTGAGCGCCACCTCGGGGCTGGCTTACGTTCTGGTTCGCCTTTTCCTGAAGAAGATTCGCAAGTCCTCGGTGGCGAATAGACGCGCCGAAGCCCGTCTCAGCGAATCATACCTACAGTCGCTGCGAGCTCTTGGAGCGGCTTCCTATTTGAATGGGCAGGACTTCTTGACCGAGCGTGTTGAGGAATCAGCAGAAGTGCAAAGACAGCGAACCATGTCCCTTTTAGCGGTAAACCAGTCGGTGTTGTTCGTGATCCATATGGCCGCCTTTGCGGTTGCCTTCACCGCTTCTGCTCTTGTCTTGAGCGTAGAAGCACCCTATTCCGGGATGGCCGTGGCAGCTTGCGCCAGTTTGGTAATCGCGTTGCGTCCAGTAGACCGCGCAGGACTCTACTTTGTTTCGGCAATGGGAGGGCGGGGCGCGCAGACGGCGCTGAGCGGATTTGAGCATTCGCTGAAAAGGTCAGAATCAGCCGTCTATGGGCAGCCTAACCCACACAATATAGTTGACCTAGTTGACGTAACGGCAGGATATGCGCAGGATAAGCCGGTTTTACGCAATTTCTTTTTGAGTGTTCGCAAAGGGGAACACGTTGCCCTGGTCGGGGCAACCGGCGCGGGGAAAAGTACCATCGCCGGGGTGTTAGAAGGTTTTGTTCCGGTACTTTCCGGAAAGGTTGCCATTGACGGGGTTGACTCCAGCGCCCGGTATCCTGCTGCTTCTTGCGTGGCATACGTGCCGCAGAATCCGTACCTGCTGGGCGACACAGTAAGGCAGTGCTTCGGTAGTAGAACGGAAACCGCAATTTGGCAGGCGCTTGAAGATGCGCAGATCGGCAGCTGGCTCCGAGCAAACGGAGGTTTAGATTTGCCTCTTATAGAAGGTGGAAAGAATCTCTCTGGTGGACAGCGGGCCAGAATAGCCATCGCGATCGCGTTGGCGAGCGACAAGGAGCTGTTACTTCTGGATGAGCCCACCGCCTCAATCGACGAGCAGAGCCAGAAACTCATCTTGAAGACGTTGGCAGAGCAGACAGGGAAAAGAACGATCTTGCACATAGCGCATCGCGCCGAAGCGATTGCGGCAGCGCAGCGAGTAGTAAGAGTTGAGGCACGATGAAACGATCCGTAACAAGGCGACTGCTTCGAGAGGCGAAAGGAACTCGCCGCCCCCTGATTGTGTCGGCGCTAGCAAGAATTGTCGGTGCGTGCGCGCGGATGGCGATCTTCGCTCTTGGCTTCGTGCTAGTCGGCTGTGCCGTTGCCGGGAAAGCCCCACGCCTACAGCTGGGAGTCGCCCTGGTTATTACCGGCCTTGTGAGGGCGGGGTGTTCCTACCTAGAGCATTACTCCGGGCACCTGGTTGCCTTCACCATGCTGGCCGGACTGCGGGTGCGGCTGTATGTAGCTCTGGCGAAGAGGGCGCCGGCGAGCATTAGCGAAATGGACGTTGCAGACGTGCTGCCCTCGGCTGTGCGAGACATCGATCGGGTCGAGGCTTTCTATGCCCACACGATCGTGCCTCGGATAGCGGCGGTAGTAGTTCCGGTGCTCGCGGGAGCAGCGGTAATGCAGTTGACGGGGTTTACTGCAGGATTGATTTTGTGCGTAGGTCTATGGGCTAGCGCCTTTGCACTTACGGCCCTAACCGAGGGCCAGATAGCTAGAGCCAAACAGGGTGAACTAGAGGTGCGAAGTGAGCTGTCTAGGGAGCTAACCCGCAGTCGCATCGCACTGGCAGAACTCCTGTCGAATCAGAAGCAGGACGAGGCGCTAACTAGAATCACCAACAACGGGGAGCAGATAGGCCGAGCACTCGAGAAGGCTGAGCGGTGGAAAGGTGTGCGCGGGGCAGTAGGACTGTGCTGGGATGCGTTTCTTCTAATTACCGTGGCCGGCATGGTCGCTTCAATGCAGCAAAGCCTGCCGCAAACTTTGGCAGCCCTGGGACTTGCGGTTGGTTCCCTAGCTAGCGCTACCGCGTTGCGCGAAGGTGGGGAGGGCCGAGTGGCTGCGAAGGAATCCGCACGCAGACTCTTTGCGATGATCGACAACGCAGGCGAGCAGCTCGATGGAGACGACTGGCAGGTTGGGGTAGCGCCGCAGATCGTGTTCGATCAGGTCTACTTCAAGTATCCGAAGACCGAACGCGGCCTGGAAGGATTGACGCTGACGCTGCACCCTGGGCAGTACACCTGCCTGTCCGGTCCTTCGGGGTCGGGGAAATCCACTATCGGCGCATTGCTGGCCCGCGCCTGGGATCCGGATAAGGGCGGAATCATAGTTGACGGGGTTTACCTAAACCGGATATCGCCGCAGGCGGTGCGCCAACGGATTTGCGTAATCAGTCAGGACGGCAGCCTGATTGATGGCACGGTCGCCGATAACCTGAAACTTGGCAAGGAGGTGCCAGGAGACGCACTCGAAAAAGTATTGAAGGTAGTTGCGCTGGAAGAAGACGTAGCCGCCCTCGGGGGACTGCAGGCCCACCTTCGCCCAAACCAGTTGTCTGGGGGGCAGAAGCAGAGACTGCTACTGGCACGAGGGCTCCTAATGAACGCGGACGCCTACGTGCTGGACGAAGTCACTTCACACCTGGACGAAGCCACCCTGCAGACAGTCAGAGCGAATCTGCGCGACGCATTGCAGCAAAAGACGGTGCTAGAAATAACGCATCGCGTGGATACTACGGTGCGTCACGTAGAACTCGAAGAAGGAGCACTCAAGGCATAAAGAAAGGGGCAGGCACACGGCCTGCCCCTACAGAAAAAGTATTGCTACTTAGTGACCTCATCGAGGGCCGCGAGCAGATCCTTCTTCGGACGCGAACCCACCAGGGTCCGCACCAAGTCCTCGTCCTTGAAAATTGCGAACGTAGGAATCGATACGACGCCATACTTAGCTGCGGTAGCCGGGTTCTTATCAATATCCAGCTTTGCAATAACCACGTCGTCGCGTTCGGTAGCAATTTCGTCCACAACCGGACCCATCTGCCGGCACGGTCCACACCAGGTGGCCCAGAAATCAACCAGCACGGGCTTGTCAGACTTGATTACTTTGTCGATGAAATCGTGATCGGTTACTTCAACAGTTGCCATATCTACTTCCTAAAGTTGCTCCAGATAGTGTTCTACGTCCAGGGCTGCCCTACAGCCAGAACCGGCAGCAGTTACCGCCTGCTGGTAACGGGGGTCAGCAACGTCGCCGCAAGCAAAAACGCCTGGAATGTTGGTGGCCTGCGAGGGCGAAGCAACATTAATGTAGCCCTCCGGACCTAGCTCCAACTGCCCGTCGACCAGTTCGGTGCGCGGGATCTGGCCAATCGCCACGAAGATGCCTGCAGCTTCCAGCTCAGAATCTTCGCCAGTTTCGCGGTTGTGCAGTGTCACGGAGGTGGCCCCCTGCTGGCCATTCACCTGGGTCACCACGCTGTTCCACACGAAGTCAATCTTGTCGTTGGCCTTGGCCCGATCCTGCATGGCCTGAGAGGCGCGCAGCTGGTCGCGGCGGTGAACGACGGTCACTGACGAACCGAACTTCGCTAGGAAGGTTGCCTCTTCCATGGCGGAGTCGCCGCCGCCCACAACGACGATCGGCTTGTCCTTGAAGAAGAACCCGTCACAAGTGGCGCAGTAGCTAACGCCGCGGCCAGAAAATTCCTCTTCTCCGGGCACGCCCAACTTGCGGTATTCAGAGCCGGTAGAAACGATTACGGTCTTAGCCAAGTATTCGCCCTCGTCGGTGACGACCTTCTTGACGTCGCCGCTCAGCACTAGCTCCTCGGCGTCCTCAAGACGAATGTCGGCGCCGAAGCGTTCCGCCTGGGCACGCATCTGCTCCATTAGATCCGGCCCCAGTATGCCGTCGCGGAAACCGGGATAGTTTTCCACATCAGTGGTCTGCATGAGGGCGCCACCAGCGGTGACGGAACCAGCGATCATGACGGGGTTCAGCCCCGCGCGAGCCGTGTAAATGGCCGCCGTGTACCCGGCCGGGCCGGAGCCCACAATGATTACGTCGTGGACAGTTTCTGCCATGCGTACTCCTTATTTAGCGTGCGTCCTTGTAACAAGCTTGGCAGGGCGCAATATTCCTATTTGACGGTGATTTCGCTAATAACTGCGCGGTTTCGCCCTTCGCCGTCACGGGGCAGCTCGGAAATCCAAAGCACAAGCGAGTCAGCTTCCACCGGTTTCTTTAGCTTCAAAGTGGTGGTGGGTTGGGCGAATTCGCCAGTGGCGAGTGGTTCGCCCTCGTGCGGCTTGTCAGCCGAAGTTGAGCGCAGTTCGATAGTGCCCCCGGTGGCGGGAGTGGCCACGGTGACCTGGCTAACCTTTGCCTTGTCTTTCAGCAAGATTGAGACGCCGATGCCGGACTTAAAGCCGAACTTCGGATTCTGGTAGTAGCGCGACATCCATACGGACTGCGGGTCGCCGTCCACCATCTTGTCTTGATCTTCGGGGTGTTCATTTTGGTCGCCCTCGGGATCGAGGGAGGCCACTGCGGCAATCTCGGGCTTCTTCGCAGTGGGCGCCGAGGGCTTCTTAGTGGCCCCACCCTGCTGGGATTGGGAGGCGGAAGTCTTGGGCGCGGCCTCCTTTGCCGAGGGCGAGGACAGCAGCGGCGGCACCACCAGGATGAGTCCGAGGAGGAGGGCGACGCCCGCGCCGGCTGCCGCACCGATCATGGTGCGACGGACGGGATTGATGAGCGGAGAATCGTCCTCTTCGTCACGACGCTGCACCTTCGGGGCGGTTCGTGGCGGCACCGGCTTCGGGGCGGCGCCGAACATGGGCAGTTGCCGGGTACTAGTGTCCGAATTGGCGGGCTCCTGGCCCATCAGGATGGCTTCGAAGGAAGCGGTATTGGCCTCAATGTCCTTCTCGGCATCAGCGGCCGGCGGAATGATTGCGTTCTTAGTGCCAACTAGGGGAACGCCGCTTACCTTGCGCGGAGAGGCGTTCTGGGTGACGTGGACGGTTTCCTCGCCCTCAGTTTCGCCGCCTTCGGCTTCCTGGTCTGCTGCCTTCGAGGGCGAAGCCTCTTCTGCAGACCCTTCTTCCTGCGGTTGTGCCTGGGCCGCAGGAACCGGCGAGCTTCCGGCTGCCGAAGTCGAGGCAGGGGCGGCTGCCGAATCCTGATTCTCCGGGGTGCTCGCAAGGGCCGTTGACCCGGTTTGTGCTTCGGCTTCGCCCTCGCCCGGCGGGGGCGGCGGGAAAGAACCTTCCTGGCCCTGCTCCTGCGAAGGCGAGGCGGGAGTCTGGCTTTGGGAGGCCGAGGCCTTTCCTAGCAGCGCCGACTTTAGTGAATCCCAGCGCTGTGGCGACAGTGACGCCATGGCTTCGGGGGTGTTGCTCGCGGGGTGAGCGTCTTCCTGGTCGGTCGTTTCTTCTGCCACGGACTCGCCGAGTTGGTCTTGTTCCTGTGCGGAAGATTCGCCGTGTTCCTCTTGTGCTTCGGCTTCGCCCTCGCCCGGCGGGGGCGGCGGGAAAGAAGCGGCCCCGGCAGCGGTAGCACTAGCACCCTTCTGTGCAGGAGCGGGCACCGGAGGTTCGTCCTGCGTCGCGGTGGCGGCAAGGGGGGTTTGTGCTTCGGGCGCCTGTTCGGCTGTTGCTGCAGGCAGAAGAACAAAGTGGGCGTCTCGGCCCGAAATGATGGGTTCTTCGTGATCTTCGGTAGCCACGGCTTCCTCCGGCTTAGATGTCATGTCTTCTAGTTTCTCACTATTTTCGGCCTTCGCGCCATTAGCAGACCGACCCAGATGCAGCCGTGCAGCAAGGGGGCCAGAGATGATCTTGACTCCCTCGCTACGCAGCAGAAACAGGCCAGCCAGGTAGATGCCTAGCATGACGAAGCCGACAATGGTAACGCGTGCTAGTGCCCCAGCAAAACGCGCTGTCGTGGACGAATCCGCACTGCCCGACATGGCGCCCATGAAATGCAGTATCACCCACCCGACCAATACGGCTGGGGCAATAGCGCCCAGGTACTTAGCGTATTCACGAACGATTGCGCCGGGGTTAGCTCCGGGCAGGCGCCGGTCTACCACGATGCAGCCCACGATGGCGGCGAAGATCCACCCGCACAGTTCGCCGGCGGCCGCGCCTTGCACCCAGTGGGTTGGGTTCAGTAGGAAGTAGGAGCTGCCGGCAACTATCGCAACGACGATCGCCATGGGCGCCTGCACGAAGAAGGAAGTCTTAGTGTCTTCCTGGCTTAGTAGCAGCGACTGCGAGGTCGACCAGATCGCTAGGAAGGGAATGTTGAACGCCATGACGGCCACGACGCCCGCGTATCCGCTGATGGCGGCCGCATCGAAGCGGGGCATGATTACCTGCATTACCGGTACTGCTGCCATTGCGAGGGCGGCGGCACAGAACACGGTGACGGAACCTATGCCAATGATGGTTTGGTTGTAGGTACGTCGCGCTCCAGCTAGGTCACCTGTGGCCATCATCTGCGACATCTTCGTGAAGAGGGCTGTAATAAGCGAGACGACAACGAGCGCGATGGGGATCTGGTAGATCATGAACGCGGTGTTGTAGGCGGTGGTGGATGCCACGAATTCGCCGGTCTTTGCGGCAACTCCGTTGCCTGCGGCGGCCACGTTGGAGACTACCAGGTAGGATCCCTGTCCGGCCATTAGTGCGGCGAAGGCCCAGAATGCGGTCTTGGAAACCTGGCCGAGCCCGTGCCCGCGGAAGCCCCAGACGGGCCGGAGTCTAAAGCCGGTGCGGTATAGCGGTGGCAGCAAGATCAGTGCTTGCGCCACGATGCCTAGGGTGGTGATGCCGCCTAGCAGTGCGATTGCCTTAGAAGACCAGAGGGAGGGGTCCGTTGCCCAGTCCTTGTCTCCCATTACCCACAAGAACACGCCCATGCCCGAGATTCCGACAACGTTGTTGACCACTGGAGACCACATGTATGGGCCGAATTTGCCCATGGCGTTTAGTAGTTGTCCCCAGAGGGCGTACATGCCGTAGAAGAAAACTTGCGGCAGGCACCAGAAGGCGAAGGCTACGGCGATCTTGTACCAGTCGTGGGCGAACTTGTAGGCGTACAGCTTCACCAGGAAGGGAGCGGCAGCAACGGCGACGACGGTGATCAGCGCCAAGCCGACGGTGAAGAAGGTGAGGAGCCGGTTGATGTACTCTTCGGCCTCGTCCCCGCCCTTGGAGAGGGCGCGCACGATCTGCGGCACCAGCACCGCTGACAGTACCGAGGAGGCAATCAGGTTGTAGACGGTGTTCGGTAGCGTGTTCGCAGCCTGGAAGGCGTCGTTGGCGCCCACTTCACCAATGATTGCTATCAGTAGGGCAGCGCGAATGAACCCGAGCACCCTGGACACGGCTGTTCCGGCAGCCATAATCCCGGTGGCACGGGCGACGTTAATTTTTTCTAGGCCTACTTTTCGGCTCTTGCGGCTCATGGAAGTTCCTCAACTGGCATCTTGCGCCCTCGACGGAATGTTCTGATAAGGCCAAACACGAAGACAGCCACAGCTATGGCTGCTGCGCCCCAGATTGCCTTGTCTTCGAGGCCCGGGCGAACCCGGATGTGGAGCGGATTGGCTTGGGAAATGACTTGTCCGGTGTTTGTGGCAATGCCTACTCGCACCTGGATGTTACCGTTACCTACGGCTTTTAGGGGAATGTTTGCGGTTGCCGCCGAACGGGCTGGCACCTGCACGTTTTGCGGTTTTCCCACCTGTAGGCGGGGGTCGGATGTGCGGGCGCGAGCCTGCACGTTCACGGGTATGGCGAGGCCGTTTGAGATGCGCACGGGGAGCATCGCTTCCGTAGAGATCAGGTTGATCGTCGAGGAAGGCTGAGCGGCGATGGCGCTGCGCAGGGCGCGCGAGTCTGCGTCCAAATTTCTTAACGCCCGGGAGCGTAGGTTTTGCGGCAGAGTGTTGCCTGCCGCCAGC
Organism: Winkia sp. C0117E2; assembly: GCF_056590455.1. Classification (NCBI taxonomy): domain Bacteria; kingdom Bacillati; phylum Actinomycetota; class Actinomycetes; order Actinomycetales; family Actinomycetaceae; genus Winkia; species Winkia sp. C0117E2. Next base: position 177,842 of record NZ_JBWPWD010000005.1, on the reverse strand, counting down.
AGTAGTTGCGATTGCAGCGCGTAGGTTATCCGCTCGGGATCCTTGCCCACCAGGGATAACAGGTCGGTGGTGGTAGAGACGTGGGAGATCGTCTTGGTGGCAGACAGGCCCTGGGAGGCGTTGCTGTCTACGGGCAGGAATTCGTCTGCTCGCGCCGATTCAGAAAGGGCTTCGTCAAGGGTGATCGGGTCGGTCCACGTGGACGTGTAGAGGGCGCGTGCCCGCTTTACCTGCGCCGCGTTGGCATTGGCGGGTAGTTCCGCACTGATGATGCGCGGGTCGAAGGGCCGCTCGTGATCCATAATGGCAACGGCTGACAGTGCCAGCTGGGAAAGGTCGAATTCGGTGACGGAGCCGGAAGCGGAAGCGGACAGGATCCTAGAAAGTACCTGCGAATTCAGGATCGTGGGGTGGTTCCCCTGGGCGTAAAGGTTTGTGCGCGCCGAGGGCGTATAAGAAAGGTTCGAGGTCGTCTCCGCCGCTTTTTGCGGGGCAATTATGGGCCAGTCTTCGGGCACTTCCTCTAGCTGGGAAATGGCGGGGGCCTGGCTGAAAGCGGCAAAGTTGGACGTTGTCTGCACGCCGCGTTCTGCCAGTGCGCGGGCAGTTTCTGTAGTGCGCTTATCCGCTATGAGCGAGAGCTCCCGGGTAGCTCCCGTAGGGCGGGCCTGCGGGAATCCCCAGGGAGTCAGTAGGATCTTGCCGCCCTTGTTCGTGATCGTTTTTAGGGCTGCCAGTGTGCTCGCGGAGGGAATGGGAGCCTTTGTAGGTTGGTCCAGCCCAACTGTCTTGCCGCGGACGATTGGAGAGCCGGAATCTATGACAGCAGGGTCAATTAAGTAAACTACTCCGGGGCGGGCCTCTTTGGCCAGGACCTGCAGTTTCTTAGTCGAGGGCGTATCCGCAACGGTGACGCCGTTGGATAAGTCTTCGCCCTCGGCCTCTTCGGTTTTGGCCAGTCCGGAAGCTGGCCCAATGGCCGTTTTCCCTATGGAAGCGGAGCCGGTAGCAGCCTGCACCTCGTCGCGCAGCCCCCGCACTGGCACCTGCAGTAGTAACTTGGTGCGCTCAACTTGGAAGGGGGCGCCTACCAATAGAATCGAGCGATCGGATGCCTGCCCTACCGTGGCCGTAATTCCTCTAGGGCCCCACTGTTCGGTAAGAGCAGGAATAGCGGTAGATTCAAATGCGGCATCGACGCCGACTTTGCCGTGGGCTGGAACCGTGGGCACTGCCCCGGACCACACAGCGGTCCGCTTTTGATTGTCCTCGCCCCCGTGCAACCAGTCGCACAGCTCGTTCGCGTCAAGGGTGGACGCGTTAGACACGTCGATGTTGGCATTCAACCCGGTTAGAGGCTTGGCGGTAGGATTATGCACTTCCAAGTGGGCTTTTACCTGCTTGGTTTGCGGGTTCAGGGTAGAAGTGAGGGCGGTGATGGTTACCGTCGGTGCGTCCTCGGCGTGGGCCAGTGGCGGAAGCGAACATACGAACAAGGCCATGGCCAACGCACACAACAAGATTTGTTTGCGCATCACTACCTAACCTGTAAAAGTTCACGTGCCTTATGCGCGACTCGGCGCTCATTTGAATAGGCCAGCAGTGTAAGGGAAGTGTTCAGTGGAATCCAAGCCGCATCCAGTGCTTCGTGATCAGGATCGCCATCTACGGTTAGTTCCCCGCCCACTGCTTCCAAAAGGAAATGGTGAACTACCTTGTGGATTCTGTTGTGTGGCGAGGCGAAGGTGTAGTCGATTGAAGCTAGGTGAGCTAGGACCCGCCCGTCGATGCCTGTTTCTTCCCATACTTCGCGCTCGGCGGTCTGGGCGGCGGTTTCGGTGCCTTCGATATGCCCTTTGGGCAGGCACCATTCGATGCGGCGGAATCTGTTTTCGCGGGCAATTAGTGCCACGTATGGGCGGTGGTTAACCACGTCAACCACAACTCCGCCGGCCGAAGTCTCTTCGACCAGGGGCAGCGCGCGACGGCGCCGCCGGCGCACCCGGGCGGTGCGCGAATAAGTTCGTGAGCTGTGGGCAGACATATTCATAATGGTATTGCCTACCGAGGAAATCAGTGGAAACAAATGGGCAAATGAGTAAAAATCACACTGGTTGATTTGTGCATTTTCCCGCTTTCTGGCCCTTTGCCGGGACTTCGCCCGTGGCGCAATTGGGCGCTAGGTGAGCAACATCGCCGGGTAGGCTGTGTCTTAGTTGAAGGCGGCCCCATAGGATAGCGCCCGGAGGAAAAATGCTACAAACTTTTACTACCGCTGCGGCGGGACTATCAACTGGCCTGATCGATTACTTACGCGATCCGGAGGAATTGCTGCTAGCCCTAGGGCCGTACGTGCTGATCGGAGTAGCAGTTATCGTCTTTATTGAATCGGGGTTGCTGTTCCCGTTCCTGCCGGGCGATTCTTTGTTGTTTACCGCCGGGCTGTTGCATTCCCAGCTGGGCCTCAACTTCTGGCTCCTAATCTCCGTAGTGATCGTGGCTGCTGTCGGTGGGGACCAGGCAGGCTATTGGATTGGCCGCGAATTTGGCCGAAAGCTATTCAAACCTAATGCGCGGGTGCTGAAGACCGAGTATTTGGAAGAGGCCGAAGCATTCTTTGACAAGTGGGGCGGCCCCGCGCTGACCCTGGGTCGTTTCGTACCCATTGTCCGCACTTTTATTCCCGTTACTGCGGGGATGGCGCGGATGCACTACCCGCACTTCTTCCGGTGGAACGTCATAGGTGGCATCGCTTGGGGTGGCGGCATGTGCATTTTGGGTGTGTGGCTGGGTCAGATCCCGGCGGTGCGCAACAACATCGAGATCATGGCCGTGCTGGTCGTACTAATTTCGGTGATTCCGATTATTATCGGTTTCTTGCGCAAGAGGGCGCAGAAGAAGTCGTCTAAGTAGTAGGCGGCTCAGTAGCAGGCGTCGATTCGGTATAGCCGGGGTCCTTCTCCCGAAGGAGCCGACGCGGCTTTCCACACTAGGGTCATCCGATTGATGGGTACCCGGTCTAGGCGGGCGCCTTTCTTGGAGTGCTTTGCTCCGTGGGTGGCGCCTGAGGCGGTGCGGTCCGTGTCTCGGTAGTAGTACTTGATGTGCCGCTCGCGCAGGAACTTGCACGATTCTGCGTCCAGCTTGCGGAGGTGTCGGAACAGTTCGAATTCTGTTTGGCCAATGGAGTAGGCCTGCCGGTAGTAGGAGTTCACGTTGGCCAGGGCGTAGCCGTAGCCGAGCCCGGAGTCGGGGATGGAGATGATTACGTCGTCACGGGTGATCCTCTTTATTTGGGGGAACGAGGCCATTTCGGTGCGGGTTGCGAAGGTGCCCCAGCCGATCCGCATTGGGTCGTAGGAAAGTGACACGAGTTCGGCGCGGTCACCCGCCCTCGAGAAGGGGGTGAGGGCGACGCAGAAGATGGCTAGGCTCAGCATCATCTTGCTGGCGGCCCCGCGATGGCAGGCCCAGGTGGCTATGGCGTAGATTCCTATTGCGGCGGTGGCAACTAGTGCTATGGAGAAGGCTACTTGTAAGCGTTCAGGCTGCATATACCAGGGCGAGGCGAGCCGGCGGAGAGGACCGGTGCCCTGCGAACACAGGAAATAGAAACCGCAGGTCAGGGCTGTAGAGGCGACGATCCAGTGGTTGATTCGGTTTACTACAAGCCACGTGCAGCCGATCAGAGCCAGTGCAATGGTGACGGAATATAGGGACGCGCCTCCGATCGCCCGGCGCATTGTTGGCCAGTCAGAGACAAGGGAGAGGAGAAGTTTGGTTGCGGGGGTTGCTTCACGGTAGTAGCTGACCACCCGGAACATGGGGCCGACGAAGGCGGCAAGGCCAGCAATTAGGATTCCAGCAAGCCCAGCCCAGATCAGCCTGTACTGGCCGGGCGAGAAAACGTTCTTGCGTCTGCGTAGAAGCGGAAGCGCCTTGCCGAAGATGAGCGGTAGCGCGAGCAAGATCAGCGAAAACCCGCCGATGGGGTGCGAGATGAAAACGCCCATGCAACCGAGCACCGCCATTACGCGGAATCCCCAGTGCGTGCCGCGGGTGGCTGCAATGTTGAGCGCGCCCAGTGCTCCCGGAATGGCGGTCATGGCGGCCAGGTAGGGGAGGGTGGAAAGCACGGTGGCCAATTGGGTTAGGCATAGCGATCCGGCTGCAAGTAGCGGTGTTAAGACGATCGTTAGTTGCTTGGCGGGCGTGTGCGCCGAATAGGTGAGTAGCGAGTGAGTTAGCCCGGTCAAGGTGATCACGCCCAGAGCTACCAGCGCCGCGGCCGATGCCGAAATAGCCAGACCCAATGGGGTTGACTTGGTTGTCGCTATGGTGACGAGGGCGTGGTACAGGGTCGGGTAGAAATTGACCTTGCCGTCTAGGCTGATCGGTTTCAGACCGCCAAGTGGGGAGGCGTTGCCGTGCAGTTCTATGACCTTCAGGGCGTTCAGGTGGAACATGCCGTCCCAGAACTGTGACGGGTCGGTGGGTCTGGCTAAGCCGCGGCTGAATTGGGAAAGCACAAGGCCCACCGCCAGAACACTTGTAATCGGGAGGGCGATTTTGGCCGGCTTCGGCAAGGCTTCACTATCGCGTGCGTGAGCCGTGGGAATTGACCTTTTGCCGTATCTGCGCACCAGCTGCCTGGCAGTGAAGAGCACTAGGAGTTGGGTAAGGATCAAGCCCAGCGCGGTAAGCGTGCCCCAGCGTATATGCAACCAGCCGGCCACGATTGAGGCGGCGCCAACCATGCCGAAAGTAAGGGAGGGCGCAGCGGCGATGGCCTGTAAGCCGTGTACGCGGAAGACCCGGGCAAGGATGTAGCCGGGTGCAAGTGCAAGGAAGAAGATGAGTAGGGCGAAGAAAGCCCACCCGGCATCCGGTGCATAACTCATGCGCCTATTGTAAATGCCGGGCGGGCCTGCTTACTTCGCGCTGCGCAGGCGAAGCGAGTTAGAAACGACGATCACAGAAGAGCACGCCATTGCCGCGCCAGCAATCATGGGGTTCAGCAGGCCAAAGATGGCCAGTGGGATTGCTGCCACGTTGTAAGCGAAGGCCCAGAACAGGTTCTGCTTGATGATGCGAAGGGTGGCTCGCGAGATGCGGATTGACTGGGCGGCGGCCAGCAGGTCAGAGCGCACCAGCGTGATGTCCGAGGCCGCGATGGCAGCGTCGGTGCCAGAGCCCATGGCCATACCTAGACCCTGTGTGGATGCTTGTGCGAGGGCGGCAGCGTCGTTGACTCCGTCGCCCACCATTGCCACCGTGCGGCCACGGCGTTGCAGGTCTGCCACGTGTGCTTGTTTGTCCTGCGGCTGTACGCCGGCGATCACCGTGTCGATGCCGACTTGCTGCGCGGCGTGGGAGGCTGCGCGCTCGTTGTCACCGGTCAGCAGGATCGGCTCTATGCCCAGGTCGCGGATTTGTTGCAGCGCCTTTTTGGAAGAGGGGCGCATTTCGTCGCGCAGGACTATGACCCCTACGGCTTGCGCGCCCGCGACCGCCTGGGCGGATACGGTGGTTGCCGTCTTGGCAGTGGGGTGGGTGGTTTCGCCGCCGCGCCGGGAAGTCAGGGTGGCGGTGTAGCCGGCTTTTTCGACCGCTGCTAGCAGATCGTCAGTTGCCACTTCGGGTGCTGCTTCGATGTGAGCTGATTCGGTAGCCAGGTTCACCGTGGCGGTGGCGCCGGGTACCTTGTTGAGTTTCTTTTGTACCCTGTTCACGCAGGCTGCGCAGGACATGCCTGAGACGGCCAGTTCGATTTGGGACAGCCCGTCCTCTTCAACTTTGGCTACGGATGTGTGTTCTACGAGGGCGTCCGTGCTCGCTTCGCGGGTGGCGACCATGATGGCGGTGGCCCCTGTGGCTTCAGCGGCTGTGAAGTCTGCGCGCAATTGGGATGGTATGCGCGCCCCTAGCTCTTGCAGCCAGGAGGGCTTGCCCGCGGCGATGATTTGGCCGTCTACCTGACTGATCACGCCATTGCCGGCAACGGAGGTGAATCCTTCTGCTCTTCCTAGATTGGTTGGGGCAGCGGCAACGATGGCGCGGGCTACGGGGTGTTCGGATCCGGCCTCGGCGGCGGCGCCCAGGGCTAGCACTTTTTGCGGGGCGGAACCTAGCACGTCCTCTACGTGCATTTTGCCGCGCGTGATGGTGCCGGTCTTGTCTAACACCATCGTGTCGACAGTGCGCGTGGATTCTAGAATCTCGGGGCCTTTGATCACGATGCCGAGCTTTGCAGCTCGCCCCGAACCTACTAGCAGGGCGGTGGGCGTGGCCAGCCCCAACGCGCATGGGCAGGCGATCACCAGTACCGCCACTGCGGCGGTGAAAGCGGCGCCCACGTTACCGGTAACCAGTAGCCACCCGAGCAGAGTGAGGGCGGAAATACCGAGTACCGTAGGCACGAATACTGAGGAAATCTTGTCTGCCAGTCGCTGTACCGGGGCTTTGCCGGCCTGCGCCTGGGTGACCAGGCGGGCGATCTGGGACAGGGTGGTGTCCTCGCCGACGCGGGTTGCCTGCACGGTCAGGGCTCCGAAGGTGTTGATGGTTGCCCCGGTAACCGCGTCTCCCGGCCCCACATCAACGGGAACAGATTCGCCGGTTAGTAGGGAAGCGTCAATGGCGCTTTGCCCATCTTGGACGATGCCGTCAGTGGCCACTTTTTCGCCCGGGCGTACCAGGAACAGGTCGCCCTCGGAAAGGACGGAGGCGGGCACCTGTTTTGTAGTGCGTGCCCCCGAATCGGAAATGCAGATGAGGGTGGCTTCTTTGGCGCCCATAGTCAAGATGGAGCGCAGCGCGTCGCCCGCGTTGTGGCGCGCCCTCGCTTCTGCCCAGCGACCGCCAAGTAGAAAGGTGGTGACCATGGTGGCTGCCTCAAAGTAAAGGTGTATGGCGCCGTGGGCGTTGCGGGGCAGCAACGTCATGTCCATCTTCATGCCAATGTGGCCTGCGCCCCCAAAGAAGAGGGCGAATAGCGACCAGCCGGTGGCGGCAATGACGCCTAGGGAAACTAGGGTGTCCATTGTGGAGGCGCCGTGGCGGGCAGCTCTGAATGCTGCCTTGTGGAAGGGCCAGGCACACCAGGTGACTACGGGGGCGGCGAGTGCGGTTACGACCCACTGCCAGCCCGGAAATTGCAGGGCCGGAACCATTGAAAGCGCCATTACGGGGATGGCGAAAATTAGTGCTACGAAGAAGCGGCGCTTCATCATTGCGGCTCTGCGGGCCTGCCCGTCGGCGCCCTCGGCTGAGGGGCTACTAGAGGCCGACTTTGCGGGGGATTCTGGTATATTTTCGTGCAGAGACATGTGAACTCCTAAGACTCATGGCTCAGGTCCCGGCGGGCAGGCCGGGACCATTTTTATTTGTGGGTCTTAGTGAATGTCGTCGATGCCTTCAAGCTCGTAGCCGGCTTCGTCGATGGCTTCGCGTAGGGAATCCTCGCTTAGAACCGCGTCGGAGGTGACGGTTACGACCGAGGTGCCCTGCGGATTCAGTTCTACGTCCACGGCGGTGACGCCCTGGATCTTGGTGACCTCCTCCTGCACATGCTTTACGCAGTGTTCGCAGGTCATTCCCTTAACTTTGAGTTTGGTTGTCTGCATTGACGTTCCTTCCTAAGTTATTTGCAAATGTCTTCGGCTAGCTCGCGGGCGTAACCGATGTACGTTGCCGGGCTTAGCTGCAGTAGCCGCGCCTCGACTTCCTGCGGCATTCCCAGTGTTTTGATGAATGCGCGCATTTCGGATTCTGTCACCTTGTGACCGCGAGTTAACTCTTTTAACCGCTCGTAGGGGTTTTCCATTCCCGAAGCACCTGAAATTGAGGCGGCCCTCATACTTTGCTGTATGGCTTCGCCCAGTACTTCCCAGTTGTTGTCGAGGTCGGCCGCCATAGTTTCTGCGGAAACATCTAGTCCGGCTAGGCCTTGGCTTAGGTTGTCGAGGGCGAGCAGCGAGTGGCCGAGTGCGACGCCAATGTTGCGTTGGGTGGTGGAGTCGGTCAGGTCGCGCTGCATGCGCGAGGTGACCAGGGTGGCCCCTAGCGAATCGAGTAGGGCGGCGCTGATTTCCAGGTTGGCTTCGGCGTTTTCGAAGCGGATCGGGTTTACTTTGTGCGGCATGGTGGAGGAGCCGGTGGAGCCCTGGGCGGCCAGGTTTTGGTGGAAGTAGCCCATGGAAATGTAGGTCCACACGTCGGTGGCTAGGTTGTGCAGGATGCGGCCGGCGCGGGCAACGTCGGCGAATAGTTCTGCATCCCAGTCGTGGCTTTCAATCTGGGTGGTGATTGGGTTGTAGGTGAGCCCCAGGTGCTCGACGAAGCCCTTGGCTGCTGCCGGCCAGTCTACTTCGGGCACAGAGATGCGGTGTGCTGCCCAGGTGCCCGTGGCGCCGTTGATTTTGCCCATGTATTCCTGTTTTTCAATGCGGCTTAGCTGGCGGGAAATGCGGTGAACGAACACGGCTAATTCCTTGCCTAGGGTTACCGGAGTGGCCGGCTGGCCGTGAGTGTGTGCCAGCATGGGCACGTCCGCTGCCTGTAGGGCCATCTGCTTTAGCTGTTCCACCAGCTTTTGTGCGGCGGGCAACCACACCCGCTGGATGGCGGCGCGAATGGTCAGGGCGTAGGAAAGGTTGTTTACGTCCTCGGAAGTGCAGAAGATGTGCACAATTTCGTGCATCTTGTCCAAGCTGGTTTCGCCCAGGACCTGCGGTGCTTTGTCCAGGCGGTCCTTTAGTAGGTATTCGACGGCTTTTACGTCATGCTTGGTAACGTTTTCGGTTTTCTTTAGCTCGGCAACGGTGTCCGAGTCGAAGTCGGTAACGACCGCGCGCAGGTAGTCGCGTTCGGCCTCGGTCAGTTTGGGAGCACCCGGCAAGAAACCGTTGTCGGTCAGGTAGATCAGCCATTCGACCTCTACGTGTACGCGTGCCCGGTTGAGCGCAGCCTCAGATAGGAAGTTTACGAGTGGGGCCGTGGCCTTGCGGTAGCGTCCATCAAGTGGCCCGAGCGCAATCTGCGGGGTTGCAGCGGATAGGTCTTTGCCGTTGGGAAGATCAAAAGTCTTGTCACAGGTGTTCATAGCAAAAACTTTACGCTATGGCGGTGTCAGAATGGACTATGGCCATTTTTAAAAAGGATCCGCGCGCGGTGCGCGAGAAAGCAATGAAGAAGCTGCGCAAGGAAGACCCCGTCCCACTTGATAGAGCGCGTTACATTGCGGTTGCTTCCGGGCAGATGGCTCCTTACCAGCGGGTATTAGCGGAGGCAGAATTGTGGGTGGCGCCCGGATTCACTGATTTTGACGAGGCCGATTCGCTGCGTTTTGTGCGCGCGTTTTGCACGCCGTTACGTGCGCGAGCCGTGTTTGGGCCCGGCGAGTTTGTGCGGGTTGGGGTGCGCGATTTTCCAGAAGGGGTGGGGTTGCGCATTGATCCGAGCTTGGGCACCGAACTTACGGTAGAGCCTGACCAGTTAGAGGACGTGCGGGCGCTCGCGGCCGGGCAGTTTGTGCCGGCAGCGTTGAAGGCTGTTGCCGCCGACGAGGTTGTGGAGGAGCCAGAGTTGGGCGGGCAGGTTGGCGCAGACCTAGCCGAGCGTGTGCGGGTTGCGGCGGGCGAAGGCGCGCTTGTGCAGGTGACGGGGTTGCGGCTTGCCGGCGAGGGCGGTCGCGCTTGGCCGGCCATTGTTGTTACCGGCCCTGTGGAGGAGGATTTTGCTGCGATTTCCAGGGAGGGTTGGCGCGAGGGCGTGGCGGTTATAGCTGGCGGCGCCTAATCTGGCTGCTTGTTTCCATATGCCGAGGGGGGCATGGAGTGGTCTGCATATGCAGAATTCATAACTAATCCTCGATGATAAAATAGCTCTTTTCATTGTAAAATGTGCGGCATAGCCATATAGGCGCGAGGTTGGCTTGTCGCTTGGCTTACGGAAAAGAGATAATAGCCGACGCAAAATAAATCTATAACGACAAAATGAAAAAACACGCTGTCGCTATACCGCTAAATATTGTCAGTATTTCAGGTAGTAATTGGTTGGCAGAGAGCCGCTAGGGTGTTGCAGTGGCCTGTTTATGTGATGAAAGTGCTGGCTATGGAACAGAGATCGGCAGCATGTGGGCTTCGCTTGGGGATGGAGTATTTTGCTGATAGGACTTGCTTAACGTTCGACTATAAAGACCTCAATAAGATTGACTCTATAAGACCCCAATGAACCAACCAATTTTGCGGTTATGGCTAGCTAGATTACACACGGCCCACCAGCATGGTAGTGCTGGGGAGCCGTGTTGAAGTTTCGACAAGCCGTAGTCAGGCCGGCCTGGGATACTGCTAACGCCGATTCTTCACTATCAGGTTGTGTGCTGCTTGAGTATTTATTCTTTTTTGGGATTGGCCGTATTTTTTACATACTTTCGTACTGATAGAAAGTACTTGATCCCAAAGTAGAAGGCCGCGATCGTTGGTATCGCCGCAAGTAGGCACCACGGCCAAGGCAGCCACCCCAGGACAGTCATTGCGCAGATGGTGATCAGTCCAAGGGTAAAATAACCTTCTTATGGCTTACTCGATTCCTTCTTGGGTTCCGGCGGCTGGCCAGGACGCGAAGAATCGTAATGCTGGCTATTTTCTACCATTTAGCACCATCCAATCTATAAGAAACATCCGCTTACTACGCCATCTAAGCTGAACAGTTCCAGCATTAGCGATACTGCTTGTTCACCTCCACTGGCTTCAACCACCTCGCTCTTGAAAAGACGAACACGTTAGACGCAACAGCTTTTGATATTCCCCAGGCACATGCTCCAATGCTCGACTTTGGTGACAAATGATCGCTTCCAAGAAAAAGATTCTTCTGTTTCCATAGTTCGAATGCAGCATCGTCCTTGAGTGCGGAATTAGGCGTCGATTCTATAAATGAAAGTCCTTCATGCAGAGGATTTTCGCTTGTAAAGACATTGTCTTCACTTATAGCGATGTGATGGGCATTGTCACGAACCTCATCAATCGCGCTAGTTGCATTTGCTATACCAGCAAATGTTAGGGCCATAGCGATTGCGGCTATGATCGGGAGGCTAGTCTGGCGGAAATGTTTCATTGCAAGTCCCCTACTGCTGAATTTACGTGTAGGTGTCTTGTCTATGAGCCTGTCAGTTGCTGCCATGCGGTAGCCACGATAGTGTTCCGCACTCGACTATGCAACGTTAAAATGGCTTAATGATGCCGAAAAGCGTATATGGCAAAGTGTCAACAACCGGTCCAGTTCGCCTCCCGAGTCCCGCACTTTTCCGATCAGTCCAACTCTTTGCGGCAGAAACAAACAGTTCCCATGCCGATTAGCAAGAGGGCGACTACTATGCCGCTGAGAAGTGGCCAAGTAAGGGCGGCGTGGGCGCTATGTGCAGTTACCTTTCCCGCTAGATCGGATATTCCGAGCAGCGTATGTTTAGCTCCCCACGGCCAGAATCCGCCCAAAGTGAGCAGTAGGTATGCTGCAAACCCACTGCCAATGCCGGCCCCAATCCCGGTGCCGCCAGACCTGCTTGTGCTCACGTTAGCCCCAAAAAATACGGCAGCCAACAGGATGAATGCGAACACTGCCCAAACGCAGCTTCCGCCTAGCAGAGCTGATATCCGGGTCTGCTTCCAGATCGCCCTCGTTAGTAAAACGAAAATCCCGGTAGCAAACGCGAACGACACCGCTGTGCCAAGCAACAAACTCAAAAGTGTCCCCAGACGCAACCCGGCTCTACCTACCCGTCGCGACAGAAAGAATGGCCAGTTGCCCTGCCCGCCAGAGATGAACATCGCAGAGGCAAGAATGAGCACGAAACTAAAAACCTGCCCCAGGTTCTTCATCCATTGCGCGCCCGCCTGCTGCCAGGAGGGATCTGGCAAAGGAATACCTGACGCTCCGCCTTTGGCAGAGGAACCTACCAGCGCGTCTAAAATTTGGGGCGCATATTTGGCTGTTAGGGGTGACAGTAGTGCCATGAAAATGCCCACGCCGCAAAGTAGCCACAAACTAGGTGAATGTACCAGCCTGCCGACCTCAACTCTGGTCATGGCAGGAAACCCGGTCAACTGGGTGGTTTTAGATTGTTCACTCATTGGTAGTTCCCGTGAAATATTCGTAGGTATTCTGGAGCGCTTCTTCGCCCGCGCCTATTTGCGCGGTGGGAAAATCTTGCTGCATCCGCTGCTTGAAGCGTTCGACCTGCTCGGCTGCAATACGCACCGAAAAAGTGCGTTGCCCGTTGCCGGCGGCCTCCTCTAACAGATCTGCCAAGCGTCCTTGCGCTCGCAGCCTGCCGCCATGCAAAATGCCCACGTGCGTGCATATGCCCTGCACGTCAGAGAGCTGATGCGACGAAAACAGTACAGTGGCCCGCCCCTTCAGCTGCCGCAAAATTGCCAGCACGTCGGCCCGGCCCATAGGGTCGAGGGCGCTCGCGGGCTCATCCAGAATCAGCAATTTTGGTGCGCCCACCAGGGCAGCTGCAATGCCGAGGCGCTGCTTCATGCCGCGCGAAAAATTGCCGATCTTGCCGCGGGCGGCTCTTAACCCAACCAGGTCCAATAGGTCATTTGCTTGCTCTGCTGCTTGCTCGCGTTCGAGGTCGGAAAGTTGTGCCAGCATAATTAGCGCATCTTTCGGGCCTAACCAGGGGCTTAGTTGGGGCACGTCCGGTAGGTAGGAAAGGCCAGCTATGGGTCGCGCGGGAAGGTGTCCGCGCGACTGGCCTAAGACTTCCACCTGCCCGCCGGTTGCAGAGGCGAGTCCTAGGAGGATGCGTATGGTGGTTGTTTTTCCTGCCCCGTTTGCGCCGATAAACCCGTAGCAGGCACCTTTGGGCACCGCCAGGTTTATGCCTTTTAGGATCTGTTTATCGCCGTAGGACTTGCTTAACTCTACAGTTTTGATGGCAAGCCCGTTCATGACTTATCTCCGTATAGGTGGTTAATAGCGGTAGCGACGTCTGCATTCTGATTGTTGCCCGTAGATTTTGTCTTGCCTGAGGGGGCTGTTGCAGCCAGTTCGTTCCGCGCTCTTTCGTTCTGAGCCTTTTTGTCAAGGTGGGCAAGGATAAGGAAGAGAGGGGCGCCAAGTAGTTGTCCTAGTAAAATTACAATCAGCCAAATCCCGCGCGGTACTCCCTTTATCGGGCCGTCTGCGCGCGCCAGTACTATTAGCGCGCTGATTATCAGTGCGATTTGCACCAGCGCAAGGATGACTAGGATTATCTGCATTTCTGTGGGCAGGGTCTGCAGTTTGTGGATTCCATTCATTTACCTACCTCCTCATTTTCGCTGAGGGACTGGCGTACGCGTTTTAGTGCGTGCTGGACGGTGGTAACTAGTACTCCTGCGCTTACTAGTGGATAGGCTGCTAATGCCGCGAATACTGTCGGATTGGTCTTGCCCGCCTTGGAAGTGGCGGCTGCCCAGAGTAGCAATGCGGTCATGGTTTGGATTCCTAGCGCGCGGGCATTTGCCGTCACATCTGCGCCCTCGTCTTTCGCGCGAAGTGCCGCTGCTGCAGTTGCGATCGCTACGACCGCGTGGGGGAGGGTGGCTCGTACCCCGCGGGTGAAACCGCGTGGCCTTCCCCGCCAGTCCCACCTGGCGGCAAGGTGTCGCCCTCGCGAAAGAGATGTGGCGGTGACGCATATAGCTGCGGCAGCCGCGATTGGTGCGGCAGAAAGCAGTTTAGCTACCTGCGGCGAAATATATTCCCGGAGGTCGCCCAGTGAATCGTCGGGGCGGATGAGGCCCAGTTTTACTGCCAGGGCTCCGACGTTTAAGTCCCACCCAACCCCTAGGGTTTTCCGCACGAAGAGGGCGGGGTTTTCGGGCTCGAAGGTTCGCAGAAATGCTTCGTCGTCTAGGGTAGTGCTGAGCGGGATGCCTAAGAATTCAGTCTGTTTTTGGATGCTCATTTTTGTACTTTCATGATCAGGCTGATTGCGTGGGCCAGGTCCTGCCATTCGTTAAACAGTTGGTCGAGGCGACTGCCTCCCTTTGCTGTCAAGGAGTAGATTTTGCGTGGCGGGCCGGCTGGGGATGGTTCCCACTTGGTTTTGACTAGACCTGCTTTGCGCATGCGGGTCAGGAGCGGGTAGAGCGTCCCTTCTGAGACTTCCAGTCCAGCTTGTTCCTTCAGTAGCGTGATAAGTGCGCCGCCGTAAGTGGGATGGTTTCTTAGCGTTCCCATGACGGCTAGTTCCACGATTCCTCTACGCAGTTGTGATTCAGCCACGTCCACTCCCTTGCAGTACCAACTACCTTGCTTAACAAGGTACCACAGATTTGCGAGTGCACAGGCCTTATTTTTGGCAAAATGCAAAACGCTGCCAGCACCGGGGATGCTTTAGCCTTCTAAAAAAGTGCTAGGAGCAAATGGGTGCTGGCAGCGAAAGGTAGGGGTAGAAACGCGGTTACTTACTTGGCCTGGGCAGCTGCCCGGACTGCGCCGGGGATTGCGTCGAAAATGACGTTCATGGCCTCTTCGTCATGTGCAGCGGAAAGGAACCAAGCTTCGTAGCACGAGGGCGGCAACGCCACTCCGGCATCGAGCATCGCGTGGAAGAACGCGGTGTAGCGCGCTTCGTCCTGCGACTTAGACTCGTCATAGTTGCGCACCCCCGCAGCCACATTTTGTCCCATGAAAAGGCTGAATAGGTTACCTACGGAGTTGAGCGTATAAGGCACGCCCTCGGCTTCTAAGGAGTCCCGCAACGCCTGCTGCAGCTGGGCAGAAACCTTGTCCACATGGTCGTAAACTCCCTGGTCAGCAAGCTGCAAAGTCTTGAGCCCGGCAGCGGTGGCCAACGGGTTACCCGACAGCGTACCCGCCTGGTAGACGGGGCCGAGCGGAGCCAAGTAATCCATCACTTCCGCCCTCGCGCCAAGTGCGGCCAGCGGCATGCCGCCGCCGACTACCTTGCCGAAGGTGAAGATGTCGGGGCTGTAGCTTGCTCCCTTCAACTGCTCTTCCACCCACTGCCCGCGCGCATCCGCGCCCTCAAGTGCAGCCTCGGGAAGAGTTGCGGGCAGGGCAGGCTTGTAACCGGCCTCCCAACCCCAGAATCCGGCACCAGAAACGCGGAAGCCGGTAAGTACCTCGTCCATGATCATCAGCGCGCCCGCGTTCGCAGTAACTTCGCGGATCACCTGATTGAAATCGGCAACTGGCGGCACGATGCCCATGTTGGCGGGAGAGGATTCGGTGATCACGCAGGCGATATTGTCCCCGTATTTTGTGAACGCTTCGCGAAGAGCATCCGCGTCGTTGTAGGGCAGCACAATGGTGTCGGCGGTGGTGCCGGCGGGAACGCCCGCGCTCCCGGGAAGTCCCTGCGTGGCAACGCCTGACCCGGCTGCTGCTAGCAGCCCATCTGAATGTCCGTGGTAACAGCCTGCGAACTTTACGATCATGTCGCGGCCCGTGTATCCGCGGGCTAAGCGGATAGCGGTCATGGTGGCTTCGGTGCCAGTGGATACCATGCGTACCTTCTCGGCTGCGGGTACGCGCGCAGTAATGGCGTTGGCTAATGCCGTTTCAGTGTCGGTGGGGGCGCCAAAACTGAGGCCGTTTTTTGCGGCTTCCCGGACGGACTCGATTACTTCGGGGTGGGCGTGTCCTAGTAGTGACGGTCCCCAGGTGCACACCAGGTCGACGTATTTGTTGCCCTCGTCGTCCCACACGTATGGGCCCTGTGCTTTCCGGATGAAACGGGGTGTTCCGCCTACGGCGCCGAAGGCGCGGACGGGCGAGTTGACCCCGCCGGGGATTGCTACTTGGGCCCTTGTAAATGCGTCTTTTGAAGTAGTCATGACCTTATTGTCTCACTTACCCCCGCGCCCGCAGGTTGCGCAGACGGTTTCCCACCGGGGGCAGGCCCGCTTTTCTGTTACTACCAGTCCCGTTCGGGAAGGGCTAAACCAGCTATGTAGAGGATGATACCGGAGCCCCATGATAAACACAGAACCAGGAAGCCTAGGCGTATTAGTCCTGAATCAATGCCGGTCTTTTCGGCTAGACCGCCACACACCCCTCCGGCCCACTTGTTTGTAGGGCTGCGCCAAAGGAAAGGCCGCTTGCTTCGGCCTGGATTCTGCTGCTGGCCGTAGTAGGGGCCGCCGGAACCGGGAAAGCCCGGGCCGTTGTTGAAGCCCTGACCCGCACCGCCTAGATTCTGATTTGGCTGATTATGGTCGAAGTTCTCGCTCATAATGCAATGGTGTCAGAACGGGAAATAGGCTGCTACCGGGGAGAACCCTGATTTCCCCCGGGTCTTTGCCCTTGCCTAGGTGCTCAGCTGTGCCCGCCAGCCTGCATTACGTTTCCGTTTACCACGACCGTGCCGGTGTAAGAGCGTCCAGGCGGTAGTGCGCGCACCGTTACTGTGTCGTCCGGGCCGGTCTTACTGATCTGGTCATTCGCGATCTTGATCAACTCGCTAAGATCGCTTCTACCTGCCGAGTCGTCCATTAGGCGAATGTGTGCCCCACGCATGCGGGCGGCTCGCACGGTTCCCACCAGTGGCGGTACCATCAGTCCGGCTGCGCGAATAGAATCGCGCAGCTGATTTTCCACTACTCGCGCTTGGTCCTGTAGTAGTGTTGGGTCTTCGCCCTCGGCGAGCCTAGAAAGGAAGCTGCCCACTTCGGTGCGTACGGCTTCAAAGCGGCGGCGACGCAACTGGATGATCTCGAGGGCGTTTGTGCCGCGTTTCTTCAATAGGGCTTGGGTTTCTTCGTGCGCCTGAATGGAAATGAATACTCCGTCAATGGAGTACTTCGTCAGCAGGAAGAAGATAAACATGCCACCGGTGTGAACCAGCGCCCACAGTAGCGCGTGCGTGAAATATCCCAGGTAGGCGTACGGGATGATGGTGCATATACACCCTAGTGCGGACAGAATGCAGGCCATCAGTTTGCGGTCGCGGATTACCAACCACATGGTGGGTACGATCATCACCGTGTAGGGGTATATGCCTGCCCCCGTGTGGTGATAGGTAGAACCCGCTAACACGGTTAGCAATGGAGCGCCCACGTAGCAGGGGACGAACAGGGAAAGCAGCCACTTTTTGGGGAATTGGGCAGGTGAAAGCGCAATGGCTAGGAGTGGGATGATAACGCACGTAGTGGCTAGTGCCTGCAAAAACGGGTTGGTGTCGGGCTTAGAGAATAGGTAGCCGGCTACGGCTGCCACCACGGGGATTGGAAGTAGAAGGAGGTGGGTGGTGAAGGCTTGCAGCACCTTGGTGAAGGTGGGGGTAGAGCCTTCGAGTCGCAGGGTGCGGGTGGAACCGGAGGCAGCCATATTCCCGTAAGAAAGGAATAGGTGTACCGCGGTGCCTCTGCCATGTCCCGTCTCTATTTGTACTTTGCCGCCGATCCGCTCGATGCGCGAGACTATCGAGGTGAATATGCCCATCCCCGCTTTGGCAGGATCGAATCCGGGCCCGTTGTCCTGGATGGTGATTGAGAACTGGGAATTCCGCCACGGGTGGGCGCGCAAAATCAGCTGCCGTTTGGTGGCCCGTGTGTGCTTTTCTACGTTGCGCATTGCTTCGCGCACTGCCAGGATCAGATCGGCGCTGGCGGAACCGTTGAACATGATGGGGCGGCGAAAAACTCGGCGCGTTAGTAAGGTCAATTGTCCAGTAAAGAAGGTGGGCAGTAGGGAGGCGATGTGAAAGGTGAATCCGCGCGAAATAGCTTCGTTTGAAAGGATCCAGAAAAGGTGGTTCGCGTCCAACCTTTCGGGCAGGTTCAAAATGGCTCGGGAGCTGTCACTTTATACCGTTTCTTGGTCTGCCGGGGCAATTGAGTAGATCACCTCTAAAGCGCGCTTTGCTGCCTGCGCTACCTTTTCGCCCTCGCCCTTGATGCCGCGCCCGACGGTCACCGCAACCGCGATCACATAGTCGTGTACTAGGGCGTTGATGCGGGCGTTGGTGGCGGCTAGATCTTCGTGGTGCGCTACCTTGGCGCGGCGGGCCAGGGTGTCGTCTAGCGTCTTGGTGTGCAGTGCTATTCCCCGGACCACCACCCATTCGGCCAGAAGGTAGGGGCTAGCGATTAGGGCCCCGTAGATGACGAAGATCAGCGCTAGGCTGGCCGGGGTTGCGGTGTACCGTTCCAGCACGCAGAAGGCCAGGAATGCTTGCGCCCCTACCAGTGGGAGCACCCACTTGCGAAGGGTAAGCATTGTGTACATCAAGCTCAGGGCAGCCCCGTGCAGGATGAAGGGGAGGGGATTAGAGGTTTGCCTCATCGAGAACAGATCGTTTTCTGGGTTGATCCCGTAGATGAGGGCGGCCACGCAGGCGATACTGGTAGAGAATGCGGAGATGCGCGCGCTGGCATCCATTATCCTCTGCCAGACGGGAATCGTTTTCGACTCTGGGTGCAGCTTATCGGTAATCATGGCCGCGCAGGCGGCCACTAGGCACATAAGCATGGGTACGTCGATGACTGTGACCAGTAGGCGCGACATAGCCCGATCGGATCCGTCAATCTGCCCGCCCACAAGCGGTACTGAAACTAGGGTGAAATAGAGGCCGGAGATGCCAACAATCAGCAGTAACAGGCGTTTCAGGTGGATTTCGCTGGCGTGTGCCTCAGGATTGATCATGGTGTTGCCAAGCCGTTGCTGGCACGACCGAATCTTCTACGGCGCGCAGGTATAGGTCGACTCGCGAATCCGCATGTCTGCCTGCCTGCTGGTATTTGATGCGAATGTTGCGCACGTACGTGTTCACTGTGTGCAGGGAGAGAGACAGTTTGGTGGCCACCTGCTGTGAGGTCAGTCCGCAGGCGTACTCGGCTAATACGTCGCGTTCAGTTTCGGTAAGCACCGAGGTGATGAAGTGTTCGTCTGAGTCTATGGCGGCGGCCCAGTCTAGTCCCGCCACCTCAGAGCCGTTGGCAAGTGCCAGGAGTGCCTGTACTAGTTCGTCTTGAGAGTCAGATTTGCGCACTACGCCCACCGCCCCGGCCTGGCATGCGGTGCGCACCAGGTAGGGATCGTCGGCCGAGGTGTAGATGAGTACCTGGCAGCCTGCGGCGCGGGCGGCAACAACATTGTCGCTAGGTGTCGAATCGTCGTTCAACCTAAGGTTTAGCAGCACTATGTCTGGTTGCACGTCGTTGAGCAGGCTAGGAAGTGTGGGGTAGCCACCAAGAAAAACAATTTCTTCGACGCTGGTTAGCATCTGTTCTACGCCAAGCCGCATGAGTGGGTGATCTTCCACCAGAGCGACGGTGCACAGTTTCTTCACATTCCCCTCCCTTTCCTTCTGGAGCCGTATATTGCCTGGTCGGAGGGGAAGTGAGTAGTTACCGGCTGGTAACCCAAACGTCTGTCAGATAGGGCAGGGTGATGGTCGCTCCCGCCGAGTGTCCCATGTGTTGATAGACATACCAGAGTAAATTTTTCTGCATCTTAGCTCGGTAGTTTTCGCTGGCATTCAGATAGGAGGCGTGGGTGCGCCCGAGGGCGATCACGTCCTCTGCGTGGACGGTGCGGTTCCATTTGATCTGGGTGCGCGTGGGAGTGGTAAAGGGGGCAGCAAGTGGGGGTGGGTCGCCGCGGCGAACATCCCCTGACCTCATTATTCGAGTCAGTCGGTACACCCACGGCACGCTCACGTCTAACTGGTTGTACAAGATGGCTAGGCGCCCCTTTGGGCGCAGTAGCCGGTCAGCTTCTGCGCAGGCGCTCTGGTGGTCAAGCCAGTGCCAGGTTTGGGCAGCGACCACTAGGTCGGCGCTCTTTTCGGGTAGCCCAGTGTGGTGCGCGTCGGTGCAGTGCACGCTAAGTGCACCAGTCGTAAAGAATTCGTCCGGAGTGTCCTGGCGTAGTTGTTTGCACATTGGTTCGGAGGCTTCAACTGCGGCAACGTGCACGCCGTGTTTTAGCAGCAACCGTGTTAGCGATCCCGAACCAGCGCCCAGTTCCACCACCTGCTGGGGGTGGTGCTGCAATAGGGCGGCCAGGGCAGTCTCCGGGTAGGTGGGGCGGGCTGCCGTGTATCCCGGCAGCACCTTTGTGAAAGGATTCGCCCCAGCCTTAGACCAGCTCACTTGCCCCTGCGGGCGTATTCCAGCGCCCAGTAGGTGAGGATTATGTTTGCGCCGGCGCGGGCAATCGAGACGATGGATTCGTCGATGGCGCGTTCGCGATCGATCCACCCGTTGGCGGCTGCGGCCTCGACCATCGCGTATTCGCCGGAAACCTGGTAGGCGGCGACGGGCACGTCGACTGCGCCGGCAACGTCGGCCAGGACGTCTAGGTAGTGGGAGGCGGGCTTGACCATTACTATGTCGGCGCCCTCGGAAATGTCTAGCAGCGCTTCGCGCAACCCTTCAATGCGGTTTGCCGGATCCTGCTGGTAGGTCTTGCGGTCACCTTTCAGGTTGCAGCTGACGGCCTCGCGGAAGGGGCCGAAGAAGGCGGAGGCGTACTTGGCGGAGTAGGCCATGATCGACACGTCCTGGTAGCCGCCTTCGTCCAGCGCCTGGCGGATGACCTCTACCTGCCCGTCCATCATGCCCGAGGGCGAAACCATGTGCGCCCCGGCCCTGGCCTGCGACAGTGCCATTTTGGCGTACAGGTCCAAAGTGGGGTCGTTGTCTACCCTGCCGTCCTCGGTAAGAACGCCGCAGTGCCCGTGCGAGGTGAATTCGTCCAGGCAGGTGTCGGCGCATACTACGAGGGCGTCGCCTACCTCTTCCCGCACTGCGGCAATGCCGCGGTTCAGGATGCCTTCTGGATCCCACGCGATGGAGCCGGTTTCGTCCTTCTGTTCATCTGCGGGCACGCCGAACAGGTCGATGCCGCCCACGCCGGCCTCTGCCAGTTCGGCGGCCAGCTTCTTGATGGAGTCCGTGGTGTGCTGGTACTGGCTCGGCATTGCCTTGATTTCGACCGGCTCGCTGATGCCTTCGCGCACGAAGACGGGCATCATCAGCTGGGCTGGGGCGACTCGTGTTTCTGCAACCATTGCCCGCATGGCGGGAGTGGTGCGCAGGCGACGAGGGCGAATGAACGGTGACATTTAGACTCCTTCAGTTTGTTTCCCTGCCATGGTAGCGCGCCCGGTAGGCGCTACGAGCGGGGGGCGATGGTAACGCCCAGGTGCGCTAGCGGGCCGGCGCCCAGGTTCTGTGCATAGTCGGCAAAGTAGTGTTCTACCAGGGATTTTGCCTGGCCCCATTCTTCTTCAGAGAGGTCTAGGTAGGCCAGCAGGGTGGAAAATTTGGTGCGCACGGTGCTCTTTTTCACGCCGAGGGCGAAGAGTAGTTCCTCTACTGGGCGGCTATCGCACACGCTCGCGCGGTCGGCGGGGGCGGCCTGCACCTGGTATTTCTGCTGCAGGGTGCGGATCGCCTCGACGAAGGTTTCTCCGGCCCGCAGCGTGCTTGCCAATGCGCGGCCGTGGGAAAAAATGGTTTTGCGGGGATTGCTGGTGCGCACCATGTGAGTGGGGATGACGAAGGGCAGTGGGCAGCGTTCCACCGCGTGCGATACGGCCAAGGCTGCGTCCGTCATCGGGATTTCTTTCAAGATGTCGCTTTCGCGCTTGTATTGGCCCGGTGCGATGGCGCTGATGGATTTCCACACTTTGCGTTCGTAGTAGGTGCCAGAGGGATCTAGGGGCAGGTCGAAGCGGGTGCGTTTTCCAGCAAAATACTCTGCGAAATGGACCTTTGCCGCTTCTAGCGCCTGGCGTGCCGGGGTGGCCGTGTGTTCCAGGGTGATCGGAGTAGATAGGCCAAGCTCAAGTGGAGGTTCTTGGCCTTCCAAGTAGATTGCAGCAAGCCCTTTCTGCCCGGCATAGCAGGTGAGTTTTCCAAAAGGGGAGGGGTAGTCGGTAGAAAGGAATCGCATACGCATGTGAACAAGGTATCCCGGACCACAGCTTTAATGAAAGTTAATGAAACTTTTTTGAGACTCTTTCAAGACTTTGTGCGAGCCCTGCTGCTGTGGGTTCGGTAGCAGAATCCAGCACTGTCAATCCCGCATCAAGTGCGGCTTTTCTAGATGGTGCCCCAATGGTTACCACCGGCGGGGCTGGCACCATCAGATCGGCTAGGGCGGATGCTGCGCTCGCGGAGGTAATTGCCACCACGTCCGCACATTCATATTCGGTTGGCAATTCGCCTACGGGGATCGTGTCGTAAACCGCGGTGCGGGTGGGGGTGATCCCGAGATTGGAAAGTCCCGTAGCCAACGTCGGTTTCGCCTTGGCAGAGCCGGGCAACCAGGCGTTCTGTCCTGGGCGGGACAGCAGCATGAGCGAAGCTACTAGTCCTGCAGCACTGTGATTTGCCGGCTCCAAATCCGCAGTCAAGCCTTCGCGGTGCAGTGCCCGCGTGGTCGCCGGTCCTACCGAGGCGATGCGGGCGGAAGAATTGCGCACAGAGGCACGCCCGTCCTCGCCAAGGAACTGCAGAGTGCGGGCCGAAGTGAAGAAAATCCAGTCGAAGTCCCGTTCGGGCAGGCGGAAAGGAAGGCCGACCTGCTCGGTTAGCGGCGCTGCTGCCACTTCGCAGGGGGCTAAGCGGGCCAGGTCCCTGGCAAGGGCGCGGTCGCTGCTCGCGGTAAGGACGGCAAGCATGCTAGGCGGATACGTCCGCGTTCGGATCGTCGGGACCAGAGATTCCCGGAGCCCACAGCGCCTGCTCGTCGTGGGTGGGGCTGCGATGGTCTTTAGTGGCATGCAGATCGGTAATCCGCGCCGCGCCCTTTTCTAGCAGCTGTGAGGCCACATCTAAGCCGGCCTGGCGGGCCACCCGGTCGCGTTCGGGCACCGTCTGTAGACTGGCAGAAAAGGTGTGCTGGGCAGTTAGCTTCTGGGTGCCGTCTAGCGAAATTACGGCACCGCTCAGGTGCATCTTCCCCTCGCTGACGTCGCTCACCTGCGCGTATGCCCCTACCGGAGCCGCGCAGCCGGCTTGCAACCCTTCCAGCACGGCCCGCTCGGCAAAAGCGGCACTGCGGCAGGCCTGATCGTCGATCATGCCCAGCGCAACCGCCAGCGGCGACGACCCGGTCCATGGCGCGTCGGCCGTCCTGCACTCGACCGCCAGAGCGCCTTGGCTGGGAGCAGGGGCCATCTGCTCGGGCGAAAATTCTTCGCTCACCGCATCTAGCCTGTCTAGCCGCTGCAGGCCAGCCTTTGCCAAGACAACCCCGTCCAGGTCTCCGCCCTGCTGCTTGCGGCGGGCCAGGCGCGTGCCCACATTGCCGCGAATGTCTACTACCTTCAAGTCGGGGCGCAACGCACGTACCTGAGCGGCCCGGCGCGGTGACCCCGTGCCCACAGTGGCCCCTTCAGGTAGCTGCGCCAGGGTGGAAGGACCGCAGAACACGTCCGCCAGGGGCGCCCTCTTCGGAACCGCCCCAATGGCCAAGCCCTCTACGGGGGCGGTAGGTAGATCCTTGAAAGAATGCACTGCCAGGTCGCATTCGCCCTCTAATAGCGCCGTGCGCAAAGCGGCAGCGAACACGCCCACCCCACCAAGGCGAGCTAAAGACCCCGCCATCCGATCCCCGTCAGTACGGATAATGGTTAGTTCCACTTCCAAGCCGACCGCGCGCAGCATCTGCGCCACCGCCTCAGATTGGGTGCGAGCCAGCTGCGAGCCACGCGTTCCTAACCGAATCATTCTTCACCTTTCAGCGCGTCGGGAACAACAGCGGCCAGGCCGGTGCCCGCCACCCAAGCGCCCACTACCTGCAGCGACTGCACGTCGGCGACAGCTTTCTTGAGGGCGGCGGCGCGCTCGCGGTGTTCCGGGGTGTGCGGCACGATCGCCTGCCCCCAGTGGATGACTTTCCCGTCGATCACTTCGGCAGGTTCAAAGCCAAGCAGGATCGCGGCGTCGGCCACTGCCTCCTGGACGCTATGCGAACGCGGCTGCTCGCCGCGGCGGCCGTAGCTCAGCCGCAAGATGTGGGTGTGTGCGCCAACCTTTTCGGCCAGTTCGCTACCGGCCCACTGCCACTTGCAGCTGTAATGGGTCAGCGCCTTCGCCCAGGTGACAGGGTTATCGGTGGTGGGGGCGGCCACCAGCATGCCCGATCCGCGTGGGGCCTGATCCAGACGCTCATCGCGCACGCACAGGGTAACCCCGCACATATCCGCCCCGCGCGGAACCTGCCACCCTTCTACAATCTGCGTCAACGGTTCGATGCCGGCTAGCAGTTTCAGTGCGGGCTCCGAATCGACGGCCACTACCAGGCGTTTCGCCAAAATAGTGCGCTCATTTCCCGCATCTTCGGGGCCGGTCTTGCCGGACTTGGTGTCGTGTACAGTTACCGCAAATCCGCCCTCTACCTGGGCGATTGCCTGGGCACGCGTGTGGGTGGCTACCTGCGCTCCCGCTTCGGTGAGCTTGGCCAGCAGCGTTTCGGGAAGGCGGAACATGCCGCCCTCGATGGAATAGACGGCGGGCTTGCCGGGCTTTTCGCCGCGCAGCTTGGCAGCGGCTTTTACCAAAGATCCGGTCTCTAACAGTGCCTTGCGCAGGCCGGGAGCAACCGTGTCCACGGCTAACTGATTCAGTGGGGCTGAATGGATACCGCCCGCAACCGGGGCAACCAGTTTCTCTAGTGCGGCTTCACCCATGCGAGTGGCCACCAGGATGTCCAACGTCTTCGCATCCGCGCCCACTTCGGCAGGCATGGTGAGGTCTAATTCCAACCGCGCCCGCTCGTCGGCAGTCAACGCCTCCAGTGCCGGATCTTCCAGGTTGGCGGGAATCCCTAGCACGCCGTGGGCAATGCGAGTGGCCTGACCCTGCCCGTCAGGGGCGAAGATCCACGACGACCCGGTGGGGGCGACCTCTTTTAGGCCCAACTCCTGGCACAGCTCGCGCACCTCGGTGGCCCGAGCGGCAAAGGATTCGGCACCTAGATCCACGCGAACGCCCTCGAAATCGGCTCCTACCAGTAACCCCCCACAGCTGCCGCGCTGCTCTACTACCAAGGGGCGAATATCCTGCTTCGTTAGTTGATATGCCGCGCTAAGACCGGCAATGCCGCCACCAAGAACTACTGCTTCAAACGTTTCCACGTGCCCTCCTGTATTTCCTACAGTCTATGCACCCTTTGCACTAGGCGCGTGAGCACGTGTGGATCAGTTTGCCTGGGCACCCCGTGGCCCAGGTTCAAGATGTGCGAATCGGCGGCCTTGCCCGCGTCCAAGATGGTGTCCACGTGTGCGTCCAATAGGCGCGGCCCGCAGGCCAGCATTGCCGGATCAATGTTGCCCTGCACCACTAGCGGCGAGGGCGAGCCGTGCTTGCGCAGGGTGGTAATGGCATCCGCCAAGTCGGTGCGATAGTCCACGCCCACGCAGGTGGCGCCCTCGGCAAAATCGGTCAGGAGGGGGCCGGTGCCCACCCCAAAGTGAATGGTGGGGATGCGAAGGGCGCGCACGCCCTCTAGAACTTTGCGCGAATAGGGGGCGCAGTATCGCAAGTAGTCGCCGCGGGACAGGGAACCGGCCCACGAATCGAATAGTTGGAAAGCCTTGGCGCCGCCGGCGATCTGAGCCTTCGCGAACTGGAGCGACAGTTCGGCACACCAGTTTGCCAACATCCGCCAGGACTGGGGAGCAGAATGCATCAGGGCGCGGGCAGCCAGGTGGTCGCGCGAGGGGCCGCCCTCAACCAGGTAGGCGGCCAGGGTGAAGGGGGCGCCTGCGAAAGCCAGGACGGGCACGTCCACCTTTTTTGCAGCAAGGCGGACCGCTTCCGTGATTACGGTGGCGTAGCCGGGGGCGTGGCTGACCAGCTCCCAAATGTCAGAAGCATTGCGGTAGGGCTTGCCCATTACCGGGCCGACGCCAGGCTTGATATCTACGGCAACGCCTGCCAGCTTGAGCGGCACCATGATGTCCGAAAAGAAGACGGCCGCGTCTACGCCGTGTCGACGTACTGGTTGGGCAGTAATTTCCGCTGCCAGTTCGGGGTTTAGGCAGCTGTCCAACATGTTTTTTCCGGCGCGAAGCCGCCTATACTCAGGGAGCGACCTGCCAGCCTGCCGCATGAACCACACCGGGGTGCGCGCGGGACGCTTACCCTCCAAGGCCTGCAAAAAGGGGGATGCGTCAGCCATGATGCTCCTAATTTCGATACTTAACCTGTTGTTAAATTACGCTCTCAGTTCTTCAGAGCTCCATTGTGCCCCAAGTTTACCTAAAGTGGTATCTGCACAGGCAACCAGGGGTTTCGGGGTGTGAGACACGCCCTCTTTGCGACTGGAAGAAGCGATGTGTCACAAAAAGTTCTTTTTTCTGGTTCAATCTAACGCGTGGGTTTGATGAGTATATCGGTGCACCACAGCGTGCACGGGCTAGATCGAGTAGGCGAAGCAGCGAGGCACTGTGAAGGGTTAGCCCAAAGACTCACATCCCGTCCGGACGTGCGCGGGGCGATGGTGCTCTCTACCTGCAACCGCGTCGAGATCTACCTGGACACAGAAAACACTGCCAACCCCGGCAACGTGGCACTGGTGGTAGTAAATGCGCTCTTCCCTGCAGACACCGTAGGCTCGGATGAATGTCCCGCAAACTCGCGGGCCCAAGTGCTGGTAGACAAGGGCGCGTTGACCCACATGTTTGAAGTTGCCTCCGGCCTGGATTCCATGGTCGTAGGGGAACGCGAGATCTCTGGTCAGCTACGCAGAGCCCACGTCGTAGCAACCCGCGAGCGCACCACCTCTACCGATCTGGCAAGGGCAGTGGAAGCTTCCCTGCACGCCTCGCGAAACGTGGCCCGCCTAACCGGGCTGGCAGGTACGGGCCGCTCGGTGGTGGCCGTCGCCCTCACCATGGTCCAGGACGTGTGGCAGGTGGATCCGGGGGCCGTGCGCGCGCTAATTATTGGAACCGGCTCCTACGCTGGGGCTACCGTGGCCCAACTGCGAGGGCGGCAGATCGAGGATATTGCGTGTTATTCGTCCTCGGGACGAGCCGAACGTTTCGCCCAGGGGCACGACGTTACCCCGATCGCCGCAGATCAGCTGGTGGACGCCCTCGCGAAGGCAGACCTGGTCATTTCCTGCCGCGGACTGGGCGCTCCCGTACTAAACGCGCAGCTAGTGGGTCAGGCGATGGCCAAGCGCCAGCGGGCACAAACCATTCTTGACATGGCTCTTACTGGCGACGTTGCCCAGGACACTAGGGAGGTGCCTAACGTGCGCGTCGTGTCGTTGCAGGACGTGCAAGAACAGATCCCGTCGGCGGCAACTACGCATCTGCAGAAGGCGCATGCACTAGTTGCGCAGGCAGTCAACGATACTTTTACCGAAATTGAGGCGCGCCGCATGGACCCGGTGGTAGTCGCTCTTCGGGAACACATCTGGCACATTTTGGATGAAGAGATTGCGCGCCTACCGCACCGGGAACAGATGACGCGCGAAGACGCCGCCTCGGCGCTCCACCACTTTGCTTCGCGGCTGGCCCACGTGCCGTCGGTCAATGCTCGGCTGGCAGCGGCGCGCGGTTCTGACTACGAATACGTGCGGGCTCTGCACGCGGTAATGGGGATTGACCTGGCGGAAGCCGCGGTAGAAGCCGACGTGAAACCAAGGAAAATGGCCAGCTACTGTCCGTTGGCCGATCTCAGGGAGGAAACTGCGTGAGCGCAGATGCGATCATGGTCTGCAGCTATGGCGGACCTAATGGGCCCGACGACGTGCTGCCTTTCTTACGCAACGCCACCAGGGGGCGGGGCATTCCAGATGCCAGGCTGATCCAGGTTGGCGGGCACTACAAGCTTTTTGGTGGGGTAAGCCCCATCAATGCCCGAAATGAAGAGATTATGAGGGCGTTGCAGGCCGAACTCGACCGGCGGGACGTGAAGGTGCCGCTGGTGATCGGCAACCGCAACTGGCATCCGTTCTTTACCGAGACGATGGCCGAGCTAGATGCGCAGGGACGCAACCGGGTGCTCTGCCTGTTCACCTCCGCGTTTGCCTCCTACTCTGGGTGCCGCCAATACCGCGAGGATCTGGCTGCTGCGCAGGCAGAGCTAGGCACTGAATTTCAGCTGGACAAGGTGCGCCCCTACTACACCACCGAGGGGTTTGTGGCGGCGAACGTAGACGCGATCGTAGCGGCGATGAGCGAACTAGAGCAGGCGCACCTGACGCTGGTAACCCATTCGATTCCGGTAGCTATGAACGAAAACTCGGGGTTGCCGGGCGACCCGTCCCAGCCGAGCTACCTGCGGCAGCACCAGGACCTAGGCGCGGAAATCTGCCGGCGGGTATCCGCCGCCCTCGACAGGAACGTCGAGGTAGACCTAGCCTTCTGTTCCCGTTCGGGCCCGCCAATGGCAAAATGGTTAGAGCCAGATATTAATGACAGGCTGAAGCAGCTGGCAGACGAAGGGGTGAAGAACGTGGTTGTAGCGCCCATAGGGTTCATCACCGACCATATGGAAGTCGTCTACGACCTGGACACCGAAGCCAAGCAGACTGCAGCCGAATTGGGCCTAGGTTACCGCCGTGCCGCAACCGCGGGGACGCACCCGGCTTTCATCGCCGCCCTCGCTGACGTGATCTGCGAGCGGCTGGCCCCCGAAAAAACCGAGGGCGTCGACCCGATCGGCCCAACCTGGCCTGCCCTGGCCCACCCCGAATCCTGCAAACCGGTAGCGGACTACGAAAAACTGCCCGCCTGCCTGGAAAGTAAATAAGGAAGGAATGCCAATGGCACACCCAGATTCCATTGCTCACCCGAATGCGGACAAGCCCGCTTACGAATATGACCCGCGCGATGCTGCGCACGTCGATCCGGACGAGGTCAACGCCCGCGACAATTACTCGTTGCAGTGCGTTTTCCGTACCGGAATTGCCTTCCCTGCAGACGAGGTCGAAGACCTGGCAAAGGGCATGGAAGAGGCCGTAAAGGCCACTGGTGTCGAGATTCGCGGCTGGTATGACGTGGGCGGCTTCCGCGCGGATGCCGACCTGATGCTGTGGGCGCTTTCGGACAGTGCAGACAAACTGCAGGCCGCATACCATGCGTTGGTGCGTTCTGACCTGGGGCAGATGCTGGAGCCGGTTTGGTCTGCAATGTCAGCCCACAAACCGGCAGAATTCAATACCCGGCACTTGCCTGCCTGCTTCGGTGGCGTGGTGCCTCGCAAGTATGTGGCGGTTTACCCGTTTGTGCGTAGCTGGGATTGGTACTACCTGCCTAAGGCTCGCCGCAGTGCGATCCTGAAGGAACACGGCATGAACGCCCGCGACTACCTGGACGTGAAGGTGTCGACGCTGGCGGCATTCGCCTTGGGTGACTA
Organism: Winkia sp. C0117E2; assembly: GCF_056590455.1. Lineage (NCBI taxonomy): Bacteria > Bacillati > Actinomycetota > Actinomycetes > Actinomycetales > Actinomycetaceae > Winkia > Winkia sp. C0117E2. Next base: position 148,494 of record NZ_JBWPWD010000005.1, on the reverse strand, counting down.
CGAGTGGACTATCGCTCTGGAGCATGACGATCTGTCGCGCATTATGGGCGTGCTGCGCGTGCAGCGAGATGCGGAAGCGCGCCTGTTTGTGCGTGAAGATACGCCGTTCTTTACTGGCCCGCGTGTGGAATTGGTTGAGTGGGCTGCCCGTCAACCTCACTTTAGCGAGGGCGGTTGCGCTTGCGGTGAAGGTGGTTGTGGCTGCGGCGGTCACGGACACAAGCAAGATGTAGAGATCGAAGGCAAGTCTCCCGAGGCTAAATAGCGATTTTTGTTCACTTCGGTTCGCCCCCCGCCGTGCGCGGCGCTGGGGGCGGCCGAAGTGAATTTATTTAAGGGCCCGCAAGCCTTGCCTGAAAAGTCTCTGTCTGACTTAGAGCGGATGCTGTTTCCACAGGGATGATTGAGCTATTTGAGTGGCTACGGTGTGTGGACAAAACATCTTGGATTTCGGCTCCTCCTATCCTGCTGGCAGGAGGCAAACATGAAAACTGGTCTAGCGGGGCTGCAACTAGCTCTATTACAAGATGAATTGGAAGCAATACTTGGCGACTACACCCCCGATTTTGGAATATGGCAGGGCGCGGCTGCTGCTGCGGCTCGCAGCCAGGCTGAGGTGATCTGTGGTCAACTTGTAGCGTTGGTAGCCTGCGCGCGCGAACTGCACGGGCAAGTGGTAGCGCTGGGGGCGTAATGGACATTTGGACAACCGGCACTGCGCGGGTCGACACTAGCCAGCTGCGATCCGTTGTAACACTTCTACGGTTACTCCTTGGCAGGCTCCTGTTGGCTCAGGGGCTAACAGTTACCGCTGAGGCCATGTTGCGAACCGAACAAACAGTCTTTGGCATGCGGGGCGCTTATTATGTAGGGCAGCTGCGCCATCTTCGCATTCAGACGGATCACGTAAGAACCCAGGTTGCAGATTTTGCTACCAGGATTCAGGTTGCGGCACAAAAATATGACAGGGCAGAACAGAAGAACCTAGCGCGGGCGCACAGGAATCCGCTGGGGCGGCTAGTGGTAGCAGCATTGCAGCTAGTTCCGCAACCCTTCGCCGGCCCGGTAACAGCCGGGGTTGCACTGTTGCCCATCTTTGGAGTAAGTAGGCCGGTAGGGGTCGAAGGGGAATTGGCGGCCAGGGGGATGAACCTAACCTCTATCTGGATGTTTCCAACAACTGCTTATTTGGGCAGCCTTCGAGGGAAGAGCCCGGCACAGAGTGCGGCAATGCCCGCCGCAGCATTGGCGGGGTTTGTAGCAAACCCAGCTTTCGGGAAAAGAAGGATCAGGATTGTCGGCCCCGATGGGCAAATCCGATACGTGGGGGCAACATCCCCAGTCCGTCAGTTAGCAGTTTCACGGGTAGACGCGGAAGGTGCCCTAATCGACACCTCTCGGTCGCCGGGCCTAGTGCTGGGGGCAGCCACGCTGCTAGCTGGCGCCAACCTAATTGAACTGGGTAGCAAGGGACAAACTATTAACCATCTATTCGGGAAAAAGCCTGCACTCCCGTCACCCACCTGTGCTGTAGAAGTAAACGGGGCCTTGCCGTCAGTTCCCACTGCCTTGACCGCATCCACTATGGCTGACCGGCTCAGTAAGATCAAGAATTGTGGGCCGGACTCACCTGGGGCGCATGTCGAGGTACTAAAGCATGTGAACAAGGTCGGAAACGTGTCGTGGACTGTGAATATTCGAGGCATGGAAACCTTCGCCTCTGGCGGAAGTAACCCCCTGGGCATGCAAACTAACCTGCAAGCTGTGGCGGGAATGGAAACTGATCAGCAGCGCATTGTCGAGTCCGCGTTGGCTCAGGCTGGCGCTCGCGGCGAACCTGTTGAGTTGGTTGGCCATTCCCAGGGCAGTGCCGTTGCGACCTCGCTCGCTGCAGACCCTGTTTTTACTCGCAAATACAATGTCAAGTCAGTTCTGGCGGTAGCGGGGCCAACCAGGGCGGATACGGCCAGAAGGGCAGCATCTAACGGGGTGGACGTGTTGTTTGTGCGCGATACTTCCGATGCGGTGCCAGGATTGGATGAACATTCAGTGGATCCGCAGCTGCCGTCGCTCGTGGCTGACACTACGGATGCTCCGGCCCGTAATCCGCATGGGATGGATAATTACCGCAATATTTTGGTTCAAGCTCAAAAACGGGGGGTGCCCTACTTGGAGCAGTGGACGCAAAGACGTAATAATGCCCTCGGGTTAGATAGTGATACCGAAACTAGGGCCTACGAGTTTTTTGCTGAAAGGATGCCGCCGCAGGTGGGTGGCTAGGCGGTTACCACACTAGGGAGGCACCAAGTAGGGCTAATAGTGCGGTCTCTACAGAAACCACTAGCATGACTCCAGTAGGCTTGGTCAACTTCTTTAGGATTAACGGAACGCAGGCCAGGCGAATGCCGTAGGCCAAACTGATAGCCAATGTGATTAGGTTAAAGCTGCCTAAGCCCCATCCGAGCGCTGCCCCAAGAACCAGTAGGCCGTGAATTACTGCTGCGGGCACGAAGTATTTCAGGGTCAGACCTTTGCGGCCGAGCGTGCGCAGGTAGGTGATGGTCGCAAATGATGCTGCGGCCATTGTTATCGCGCACACGCCCGCCCAACCCCAGCAGGCAGTAACCTGTGGGTCAGTAGCGCCCTGGCCGGGAATGGGGCCACTAGAATGCTGCAACCAGTCTGGCACCCATTCTGGGCGGGAAAATCCGGTGCCTACGTCATAGGCCACCAATGTCATTAGCGAGGAGGCGCAAACGGTGCACAGCCTGGTAAGAGGGGTGCGCCAATTATGGGTGAAGCATTGCCATGCTGCTGTGACGGCAAAAGGAAGGAAGACTACCGTCCATTCGGTCAGGTATGGGCTGACGATCAGGTTCACTACTGCAAGTACCGCGCTTATTGCTGAGTAAGTGCGTGCGGGTGCCCAGTAGCTGTGGTCTAGGTTGGAGCGCAGCCACAGGCCGATCGCGTTGAAGCACATGAATGACACGATCCACAGCGCCAATAGGGGAATGTGTTCCCAACTGGGCTGTGCTAGCAGCATGCCCACTACGAATGGGATTAGTGCGAGCGAGAAGGCGGCGTAATGGTCAGGCAGCCATCCCGTCGGTTTTAGTCGGCTTTCGCCCAGCTGGTCCTCGGGTAGTTGGCGGGTGCTATTAGTGCGTTTTGGGGTGGCCGGAATGGGGGTGGGTTTTTGTGCTTTGGCAGGCACGGACGTGGTGGGCTTGATTGCCCGCATCATGCCGGTGGTAGCAACCCCTAATCCCTCTTTTACTTGAGGGTTCATGTGCTCGTTGGTAATTTTGGGGATCTGTCCAGTGTACGGTGTGGAGGTTACTCCTCCGCCACTGCTCCCGTTTTCTTGAGAGGCTATTCCGCGGCTGGAGTGGCTGCCCAGCTCAGCTTGCCGTTCGCTAAGTGAACGTCTCTTTGGGGCTTGCGGATTGTCTGTCATTGTGTCCACTTTAGCGGAGCATCCATAAAGTGGGGTAACAAGAAGCTGGCAAAATAGTTCCAGTTATGTAACGATTTCCTGTTGCCGAATCATGGTTTTTGCTGCGCTAGTGCATTCGGCTCGTTTAGTGTTGGCTCATGAAGGGATCTGTTGTAGAGGCCAAGAAGGCTTTACGGGACACTTATGTGGTGGGGCTCGGGTATGTGCCACTGGGGTTTGCGTTTGGCGTGTTTGCGGTTACGCAGGGATTCCCGGTGTGGCTGTCTATTGTCTCCTCGATTGTGATTTATGCCGGTTCGATGGAGTTTACTGCAGTGGGGCTAATCCTTACGGGGGTGTCGCTACCGCAGATTGCTGTTACAACTTTCTTTGTGAACTTCAGGCACCTGTTTTATGGTCTTTCGTTTCCGTTACATAGGGTTCGTTCTTTGGCGGGAAGGCTTTATGGGGTGCATGCGCTCACCGATGAGGCGTACGCGTTGCTTGCGTCGCGTCCTGCAGGCACGCTCAGTGGCGTGCAGGTGGTTACTACGGAAGCACTCTGCCAGGCGTATTGGGTGATGGGTGTGGCGGCTGGCGCCCTGGTGGGTAACCTGCTTTCTTTCGATACTAATTTTTTGGGTTTTGCTCTGACGGCCCTGTTTGTGACGTTGGCGGTAGATGCGTACAAGCAAAACCGCCAGTGGGGGATCGGGATTGCTGCGTTTGGGTGCGCCATAGCTGGGGTCCTGTTTGCGCGGGAGCAGATGCTAGTGGTTGCGCTGGGCTTATTCACGGTGCTTATTTTGGCTAATGCGTGGTTTAGGTTGCGGAGGGCGAAGTGAATTATGGGTATGTGGCCGCGGCTCTGGCGGTAATTTTCGGGGTGACCTATTCTCTGCGCGGCGTACCTTTTGTGGCGTTGCGTAGGGTGCGTGATTCGGAGCTAATGCGCATTGTTGCGCAGACTATGCCGCTGGGGGTGATGGTAATTCTGGTGACTTTCACGGTTTCGGGTGTGAAGTTTGGGGTGTTGGCATCATGGTTGCCTGCTTTGGGAGGCATTGTTGCTACTGCTTTGGTGCATTGGCGGTGGGCGAATGCGTTGGTGTCGATTGTGGTTGGGGTTGGTGCTTTCTGGGTGTTAGGGCAGGTGCTGGCATAGTGTGGCGTGTTTGACTCCGGATTAATTTTCGGCTTTGGAGTTTTGTAGGATATGCTTTTGTGAGCCACGGGGTGTGGCGCAGCTTGGTAGCGCGCTTCGTTCGGGACGAAGAGGTCGCAGGTTCAAATCCTGTCACCCCGACGAGTAAGGTCAAAAGGGCAAGGACGAAAGTTCTTGCCCTTTTTGCGCCGAGCGAGGATGGGGTCGTAGGGAGCGTAGCGACCGAATACCCCGACCCGCTGGAGTAGGGCAAGAACGAAAGTTCTTGCCCTTTTTGCGTAGTGGGTGGCGGGGTTGGGGCTGGGGGTGTTTCTTGGCTCGCGGACCTTGGTCCACAACGCCTTGGTTGGCGACTTCGACCTGGTTTCGCGGTTCAACACCATGGTTCGCGAAAGCTCCGGAAGCCCGGGCCTGATGGCCTTGGTTGTTTGCTGAAGATAGCGAAAGGCCCGCGTGGCGTCCAAAGCGTCACGCGGGCCTTCCTTATCTAGTTATCTGTACCTAACTAGTTACCCTTCTTGCGACGGATCGCAAGGGTACCTGCACCAATAAGGGCACAAGACACGATCAGGAGCAAAGCTCCTGCGCTACCGGTTACAGGTAGGTTGCCAGTATTGGTCTTGACAGTACGGACAACACGCTGCGATTCGGATGCAGCAGCGCCACCCTTACCGGAATCATTCTTGCCGGTGTCATCCTTGCCGGCAGCAGCGCCACCCTGCTTGGATGCGGCAGCATCTTCGGCCTTCTTTAGGGCCTCACCCGCAGCCTTCAACGTGGCCAGGGCCTTGTCTACATCAGCCTGAGTGGCGTTCTTGTCAGCCAGTACGGCCTTCGCATCCTTCAGGGCATTCTGGTATGCCTTGGCGGCGTCCTGGGTGGCAGCGTTCTTCAGGACAGCCTGGAAATCGGCACCCTTCTGAAGATCTGCGGCAGCATCTGCTTCCTTCTCCAGCTTGGACGGATCGGTTGGGTAGTCCTTCACGATCTTATCTTCAGCAGCCTTCAGAGCAGCCAGGGCCTTGTCTACCTCAGCCTGGGTGGCCTTCGGGTTAGACAGAGTATCCTTTGCGTCCTTCAGAGCCTTCTTATAGGCAGCGACATCAGCGTTTTCAGCATCGCCATTCTTGGCAGCCAGAGCGTTGACGAACTGCGGGGATTCCTCAAAGGAGGTGGCGGCAGCGGCTTGCGCGGCCAGCTTGGAGGCGTCAGTTGCGAAGGGTGCTAGCGCGTCGCCAGCATCTGCCAGGGCGGCAGTCGCTTCATCTACCTCAGCCTGGGTGGCCTTGGTGTTGGCGAGTACCTCAAGTGCCTTTTCTAGAGCCTTGTCGTAGGCATCCTTAGCTTCCTTAGCCTGCTTGTTCTTTTCTGCGTCAGGCTTGCCATCCTTACCCATGTACGCGGCGGCGTCAGCGTTGGCGTAGGCGGGGGAAGCCTTGATGGCCTTTTCCAGGTTAGCGGTGCTTTCAAGCGCGCGGGTGTCGGTCGCGTACGGATCGACTAGATCGCGGGCAGCCTGCAGTGCAGCCTTCGCGGCTTCGACGTCCTTCTGAGCCGGGTGCTTGTCTGCCTTGGGATCAGCGAACTGCAGCAGCACGTCCGTTGCCTTCTTCAGGGAATCGTTGTATGCAGCTAGATCCTTGGCAGCCTGGGATTCAGGCCCTTCCTTGGCAGCCTTAGCTACAAGATTCTTGTAGGCAGGCAGATCCTTCGCGGCCAGAGTGTCATTCTGGGCCTTAACCAGGTCCGTCGGGTCGGAGGAAAGCGTGTGCAGATCTTTTTCTGCAGCCTTTAGAGCCTCCAGTGCCGCATCAACCTGCTTCTGGGATGCCTTCGGGTCTGCTAGAGCTTTCTTCGCTGCTGCTAGAGCCTTGTCGTAGGCATCAGCGAAACCCTTAGCGGCCTCTTTGTCTACACCTTCGGGTGCCTGGTAGTTAGGATCCTTAGCGTTCTTGTAGAACACGCTCGGCGAATCTGCATCACTGTCCAAGCTGGTAGTGACCTGTGCGGAGAGCTTCTGCTTGTCGGTCGGGTGCTTGTCTAGTGCAGCCTTGGCATCATCCAAGGCTTTCTTAGCGTTGTTCACCTGGGTTTGGGTTGCGTTCGGATCTTTCAGTAGATCTGCCGCAGCCTGCTTGGCCTGGTCATATGCCTCCTGTTCTTCAGGAGTGGCGTTTACGTAGATGGGCTCTGTGTTGTCAACTCCGCCCTTGGTGTTCACTGAGTCTTTTAGGGGCTCCAAGTCAGTGGCGTAGTTGTCTTCAATGTCCTTGCGAGCCTTATTCAGGGCTGCTAGAGCCTTGTCAACCTCGCCCTGAGTAGCAGTCGGGTTGTCTGCAACCTTCTTAGCTTCTTCTAGGGCTTTCTTGTACGCGGCGACATGTTCTGGTGCCTTGTTGTTCTTTTCAGTGTTGGGGGTGCCATCGGCGTTCACAAAGTTGTGCTCATCTGCGTTGACGTAACGAGGAGTCTTCTGGAATGCCTCGTCGTCAGCAACCTTAGCGGTTAGAGCTTCCTTGTTAGAAACAGTAACGGCCTTGATGTTGTTAAGGTTGTCTTCCAGAGTCTTGGGAAGAGCTTCCTTTTCGGCAACAGCCTTAATAGCAGCGGTTGCCTGTTCTGCGGCAGCTTCAGCCGCTTTCTTAGCCGCTTCTTTGTCCTTATCAAGGGCGCCCGGGGCCTTGTCAATCTCGGCTAGTTTCTTTGCCTTTTCGTCCTGGATTGCCTTCAAAGCATCCTTGATGTCAATCAGGTTTTCTTTAGCCTTGTCCAGCTTGGAACCGAGCTTTTTGTACTCGTCGACTGACTTTACCTCTTTAGAGTTGACAGCGGCTTCAACTTCCTTAATTACCGCATCTAGATTTGCGATAGACGGATCCGACTTATCAGCAACATGCTTCTCACGGTTGGCCTTCAGAGCCTCGAGCTGAGCCTTTAGTAGCTCCTTCGCGGTAACGTCGGTCTTCTGGTCAACATTGAACGCGTTGAACAACGGAACCGTATAGTGCTTCACGTTACGCTGTAGGCCTACAGTTTGACCATGGTCTGAATCGAAAACACCCGTGTCATTTTCGAAGTCAGGGGTGATCTGCACCTTGTAGTCGGTCACGCCCTTGTCCAGCAGAATCGGCTTCGAAGTAAATCTACCCACCGCGCCCGACTTGACGCCGGTCAGGTCGCCATTGTTGAACTGGGTTGCGTACTTGACCGTGGTGTCTGCCCCCTGGACGTACGGTATAGCTGTTCCAGCGGCAATTTCGTCGGCAGTTGCAGGTTTGTTGCCTAGTTTGGGTTCTCCGCTACCATCTCCAATAGTGGTTACCGTATAGCCCTTTTCATTATCAACTTTCGTTTCTTTAGGGTTGAAAGTTACATCGTAAAGAACTTTTTCCGCCCCATTGGCATTGGCAACTACGCGCACCCTGTAACCAGCTGGCTTGTTAGTCTGCGCTAAGGAACCCGTGGCAAAGTCAAGGACCAAATTAGTCCCATACTTAGGCGAGTATGCCTTGAATGAGCGTTCGATGCCGTTATACCCGGACACGAACTTATTGCCGTTGGCTCCTATTGCTTTTTCGCCGGAGATTCGCGAGAAATTGTCATATCCGCGGCCAAGCGCAAGCACGTAGGGGTGGGTACCTAATGCCTGCTCGTTTGTGAAGTATTGAACATTGCGGTACAGCTGAGTTTTCGGATCGCGAGATTCGTCAGAATTGTCGACCGCCGTACCTGCTGACGAGTTTAAATACAGGCCGTCCTCGCGCGCCTTCAGGACGGTGAATTTGCCGCCGTCAATGGCGTTCCAGCCGCCTAGTTCAGAAACTTCCTTGACAGCGCCGGGCTTCATGTCCAGCTTGTCGGCGGCGGCAGGCAAGGCATCCCCGGACAGGGGATTGTTCTTTATTTCCGAGGGGAGGTCCTGGAGCGCCTTGGCTAGGTCAGCCTCGGTGTCTTTTACCTCTTCCATCACTTGTTCAGGATTAGGGCTCTGCGGGGCGGCAGCCGGTCCGTCGGCTGCCGCAGCAAAAGCAGGCGTAGCTAGCAGCGATGAGGCTAGCGCGCCGGCAACTAGGGCAGTAAGCGCATGCTTAGATTTGCCGTAGCTGCCATTTGTGAGCAGTTTATTGTTCATTTTCCCTTCCGCATTCACTATTGTCGAACAATTCCGCAGTAATGTAGGGCAGAATTGGTCCTGATGCTACCAAGAAGAAATAGTTATGCCTATCTGTATTGTTGAGCATTTTCTGGTTTCGGTTAGCGTGACAGCTGCGTATGAAAAATAAAGAAAATTACCCCTGCATTTTCGCAATCTTGGCGCTATTAATCGGAAGCGATGGAAAAATAGTTAAATCTCACAGAGTGTTCCGATTTGTACATAAGGTATCCGACTAGGTGGGGCTATGGTGATCCAGCCGTCTGGGGAGTCTTGCGCAAGCGGCCGTGGTTATTGGTGAGGTCTACCGGGTTAGAGACGTAAGGCGGGCCAAGCGCCCCCGCGGCTTTGAGCCGCGTCCCTCATTCTTCAGCGTGCAGATCGATGCCAAGAAGGCTGAAATGTCTTACGTGTTAAATGCTAGGGGTTTGCTGTAGGCGATTTATGGCTGTTTGGGAGTTTGATTCAGGGCGGCCGCCGTACCGGTAGTTGTGAGGGTGGCAATTGGGTAAATGCAACCGGTTTGCACTGCATTGTCGCGGCACTGCCGCTAGTCCTGCAGGCCTTGCTGGCACCAGTTAATGCAATCTTAGGGTTGCCTAAGTTAGATGAGTAACAGTGCGGAAACTGGCTTAGTGTATATGCGCTAGTGTATCTGCCGCAATAGGCAGTTCCTCCTCCCCCTCCTTTTTTCGTTATAGCGCGACCGGCCTTAGCGCGCAAAAAATATGTGAGTGCATGAAAATGGCAAAATTGGCAAAACAAAGAAGTGAATAGAAACTATTACAGCCCATCGATTGGAAACAGCTTATTCCGCAAGAGTCTGATAAACGGTATTTTCGTATATGCCAATACGCGGCGCGCGCCCCATCTCAGCGCCGTCGCCCCAGATGTTTCGCCGTTCCCCACGGGCTGACTGCGCACCATGCGAACATGCCGGCCTGCACATAAGGGGCGTTACAGGAGAGGAAAATATGCGAATCAGACCGGTAATTATTGCCGCCCCACTACTGGCGGCTACCCTTTTTGCTGGAATCGTTGCCCCCGCGAATGCCGAGTCAGCGCCACCGGACCTGTCGCGCTATGCCTGCACCGTGTCAGTATCCGCCCCAGCGGCGGAATCACCCATCGATACTGCTAGTGCGGAAACTGCGGCACGCGAAGCGCTAACTAGCCAGAAGCTGGGCCAGGGTATTCCCACAAACGCGGCGGGCAAGGCGCGCGTGGCGTCCGCCCTCGAAAAGGACGCGCAGAAGCTTGTAGACGAAGCTACCGCAAAGGCGCAGTCCGAAGTGAAGGCGATCTATGCGGCAGCCAACGTGCCGGGCCTGAACGAGAGCGACCTGGATGGGCTAAAGAGCGCCCAGGACATAGACGCCTACGTGGCTACTGTCTGGGGCAAGTGGAACGAGTCGCAGAAGCAGCAGGTGCAAGCAAAAATCGCGGAAACGAAAAACCAGGAAGCTGCAGACGCTACCGAACTCGCCGGAATCTCGGGCATAGTCGGGAAAAACATTGCAGCCGCTACCAAGGTGCTGCAGGATCAGCCGGCCGATGCCCACGCAGCGCTTCGCGCCGACCTAGCCACCTTGAACTCCTTCCAAGAGAGCTGCGCTAAGAGAATAGTCGGCAAACTACTACCCTCCGACTACAACTACATCAACGCGCAGATGAAGCTAGGCAAGTACGCGCCGGCTATACACGCAGCCATTGAAGAGGCGCGTAAGCTAAACATTACCCAAATCAACGACCGGGTAGTGGCCCGCACCAGCGCTGCCCGCAACGAAGCGCTGACCCTGGCGCAGCCCGCCGAATTCAAGTCAAAGACCATCGCCGCCCTATTCTCGGACTGGTTCGCCGCCCCACACCCGGCCTACCTAAATCACGCTATGGCCTACATCCTGCCCCAGCTAGATGAGCTTGCTACGGCCTACGAAAAGGACCTGGCTGCCGAGGCTCAGCCTGACACTGCCGCTCCTGCCAAGGACGATGCCAAGCCCGAACAGGCAGAAAAGGACACCCAGGCTGCCCCTGTAGAAGTCCCCTCCGAAGACGAGGCTGCAGAAATGCTCGCAGATCAGGACGAGCCCGAAACTAAGATCGCCACGTCCGCCGCGGACACCAATACCGCCAATACTCTGGTAGCAACCGGCGCTACCGCTGGATTGCTGGCAGGGCTATCAGTAGCCGGACTCTCCACCGGCGCAGGTGTGCTTGCAACCCGCCGCAAGCGCGCCTAAAAGGTTTCGCCCTCGGCACCGCGGTGTCGAGGGCACACTCTTTCCCGCAGAGGGCCAGTAAAAACCACCAACTAAACCCCGCACCTGACCGCATAGTTAGCGAAGATCCCCGCCAAGGCCTAAGGGCCGGGCGTGATGTCGATAAAAGCTACCTCGGGCCGACACCAAAACCGCAGTGGCGCCGTTTTGGAGGTGCCGAGCCCCTTTGAGACGAACAGCTTGGCCGTGCGCCCGGCAAAGTGCCAATCGTGCAGGCCGGAAGCGTATTGCAAAGGAATATCCGAATTATTAACCAGCGCCCCCACAAACGGCAGTCGTACCTGCCCGCCGTGAGTGTGCCCGCAGATGATCAGGTCCGCTCCGGCCTTGGTGAAGGCGTCCAATACCCGCCTGTAAGGGGCGTGCGCCACCCCTACGCGCAGGGCCGCTTCCTTCCACGCCGAGGGCGGCTCCGGCAGTATGTCGCGGTCAATATGGGGATCGTCCACCCCCATTACCGACACTGTAACTTCCTCAGCGGCACGGTTCTGGGAAGGCAGAGAGCGCACCCGCAAGTCCGCCGCCCGGTTGCGCACGTCAGCCCAGCCCCCCTTGGTAAAGAATGCGGCCAACTCGTCGTGGGGTAGGTCGGGAACCTCGGGCCGCGTATCACTCGAAGAAGTGCCGAAGAAATACCGGAACGGATTCTTAAAATGCGGGCCAAAATAGTCGTTGGATCCAAACGTGAAAACGCCCGGCTTGGCCAGCAGCGGCCCAAATGCCGCCCGCAGGATGCCCATCGCGTGGGGGTCGGAAAAATTGTCGCCCGTATTGACGCACAGCGAATAGGGGATGTCAGCTGCGGAAGCGATGAAGTTGGCCTCCCAGCGTTGGGAGGGCCACAGGTGTGCATCGGCCACCTGCAATACGCGCAGCCGGGGCGTGCCCGGCCGGCCTTTTATGGTCGCGCTGGTGACGGTGGGGCAACGCCGTTCAACGCTGCCCCAAACCAGCCCGGCCAGGCAGGCGAGGCCGAAGCCCGCCGCCGCTTTGCGGATCAACGTTCCTCAATAATGGTCGTCTCGGTGACCGTGGTCGACGGCTCCTCTGACGGCTTGGGGGCGGGTTCTTCCTTCTTCGGCTCAGACTGCTGTGGGGCCTGCTCCGGCTGGCGCTGCTGCTGGGGGGTCTGTTCCACCCGCCGCTGCGGTACGCCCGTGCCAATATCGTTGTAATCGAAGCCGCGTGCTGGGATGCCCTCGTGGGCCACCCGCATGTAGTTCTGCCAGGTGTTCGCGGGCAGGGTCGAACCGTACATGATGTCGTAGTAGCGGCCGCCCACAACCACGTCTGCTAGCGGGGCAATACCCTGAGCGTGCCCAACCCAAACAGAGGTCGACACATCCGGGGTAGCACCCACGATCCACGCATCGGACGGGCCGGTGGTAGTACCGGTCTTGGCTATTGCCGGGCGGCCAATCGAGGCATATCCCATGGAACCGTAGGAGTTGTAGGTGCGCTCTAGGGTCCAAGTGGTCTGCTCGGCCGGGCCCTTCTCTAAAGCCTTCTTGCAAGACTTCTGTGGCACCTTCAGCTTCTTGCCCGCCGAAGTAGTAACCGCGCTAATAGCGAGCGGCTTGCAATATTCACCCTTGTTCACAAAAGTGGCGAACGCGTTGGCCATGTTCAACGGAGGTACCGATCCCGAACCCAGAATGTCGGAGGGGCGGAAGGTGGGGTCCGAACCGTCACCCGGCACTGCGTGTACTCGCTTCGCCACGTCCTTGATGTTGCACAGGTCCAGCCTGGAAGCCATCCCCGCGTAGGTCGTGTTCAGCGACCGCTGCGTGCCCTGCAGTACCGTGGTGGCCCTGGGGGAGGAGTTCTCGTTGTTGTGCACTTCCCACCCATCGGCTGCCGCGTCACAGTCGCCAATGTTCCAGTCCGAGGCCGAATAGCTGGTTCGCCCACCCACTACCGCGTATGGGGAGTAGCCGGCCTCATACCAGGCGGCAAGGGTCATGGGCTTGAAGGAAGAACCGGTCTGGTAGCCGGCGCCGCCGCCGTGCGCTTCGTCGGCAGCAAAGACCTGCTCGGTCGCGGAGGGATCCTTCTGGGTGTTAGTGCCAAAGTTGGTGTTCTGTGCCATGGCTAAGATTTCTCCTGTGCCCGGGCGGATCGAAGTGACGGCTATACGCGCGTCCGAGGGATCGTTTACAGGGATAGAATCGGTAGCAGCCTTAGCTGCAGCATCCTGCATGCGTTTATCCAAAGTGGTGCGGATGCGCAGGCCGCCACGCATTAGCAGGTTGCGTCGTTCGGCAATGTCCTTGCCGAAAGCATTGTTCTGGTAGATCTCGTGGACCACGTAGGCACAGAAGTGGGCCGCATTACCGGCAGCCCCGCAGCCCTGCGGGGTGTTGGACGGCTTCAGCATGTCCTTCACGTTCTGGGCTTTGGCCTTCTGGTACTGCTCGTTGTTGATGGCCTTGGTTTCCAGCATGGTAAAGAGCACCTGGTTGCGCCTATCCTGCGCCTTCTCGGGGTGCTGCAGTGGGTTGAACCCGATCGGGTTCTGGGTGATGCCGGCTAGCAGGGCGGCCTCGCCAATGGTTAAGTCCTTGCCGGCCTTAGAGAAGTAGTGGCGGGAAGCCGCCTCAGAACCGTAGACGTTCGGGCCGAACGGGGCAATGTTCAGGTAGCCTTCCAGAATCTTCTTCTTAGGCATCTTCTTTTCAAGCGTGATCGCATACTTAGCTTCGCGCAGCTTGCGCGAGACCGAGTGCTCTTCTGCCTTCGCCCTGGCAAGGGGGTCGTTCTTCTGCAGTGCCGTTTCGATCAGCGTGTTCTTCACGTACTGCTGGGTGAGGGTGGATGCGCCCTCGGTGTCGCCGCCTAAGAAGTTATTTACCAGGGCGCGCGACATGCCCATCACGTCAATACCGCCGTGGTCAAAGAAGCGCCTATCTTCGATCGCTACAGCCGCTTTCTGGATCCAGGGAGACATCTTCTCTAGTGGTACGACAATGCGGTCTTCAGCATAGAAGCGGGCCAGCTCGGTGCCATCGGAGGCCTCGATAATCGACTGCTGTGATGGCGGCAGTGCCTCAAATTCGCCCGGCATTTGCGAGAACGCCTTAGTGCCTTGCGTGGTTGCCATACCGGCCATACCGATGGCGGGAATGGAAAGCCCGGCCAGGAAGATCGCGCAGAGGGCGACCATTGCGGCCATAGAAACTAGCAAGTGACGGTACTGCTTCGTGGAAACCGGCCGTGCCCCAGTGGTGAGCGCAGCAAGCTTTGAAGAACCAGAAGATTTCGACATGCTATTAGCCTAAACAATCTGGCTGGCAAATGATAAGAGACTTACCCACTTTGGGGGCATTGTTACTAGCTCGTTAGCTAGTAGCCGAACAAAAAGTGCGTTGCCGCATGGACAAAACGAACAAATGTAGGTACCGTCACACTTAGGCAAAGAAGCCAACAAGGATGTAAGGATTTAAGCCGTAATGAATCTGAACGGAGATCAAACCTGGGCTGCCAAAGCCCTGTGCGCACAAGACGAACCAGACGCCCTGTTTGTTCAAGGTGCTGCTCAACGCCAGGTTAGGACCCGTTGTTACAACTGCGAAGTGCGGTTGGAATGCCTAGCAGACGCCCTGCAATCGGAAGCCAACTTTGGTGTGTGGGGTGGGCTCACAGAACGTGAACGCCGCGCAATGCTTCGGCAAATGTCAAACATCACCGACTGGGCTGACTGGTTGGCAAATTCACCATCACCACTGGCAGAAGAAATCCGGAGTCCGCGCATCCCCCACGTGTTGGCGCGTGTGCGCAGGTAGGGTTCAATTTTCCAAACGTCCGCGTATAAAAAGGGGCTAAAAATATGCGCCCCCTCCAGTTAGGATTAGGGCATGACTAAATGGGAATACGCAACGATTCCGTTGCTAACACACGCAACAAAGCAGATACTGGATCAGTGGGGCGCTGACGGGTGGGAACTCGTTGCCGTCATCCCCGGACCTACAGGTTCGGACAACCTAGTCGCATATTTGAAGAGGCCAGTTGAATGAGTGAAGCACTCTCTGCACGTCTGAAAGAACAAGGAATCGAACTGCCCAAAGTAGTTCCCCCGGTAGCCGCATACACGCCCGCTCGCAAGATTGGCGAAGGCAAAATCCGCACGTCGGGGCAGTTGCCAATGCGCGACGGCTCGCTAGTTGCCACCGGCCATGTCGGCGAGGGCGAAGTTGCCCTGGAAGATGCTCAGGAAGCCGCGCGCGCCTGCGCCCTGAACGCTCTGGCAGCAGCCGTTGCGATTGCCGGCAGCGAAGACGCGATCACTGGCGTCGAGGCCGTAACAGCATTCGTGTCTTCCAAGCCCGATTTTACCGACCAGGCACAGGTCGCCAACGGTGCGTCCCTGTTCTTCGGTGAACTATTCGACGAGCCGCACGTACGCTCGGCTGTTGGCGTAGCCGCCCTTCCCCTTGGCGCTCCCGTCGAGGTAGAGGTCGTCTTCACCACCAAGTAACACTTGCGGTAGAAAACGAACCCCCGGCCATTTGGCCGGGGGATTTTTCTGCCCACAAGCGGGAAAAACTAAGGTGCCCGAGCTAGGCTCGGGCACCTTACGTAGCTAAAACTTAGCGGGCGCGGCGTACTAGGCGTTCCAGGTCTAGCAGCATCACGGCTCGTCCTTCCAAGCGGATCCAGCCGCGGGAGCCGAACTCTGCCAAAGACTTATTTACCGTCTCGCGTGAAGCGCCCACCAGCTGCGCCAGTTCTTCCTGGGTCAGGTCGTGGGGGACGTGCACGCCCTCGTCGGTACGGGAACCGAAACGCTCTGCCAAATCGACCAGCGCCTTAGCGACGCGGCCCGGCACGTCCGAGAAGACCATGTCCGCGAGCGCCTCATTGGTGCGGCGTAGGCGGCCCGCCAGGTCACGCAGCATCAGCTTGGCCATCTGCGGATGCGAATCTATGAATGCCATCAGGTCGGTGTGTGCCAGCGACAGCAACCTGGTGGAGGAGATTGCGGTAGCCGTGCCAGAACGGGTGCCACGATCGAATAGGGTCAATTCGCCCAGGATCTCGCCAGGGCCCAAGATTGCCAGCAGGTTCTCGCGGCCATCGGAAGTGGTGTGGCCCAGCTTCACTTTGCCTTCGGTGACAATGTAGAGCTGGTCTGCGTCGTCGTTTTCTTCAAACAGTACCTCGCCGCGGCGAAGCGTAACTTCAGACATCTTCTGGTACAGCTCGCCCAGGGTGGCCTCGTCGAGTCCTTCGAATAGCGGTACCTGACGGATAATTGTTGCGTCCACGTTTCCTCCTCGCGCCGGGACTAGCGGCATGGTGGTATGTATAGCCTAGTTTAATCATTACCAGAAGCGTTTTATATCACAACGGTTAGTGTTGTGTGAAAAGAGGTACATGTGCCCCAAGATCTGGTCGCACACCATCGGGCAGTGCAGGTCTCGCGCGCCCTGGCACGAGCCTACCCTGATGCGGGCTGCGCGCTCGATTTTTCTAACGCCTTCGAGCTATTGGTGGCCACAGTGCTAAGTGCCCAAACTACTGACGTTCGAGTGAATCAGATCAGCCCACAGCTGTTTTCCACGTGGCCTACGCCAAAGGATTTGGCGGGCGCTGACCTGGAAGAGCTACAGCAAGTAGTGCGTCCTTTAGGGATGTTTCGCAGGAGGGCGAACTCGCTCTTAGGCCTTGCCGAAGGGCTAGTAAGGGACTTTGGTGGGCAGGTGCCCGGCACTCGAAAGGAACTGATGTCCTTGCCCGGGGTCGGACGGAAAACCGCAAACGTGGTGTTGGGAAATTGGTTCGGAAAACCCGAAATTACTGTGGACACCCATGTCGGCCGCCTCAGCCGCCGCCTAGGCTTCACTAGCGAAAAAGATCCGCTGAAAGTAGAGGGCGACCTGCGGGCATTACTGCCACACGCCGACTGGACGATGCTGTGTCATCGCCTTATTTTTCATGGCCGCCAGGTGTGCACTGCCCGTGCTCCCAAGTGCACTATTTGCCCGGTTGCAAGCTACTGCCCGTCGGCCAATCCAGTTCCTGCAGAAAGCTAAGCAGCGCGGCATTCACAGCTGCGGGGGCTTCCTCAGACAGGAAGTGGCCGGCACCGACAATCGCCCGCTGGGTCAAAGGCCCGGCAACATAGTGGGCATCCCGCGCAAAGGCCTGCCCGGGCATGATCGGATCCACTTGCCCTTGCAGGGACAGCACCGGCACGCTCACCCGATGGCGGAGCAGGTCACGTTGGGCTCCGATTAACTTCCGCGTCTGCCGCAGATAGGCAAGGGCAGCGGTGGCCGCAAAAGGATTCGTAAATAAGGATGCGTACCGGTCTGCCAAGTCATTTACCAGGTCACGATTTTCCGCAGCGGCCCAGGAGCGCATCAGGGCGTGCACTAGCGAGCCGCTTCGCAATGCTCGCTCAGGTAGCCACGGTAGCTGCAAGAACAGGTATTGGGCCGCACCTCCGGTAAAGGCTCGCCCTCGTAAAGAACGGGTGGCAAGAGGATGAGGAGCCCCTAAGGTGACGATAGCCGCTACCTGGCGGGGAGCAACCGCTGGGGCTGCCCACGCAAGCGTGCCGCCAATTCCTTGCCCTACCAGTATGGCTTTAGAAATGCCGAGCGACGTCAACACCCCGATGCAGTCCTTGGTCAAGGTGGCTACGTCATAACCGCTCGGCTGCCGGTCAGAACCGCCAAAGCCGCGCAAATCCATGGCCACCGCGTTGTATCCGGCTGCCGCAAGCGCCTCAAGTTGGGCGCGCATAGCCCACCAGTATTGGGGGAAGCCGTGCAGCAGCAATACCGCGTGCGAGGAGGAAGGGCCAGCCTGCACCACGTGGAAGCGGGCGCCGTTGGCGTTGATGTTGCGGTGTATCCACGGCCCCTCCGGGCGGATCAGCCCAGAGGGAAGGGAATCTTCAATCTTCACTTGGCGCGCGAGGCTCTTTTCCTATTTTCGAGGGCGTCCTCTACCCTTTCGCGGGTACGAGTGTCTTCGCGGCCCTTGCGGCGGGCACCGTGTGAGACGAAGCCGACAGCCAGCAGCACCGCACCGGCCATTGCCAGGGTGCCGTTAGCGCAGATGAGCGCGAAAGTAGATACGAAACGGGAGGCCAGGGAGCCGCCGGTAAGATCGCGGACGATGTTGTCGCTCCACACGGATACCAGAGGCGAGATTATGATGCCGGCAACGCCAAGACCGAAGAGTAAAATGCCTGCGATGAACGAACCTAGCGAGGACCAGCGGGCCAGCAATACGGCCAGGAACACGCCCACAACCCCTAGCAGCACCAGCAGGATGCGTCCTGCATTGGTGCCCAACGCGAAGTACTGAGCGCCCTCGGGCTGGGCTACGCCGGCAATGAATAAGGCCAGGGCGAGCGGAACCAGCAAAATGGTTCCTACCAGCACGCCGAAGTGTGCTAGCCCGCGAGACTTGGTGGATGGGCGGACGGTTGCGCCCTCGAACAGTTCTTCTTCGGAAGCCTCTGCGGAAGAGGACGAAGCCTGCGCCTCACGTTTGGCCCAGGTGGGCTCTTCCTGGTTGGCGGGTGAGCTCTGGGTGGGGGCCAACAGGGACTGGCGGCGAATCAGCGTGCTTTCGGCTTCGCGTTCGGGATCGCGCGGCCCCTCGGCGGGGAAACGGTCGGCGATGGAGGTGCGTTTCGTAGTGTCAGTTATAGGAGCGCTCGGAGTGGGGAAGGCCTCGGCCGCGTCGGCATCAGTCTGCGGGGCCTGGCGGCTTTCGCCCTTGGGGTGCACGGGAGCGAAAGCTGGAGCAGCCGGCCGGGTTTCGGCCACTACGGTGGCTTCTTCGTTGGCCTGCGCTAGCGGTTCGGCCTGTGCTTCGCCCTGGTCTGCTACTTCGGCTTCTTCAGTAGTTTCTTCGTCCGTGCCCTCTCCTGTTTCTGCTTCGCTAGGCGCTTCGAGGGCGGCCGCCGGCTCTTGGACGGGCTGGGCCGGTTCGGCCTGGTCAGCTTGTTCGGCTACTTGTTCGCCCTGCTCGGGGGCATCTTTTTTCGGCTTGGCCTGGGCCGCGGACACAAAATTGTAAGAGGTGGATCCGGAGCGCCCTGCGCCTACGGGTTCACCAACAATTGCCGCAGTTTTTTGGGCGCCCTGTACGGGCAGACCCTGCGTGCCGGTCTCTGGGGCAACGTCATCAGAAATCCGCCAGATCCGACGGCCTACAATATCTTTGGGGTCGGCGTTATCGCTCATAGAAGCCTCCTACGTACACAGTTGCTTCCAACGATAGCCGAGCGAAGAGGCAAGGCATTTTTCCCGCGCGGGCGGGGCTAAATTTCCATATCTCGAAGGTATGTTTCCAGATCCAGGTCGCGTTTGCTTGCTTCTTTGGAACAGGACCGCACGCGTGCCCAATGCGCGGCGTGCACCGTTGCTACTGCTGCAGCCCCGATCGCGGACAGGGGGACGGCGGTGAGGCCGAAAGCCGTGGCAGTGGGGAAGTTAGGACCTATCCCGTACCCGGTAATGACCTGCAAAAACGATACGCCGCAGGCGGGCAGCGTAATGAAGAAGGTGCCGCAAAAGAGCGGCCCAAAAGAAGAAAACATGCCCGAAAAAGTTAGGAGGAGCGAGAAGACCACCACTCCCATCAAGGTGATGAGTTCGCACGCCCAATTCAAATAAAGGAACATGTGGGTGGGCCCGCCCGTAACATCTACCCCGTGCGCACGGATAAGCAACAGTCCCCACAACCCGGCAGAAGCAATGGCGGAAAGGTAGAACGAGCGCACGCTATCGCGTCCTCTAGAAAAAGGTAGCGGGGCACGGAATGTCTGGTCGGAGGCAACAATGCGCAACAGGTCTTCGTCCGGGCGGGAGCTGGCCCGCCGCCTAGTGATTTCGCAGGCGAGGGCGGAGCCGAACAGCACGCCCGCCAGTGACGGCAAGAATGCCGCCCACCAGGTAGGAAGCAGAATGTCCACGCCCGGAAAATCCAGGGGGAACAGGGGGCTGGCAAGTGCCCCAAGACAGGCAATGGATCCGCCCAGGGTAAGACCAACCTGCGAGCGAGTGGTGGTGAAGGAAGCGCACCCAAGCAACGCCGTGATGCCCACGACAATGGAAACTAGCGCCAGGGGTTGCGCGAAGGGCTTGCCAACCGCAGCCGTAGCCAGCTGCTGGCCCGACCCAATAACGAGCAGCACAGTGCCCACCGGCCCCAACACGGCGCACAGCAAATTCAGCGCGCGTTCGCGCCTGGCATCGGGGAAGTTCTTGGGCATGGATCCATGATACAAGTCAAACCTTGGTAGAAATACCGCATTAGGGGTGCCTAGTATTTTCCTATGCAACCCGAAGATACGTCCGCGCAGATTAGTGCCGCCGTGCAGGTGCTAGCAGCTGAAGAAGGTGTTCAACAGGCAATTCGCGCAGCCGACGAGGCCGTGGCGAAGCTTCGATTTCACGAAGGGTTGCGGCACCGATGGCCCGAAGCGCGCACTGAAGCGGCCGTTCGTCTAGCCGGCTCTTCCGCCCTCTGCGAGGGGGCGCGGGTAAACGTAGACGAACTGCGGGCGGGCGCAGCAGGGGCCGAGGGCGGACTCGCAGCACCCATTACGGATGCCACCTGGGCGGTGGGAGTGGGGGCGCTCGCGGCGCAATTGCACCTGGTTGAACTGATGGCCCCGCTGAACGTGCGCGGGGGCCGTGCTCGCCGTGCGCCCGTGCATTTTCCCTCCCTGTTGGCAGGTTTGCACCGGGATGCGTGCGTGGGATTGGTGCAGATGGGGCTTATTGAGCAAAGCCAGGTGGGTGTGCCGGCTGGCTGGGACGGCAAACAGAAGGTAGAACGAGCCCTGGCGTTGGCTGCCGCTCCCGGGTCGGCGTGGGTGCGGGCGGCGTTGGTGCACGCGGAATTGGCGGATGCTTTTGCCGGCCCGTCCGGCATAGTGGCACGTGCCGCTGCCAGGTGGGTGATGGTGTCGGCGGGCGCTGAGCCGACGGGCATCGCCCTAGTAGATGAGCGGTGCGGCAGGGACGGACTTGGCTACAGGGCGCGTTTGCGCGACTATCGCCGAGCCACCCCGCAGGGCGTAACCAAATGGTTGGGGTGGATAATTCAGGCCGCTCAGGAAGGTGCCGAGCGTGCCAGCGACATGGCGGTTGAAGTGTTAGGGCATAAATTGGCTAAATAATGCCACTTTGAAACTTTCCACAGACTAGCGAGGGCAAGTTATCCACAGCCGATGCGGGTAGGTGGTGGTCAGTAGTTAGCGCAGTGGGCACCATGGGCCCATGACGAATAAGCGGGTGGCAATATGTGGGCGGGGCAATGCAAGGGCTCAGCAGGCGTCTTCTTTGGTGCAGCTGCTGGGGATTGACTGCGAACCGACCTCGCACGGTCCACTCTGCGAGGCCGCTGCGGTGGTGATCGACACGCAGGGGTTGCATCGCGGTGGGCCGGGAGTGCTGCCGGTGGGCGAGCACGGGCTTGACCTGCCGGGGGACGAGGCCGAGTTCCTAGCCGCCTTAGATAAGGTGTTGCATCCGGAGGCCGGCAGGCTGCTCGCTGTGTTTGGGCGTGCCGGCGGCGTGGGAGCATCCACGATGGCCATGGCTATCGCCCGCATTGCAGCCCGCCGGGGCAAGGTCGCCATCTTGGATTGCGCGGATCCGCCCTCCCTGTATCGGGAGCTTACCCATAACCAGGGCGCAGCCGAAACAACAGTTGCCGGGTTGGCGGCGTTGGCCGGCGGGGCGTCCTGGCAGGGAATTTTGGTGGCCCAGGCAGGTGCGGATTGGCGCGGGCACGCCCTCGCACTTGCCCGGAAGGTGGGGCGCGGCGGTCTGGTAGTAATCGACGCCGGAAGGGTAGGCGGCAGGTGCGAGGCGGAAATCCAGGGTATTTGCGACCAGATTGTGCCGGTTGGCTCTGGCCGGTGGCCGAAGGTACGCGGCGGCCAAAAATTTCGGGCCGGCCCGCTACTTGGGTGGCGAATCCACCGCCTAGTCAGCGGCCTTGTTAGGGGCGATGGTGCAAAGTAATTTACTGCGCAAGCTTGTAGCCTCAGGCCGGCCGCTGCCCGCCGCAGTGGCAGCTGTAAGCCAGGACGCGCCGGTGGCAGACGAACTGTTGGCACGGTACCGCCAGGCGCAGGCACTCCAGGGCGGACTGACGCCGGAACTGGAAGGCCTGCTTAGCCAGGAAGACGTGACCGACGTGCTGATCAACGGGCCCGAGTCCGTGTGGGTAGACAGGGGCAGGGGGTTGCAGCGGGCGCGCATGTACTTAGGGGACGGGGCGCAACTGCGGGAATTGGCGGTGCGCATGGCAGCCGCCTGCGGGCAACGCTTAGACGATGCGGCTCCGATCCTGGACGGGGTGTTACCGTCGGGCACGCGAGTGAATGCGCTCCTGCCGCCGCTAGCAGATCAGGTCACCATTTCCTTGCGCACTTTCCGCCGGCACTCCTTCAGCCTGGCCGAGCTAGTAGATTCTGGCACCGTCAACGCCGAATTGGCATCCATCCTGGCGCAGGCGGTGCAAGCGAAAGTATCAGGGCTTATCAGTGGCGGAACGGGCACGGGCAAAACCACCTTGCTGTCCGCCCTGCTAGGGCAGGTCAACCACAGTGAACGCATAGTGTGCATTGAAGAAGTGGGCGAGCTGCGCCCTCGCCACCCGCACGTAGTGCACCTAACCGAACGCAAGCCCAACGTCGAGGGCGTAGGCGGTATCAGCCTTTCCGCATTGCTGCGAGCCAGTTTGCGCATGCGGCCCGACCGGGTAGTAGTGGGCGAATGTCGTGGCGAGGAAGTGCGCGAAATGATGTCAGCCCTGAACACGGGCCACGAGGGCGGATGGGCCACCTTGCATGCGAACGGGGTGCGCGAAGTACCCGCCCGCCTATTGGCTTTGGGGGCAATGGCCTCGATGAGCGAGGCCGCAGTGGCTGCCCAGGCCGCTGCCGCATTTGGAGCAGTGATCCACCTAAGCCGTAATCGCGGTAGCCGCTGGGTGTCCGAAATAGGAGTGCCCCACTACGACGGCGGCAGGCTGCAGGTGCAGCGAGTGCTCTACGTGCCCACTCCCGGCGCAGAACTAATCAGGGAAGGGCAGCTGCCATGGCAAGAATCCGAAACCTATATGTAAAGCTAAAAGAACGGCTAAAACCTGCCCCGCTCGAAGCGGCAGGCATCGTGGCGGAACTGGCTGCGCGCCTGGCGGCGGGACAAGACCCAAAGCGGGCATGGGAGAACTGCGTTCCAGCCAAAGGCGCCCCACTCAGCTTGCAGGTAGTCCAAGAGGTCTCCCTGTCGGTCGGCGTGCCCCTGGTCGGGCTACTGGATCGGCTCGCGGAATCGCTGCGCGCGGACGAACAGGCGCAGGCGGAACGACGCATCTCGCTGGCCGGCCCGCGCTCGTCTGCCCGGCTACTCGCCTGTCTACCCCTACTGGGAATGGTGCTGGGGTGGGCCATCGGATCGCCACCGTGGAAAGTACTGTTCGGCTCCAAAGCCGGGCTAGTGCTGCTGGCATTCGGCATCCTGTTCGAGGGCGGCGGGCTCTACTGGATTCACAAACTACTGGCAAAAGCCCAGGAAAACGGTGTTGCCAGCGCCGGGGGACTGACAGTGCCACTCTGGTGCGACCTGGCCCGCGCCTGCATAAAAGTAGGCACCTCCGTGCCCGGGGCGTTGGTCGCCCTCGGCAAGGCGGGCAAGGTAGCCGACCTACAGATGGCCGGCAGGATGCTGGTATTGGGCGCCGACATGGAACAGGTGCGGGCTAACACCTCTGCCTCATGGCTGGTGCTGTGGGATGCCCTGGAACCGAGCTGGAATGAAGGGCTTTCGCCCGTTCGGCTACTGGCACGTGCCGCGCAGGCCGCCCGGGTAAGGGCGGCCCGCGACTCCAGGGAGGCGGCGGCCGTGCTCGGGGTGCGCCTGGTACTTCCCTTAGCCCTGTGCCTACTGCCCGCCTTCGTCTGCACCGGAGTGCTGCCAATAGTGCTTTCACAAGCCAAAATGCTGCTTACTTGAGTTTCCACAGGCACTCGCCGGCCGCTTATCCACAGCAGCCAAAAAAGTCGCTTGGGTGGGCAGGGCAGATTTGGAAATCTACAAACACGCCCCTAGGGCGAAACAATCCAACAACAAGAAGGAGTCCAAATGGGACAGCTAGCAATGGGCGGTAGCCGCACGTAACCGCCTCTACCAGGTAAGTACACAGTTGGCCTTGCCCAGCCAAAAAGAAGAGGGCATGACCACCGCCGAATACGCCATCGGCACCATTGCCGCGGCCGGGTTCGCCGGACTACTAATCGCAGTGCTCAAATCCGGGGCCATCAAATCCGCCCTCACCGCGATCATCCAACAGGCACTGTCCATATGAGTAACGGCAACGCCAGGGTGGGCGAACAGGGAATGGTGAGCGCAGAACTCGCCCTGGCGTTGCCCACAGTAGTAGCCACCGCGCTAATAGTGCTTGCCTTCGGGGTAGCCGGAGCTAGCCAAGTGCAAGCTTGCAACGTAGCCCGTTCAGTGGCGCGCGCTGTCAGCATCGAACAAGCCCGCCCAGATACGGCCGGAATGCAGGTACACGTCAGCCGGGGAAGTAACTCGGTGCGGGCAACCGCCACCAAAGCCCTTCCTGGGCCACTGCAAGGAATGGGGGTCATGGCAAAATGCGCGGCAGAAGCACCGGTAGAACCTACCTGGTAGAAACCGAACGCGGCTCCGGCACCGTGCTCTCGCTAGCCATCGTGGCAATCATCGCCCTGTGCCTAACTCTGGTAGGGGCAGCCACAGTGGCCGCCGTAGCAAAAACCAAAGCCCAAAATGCTGCAGACTTCGGCGCGCTCGCGGCTGCCGGGGCCGTCATCAATGGGCAGGATGGTTGTGCTGCAGCAGCAGATTTTGCTGCGCGAGCCGGGGCGCGGGTGTCCTCCTGCCACCTGGTCGATCAGGGTGGGGTGCAAGATGCGGTAGTGCAAACCAAGTTGGGGGTGCGCGTTATGGGGGTGGCGCTAGAAGCAACCGGGCTAGCGCGCGCCGGCCCCGCCGATGCGGGCTAGGGCAGAAACTAACAAGGTCAGCACGCTAATTGCCCCCTGCTTATGCAACGGATCGTTGTTGTTGCCGCATTTTGGCGACACGATGCAGCGGGGGCAGCCAGATTCGCACTCGCACCCACTGACGCGTTCCAGGGT
This sequence comes from Winkia sp. C0117E2, assembly GCF_056590455.1. Taxonomy (NCBI): domain Bacteria; kingdom Bacillati; phylum Actinomycetota; class Actinomycetes; order Actinomycetales; family Actinomycetaceae; genus Winkia; species Winkia sp. C0117E2. The sequence goes on along the minus strand of NZ_JBWPWD010000005.1, from coordinate 123,294 downwards.
GGCCTGTAGCCAACTACTGGCCATCGAATAGGCGTAGGAGGCAAAGCCAGCACCACCGCGTTGGGCGTCGTAGACGAACACGGTTGGCTTGCCAGACTGTTCGTGACTGACCGTAGAAAGTCCGCCCAGGTCCCACCGGTCGCAATTGGCTAGCAGCGGCAAGATGCCAATCGAGGCATGCTCGGCCCCATGCAGTGCCCCTCCCAGTACTTCGGGCGGCAAGGCAAGTTCGGCCATCCCGGCCGCGCTCAGTTGCCACCAAACCGCTTGGGTAGGAAGGATTCGTTCAGGCAGCGACAAGGGGTTTTCGGAAATGAACTGTAGCCCAGGAAGACGCAGCAGGTCATAGCTGATTATCTGCGAGCCCACCTCTACGTCGCCCACGAAGAAGTCCACCAGGCCATTAGGGTCCGCGACCTGCCTGGTTTCGTTCAAGATGCGCACCCTGTGCTGCTCCCAGGGGCGCGTACGCAACTTGGCAGGTCCCGGCTCCACCAGTGCCACGTCCTCTTCGCGGCCAAGCACCCGGTAGACCCGGCCCTGGTGCACGTAAATTGCGCCCGGGTGGGCTACCGAATCGGCCCTGGCCTCGTCCACGTCACCAACAACCGAGCCAGTATTGGCATCTATCAGCTGCAACGGCTTACCGCCGCCGCGAATGTCCACCAGATCCCATGGGCGCTCCGGCCGAGTCACGTTCCACACCCACGAGTCCTCGCGCTTGTGCAGCAGCTCTATAGCGGTCAGCTGGTCTACCAGCTGTTGGCTAACCCCCAACTGATCCAAGTCGGGCGCGGTCAGTGGTGCCTCCGCTGCCGCACAGGACAGGTGCGGGCCCACCACATAAGGGTTCAAAGTGGGAAAAATCGACTCCTCTACCCCGGCAAATATCTGCTGCGGATTGTCGCAAAAATACTGGTCCAGCGGGTTTTCGGCGGCAATCAGGATCCCGATCCCATCGGCTCCCGCCCGGCCTGCCCGCCCCAACTGCTGTTGCAGTGAGGCGCGCGTGCCCGGCCAGCCAGTAGTGATAGTAGCGTCCAAGCCCGACACGTCAATCCCCAATTCGAGGGCGGAAGTAGTAGCCAAGGCGCGCATCTGCCGCTTGCGCAGTGCCGCCTCCAGCGCGCGCCGTTCCTCTGGCAGGTAGCCGCCCCGATAGGCCGCAATCGCCCTCATCAACGCGGGATCGCGGGTCGAAAGATAATCGCTAGCAACCGCCGCCACCGTTTCAGCCGCACCCCGCGAACGCACAAAAGTGAGTGTCTGCTGGCCGGCCTGCGCCAGTTCGGCGGTCAGCTCGCCGGCCTCCACCACCGTGGACCGGCGGGGAAGCGCGTCCAGATCGACGCCCTCTTCCTCGTCCGCCTCGTCGGTGTCGGTATGCACCTGCTTTGGCCGCCAGACAAGGAAGGCCTTCCGCCCGGCAGGAGTCGTATCTTCGCAGATAGCATTCACTTTTTCTGGGGCAATGCCTAAGAAATGGGCGGCCGCCTGGGCAGGGTCCGCCATGGTCGCAGACAGAAACACCACAGTTGGGTTAGCACCAAAACGGCGCGCCAACCGCAACAGCCGCCGAACCGTCCACGCCACATGAGCCCCCATGATCCCACGGTAGGAATGCAGCTCATCCACCACAATCAGATTCAAGGAACGCAGCACCCGCCGCCATCGTTGCGCCGAAGGCAACAGCACATGGTGCACATAGTCCGGGTTAGTGGCAATAACGTCGGCGTGCTCGCGCACCCAACTCTTCACGTCGGCCTCGGTGTCGCCATCAGCAGGCCCCACCCTGATGGGCAGCCGATCCGAAGGGGTAGAGATTAGCTCATTCAGCCCCGCCACCTGGTCGGCAGCCAGCGCCTTCGTGGGAGTCATATAGATAGCGCAAGGGCGGGCATGAAACTGCGAAATCCTAGAACTGGTCTTCTGGTCGGCCGCCAGTACGGCAGACAGATGCGGCAACCACACCGAAAGGGACTTACCCGACCCAGTCCCCGTAGCCACCACGGTGGTCTGCCCGCGCCAAATAGCCTCCGCCGCCTGAACCTGATGCAGCCACGGACGCGCAATGCCCCGCCCTCGGTAGGCATCGATCAAAGAATGTGGGACCCACTTGGGCCAATCCGCGCGCACCTCTTCCTTCGGCGCGCGCCAAAAGGCCGCCAATAGCCGGTTGTCGATCCTCCCCAGCGAAGCCAGACGCTGAAGAACGGCCCCATGCGTGGGAAAATTGGTGCTCGCCTGGGCCAGCAAGTCACAAATATTCTCTTCTGGCTTTGGCTCAAAGCGTACCCAATCTGACATACAAAACACCCTACGCTAAAACGGAAACTTGTTAACTCGCGCTAGCCTTTAACTCGTGGCGACAAGTAACCCTAATCCTTCAAAGAAAGCGCAGCGCACCACTGCTACGCGCGGTCATGGCCGGCGCTTTGCAGGAGTACTGCTGTGTGCCGCTTCGGTGGCCTTCATGTGGTGGTTCTTCGTCGGTACTCGCATCGGACAACTGGTAGACGCCATTGCCATGGAAGCCATGAGCGAACTGGTGGACACCCTAGGCGGGTACGACAAGGCAGTACTGGGAACCGTGTCGGTCCCATCCGTAGTCATCATCATGGTCCTGGCAGCGGTGGTCGCCCTCTGCAGGCGCCGGTACGTCCTTGGCCTGCGCGCGGTCATAGTAGTGGCGGGCACGGTCCTGTCAGTGCAAGGGCTGAAACACTACCTGCTGTACCGGCCATCCTTGGGAATCACAAACTTGTTGGGGAACTCCTTCCCCTCCGGGCACACGGCTGCTGCCGCTGCGGCCACGGTCGCCCTCATCATGGTGGTGCCGCACCGGTGGCGTTCCCCCATTGCTTGGGTGGGGGCGCTTTTCACTTCCGTCATGGGCCTATCCACGCTGGTGAACGGGTGGCATCACGGTTCCGACGTGGTTGCTTCTGTGCTGGTAGCCGGCACTTGGGCGCTTGCGCTGAGCCCGCTAGAGACCGGGCGGCGCACCTCGGGCGCGGGCGTGCAGTGGGGGTGGGTGCTCTCGTGGGCGCTATTCGGCGTGGGAGTGGCAATCCTGGGCGCGGCCACCGTTGCCGTAGCCCTCTCTAGCGCCTTCCGCGGCGGGGTTGGCTCCTCGCTGCTAATAGTGCATTTCACCAGGCAAGGATCCCTGGTAGGGGGCGGGCTCGCCCTCGGTATGATGGCGTTGATCTGCGGCGTTACCTTCCTTGTTATGGAAGAGGTCGACCGCTTGGCTTCCCGCTAATGCGTACTTGCCCGCAGAGTAGATGCGCGATGGCATGGCGGGGCGGCGAACCTAAAATGGGAACTAGGTAGTTCATAAGAAGGAAATGCGATGGCTCATTCCAGCGAACAGAAAGCTCGGGTAACAACCGAAGGAGCAGGACGGAACCTCTCGGCAGTGGCCTCTTTGTGGCGCGACGACCTGGGTCGGGCGACGGTGCGTGCACTGCAAGGCATGATTCTTGTTGCCGCCATCTGGCTGGTCTCGAAGATTCTTATCCAGCTGAAACTGGTCACGTTGCCGCTGCTGATTGCGCTGATCATTGCCTCGGCTATGCATCCGATCATCCGTTTCTTGCGTCGGTATATGAACCGCATTGCGGCGGCGGCGATCACGCTGGTTGGCTCTATTGCCATTCTTTCCGGGGCCATCTCGTTCATTGTCACGACCGTGGTGAACGAAATGAGCGGACTTACCCGCAAGGCGCAGCAGGGCTTTTCTGAACTGGTTGACATCCTGTCCAGCTGGGGCATTCCGCTGGCCCACTCGCACCTATCCCAGTACGCGGATTCGCTGTGGAAGCTAGCGCAGACCTCTTCGGCCAGGGCTAGTGCGATCGAGGGCGTAACTATAGTCACCTCGATCATGACCGGGGCGTTGCTGATGATCGTGTTCTTGTTCTTCTTCCTGTTGGACGGGGACAAGATGTGGGATTTCATCGTTGACTTCTTGCCTCGAGGTGCCCGCGTTCGCGTAAACGCTGCAGGGGAGGCCTCGATGCACGTGTTGGGACGCTACATTCGCGGCACGGTGCTGATCGCGGCCTTCGCTGCCGTTGTTGACCTGATTGCCATGCTGATCATGCGAGTACCGTTGGCGTTTCCGCTGGCAGCCATGATTTTCCTTGGCGCGTTCGTGCCGATCGTGGGCGCTTTGACCACTGGTCTTGCGGCGGCATTGGTTGCGTTGGTGGCGGGCGGTCCCGCGGCGTCGCTGGTGCTGGTGTGCGTGGTGATCGTGGTGAACCAGATTGAGCACTACGTGTTGCAGCCTAAGGTGATGGGCTCTTCGCTCAGCCTGCACGGGATCATCATTATTATCGCCTTGGGGGTTGGCGCCCAGCAGGGCGGGGTGGCCGGAGCGTTGCTGGCCGTGCCCATCACGGCGGCCGTCTGGTCTTCCTTCAAGGTTTTCCGCGACATGTCGGGTGGGGACAATGCTGCAGCGGTCGGCGAGATCGTTGACGGTGTTAGCGCCGAAGTCGATCTGAACGAGGGCGCCACCGCTTCGGGATCTAGCCCCGCTAAGCTTGCGGAGGGCGATCCCGGGAGCGATAAAGCCGTCAGTTAGTAGGCCTTGTGCTGCCTGCTGGAGGCGTTCCTAGTTGTTCTCTATTACTTTGAGGGCGGGCAATTCAGCCAGCAGATCCTGCGTGGTTAGAGACACGGTCACTAGAGACTGGATCAGATCGACTATGTAAGACGGGTTGTTTATTTCCCGGCAAAAGTCGTTCGGATCGTTCACGATCCCGGATGCCTTGTGGGTAGTTACCCGGTAGCGGTCCAGCACCCATTCCAGGGGTGAGCGACCACCAATCTTCCACTCGTCGGCCTTTTCAGGAATGCCCGTGATGTTCAGGTAGTCGTTGAAAATGATGGCGTTATTTATCAATTCCTTTTTTAACGAAAAACCCAATGCCTAAGACTGCTGCCCCAAGCAACAGTGATGGAAGAGCGATACTGAGTACCGTACGTAAAGGGAAAAGAATCAGCCCTAACAAAGAAAGCAGGCCAACCACCAGTGTAAAAGTTAGTAAGCTGACCGCCAGTTCACACAGAGTACGTGGCATCAGGCGAATTCCTCAATTTGAGCTTCCGTAAGTGAGCCGTCCCACCCTGCAGTATTGAAATTAGAAGCGTGGAGAGTTAGCTGTGAAGGAACGGCTGAAGATGAACGCACGTCACTAAGATCTTCTGCGTACGCCACCCCTGCTGCTGACAGTGATACGCATAGCGCACATAAGCTGGCAGTCGTCATTTTTACAAGGTTTCGAAACTTAATTGTTCTATTCCCTTCGTTGAGCCATTGCTGTGCATAGCGTTTACGCAACCTTGAAATCTGGGCTGCGGTCTCCTCTTAGAGACGTAAACAGTTTCTCACACCACGCACGTTTTACGGGAGGATTTTTCTTAATTTTAAATGACTAGTAACCCTTTATTGTCGTAAACCGAATCGCTACTAGGGCGGGTGCCGCCAGTGCTGGCCGGGCCATTAGTCGCCTTTAGGCTTGGCCTGTTTTGCTAGAACAACTAGCTGTACGAATGCGTTCAGGGTTCCAAAAATGAATATTGGGTTCCCGAAGAAGGAAAAGGCGGCAGACTTTCCAATGACAATCATGAAAAAGAAGGCTGAAAGAAGCGCCGCTACGGCAGATCCGATGGCGTAAAGCGCCCGCCTCTTAGTCGAAGCAGCTTGCCGCTGCGGTAAAAGCAAGCACCCGACCGTGCCGCCTGCGCGGGCAATTCGGTCGGGTGCTGACTGTAGGTAGGGGGCGCTCTACAGTAGTGTGGTTCGTTCGATGCTGGCTTCGCGGCCAGCGCCCACGCCCACTACTGAAATGCGGCAGCCGGATAGTTCTTCGAGCCGGCGCACGTAAGCCTGCGCGTTTACAGGCAGTTCTTCGAAGCGGCGGCAGCCGGTAATGTCTTCGTCCCAGCCGGGTAGTTCTTCGTAGATGGGCTTGGCGTGGTGGAAGCTAGTTTGATCGGCCGGCATTTCGTCGACGCGTTTGCCGTCTACGTCGTAGGCCACGCACACGGGAATCTGCTTGTAGCCGGTTAGCACGTCCAGCTTGGTTAGCACGATGTCGGTGAGGCCGTTGACGCGGGATGCGTAGCGGGCTACCACGGCGTCGTACCAGCCGCAGCGACGTGGCCGCCCGGTGGTGACCCCAAATTCGCCGCCGGCCTGGCGCAGGTCTTCGCCGGTCTGATCTAGTAGCTCGGTGGGGAAGGGGCCTTCGCCCACGCGGGTTACGTAAGCCTTCGCAATGCCCACTACGCGGTCGATGCGGGTGGGTCCCACGCCCGACCCGGTGCAAGCCCCGCCCGCAGTAGGCGAGGACGAAGTAACGAACGGGTAGGTGCCGTGGTCAATGTCGAGCATGGTGGCCTGCCCGGCCTCGAAGAGGACGTTCTTGCCCTCGTCAAGCGCCTTGTTTACTTCCAGCGAGCAGTCGAAGACCATCGGCTTGATCCGATCTGCGTACTGCAGCAGCGAATCGGCCACCTGGTCCACGTCCACCGGTTCCAGGCCGAATTCCTTCTCCATAGTGAAGTTCTTCTGCTCCAGCGCGCTCTTTACCTTCTGGCGCAGGATCGATTCGTCGAACAGATCCTGGATGCGGATGCCGATGCGGTTCATCTTGTCCGCGTAGGTCGGTCCGATGCCGCGCCCGGTGGTGCCGATCAGGCGGTCGCCCAGGCTGCGTTCGGACAGATTGTCCATGATCTTGTTGTAAGAGGGGATGATGTGTGCATTCGAGGAGATGCGCAGGCGCGAAGTGTCGATGCCTTCCGCATCCATCTGGTCGATTTCCTGGAACAGCACGTCCAGGTCAATCACCACGCCGTTGCCAATCACCGGGGTGGCCTTCGGGTTGATAATGCCAGCCGGCAGCAGGTGCAGAGCATACTTCTTGCCGTCTACTACAACGGTGTGGCCAGCGTTGTTGCCGCCGTTGAACTTGACGACGTAGTCAACGTCTTGACCGATAAGGTCAGTTACTTTACCTTTACCTTCGTCGCCCCACTGGGCGCCCACCACAATAATCGCAGACATCGCGTATTTGTCCTATTTGGATCGACTGTCGGGTGGCCGTAGCCCTCCCGCGTAGAACAGGTGGTTCTACCTACAAGAGTTTAGGCTAGTTTTACCTTTGAGTCGACTTTGTGCCCACGGAACGTGCCTGGGCGCCCCTACTTTCGCCCTCGGTGCGGTTACTTTGCTTGGCTGCGAGCCTGCGCAATGTCGTAGATGGCGATCCCGGTGGCTACCGCCGCGTTCAGCGATTCGACGGCCGCGCTAATCGGGATGGAGGCGATCACGTCGCAGGTTTCGCGTACCAGCCGCGACAGGCCGGATCCTTCGGCGCCGGTTACCAGCACTATGGGTTCGTCTGCGACGGTCAGGTTGCGCGTAGTTTCGCTTCCGCCCGCGTCCAGGCCCACAATGAAGTAGCCGTGCTTCTTACATTCCTTGAGGGCGTGCACCAGGTTTGCCTCGCGCGCTACAGGAATGCGGCCGAGGGCGCCCGCGGATACTTTCCACACGGTGGCGTTTACCGAAGCCGAGTTGCGGGTGGGGATGAGCACGCCGTTGGCCCCGAAGGCGCCGCCGGAACGCAGTACGGCCCCAAGATTGTGCGGGTCGGTCACGTGGTCGAGGGCGACGATCAGCCCGGGAGCGTCCGCCTCATCCGCCTTGTCGAACAGGTCGGATAGTTTGCTGTACTTGTGTTCGGGAACTTCGATGGCTACGCCCTGGTGGACGCCTCCGTCGGTGGCGTAGTCCAGGTCTTCGCGGTCTACCTGCAGGATGGGCGCGCCCGCTGCGGTAGCCACGCGGAACGCCTGGCCCATGCGGTCGTCCTTGGCGGCGCCGCCCGCGATGAACATGCGGGTGATCGTGATGCCTGCGGCTACGGCCTCGGCTACGGAGTTGCGGCCGAATACTAGTTCGTGGCCTTCGGGCACCTTGATTACTGCCTTGCGAGCCTTGGCCGCTGCCTGAGCCTGGGCAGCCTTTTCGCGCACTTCACGGTATTGCTTGCGTTTGTACGCGGCGTGGTAGGGGCGGTTTTCCGCTTTCGGGGTGGGGCCCTTTCCTGCGAGGGCGCGCCTATTCTTTCCGCCGGAACCCTTGGTTGGGCCCTTCTTGGCTACTCGACGCTTGGATCCTGCTGGCCGTCCATCATGTTGACTCATGTAAGCATCTTAGCGGGCGATGCGGGCCGGGTGGAAAGCCACTTGCGGTTAGGCTTATTTCTATGGGTGTTGAGGTTGAACGTAAGTTTTTGGTGACTGGCGCCGAGTGGAAGGATTTAGTCGTCTCGTCCGCTCCGATCAAGCAGGGGTATCTGCTTGCTGAACCGCAAAAAGTGGTGCGGGTGCGCCTGTTTGGCGAGCGCGCTTACCTGACTATCAAGGGAAAGCAGACGGGGTTTGCCCGCCCCGAGTTCGAATACCAGATCCCTGCCACCGACGCCGCCGACCTGCTGCGTATGTGCAGTGGGGTAGTAGAGAAGACGCGCTATGACCTATCCGTCCCGGGGGCGGCCTGGACGGTAGACGTATTCGAGGGCGCAAACGCGGGCCTTTCCGTCCTCGAAATTGAGGACGAACCGGGCCAGAATCGCGTCAGCGACATAACCCGCACTAACCTGCCCGCCTGGGTGGGTGAAGAGGTCAGCGAGGACTTCGCGTACACGAACGCCGCCCTCTCCAAGAAGCCTTTCAGCACCTGGGAGAGGGCGTAGCCGCTACTTGACCTGCAAGTAATTGTTCCGTCTCCGCTGCAACAGGTAGGCGCCCGCGAAGAAGATGATCCCAGCTGCCAGGTTTGCGCCCATGACCGCAAGTATGACCTTGACCGAGGGATTGACTCCCACGATGCAGGTGGGAATTATTCCCGAGTAAAAGTTGAACCCCTTCGAGTCGGGGGCTGCCCCCACGAGCCAGTTCGGATGGTCGTACATACCGCTCAGGGATAGCACTATCCCGGCCAAACCCGCGCCCGTGACCGCCGCGTAGCTAATCCACGCGGACACTACCAAGGCGAAGCGCTTGCGGATCGGTTTCAGCAGGTAGCTGATGAAGAGCATCAGTGACAGCCCCGTGAACACCGAAATGCAGTAGCCCGGAATGGGCAGCAGATAGTGCGCCATATCCGGTTTGCTCTCGCGGAAAGTCGGAATGTAGCTGGCCAGGTAGCTGACAATCAGGTAGCCGGCAAGGATCGCCATGTTCTTTGCCGCCAGTGTGATCCGACTAGCGGGCGACAGTAATGCCAACCGGTCGTCGCAAATGCCGGTCAGTCGCAGCACCGAATGGATGGCGTACACCGCTAATGCCACCACCAAGATTAGGCAGCCAATCTCGTATGCCATGGCTACGGCGATGTTGTCGATGGCTGGCACCGCAATAGTCAGTAAGTATTTGAGGGCGATCAGTGGCACTAGGATGCGCCCATGTTTGATGGCTAGGAGTTTCGTATCTGTCATTGTTGCACCAGCTTCTTGTAGGCAGCCTCCAGGTCGCCCTCGCCAAATTCGCGCAGGAAGTGGATGCCCCTGTGCGCAACCAGGCGGCCCGAGTCAATCAGCACCACTTCGTTAAAAATGTGCTGCACATTGTTGATTAGGTGGGTGCTAAAAAGCACCGGAGTGTTGGGTGCTTTTAGCTGTTGGATTAGCTGCAACAGCTGGTCGCGGCCAATGGGGTCCACGCCTCCTAGAGGCTCGTCTAGGACGTAGAGTTGCGGTGAACGCGACATGATCAGTGCCAGGTGTAACCGCTCGTTCATGCCTTTAGATAGTTCGCCGACTTTTAGATCTGGCTTCACTTTGGAGCCGTCCAGGAATGCGTCGAATATGTCGGCGCGAAAATCCGGGTGCCGTGAGGCAAACAGTTGCTCGCACTGCTTTACCTTCAACCACCCATACAAGAATGGGGAGTCGGGCAGGTAGGCAATCTTGGCTCGACCAGGCCCCTCTAGAGTGCCACCATGCTTTTCAATGTCGCCGACAATGGTGCGCAACAAGGTGGTTTTGCCAGCGCCGTTAGGGCCGAAGAGGCCGACGACGCCAGCCGTGTCAGCGATTTTCAGGGAATCAAGATGCAGCGCCTCGTAGCTACCGTACTTGACCGATAGATTTTGGGCGCGCAGGACGTAATTGCCGCCATGCATTGGGGGATCCAATCTTTCCTAAGGAGGACGAAGGGAGTTTCGCCCTCAAGAAAATTGTTTCAACCCTGATAGGCAAAAGGTATTGGGGTTTTCCCTGGTTGTCCCCCTAGTTCGTCCCTGATGGTATGCCTGTGCCACCCTGAACAAGCGGCTGCATTGGCGCGAGGGCGCGTCGTCCCGTCCAAAGCACATCAGATGGTTCAAAGCACATTGAAATGCGTGCCATTGGGTGTGCTTTTGACCGGAGAATGTGCTTTCGGCGCGAAAAGGGGGCCCGCCCTCGCAAGCGCGTGTTGGCCAAGGCCATCATGGCGAGGGCGAAGCCCCTTTTTCGTTGTCAGTCCGACTTAGCTGCCGGCTCTACGCGTCGGAGCCTACGCCCCGACACCTGCGCGCACCTGCTGGTTAGCCGCAGTGCGGGCGTGGGGTGCCGTCGAGGCTTCCCCTAATGTGGGGGTGACGTCTATGGCGTAGCCGTTGCCGGCCCTAGCGAATAGCATCTGCCCGTTGCGCATCCACCGCTGCTCGCCGGGGCGTCCCAAAGAGAAGTCTTGCGAGCCCGCAACAAACCCGTGCCCGGCCTCGCCACCGCGCACCTGGATCCGGTACCGGTCAGGCAAGTCCCGCAGGATCGCGGTGCCTTCCTTGTAAAGGTTGTACACGTACACGCCCTGGTCGGTCAGGACCATGGTGTTTAGTGCCAGCCAGCGATCGTCGGAGACTTCGATGGCCTTGTTAGCAGCCGCCGCGATTGCCTGGGGTAGATCCATCTTCTGGGCGAAGTAGCGGATGGCGCAGAAGTAGGCTTCGGAGTCGCAAATCCCTTTGGGAAGTGGACCTCCAACCGAGGCCAGCCACTTGCGTAGACGGTCGGGGTGCTTAAATACCCCGTTGTGGCAAAATGCCATGCCATCGGCAATAAAGGGATGGCTGGATTCGAAACCTTGGCCCATTCCGGTGGAAGCTTGCCGCAGGTGCAGCATCACGTTTTTGCCGGGCATTCGGCTAACGCGGGCGAATTCGTTACACATGAATGCCGGCTCCAGGCAGCGTCGAACCGCGAACTTTCCAGGCGCACTGTCCATGGTGGCTTGGCCCCAGCCGTGGCAGTCTTCGTGGGAAAGATCGACGAGTTCAGCCAAACCATTGCCCAGTATGTCAGCCGGGGACTTTGCCCGCGGACCGACCTATACCAGCATGCGGCACATGTTTCGTCCTTCCACGATAGTTGTTACTTTCGGCGCTCGCGCCACCGGTCGGCGACGCGCGTTAAGACAATGTTAATCGCGATATAAATTAAGGCAATTAAGAAATACGTTTGTATGTAGCTGTTGGCTTGCGCTGAGAACAATTGCCCCTGGTGCATCAAGTCAAAATACGAGACGACGTAACCCAGGGTTGAGTCCTTTAACAGGGACACTAGTTGGGTAAGCAGGTTGGGGGCAACTAGCCGTAGGGCTTGCGGGATTATAACGAGGGCGCTTACCTGCCGGGGCAGTAGGCCTAGCGACAGCGCGGCCTCGCGTTGGCCTGCAGGCACGGCCCGGATTCCTGCCCGGAACACTTCGGCAGTGGTGGCTGAACAAGAGATGATCATGGGGATCACTAGCAGCCAGAAGGTGGAAAAGCGGATCCCGTAGCGCGGCAGTGCCAGCATGAACGCGTAGATCACTAGCAGCAGTGGCAGCGAGCGGAAGACTTCCACCCACGCTCCGCACACTTTCGAGAGGATTTTATTTTTTGCTTCGCGCCCTAGCGCTAACGCTAGCGCGATGGGAAACATGAAGAGGGCGGCAACGGCAGTTGCCAGCAGGGTTCCGCCTACGCCTTGGGCAAAGAATTTGAGGGTTTCGGGGCGGGTGAAAGGCAACCATTTTTCGGGCAGGAGCTGGTAGTTCCACCAGAGCTGGTAGAGGCCGCCTGCTGCTGCCGCAACTATTAGAACGATCGAAACGGCCGAGATGATCCAGATGCGGCGGCGCCCGCGAGGGCCGGGAGCGTCAAAGAGGACGCGGGTAGGATTTTGGGTTTTGGCGCTCATAGTCCCGCCTGTTCAACTTCAAAGCGGTCTACTGCGGCGGCGCCCTCGTTGGCCGTGTCTATGCGGTGGCGGGCGTCGACACGGCGTTGCAGATAACCGCCCAGAGCGCCGGCCCCAAGTGCGATTACTAGGTAGCAGATGCCGGAAACTAGGAATAGTAGTACGGCCTCGGCGTATTTGATGTTCAACTGCTGGGTGATGTTGGTCAGTTCTGGTACGCCTACGGCAGCTGCAAGTGAGGTGCCGATAAGCGCCCCAATGAAGACGTTTACTAGGGGCTGGATCATCGACGTGAAGGCCTGCGGCAAAATAATGTGGCGCAGCTGCTGGAACATGTTCAGACCCAGGGCGCGGGCGGCCTCGGATTGGCCAACTGAAACCGTGTTGATGCCTGAGCGGATGGTTTCACACACGAAGGCGGCCGAGGACATGACGATTGCGGCCAGGGCAGAACCGAAGAAGCCGATCTGCAAGCCTGCGTCGGGCAGCCCGAAGGCGGTCAAAATTAGCAGGGTAAGCAGTGGAATGTTTCGGAAAAATTCCACGTACACGGTGCCAAAACCGCGTAGCACGGGCACAGGGGAAACCCTAAAGATGGCAATGATGGTGCCCAGCACTAGCGCGCCCGCGTAGCCGAGCACGGCCAACACCAAAGTGCGGCCGAGCCCGGCTAGCAGCAGGCCAAAATTGTCGACGATCAGGTGCAACTGTTACTTCTTCTTTGCGGCCTCGCCGAAGTCGCCAATGGTGGGCGGCTTGGGGGCGTCGGCGGTGTTGAAGGGGCCGACTGTTGCGTCCCAGAGCTTCTGCCAGGTGCCGTCCTGTTCGATCTTCTTGAGGAAGCCGTTTACGAACTCAACAGCGTCTTGTTTGTTTTTGGGCAGGCCGATGCCGTACGGATCCTTGGTCAGCGGCTTGCCGACGACCTTGATGTTGCCATCGGCCTTGGCTACGGCCGACAGCAGCATGGCCTCGTCTTGTACGTAGGCGTCCACCTGGCCCTGCTTGACTGCGGTCACGCAGGCTTCGTTGTTGTCGAAGAGTGTCTGCTTGGCGTCGGGGATCTTGGATTCAACGAGTTTGAGGGCGGTGGATCCGGACTGGATAGCGATCTTTTTGCCCTTTAGGTCGTCAATGGATTTGATGTCGTTGTTGCTGTTCTTTACCAACACCGAAACCCCGGAGGAGTAGTAGGGGCCGGCGAAGTTGACCTTTTCGAGGCGCTCGGGGGTTACCGAGTAGGTTGCCACCACGGTGTCCACAGACCCGTCAATTAGGCGCGGTTCGCGGGTGTCGGGTGTCATCACGGTCATTGAGGAATGCTTTGCCACGTCGGCCTCGCTGCCGCCCAAGATGTAGTGGGCTAGTAGGTCGGCAATGCCGGCGTCGAAACCGGTTACCCGGTTGGTAGTGACGTCTGTAAGAGCGAAGATGGGGGAGGTGCCTACGCCACCGTAGTCGAGTTTGCCCTTCTGCTTGATGGCTTTGGCCCAGGGGCTCTTTTCGATTTCGGCGTCGGAGGCGACGGGGCCGGAGGCTATGAGCTTGTCGAAGTCAGCTACGGTTACGCGCTGGCCGGATGCTGATTTGCTTGAGGTCTTGTCGGAGCCAGAGCTGGCGTTGGGGGCGTGGCCTTTGTCGGGGCCTGAGCATGCTGCCAGTGCTGAAACGCTAATTGCGGCGGTAGCCGCAATGGCACCTAGTTTGCGAAGTTTCATGTTTACTCCTTGCAGTTCCCTGGTACCGGCGTGCGGTATCAGTGGTTCAGTATTTTGGACAGGAACGCCTTGGCGCGTTCTGTTTTTGGGGTTGTGAAGAATTCTTCGGGCGGGGCCTGTTCGACGATGTTTCCGTTGTCGATGAATGCGACCCTGTCGGCTACTTGGCGGGCGAATCCCATTTCGTGGGTGACGATTAGCATGGTCATGCCGCCTTTTGCTAGTTCGTCGATTACGTCCAGGACCTCGTTGATCATTTCTGGGTCGAGGGCGGATGTTGGTTCGTCGAACAACATCATTTTTGGGGACATAGCTAAGCAGCGCGCTATTGCAACTCGCTGCTGCTGCCCTCCTGAAAGTTGTGCAGGGAATGAGTCTGCCTTGTCGGCGAGCCCTACGCGCTGCAATAGCTGGTGAGCGCGTTTGCGGGCTTCGGCTGGTTTTTCGTGGCGCACTTTGATGGGTGCCAGCGTGATGTTGTCCAGCGCGGTTTTGTGTTCGAACAGGTTGAAGGATTGGAATACCATGCCAATTTCGGCGCGTAGGGCAGCTAGGTCTTTGCCTTCTTGGGGTAATGGTTTGCCGTCTATTTCGACGCTGCCGGAGCTGATAGTTTCCAGCCTGTTGATACACCTGCACAGCGTGGATTTGCCGGAGCCGGAGGCGCCTATTAGCGCTACGACTTCGCCGGGGTAAATGTCGAGGTCGACCCCGCGCAGAGCTTCGAAGTTTCCGAAGCTTTTGCGCACGTCCCGGATTCGCACGAGTGGCTGTGCCGATGTAGAGCTGTCCATATAAAGATGCAATCAAACTAGAGGTGTTTTTGTTCCAACCGCCCGCATTTTGAGTGCAAAGTCACCTTTGTTGGAAGTGCTGGTGGGAGCGCTTTTGCCGCAGGTGTTTCGACTTTGTAAACGCGTTAGGCCGTGGTCACAAGTCTATCCCCTGCATGCATGTTTTGCCGTCTTCAAAGATTTCGTAGCGTAGTTTTACCAAAGCTCGTCTGCTGCTTGTCGCACCCCGCTATTGCCTCTTCGAGCGAAGAGGGACGCGCCCGCCCGGAGTGCACGTCCTCAAGTTCAGTACTTATAGTGAGTCTATCTTTGGGGCCTGTCTTGGAAGAGAGTTCCAAATCTTTGCTAGCTCATCAGCCTTGGCTTGTACAGCCTTGTCATCATAAGGATCAACCGACATGACCTCATTCATAAGATCTATCGATTTTTTATCCCAATAATCAGCCTCGCGCTTAGTGGCAGCGTTCCTTCTCCAGTGGATGTAAGCCCCGCCAATAAAGTTCGCGATCTCTGTCGTAACGTCATAGATCATCGGGCTGATGTACTCTGACTCGCCCATTGCAGCCTCCTCAGCGTTCGCCCACACGCTTTCCGGTCCTGTAAACGATCGTTTACAGCACACCACAGGCAGGTGTCAGACCGCAGCGGTTTCTTCCACTACCTGGGCGCCTTGTCTAGCGGTTACGTCAGTTGGAACGTAGGCGAATATCCAGGTCGGTGTCGACATTATTCGAGCGATCAGTAAACGCATTTACTGGCCAGCTGGAAAATGGTTGTGTTGTTGAGACTAACGTGGCAACTGCTCGAATAATGGTTGATCGCCGCATTTCCTAGTGGTATTGGCACTACCCACCGGTGCGTATGTAACGGCTAGGAACGGTATGGGGCTGAGTCGCATGCATATAATTAATGGATACTAATTAGTTGCTCATATTCTTTAATAAGTTAGCGTATTTAAGAATTACTTAACAATACATTAATGTGTAACGTCTAGATAAAAAATAGGAACGGCAGTACCATATATAAAACTTGGACGGGAAAAACTCAATATACTTGCACTC
The DNA here is from genome assembly GCF_056590455.1 of Winkia sp. C0117E2. Classification (NCBI taxonomy): domain Bacteria; kingdom Bacillati; phylum Actinomycetota; class Actinomycetes; order Actinomycetales; family Actinomycetaceae; genus Winkia; species Winkia sp. C0117E2. The sequence continues at coordinate 107,470 of NZ_JBWPWD010000005.1, read as the reverse complement.
CCAGGCGTACAGTATCTTCTTCCATAAAACCGGGAAAAATTAAAAAGGGGAAGCAGTGCGCTCGACTTTGTGTAGGCGGTAAATTTAGAGGAGAACAATGTCACAACATTTACTAAACAAAGTAGGAATCATTCTGTCAGTCATATTGTTGTTGATCGCAATTGGGACTTTCTGCGGTGCCGCCAACAACGTTTACCTGGTAGGGGTCACAGACGCGGCAGGGGCAGAAGCGGTGCACCACCTGCAACGCGGGATGGTTTTCCTGCTGTGGAGCTTCGGATCCTTCGCGCTCTGTACAATTTGCGCCTTTGGTGCGCTGGCTTTCCGCGGCCGGCCTGTCACTGTAGCTAGCCCAGCTCAGCGTATAAGTAACAACTAATTTTCCGGGCGGGCCGCTGGCGTTTCGGCACGTAATGCGAAAGCATTGGCCCATGAATCTATTCCCGCCAGCTCCTGCCCGCCCCGACGCCGTAGTCGAAGGGGACACCTACCGTTTCACGGTCCTAACCTCGCGCCTGGTCCGCATGGAGTACTCGCCCTCGGGAGTCTTCGCTGACCAGCCTTCTTTCATGGCTATCAACCGGGATTTCCCAGTCCCCGAATTCCGCGTAATCCGTTCCGGCGAGGGCATCGAAATCCTTACCGAAGCGTTCCACCTGCGCTACAGCGGCGGCCCGTTTACGCCCTCGTCCCTTTCTATTTCACTGCTGGGGCACACGGGGACGGGCTGGAACACGGTGTGGCACTACGGGGACGCGCAGCCGACTACTCAAGGTGACTTCCTGGCAAACCTGGGCGGTACAGCCCGCACCTTGGACGAGGCCGACGGGCCCGTAGAAATAGAGCCCGGCCTCATATCCCCACGCGGGTACGCGGTGATTGACGACAGTGATACCCCGATAGTGCAGGGCTGGCCCACCGCCCGCGAAGAGGGCGCAGCCGACCTGTACTACTTCGGCTACGGGCACGCCTACCAGGATGCGCTGAACGCCTTCTTCGCCCTGTCGGGCAAAACCCCGCTCATCCCCAGGTGGGCGCTGGGCAACTGGTGGTCGCGCTACCACCGCTACACGGATGCGGAATATTTGGCCCTCATGGACCGCTTCGCCGCCGAAAAACTCCCCTTCTCCGTGGCCGTACTAGACATGGACTGGCACCTGACCGAGCTCGAGCCCAAATACGGCAACGGGTGGACCGGTTACACCTTCAATAAAGAACTATTCCCCGACCCGGCCGGGTTCATGCGGGCCCTGCACGAGCGCAACCTGCGCGTCAGCCTCAACGAACACCCGGCGGATGGCGTGCGCGCTCACGAGGACGCCTACCCGGCATTCGCGGCCGCCCTCGGCGTTTCAGGCGGTGCCCCTATCCCCTTTGACGGCGCCTCCAAAGACTACCTGCGCGCGTACCTGGACCTGTTGCTGCACCCCTTAGAGGAGCAGGGAGTCGACTTTTGGTGGATGGACTGGCAGCAGGGCAAACACACTTCGATTGCCGGGCTTGACCCGCTGTGGATGCTGAACCATCTGACATTCACGGACAATGCCCGAACGCGAGCTGATGGGAAGCCGCGTCGCCCTCTAGCGTTTTCGCGTTATGCGGGGCCGGGCTCGCACCGTTACCCGGTGGGATTTTCGGGGGACACGGCGGTCAGCTGGGACTCGCTGGCATTCCAGCCCTACTTCACCGCCACCGCCGCCAACATTGGCTATTTCTTCTGGTCGCACGACATTGGTGGGCACATGTTCGGGGTCAAAGACAACGAACTAGAGACTCGGTGGGTACAGCTAGGGGTTTTCAGCCCCATATTGCGGCTGCATTCCACCAACGACCCGTTCAATTCAAAGGAGCCGTGGCGCTACGGCCAGGTCGGCGAACGCATCCAAGGGGACTACCTGCGCCTGCGCCACCGGTTGATCCCCTACCTGTACACGGCCGCCTGGCAGGCCCACCTGCATGGAGTGCCGCTGGCGCGCCCCCTCTACTACGAAGAGCCCGAAATAATGGACGCCTACCACAGCTCGGGTGCGTTCCTCTTCGGAGCCGACATGCTGATCGCCCCCATCACCGAGCCCGCAGACAGGCACACCCACCTTGCCAAGGCCAACACCTACCTTCCCGAGGGCGAATGGGTCGACTTCTTCCTGGGCACCCACTACAGCGGGGGAGGGCGACGCAATTTCTGGCGCACGCTGGAGCACGTGCCCGCCCTGGTGCATGCCGGCGCAATAATTCCCCTTTCCGAGCACCTGTTTGAGGGCGGCGTCCCCGTCGATCAGTCTCAGGCGCCCACCGAACTCACCCTGGCATTTGCGGTGCCGCGCACCGGCCAGGGAACCTACTGCTCCACCTACGTGGAAGATGCGCCGGGAAGTCAGGATTCGCCCTCGCCGGAGCCGGCCCAAGCGAAGTTGCGGGCCACCTGGAAGTGGGAAGGTAATAACTTCTGTCTTCACTTACAAGGCGAGGGCGACCGCCTCCCCAAGCGGGTGCGGCTGCAACTTCTTGGAGCCGATGCTGCGGGCGATGCCGAATCGCTGCTAGAGCTGGGTGAAGTGGACCTGGGAAGCCTAGATAGGCGCCTTGAGCTACCTCTTACTGAATTGGACTGGCAGGGCCGCGTGTTCGAATTAATCGACCAGGCCGAAATTTCCTACCCGCTCAAGTCCGATCTGGGACGGGCCGCTAATATGGGTGACGACTTGGCGTTAGAGGCGCTCGCGGGGCCATCCTCGCTGGTAGGGGCGCTGCGGGAGGTGCTGCGAAACCGCTAGAAGACGCCCCTGGGAGGCGGGGTCGCCCTCGATTTTCTGCACCCGCGTATTACGAGGGCGAAACCCTGCAACCAGAGACAACGCCGCAAAATGATCAAAATGCGGACAAGCTGTTCAGGAAATGGACGCTGGTCTTAGGCTGAGTTCACCCAATCTAACTCGAAAAGAAGGTAGACGTGGCTGAAACTAAGTCAAAATCTAATGCCCGCGGCGCATGGTCCGGGCAACTGGGTTTCATCCTAGCTGCAGTCGGGTCCGCAATCGGCCTCGGCAACATTTGGCGATTCCCAGGAGTAGCATACGAAAACGGCGGCGGAGCGTTCATCGTTCCCTACCTGTGCGCACTACTAGCCATCGGCCTACCTATCTTGCTACTTGACTACGCGATCGGCCACCGCTTCCACGGCACCCCGCCGCTAGCATTCCGCCGCATCAACAAAAAGGCCGAATTCATCGGCTGGTGGCACGTGGGTGTTTGCTTCGTCATCATGACCTACTACGCCGTAATCCTGGCCTGGTCCTTCCGCTACATCTTCTTCGCCGTCACCAACGCGTGGGGCGACGATCCGCAGAAGTTCTTCTTCACGAAGTTCCTGGAAACCTCCAGCCAGACCGCCGTCATCGGCTCCCCGGTCTGGGGCGTAATGATCCCGCTGGCACTCATGTGGGTGGCAGTGGTAGGCATCATCGCCCTCGGCGTGCAAAAGGGCGTCGAGCGCGCAAACAAGATCTTCATTCCGCTGCTGGTAGTGGTCTTCGCCGCCCTGGTAGTGCGCTCGTTGCTGCTGCCCGGAGCCATGGAAGGGCTAAACTCCTTCTTCACTCCCGACTGGTCTGCGATCGCCAAGCCGAAGGTGTGGATGGCCGCGTTCGCACAAATCTTCTTCTCCATGTCGGCGGGCTTCGGCATCATGCTGACCTACGCCTCCTACCTGCGCCGCAAATCGAACCTGACGGGCACCGCCCTTGTAGCGGGATTCGCGAACTCCTCGTTCGAAATCCTGGCCGGAATCGGCGTGTTCTCCGCCCTCGGTTTCATGGCTTACCAGCAGGGCATGCAGGTGTCTGACCTGGAAGGCCTGTCCGGCATTTCCCTGGCGTTCATCACCTTCCCGAAGATCATTTCAATGATGCCCGGCGGCGCCTTCTTCGGCATCCTGTTCTTCGTTTCTTTGACGTTGGCGGGCGTAACCTCGCTGCTGTCGCTGGTACAGGTTGTCTCTGGCGCTTTTGCCGACAAGTTCGGCTGGCCCGTAAAGCGCGCGGCAATCATGCTTGGCTCCGTAGCCGGCGTGATCTCGCTGTTGCTGTACGGCACCACCTCGGGCATGGGCGCCGTGGACACTGTGGACGCGTTCATCAACTCGGTCGGCGTCGTCTTCGCAACCATCCTCATGGCCGTTGCTGTGTCGTGGGTCTGGCCCAAGCTGAAGCCACTGCGCGACCACCTGAACGTGCTGTCTACCGTGCACGTGGGACGCTGGTGGACCTGGATGGTCAGCCTGTTCATCCCGCTCTTCCTAGGCATCATGCTGATGCTGTCCATAAAGGACTACCTGCTCGAAGGCTACGGGGAATACCCCACCTGGTACGTGGCCGCCTTCGGCTGGGGGTGCGTGGCACTGTGCGCAGTATTTGCCGTCGTGTTCCCGCTGGTGAAGTGGCGGGACGAAGAATCGCTCGAGGGCGAACACGACCTGAGTGACGTCGACTGGATTAAGGAGGCCCAGCAGTGACCGGAGCAGCAATCATCCTGATGTTGGTAACCATCCTTATCGTGTGGGGTGGACTAATCGGATCCGTAGTGGCATTGCACTACATGTCCACGCCATACGAAAGGGCGGAAAAGATAGTGGCTAATACGCCCTCGACGGGCATAAGTAAGCCTCAGTAGTTACTGCTGTGTGCTACTTCCTTCGGGCTCGCTTTGGACATCTGTTCCGGGGCGGGCCCGAAAGTCTGCTCGGGAGGCCCTCACTTCGCGGATGATGAGGCCGGCCATCAAGATGGCGATGCCGTTGTAGGAAGTGAAAAACATGATCGCGCAGTTCCATAGGCCCTGTACGAAGTAGTCGAGGGGGTCGGAGTAGGCGGTCATGTGCGATGACACGTAGGTGCCGAACATGTCTGTTAAGATCCATCCGATCAGGATTACCATCCCCAGTCGGATGAGCCACTTATCCAGGTTTTGTTGCACGCCTACCTCTTCTGTTAGCCAGTTATATGGCAAGTGTACAGGCGAAAAAACAAAATTGAATTGTTATAGTTCCCGTTCAGGGCCTAAACATTAGGAAAATATAATGTTTTTGGCTATTCCATGCGGCAAAGAGTGCGCTAGTCTTATGCGCGGAGGCCCCAATTGCAATTACTTCGCCGCATCGCACTGACCCTTTTAGCGGTCACTGTTGTCGCTCTAGCCGGCTACGTAATAACTGACGTGTTGGCTGATCCGGGTAGCTTTGCCTGTAAAGTGGGCGGGCTGGCCCGCCGCTGGGCCCAATTCACCGGTTTTGCCTCACTGGTGGCGTGCGGTTTTTGGATTATTGGGCTGGCAGCGCGCAGCCAGGAACACTAACTACTTGCGCCTGCGGGTGCCGAAAATCGACCTGGTGATTTCGCGGCCCAAAGTGCGTCCAGCCGAGCGCAGCACGTTCGTCAGCACCGATTCCATGTCTTTGCTGCGTTTGGCTCGGGCTTTTTCTGCTTCCTTTTGAGCCCGTTCAGCATCTTTTTGGGCCTGCTTGGCAGCTTTTTCGGCCTCCTTGTCAGCGGCCTCCTTTTGGGCTTTAGCTTCGGTTTCCGCCTGTGCCTTCTGGGCGCGCTCGGCTAGCTCTTCGGTGGCCGAATGCGGGTCCATTGCGGTCGCGTACTTTTGTGCCAGTGCAGAGGCCGCTAGTTCCTTCACCTTTTCTGGGCTGGCCTGCCCCATCACCGAGGCGGGCGCCCATACCGAAAATGGGGCTACCGGGGTGGGCCTGCCCTTCGGGTCGAGGACGGTCACGACGGCCTCGCCGGTACCCAGATTGGTCAGCACTTCTGCCAGGTCCAGGCTGGTTTCTGGGAAAGTCTTTACGGTCTGCTTGAGCGCCTTCTGGTCTTGTGGGGTGGCCGCCCTCAGCCCATGCTGGATGCGGGAGCCGAGCTGTGCTAGCACGTCCGCTGGAATATCGTTGGGAGACTGGGTGACGAAGACGACCGAGACGCCTTTCGACCGGATCAGCCGCACCGTGTGCACCACCTGGCGCACGAATTCTTTGGTGGCGTCGGTAAATAGCAGGTGAGCCTCATCGAAAACAAAGGTCAGGTGGGGTTTGTCGACGTCGCCCACTTCGGGCAAAGTTTGGAATAGTTGCGCTAGCAGCCACATGATGAGGGCGGAGATGAGCGCGGGCCGGGTGGACATGTCGCCGACCTCAAGCAAAGAAATGACGCCCCGTTCGCCCTGCTTGGCCAGCAGGTCGGCCGTGTCAAAGCTGGGCTCGCCAAAGAACTTGTCGCCACCTTGCGATTCCAACGCGCTGAGCGTGCGCAGGATGACCCCTGCCGTAGCGGGACCAACCCCGCCGATGGTGGCCAGTTCGGCCTTGCCCTCTTTAGAGGTTAGGAACGTGATGACCGAGCGGAGGTCGCCCAGGTCTACCAGGTCTAACCCGTTGGAGTCGGCCCAACTGAAGATGAGCTGTAAGGCTTGCTCCTGCGTCGTGTTCAGCTGCAATGCGCGGGCCAACAGGAGTGGCCCAAAGTCGGTGACACGAGTTCGCACCAAGGCGCCCGGAACGGGAGCTTCTGCGCCGGAAGGGGTAAGTAGTTGGACGGGGAAAGCGTCGCCCTTCCACTCTTGTCCGTTGGCGCTGGTGCGCTGCGTTAGCTTGTCTGAGGCCTGCCCCGCCTCGGCCAGGCCGGTAAGATCGCCCTTCACATCTACCAATACGGCGGGGCAGCCGGCGCTAGAGAGCCCTTCGGCCAGCAGCTGCAACGTGCGTGTCTTGCCCGTGCCCGTAGCGCCCGCAACAAGCAGGTGACGGTTCATGATCGAAAGCGGCAGTTTGGCGGTTACGCCGGGGGTGGGGGTGTCGCCCTCAAGAAGAGTGCCCAGAGTAATGGTCTGTAGGTCATCCGTAAACGAGTAGCCGGCCTTGATGGTCTGTGCCAGCTCCGAAGATTCTTGGGTGGCTTCCGCTGGCGCCTCAGGCTGATCCGATTCGGGCTGTTCAGGCGCTGGCGTCTGGGACTGATCCGAATCTTCCTTGGGTGCCGGAGAAGTGCTTGCTTGGGCGGCGGCTGCGCGGGCTTCGGCGGCCTCAGCTTTGAGGCGAGCTGCTTCGGCTTTTGCCTCTGCGGCTTCTGCGCGGGCGGCGGCTAGTTGGGCTTGTAGTTCCTCGGGGCTTTCATTTGCACTCACACTGGAAAGCATAGTGGATAAAACGCTGTGGCTGTGGGCTAATATCGCCGCTAGCACCGACACGTGTGGGTGGGTGCTAGCGGCGAGCGGAAAGTCATGCAGCGCGCACTTCCGGCCTCGGATCAGGTTCTCCGGTGATCCGGTTGCGCAGATCGCGACGGACAATCTCTATGGACCACAGCCAGACAATGTGTCCGAAGAATTCCGAGAAGTGCTCTGCAAAAGGCTGATTCCAAGGCGCGGGAACAATACCGAGGGCGGGCATTAGTAGAACGTGGAACAGCACGTAGACCACAATGCCGAAGGCTGCGCCCTGCCACAGGGTGACCTTCGTGTTCACTTCTGCTAGCAGGCAGTAGAGCACCGCGAAGAAGATCGCGAACGAGAAGTGAATCAGGAACGAGTAGATGGGCAACGCATTGCCGTTGTAAGTGACGGAAGTATGCGACGCTTCGGGGGACATACCCAACATTTCCAGGGTGGATTGGGGCGGGTTAGTCGCATTGCGTTCTGGAGTGCGCGGAGGGAAGGGAACCTCCCAGCCGAATTTCACGATTGCCGAGAAGAAACCGCCAATGATGCCTACGAGGGCGGCAACTTTGTAGTTGCGTTGGGCGGGATTAGTGGTGATCATTAGTCCTCACTCTATTTTGGTGAGCAAGAGCGCAGTGAGTGACTTTCAAATGCGGCGAGCGCTCGTCGCATCCCGAGCGACAGCGCTGCAGTCCTTGCGGCTCGGCGAACTGCCGGGTCGCAGGTGATCATATCCTTTGTTTGGTTTGGGCAGCTAATACAAACGAGGACGCAATTACTGCCAATCCGGCGAAGGGAAGGGCCCACAGGCTTACTCGGACGCCGAAGATGTCGACGATTTTGCCGATTAGTGGGGGAGAGGCAAGGAAGGCGACGCGCATTAGCCAAGCTAATACGGCAAGTCCGGTACCTGGACGCAGGCCGGGAATGTCGTCTGCCGCGTTCATTGCGATCGGCACTATGGTTGCCGATCCGAAACCTGCCAGTGCCAGTCCGGTAACCGTGGTGAAGGCAGAGGGGAAAAGCATGGACGCGAACATGCCTACGGTGATTAGTAGCCCGCCGAGGCCGATCACGGTGCGCGGCCCCCAGTTGTCGATCATGCGGTCGCCAACCATGCGGCCAATTAGCTGGGCGGCGAACGCGGCCACGTATGCGCTCCCTGCCAACGCGGCGGAAATGCCAAGGAAATCGCGCATGTATAGGGTGGCCCAGGCCTGGGCGTTGTCCTCTACCAGGGCGCCTGCGATTGATAGGAAAATCAGTGCGGCCAAGGCCAGGATGGGGGATATGCGGATGGTATGCACTGCCGCTGCGTTCGCTTCCTCTTCCGCATTTTGCCCCTCCGGTCCGGGAAGGGTGTACCTGAGCGCCACCTGTCCTAGCAGCGCGAATAGGCCACCGGCTAGCAGCATGTGCCACCCGATTGGCAGCCCCACGGCAATGGCCACGGATGCCAGTAGCCCGCCTGCAACAACACCACCGGACCAGGCGGCATGGAAGGAATTGATGATTGAGCGGCCGTACCGTTTTTGTACTCGTAACCCGTGCGCGTTCTGGCCCACATCCACGTTGGCATCGCAGAAGCCGCAGGCGAAGAAGCTGGCAGCGAAGGCCGCATACCCTATGCCGATGCCTAGCCACCCGGCCTCGCTAAATGACACTAAGAACCCGGCTAGAGCGAACAGGACCCCTAAAATGGCGGTTCCGGAGGCAGCAACCCGCGCCGAGCCCCATTTGCGAATTGCCCAGGCAGTAATGGCTCCCCCGCACATGCCGCCCAGGGGAAATAGGGCGACCGTGAGCCCGTAGGTGGAACCGCTCAGCTCGAAAACGTCTTTTATGGCCGGGTAGCGGGGTACCATGCCCGCCATCAGCGCTCCATTGGTAAAGAAGAGGGCGGTTACTGCCGCCCTTGCTTGTCGTGTTTGTGCTGTTACTTGTTGCATTATGCTCCTGGGCCGCTCTTGGCCTTGGTGAGGGTTCCTCGATCTATCAAAAGAGGTGGGTACATTTTTGAGCGCACCGCCTTGTGCGGGGCCAGTGCGAGGCGAATAGTGTGCGCCCCCATTTCCTTTCGAGGCCCGGACACCTCGGTAAACATGGGGGGAATATAGGGGTGGAATCGGGCCTCGCCGCCCAGAGCGATTACCGAATAATCAACCCCTAGGGCAAGGCCGCGATCCTTTAGGACGGTTACCGCAACGGCTGCTAACTCCCCGTTTTCGGCAAGTAGCAGCGTGGGCGCATCCGGCTGGCATAAGCAGTCGGCCACGTCCAGGGCGTAGCTCGGGTGAGTGGGGACGCACATTTCGCGCACGCTGATCCCGCTTGCCCGGCAGGCAGCAATGGCGGAAGTAGCAATGGTGCGGCCGGTGCGGGGCACCGAACCGTCCGTGGCCACGTCGCGCGTGAGTAGCAAGGCGTTGCGGTGGCCGTATTTTGCCCCTTTGGCTACGGCCATTCTTCCCACCGCCGCGAAGTCAGATTCGACGTAGGGCAACCCTCCGCGGCGTCCCGTCAGCCCCAGCATTACGCCCGGGAAATGCTCTTCCAACATGACCTGTTCGCGCCAGTCATCCGTGGACACGTCCATCAGAATCATTGTGTCTACCACGCGCGAGCGCAGGAATCGCCTAAAGGCTTCACTGTCCGAGCCGGTTAGGAACGGCAGTACCAGTGAGGCGCCAACCTTCTGCACCTCCGAGTGCATTCCCGCCATGTATTCGGTGGCAATGGAATCCACCCCATACACTGCCGGAATTGTGTGCAGGCCGATCGTGCGCACAGACCGCGACGCCAGCGCACTGGCAGTGGCATTGGGGACATACCCTAACGCCTCGATGGTGGCTAGGACGCGCTCGCGGGTGGCCGCCGAGGTGGGGCGGCGTCCGGAAAGTACGTAGGAAACGGTAGAGGGCGACACCCCGGCCGCGCGAGCCACGTCCTGCCTGGTGACCATTGGTGTCGCCCTCTTTTCCGCTACTTCAGGTGTACCCAGATGGCGCTGTCGCGCTCCAGGTGTACCTTGCCGTCTTCGACAGTGGCGCCCTTGGTGGCCACCACTGCTTCGCCCTCGATGTCAAGGGCGGCGTCCTCTCCCAGGTTCAGTGCCACTAGTACCTGCCCGTTGGTAAAGGCCAGCACGTCCTTAGGCGAGTCGACCCACTGCAGGTCGCCCGTGCCCATGGAAAATGCCCTGCGCTGGGACAGGAGGTGACGGTAGTGCGCCAGCGGCGAGGCCGAATCCTGCTCCTGCAGGTCGGCTGCCAACTCTGCCCACAATTCCGGCTGCGGCAACCACGGGGTGCCGGTGCCGAAACCGTAGTTCTTGGCGTCGTGAACCCACGGCAGCGGGATGCGGCAGCCGTCGCGGCCGGGAACGCGCTTGCCGGTACGGAACCAGGTGGGATCCTGGCGGGCATCGTCATCCAGGGTGGTGTGCTCGGGAAGACCCAGTTCTTCACCCTGGTAGATGTAGGCGCCGCCGGGCAGGCCCATCATGAACGTGGTGGCCGCGAGCGCGCGGCGGAGGCCTAGTTCGCGATCCGGCTGCGGATCCGAGGCGCTGATGCCCGACTCGGTGTCGTAGCCCGCCTCGTAGCCCAGCCTGGTCGCGTGCCGGACTACGTCATGGTTGGACAGTACCCAGGTGACGGGCGCGCCGACCTTGCCAAATTCGGTGCGGGTGGTGTCGATGACCTGCCGCAGTTCTGCCGCCTGCCACGGAGCCTTCAGGTAGGCGAAGTTGAATGCCTGGCTCATTTCGTCTTCGCGCACGTACTTAGCGGTACGCGACAGTGGGTCCACCCACGCTTCGGCCACCAGCATGCGGTCGCGGCCGAATTCGTCCAATACCTTGCGCCACTCGCGGTAGATCTCGTGGACCCCGTCCTGGTCGTAGTAGGGTTCCACGTTCTTGCCGCTAGTTTTTTCCGGATTCCAGCGATCCGGTCCGATCGTGTCGTCGGGCAGTCCTTCGGCCTTTACGAGGCCGTGGGCCACGTCGACGCGGAAACCGTCGGTACCCTTTTCGCACCAGAACCGGAGGTAGTTCCTAAATAGTTCGTGTACCTGCGGGTTCTTCCAGTTGAAGTCCGGCTGTTCCGGATCGAACAGGTGCAGGTACCACCAGCCGCGGTCCTCTTCCTTGCCGGTGCGCAGGTCCACCTTGGACCAGGCGGGTCCGCCAAACATGGAACCCCAGTTGTTGGGAGCCCCGTCTTCGCTGTAACGGAAGATGTAGCGGTCGCGTTCGGGCGAGTTCGGCCCGGCAGCTAGTGCCTCCTTGAACCACTTATGGTCCGAGGACGAATGGTTCGGCACCACGTCGATGATCACCTTTATGCCCAGGGCGTGGGCGCGAGAGACCAACTTGTCGTAGTCGGCCAGGGTGCCATAGTCCGGGTTGATGTCGAAGTAGTCCGCAACGTCGTAGCCAGCATCTGCCTGCGGCGAGGGGTAAAACGGCGATACCCAGATCGCATCTACCCCCAGTTTGGCCAGGTAGTCTAGCTTCGAAATGATGCCAGGCAGATCCCCCAGGCCGTCTGCCCCCGAGTCCGCGAAGGATCGTGGGTAGACCTGGTAGATTACTGCGCTGCGCCACCACTGATCCATGTCCGGGCGCATAGTGGTATCGGTCAAGATTCCCCCTCCTAGGTTCTATTGTTTGACGCCACCGGCGGCTAGGCCGGCTACGATTCGGCGTTGGAATAGCAGTACAAGGATCACTAGCGGGATAGTGACTATCACGCCTGCCGCCATCTGTGATCCGAACGGGGTCTCAAAACCGCTGACCCCGCCAAATTTAGAGATAGCCACGGGGGCTGTTTGCATCTCGGGCTTGTTGATCATCGTAACGGCGATCAGGAATTCATTCCAGGTGTTGATGAATACGATGATCGCGGTGGTGAACACGCCTGGGGCGGCAATGGGCAGGATGACTCTGCGGAATGCCTGCCCGGGGGTGCACCCGTCTACCATTGCGGCCTGCTCTAGTTCGCGTGGCATCTGCTTGAAGAAGCTGGTCAGATTCCACACTGCCAGAGGCAAAGCGAAGGATAGGTCGGGCAGGATCATAGCCTGGTAGGTGTTGATCCATCCCCATGCGGTGAACAGTTTTAGCAGCGGCACAACGATTGCCACTAGTGGGAACATCGAGGTGGCGATCACAATTGTCAAGATGATTGATTTTCCAGGAAATTCCAGTCGCGCCAGGGCGTATGCGGTGACGGTCGCGATGATTAGGGCTAGCACGGTGGTTAGACCTGCCACTAGCACCGAGTTCAGCAGCGACCTGCCGAATTGGCGCGACGGGTCGAACACCTGCGTGTAGTTTTCCATGCTTAGCGTCTTCGGCCACAGGGTCGTGTCGAAGATGTCTTTAGTGGGGCGAAGCGACGAGACGATCATCCAGTAGAAGGGCGCCAGACAGAAGATGACTATGGTGGCGATCCCTATCCACGAGGACGTGTTGGACAGTCCCACTTTTAGCTTTGAGTCCTTCATCGGGTCTGCTCCTTCCCAGAAGCGTTGGCAACTCTGGTAACGCTGCTACCCTTTTGGGCCGCGCTAATTTCGGCTGGCCTGGTTGATGTGATTGACTTTTTCGACCTCTTGAAGAATTGCGATAGTCGCAGTTTGGAACCGGAGTTTGGTTCGTCTACCAGCTCTGCGCCCAGTACCTTGACGAAGGCGAAGGCGATCATGAATACGTAGATGAACAGCACAACTGCGTAGGCCGCTGCACTGCCGTAGCGCAGGTTTGAGGCGTCGTCTTGCACCAGCATCGACAGGGTTTCTACCGAAGCTTTGCGCGGACCGATCAGAATGTAGGGAAGGTCGAACATGCGCAGCGCGTCGAGCATGCGGAACAGTACCGCTACTACGAGGGCGGGTTTCACTAGCGGCAGCGTAATGGTCATGAACCTGCGCCAGGCACTCGCACCGTCAATCTTGGCGGCCTCGTAGACGTCGTCGGGGATGACCTGAAGACCCGCAAGTGTTAGCAGCCCGATGAAGGGTGCTGTCTTCCAGGTGTCAGCGATGATGATCGCAAACTTTGCCGGCCAGTCCGAAGTTGCCCACAGGATTTGCGTGTTGAACAGGGCGTTTGCGGCGCCGTGCGCGTCAAAGATCCACTTCCACAGCACTGCGGAAACAGCGGTAGGAATGGCCCAGGGGACCAAGATTGCGGCTCGCACTAGGCCGCGTCCCTTCATGGCCTTGTGCATGATCAAGGCCATTGCCACACCCAACACGGTTTCGATCGCTACCGTGACAGTGGCGAAGAAAGTGGTGTTCCAGAAAGCGTTCCAGAAGCGGGAGCCGGTGTCGCCGCGGAAGATGTTGACATAGTTTTCCAAGCCGACGAACGGTTCGCTGTCGCGGACGAAGCCCGTGGATGGGTCAATGCCGCGAAAGCCCCACAGGGATTGGTAGAGGGCGGAAATGGTGGGGAACAAGATGACGATGGCAATGACGATGATGGTGGGGGAAACCAGCCATCCGGCTAGTTTCGCCTGCGCCTTCCCCGAATCGGTCAATGCCAGTGATTTAGATTTTGCCATGGCAGTTTCCTTTACTTCCCCGAGGTCATTTTGGTTAGCTTCTTTGCCAACCCGTCCAGGGCCGGACCCGTTTCGGTTTCACCTTTCAGCACCGGGAATACGGCGTCCTGAATGGTGGTGGAAACATCCCCGTAGTTGTAAACCTGCGGGCGGGGCACTGCGCTCTCGATGGATTTCTTCAGTGACGGCAGGTAGGGGAATTGTTTGATCAGGCTCGGGTCGTCGTAGAGCGAGGTGTAGATAGGAGCCAAAGTGGTTTCGGTTAGGAGCCGCTTCTGGATGGGCTCCGAGGTGTACCACTTGATGAAGTCCAGGGCAGTGGCCCTGTTCTTGCAGTAGGAAGAGATAGCCGCGTTGTGCCCGCCTAGAGAGGAGGTGCCGCCCTCGGGCTTGTCTGCGGTAAAGCCAGGCATGGGGGCAACGCCCATCTTGTCGCCCAGTTTTTCCTTGCTGAGGGCGTATTGGTACGGCCAGTTGCGGTAGTACAGGACGCGCTCTGATTCAAAGGCGTTGCGGCCTTCTTCTTCCTTGTAAGTTAGTGATTCTTTGGGGATGAAGCCGCTCTTGAAACCGTCGGCGATAACTTTTAGCCCCTTCTTCGCTTCGGGGGAGTTGACCTTGACTTTGCCGTCCTTGTCAACCGTCTGGCCGCCGAAGGCGTGAATGGCTTCGTCCGCATTTACGGTTAGGCCTTCGTATTTGGCGAATTGGCCGGCGTAGCAGCCAATGTCTTTGTGGCCCGGAAGAGCCCGGACTGCATTGCAGCCTTTCTTCATGTCATCCCAGGTCTTGGGGGCTTTGGTAATGCCCGCCTTTTGCAGAAGGTCTTTGCGGTAGAACAAGATGCCGCCATCGGAGCCGTGCGGCATAGCGAAGAGCTGACCGCGGTACATGCCGGTCTGCCACACCGGAGGAAGGATCTTTTCCTTAGGGAATTGGTTTTCGGGTAGCGGCAGAATCCATCGGTAGGCAGCAAATTCCGCCATCCACACGTTGTCTAGAGATAGTACACAGAACGAATCGGACTTGGTCTGCGCGTTTTGCACCATCGAATTGCGTTGCTGGTCCGCTTCGGAGGATAGTTCAATCATGGTCACGCGCTCTTTGGGGTGGGCCTTATTCCAGTCCTCGAGCATCGGTGCTAGTTTGCCGGAGTTGTCTTTGCCCTGCACGTATGTGATGGGGCCTCGGCCTTCGATCTTTCCTGATTTGATGTCTTCTTCACTTACCGTATTGCCGCCGCACGCTGTAAGTGCTAGTGCAGCGCAAGCGGCCAAAGCGCCAAGTGAGAGCGCTTTTGTCTTCATCTCCGCGTAACTCCTTTGTTAATCGGGACGGGGTGTCGTACGCCTTCTCGACGCGCGTCGACCATTCCAGTGTAGCCCTTTGGGTGCGGAGGTTGTAAAGCCTAAAAAGGGATCTCCTCTTAGTTTTCCTTTGCGGCTACTTTTTCTTGTTCTTCATTGCCGAGCTAGCGCGCTCCGCCGTCTTCTTCGCGAACTTACTGGTAGAAGTGAAGGCTTTTCTAGTTGCCTTAGCGGTCGTAGAGCCCGCCCTCTTCACGCCTCTCCCCATGGAACGGCCGACCTTTGTTGCGCCCTGCCTGCCTTTAGTGCCACTTTGGCGCAATAGTTCCTTCGCTTTGTCGAGGGCGGCGATGATCTTAGGTCTGGTAGGAATCCAAAATGCGCGCCACCGCTGCTGAATATTCTTAAAGGAATCGGGCCTGCCAAGTGCTCTTGAAGTGCCTAGAGCGGAAAGTAACACAAGCGCGGTTAGGGCCCAGATGACTACCTGCGACAGCGAAAAGCCGGCATTGTCGCGCCCTTCAACAGCGAAACCGGTATTAAGTACGCGCGGGTTAGTCCAGGTCACGGTGTTGCCGTCTGCCTTGGCCCCGTAGGAACCGGAAATGTCGGTGACCGGCCCGGGGAAGGTGATCGAGAACTTGAATTGCGCGCCCTCGACAATGCTGGAGTAAGAAGGGTCCCCCGGCAAGGACACGCGGTAGCGGCCGCTGTAGTGCTTGATGGTTACGAAAGGCGAACCAGAGTTAGCGATCGGCTGCGGCTTGGTGAAGTCGATGACGCAGTTGATCTCTTGTTTGGTGGATTTGTCTTCCACGCGCGTCTGCCCTTGTCCGCCCGCTTGCAGCAGCAGGTTCTTTAGCGAAGTGCACGTCAGCTGACTACCGGCCTCGACAGGCACTGCCAGCGTGGAGTGCATCGTGTATGTCTGATCCGGATAGATATGCAGTGAAGTATCCGCTTCGCACCCACTCAGAACAACGGCACAAAGGCACAGTAATAGCGCGAGTAGGCCGAAGCGACGACGGGCGGAAGCAGTTCTCATGCTCTAAGCGTTCCACATTTTCCGCGCCTGCGGGTAATGGAATTGGCGCGCACGGGTTCGCCTGCGCCCACTTTGTGTCGGCACCAGGCAGGCAAAGAAAAGTGGCTCTACCTGGGAAAGGTGTAAAGGCAGCCGAAAGTGTTTAGTCTTCTAAGCGGACCGAAAGCCTAAGTTTTGGGCGCAATAACTCCGATTCGGAAGTACATCGTTATGCAGCAGACCCCGCACATCAACCCCACAGGACCAATAGCGAACACGGTACTAATGCCAGGAGACCCCCTGCGCGCAAAATTTATTGCCGAAACCTATTTGCGTGACGTAGTCCAATTCAACTCGGTGCGCGGGATGCTGGGCTTTACCGGCACGTATGAGGGGACTCAGGTTTCCGTGATGGGCTCTGGCATGGGGATCCCCTCCATCAGCCTATATGCCCACGAACTGATTCACTTCTTTGGGGTGCGCAATGTTATCCGGGTAGGTTCTTGTGGCGCTTTACAGCCCGACCTGGACTTATACGATGTGGTGGTGGCGTCCTCAGCTTCGACTGATTCAAATTTCATCAACCAGTTCAACCTGCCGGGAACCTATGCTCCCACCGCTTCCTGGGATTTGCTCGAGGGCGTATACCAGGAGTCGCTGCGCCAAGACACCCCGATTCACGTAGGTAATATCTTGTCCTCGGACGTGTTCTACAACTTCGACCAAACCGTGAATGAGCGGTGGGCGAAGATGGGCGTACTCGCCGTGGAAATGGAATCTGCCGGCCTGTATTCGGTAGCCGCCGAGGCCGGAGCTAACGCCCTCGGTATATTTACCGTCTCGGACAACATAGTCACGGGCGCGCACACCAGTGCCCAGGAACGCCAGGAGGCCTTCACTAAGATGATCGAACTGACCCTGCCCGTAGCAGCCAAGGAGGCCCAGAAGTGACTGCCGCAGCTAAGAGCGCAAAACTAAAGAGGTCGCCCTCACCGGAGGCTGCGGTCCCGATCATGCTGTTCACGTTCGTGTTCAGCCTGATCATTGACAATGGCTTCAAGTTCATGACTTCCTCGATGGGGCAGGCGCTGCACCTGAGTCTGAACCAGGTGTCACTGCAAGCATCCTTGGCGGGCATTCTGATCGGCATCGGGGCGGTTGTCTACGCGGCGCTGTCAGACTTCGTGCCCGTCCGCACCCTGATGTTGGCGGGCATTACGTTGGCTATCGTAGGATCCCTCCTGGGCTTCTTAGGGCAGGCTTCGTGGCCGCTCGTGCTGCTAGGACGCATCGTCCAAACTGCGGGGCTGGCTGCGGCGGAAACACTGTACGTCATTTACGTGACGAAGCAGCTGAGTGAGGCCCAGCAGAAAACCTATCTTGGTTTTTCGACGGCTGCCTTCCAGGCATCCACCCTCTTCGGGGCGTTGGCCAGCGGTTTCATGGCCACCTACGTGTCCTGGACTGCCATGTTCGCAATCCCGCTGATCCTGGTGTTCGCCATTCCAATTATTTTGCGTACCGTCCCCGCGGACGAAGAACTACAAACCGGCAAGGTGGACTGGATCGGACTGGCGCTGATCGCCATCTTCGCCTCCTCGCTGATCATGTTCATGCAGGAATTTAAGATTGTCTGGCTGGCGCCAACCCTTTTAGGCATCGTCCTATTTGCCGTGCACGTAGCCAAGTCGCCCGCGGCGCTAGTGCACCCCCGCTTCTTCCGGAACGGGCGTTATATCTGGGCGCTGGTGTTTGTGTTCATCGTCTACTCGGTACAGCTCGGCTTCATCGTGTTGTTCCCCGCCGTTGCGCAGCAGGTACACGGTTACAAGGCTGCGGGTGCGTCCCTGCTGCTAGCGCCCGGTTATGTCGGCGCCATCTTGGTTGGAGTGGCTTCCGGTAAGATCGGCCAACTGCTGTCTACCCGCAAAGCAATCTACACTGCGGCCGCCTCTATTGTGATTGCGCTGCTGCTCATGGGCTTCTTCATGAAGGCTTCCCCGGCAGTGTTCGTCGTGGCCTCGCTGCTGTTCGCGTGCGGCTACGCCCTTATGTATGCCCCGCTACTGTCGTCTGCGCTAGCAAAGATTCCCGGCGAACAATCTGGCATTGCCGTTGGTTTCTATAACTTGACTGTGAACATTGCGATTCCGTTGGGCATTGCCTACAGCGCGAAGCTGGCCGACCTGCACCTGGAGCTTCCCGGGGTGCTCGGGGGCACGGGCGGATACGCGGCGGTCATGTTTATCCTGGCTGCGATAGCCCTGGTCGGTGCCATCATCTATGTGGTTGCCGATACAAACATGGCTCGAATTGAAAAGCGGAACCGGCAGCGCCGGACCCTACAGGAGGAAAAGTGAAACGTTCGGAATTAGCTCGCATGATCGATCACACCTTGCTGAAGCCTGAAGCAACCCCCGCGGACTTTGAGGCTCTAGGCAAGGAGGCCGCCCGGCTGGGCACCTATTCCGTGTGCGTTTCGCCCTCGGCTCTACCACTTTCTGTTCCCGAGGGCGTGCACGTGGCCACCGTCTGCGGCTTCCCCTCAGGGGCTGTAAAGCCGCAGATCAAGGCTGCAGAGGCGGCACAGGCTGTCAGCGATGGTGCCGAAGAAGTTGACATGGTGATCAACGTGGGCAACGCCAAGGCAGGTAATTACGCCCAGATCGAGGACGAAATTGCGCAGGTGCGCGCTGCTATCCCCGCCGCGGTGTTGAAAGTGATCATAGAATCAGCAGCCCTAACCGACGAGCAGATTGTGGCCGTCTGTGAGGCCGCTGTAGCCGCTGGCGCTGATTTCGTAAAAACTTCTACCGGATTCCACCCAGCCGGAGGTGCTAGCGAACACGCCGTGGCGCTGATGGCAAAGACTGTGGCCGGCAAGGCCGGGGTGAAAGCATCGGGCGGCATTCGCACGGCCGAAGCGGCACAGAAAATGGTGGCTGCAGGAGCCACCCGCCTAGGTCTATCGGCGTCGGCAAAAATCCTGCAGGAAATGGCGGACTAATGCAGCTACTAGCCAGGGCAAAACAGTGGGCACAGGCAGATCCCGACCCGGCCACCAAGGAAGAACTACTCCGGCTCATAGAGGCCGCCCAGGCTGGTGACAAAGATGCGAAAGGCCAGTTGAAGGACGCATTTTCTGGGCCTTTGCAATTTGGCACGGCGGGGCTGCGCGGCGCCCTCGGCCCCGGCGAGTCGCGCATGAACGAAGCGGTAGTGGTGCGCGCTACCGCGGGGCTGATGTCCTGGCTGAACAGCAAAGTTGCAACCCCCAGGGTGGTAATTGGGTGCGATGCGCGCTACGGCTCTGCCCAACTTGCCTCAGCAGCTGCCGAGGTCGTTAGCGCGGCCGGCGGCGAAGCGCTCAAGCTGGCCCCCGCACAACCCACTCCCATCACCGCCTTCGCCGTGCGGAAGTTGGGTGCCGACGCGGGAATCATGGTGACCGCCTCCCACAATCCTGCTCGCGACAACGGCTACAAGGTCTACCTTGGTGGCCGAATCGCCACCGGTCCAGCTCAGGGGGTGCAGATCATCTCGCCCGCCGACGCTCAGATCGCGGAGGCCATCGTTGCCGCCAAGCCTGCAAACCAAGTGCCGCGCTCGCGGCAGGGGATAGTGGCCGTGGACGTGGCCGAAGAATACCTACGAGCGGTGGTGGCTCCTTCCCCGCAGCAGGATTTAAAAATCGTGCTTACCCCCATGCACGGGGTGGGCGGCCCCCTGTGCCGAAAGGCGCTGCAGCGGGCTGGCTTCGCTGACGTAACCCTGGTGGCTGCGCAGGCGGATCCCGATCCTGACTTTCCGACCGTCGCCTTCCCCAATCCGGAAGAGGTCGGGGCGCTCGACCTGGCATTCGAAACCGCAACCCAGGTTGGCGCCGACCTAGTCATAGCGGTAGATCCGGATGCGGATCGCTGCGCCGTCGCAATACCCGCTGGCCAGGGGTTTAAACAACTATCAGGGGACGAGACTGGAGCCCTGTTGGGAAACGCCGTTGCGGCGCAAGGAGGCAGCGGTACCCTGGCAACTTCGATCGTGTCTTCGCGCCTACTCGGAGAGATAGCGCGTGCTAACGGGCTGGACTTTGTGCAGACTCTGACCGGCTTCAAATGGATAGCTCGTACCCCAAACCTGCTCTACGGTTACGAAGAAGCCATCGGCCACTGCCCGGCACCTGCCCTAGTGCGCGACAAGGACGGAATTGCCGCAGCGGTAGCCATTGCCAAGCTCGCTGCCAAACAGAAAAAAGCGGGCAATACTTTGCAAGATGCGCTCGACGAGCTGGCCCGTCGCTTCGGCCTGTACCAAACCGCACCGCTGACCTTCCGCGTAGACTCGCTCCCAGAAATTGAGCGGGCAATGGAGCGCCTCCGCCAAAATCCGCCCACCGCCCTCGCCGGAGCAGCAATAAGTAAGATCGAGGATCTTTCGAACGGTACTGACACGCTGCCGCCCGCAAATGTCCTAGTTTTGCAAACTGAAGCAAACGACCGGGTAGTGATCCGCCCCTCGGGAACCGAACCTAAGCTCAAGTGCTACCTAGAAGTAGTGTTGCCCGCAGGTGACGAAGTGCCCTATTTAGCCGCAAAACAACGGCTAGAACGGGTCCGTGCCGAGGTTAGTGCCGCGTGCGGACTGTGACAATAAATAAAGGTAAATTGTGACTAATGCTAACTAAGCTTAAAGAAAGTTTTGCATAGAAATAGCCTCTTTCAACGGAATATAAAGTACAGATATGGCCAAAATGTGGGTATAGTAAGGCAAATCTGAAATTGTTCCCAATCGCGGAGGTAACATGGCGAACGTCGCCGAGTCACAGTGGAATCCCCCAGGCAAACGATTTTTCGGGCATCCCCTAGGGCTGATGCCACTATTTACCACCGAAGCATTTGAGCGGTTCAGCTACTACTCGATGCGAGCCATACTGCTCTACTACCTGGTAGACACGCTGGCGAACGGTGGGCTGGCCCTTGACGACGCGATCGGCCAGTCGCTGGCACAGATCTATTCAGCTTCGGTGTTCCTACTGTCCGTCCTGGGCGGTTGGTTCGCAGACCGCGTGTGGGGGCCGCGACGGTCCACCCTGTACGGCGGACTAGTCATTATCGGCGGCCACATCTGCCTGGCCATCCCAATTGCCACTATGTCCTATATAGGCATCATCCTGGTGGCCCTGGGCACCGGCTTGCTAAAGCCGAACATTTCGGCAATGGTCGGAAACCTGTACCGCGACGACGATCCTAAGCGTGAGGCCGGCTTCTCGATCTTCTACATGGGCATCAACATTGGCTCTTTTATCTCCTCGTTCATTGTTGCTGCCGCCCGCAACTGGGGTGGCTACCACGCAGGCTTCTCGGTGGCCGCAGTAGGCATGGGCATAGCCCTCGTCTTCTACATTCAGGGACGCAAGTACCTGAACCCCAGCGTCGATGACGTTCCCAACCCGCTATCGCAGAGTGAACGTTCCCGCATGTGGGTACTGGTAGTAGGCATTATTGCTGGCCTGGCCCTGGTACTGATCCTGGTACACCTGGTGACCGGCAAAGACTGGTTGGTCAATGCGATAGACTCGTTAACGCTGTTGGCTCTGGCCGCACCTATCTGCTACTTCGTAGTGATGTTCCGCTCCAAGAAGGTTACTGTCGAGGAGCGCTCGCGACTGTC
Organism: Winkia sp. C0117E2; assembly: GCF_056590455.1. NCBI lineage: Bacteria > Bacillati > Actinomycetota > Actinomycetes > Actinomycetales > Actinomycetaceae > Winkia > Winkia sp. C0117E2. The sequence continues at coordinate 85,688 of NZ_JBWPWD010000005.1, read as the reverse complement.
CGCCTTCATCCCACTGTTCGTAGCTGCAATGCTGTTCTGGATGATCTTCGAACAGGCTGCGTCCTCGATGGCCGCATTCGCCAAAGACGACACCAACCTGGCAGTAGCCGGCATCACCATCAACCCCGAGTGGTACCAGTCCATCAACCCGATGTTCATCGTGCTGCTATCGCCCCTGTTCGCAGCCCTTTGGACCAGGGTAGGTAGCCGCGTCCCCACCGCCGTGAAATTCACGATCGGTTTGGCGCTCGCCTCCTTGTCCTTCATCTGGTTGGGTGCATGGGCCAGCGTCTATTCCGGCGGAAAATCGCCCTGGTGGGTACTCGCCTTCACCTACGTAATCCAGACGGTTGGCGAGCTGTGTCTGTCGCCTGTGGGGCTAGCAGCCACCACATTGCTGGCACCTAGGGCATTCAAGAGCCAGGCGATGGCACTGTGGTTCCTATCTTCGGCCTCGGGCCAGGCAATCACCGCCCAGGTACTGCAGCATACCGGCAATCTGTCGAACACCACCGTGTTCGTTGGCACCGGCATTGTTTCCTTGGTCTTCACCCTGATCCTGGCATGCCTGACTCCGTGGATTGGGCGCCACATCAACGCTGGGATGAACGAAAACGCGGAATAGTCGGTTCCGGTAACTGAAAATATTGGCCCTCGACAGGTAAAAGCTCCTGTCGAGGGCCAATATTTATGTCTACGTCCCGACCAAACGGGGGAGCCCACTTTGTTTAGTGCCAGTGTCGCATGCGGCAGTGGTGCTTCCGAAAGCCTGGGCGGCCGAAGCCTAGCGGCCCCTCATGTGGGCCATCAAAACCGCGAGTTCCCATGTGTGGGTGGCCGAAGCGGCCGTGGCCGCGCTCGAAATCGGTGCGAGCGCACCGCACACGCTTAGCGAACTTGGGGTCTAAATCTTCTATCTTCTGCGTAATCCGTTCCAGATAGGAAACTAGGTCAGCCAGTTCCTCTTCGGTCAGCACGTCGAAGATCTGTTCTTCGCAAGAAGGCTGCTCTTTTTGTTCCTGCCTAGCTTTTGCGCCCTCTTCTGTCAACGATATGTCCATTGCGCGCCGATCAGATTCTGAGGGGGTGCGTTTTAGCAGTCCTTTCGATTCCAGCTTCGAGATTAGCTCGGCGGCACCTTGTCTGGACATTCCTAGCAGGTAGGTGAGCTCCTTCTGAGTCATTGTCTCCTTCATTGCCAGAAGGGCCAAGACGCGGCCCTGACCGTGTCTTGGATCAGCCCAAGGAGCGCGTCCGCTGCCGCGCCCGCGGCGCTTGTGCATCTGCCACATAGAAATGTAGCGGAGCTTTGCAGCTACCTGACCGCGCAGATCTTCCTCGTCCGATCCGGGGAAGGGGGGCTGGTCGTTCCTGTCGCCGTTAACGTCAGGGCAGTGACGTTCTGGCGAGCTATTGTTTTTGTTTACCATGCGAACTCCTATAAATGGCAAGCACTTGACTATCAAGTACTTGCTATAAAACATACGGACTTAAATAGTAACTGTCAAGTGCTTGCCTTTTGGGTGGCCTCGAAAACCTGAATAGCCGCATCCCGGGCATGGTTCGCTGCCCTACAAATAATCGTCGTTTAGAAGGGATTTCCCCTGGGGTGCGGCTTCTGCCGCACCCCAGGGGCAAATGTGCACTGTATCTACCCGTCCAGTGCGCAGGGAAGGAACTAGGCGCGCAAGCCCTTCTCGATGGCGGCGCCCACTTCCTGGTCAATGTTCTTCCAGTACTTGATCACGTTAGTGAGGACGGGCTCCTTGCCCTGCCCTTCGTTCAGCATGCCGACTACAGTGTCTACCAAGTCAGCGCGCTCCTGGTCGGTGTAAATGTTACGCACCAAATCGTGAGCCTGGCTGAAGTCGTCGTCCTCGGAATGCAAGGTGGCGGCGCTGCGGACCAGTTCTCCATCGCTCTGCCAAGAGGCCTCGTCTACGCCTCCAGCCTGCCCCCAGTCGCGACCGTACGAATTGGGGGCGTATACCGGAGCATCCCCGGAGTCCTCGAATGCCATCTGCCCGTCGAAAGTGTAGGCGTTCGTGTCTACCACAGGGCGGTTTACTGGCAGCTGTGCGTAGTTAGTGCCAATGCGGTTACGTTGGGCGTCCGCGTAGGCGAATGCGCGTCCCAGCAGCATCTTGTCTGGGGATAGGCCCGTGCCCGGAACAATGTTCGAGGGCGCAAATGCTGCCTGCTCGATCTGGGTGAAGAAGTTGGTCGGGTTCTGGTTCAGCGTGAACTTGCCAACCGGGATTAGTGGGTAATCCTTCTTAGAAATAGTCTTCGTCAGATCGAAGGGATTGAAGCGGTAGGTCTTCGCCTCCTCGTAAGGCATGATCTGGAAGTCCACGCGCCACGATGGGTATTCGCCCCGGTCAATGGCCTCGAATAGGTCCTGCCTGTGGAAGTCGGGGTCGGATCCGGCCAACTTTTCGGCCTCGTCGTTGGTCAAGTTCTGCACGCCCTGCTCGGTGTGGAAGTGCCAGCGCACCCAGAACAGTTCGCCCTCGGAATTGATCAGCGAGTAGGTGTGGGAAGAGTAGCCGTTCATGTGCCGGTAGGACTTCGGAATGCCGCGTGGCCCCATAAGGTAGGACACCTGATGGGCGCTCTCGGGGGACAGGGACCAGAAATCCCACTGCATGTTGTTGTCGCGCAAGCCCCTGTCGGGCAGGCGCTTTTGTGATCGGATGAAGTGAGGGAACTTCAGTGGGTCGCGCATGAAGAATGTAGGCGTATTGTTTCCCACCATGTCGAAGTTACCCTCTTGCGTGTAGAATTTAAGCGAGAATCCGCGCACGTCACGCCACGTATCTGGCGATCCCATTTCGCCAGCTACAGTAGAGAAGCGAGCAAGCATCGGAGTTTTCTTACCCTTTTGTAGAAAATCTGCGTGAGTGTACTTCGAAATGTCCTCGGTTACCTCGAAAACGCCAAACGCCCCTGACCCTTTAGCGTGAGGGCGCCGCTCCGGAACGTTCTCGCGGTTGAAGTGAGCTAGCGACTCCACCAGGTGAACGTCGTGCAACACGATTGGACCGTCCGGGCCCACGGTCAGCGAGTGCTCCTCGGACACTACTGGGGCACCAAAGTCCCCTGTAGGGTTCTTTTCTGGGTTCTTGGGCATGGCAACTCCGTTCATTTAGTGGAATATTTTTGCTACTAAAATTTCGCCTTTAGCGACAATTTTAAACTATCCAGAATGTTCCTGTGATGCAGAACAATGCCGTGGAACACATTGTGGCCTGCACCTTTGCAAACGCTGGTCGCGAACTCTCCCTTCCCTGCGCAATGAGGTTTATGCAAGGGCGTTGGCAAGTTTTTGATGCGTTAGAAAAATCAGGGACTTCTGCCCGGTGCAAAAGTTATTTTCGTCTGCAAAGATAGAACATGTCATCGGGCGTTGAGGCTGACGCCCCTTTCAAGGCTCAGGAGGCTGAACAAAGTTATGACCGTTACCGCAAAGGACATCCAGGCCGCTGCTCCGGCTAATGCACCCGAAGAAGTAGTGCAGTGGGTTGCAAAGATTGCCGAAATCACCACACCGGAATCTGTCGAGTTCTCTGACGGTTCCCAGGAAGAATGGGATCGCCTAACCTCGATGATGGTGAAGACCGGGATGCTCACCAAGCTCAATGAGGAAAAGCGCCCGAACTGTTTCCTCGCTCGTTCGCTGCCCTCCGACGTGGCTCGCGTCGAGTCGCGCACCTTTATCTGCTCCGAAAAGGAAGAGGACGCTGGCCCCACCAACCACTGGGCAGATCCGAAGGAAATGAAGGAAACCCTGATTGGTGAAAAGGGTGTCTTCCGTGGGGCTATGAAGGGCCGCACCATGTACGTGGTTCCCTTCTCGATGGGCCCGCTCGGCGGCCCAATCTCTCAGCTTGGCATCGAAATTACTGACTCGCCTTACGTAGTCTGCTCGATGCGCATCATGACCCGCATGGGCGCCAAGGCGCTGGATCTGATTGCCGAAGGCAAGCCGTGGGTTCCCGCAGTTCACTCCGTTGGTGCTCCTCTGGAAGAGGGCCAGGAAGACACTGCTTGGCCATGTAATGACGAGAAGTACATTACTCACTTCCCCGAAGCCAACGAGATTTGGTCCTACGGTTCCGGTTACGGCGGAAACGCACTGCTGGGCAAGAAGTGCTTCGCTCTGCGTATTGCGTCGACCATGGGCCGCCGAGACGGCTGGATGGCAGAGCACATGCTGGTTCTGCGCCTGACTGAAGAGGCAACTGGCAACCAGTACCACGTCACCGCCGCGTTCCCGTCGGCATGTGGCAAGACCAACCTGGCAATGCTGCAGCCCACCATCGAGGGCTACAAGGTAGAAACCGTTGGCGACGACATCGCGTGGATGCGTCCGGGCCCGGATGGCCGCCTGTACGCCATCAACCCCGAGGCCGGCTTCTTCGGTGTTGCCCCCGGTACTTCTTACAAGACCAACCCGATGGCAATGGACACCGCTCGCGCCAACTCGATCTTCACCAACGTCGCACTGACCGACGATGGCGATGTCTGGTGGGAGGGCATTGACACTGAACTGCCCGATCACCTGATCGACTGGCAGGGCAACGACTACACGCCCGAGGACGCAAAGGCTGGCAAGAAGGCCGCACACCCGAACTCCCGTTTCACCGTGCCTGCTTCGCAGTGCCCGATCATTTGCCCCGACTGGGAAGCACCTCAGGGTGTCCCAATCGACGCAATCCTGTTCGGCGGCCGCCGCGCTACCAACGTGCCGCTAGTTGCAGAGCAGTACACCCCGGCACACGGCGTCTTCATTGGCGCAAACGTGTCCTCTGAGGTCACCGCTGCGGCAACTGACGTCAAGGCTGGTTCGCTGCGTCACGACCCGTTCGCAATGCTTCCGTTCTGTGGCTACAATATGGCCGACTACTGGGGCCACTGGCTCGAGATGCAGCAGAAGCTGGGCGACAAGTTCCCGAAGGTGTACCAGGTCAACTGGTTCCGCAAGGACGAAGACGGCAACTTCATTTGGCCAGGATACGGCGACAACTCTCGCGTCCTGGACTGGATCGTCCGCCGCGCTTCCGGCCAGGTAGATGCCATCGAGGGCGTCACCGGCCTGTACCCGAAGTTCGAGGACTTCAACCTCGAGGGCACTGGCCTTGGCAAGGAAGAATGGGACAAGATGTACACCATCGATCCGGAAGCATGGGAAGCCGAGGCTGAAGATACTGCAAAGTACTTCGAGCAGTTTGGCGACAAGGTTCCGCAGCCCCTCCTCGATGAGCTGCAGGCACTGCGCGATCGCATCGCCGCCGCTAAGAAGTAGCCAGCTAGTCTCCTCCAGATAGCTAGAAGAGGGGCCGGTAGGGAAACCTACCGGCCCCTTTCTATGCCCGCTCAGGCCCCGGTAAGGAGCGCCTACTAGGAGCAATAATCGCCCGGCTGGGGCGGCGTGCTCGCCCTCGGGAAAAATAGACAAGAATTTTGCTTGAAAAGTAGAGCCATAGGGAACATGCACCTTTCAACATGCGAAAACTGTGCGTAAAGGCAACAATAAGAGCGTGAGTAATGCATTCGGTACGTCCCCCTTGGCGCAGCTGTTGCCAGTAACGGCGCCAACGGTTATGTTCCGAGAAGAGCACATGTCAAAAGGGGTGGCGCCGCTCTTTGAAATTACTCGTATTGGCAAGTACATGTCGGTGGGGCTGGCTCTGCGCAAGGCAGGCAAGCTGAATGTGCTCACCACAAGAAACAAGATGATTGGGCACCTGCTGGACCTATCCACCAGGGGTCAACTATTGGATCTTGCCTGGTCCAATTTTGAATCGTTGCGCATTAGCCCAGACGGCACCCCTGAACTGCGAATCCGTGTGATTGGGCAGAAGGAAGAACGCTACCTGCGCATAGACAATGGGACGAACCTTATTTCGGCGCTGCTGTGGCGCTTCCCGGTAAAGCACGTGCGCGATCTACTACCAAAGGTAGACATGGGCGATGGGGGTATTGTGGTAGTGCCGCAGGCAGAATCGATTGCCGTAGTCTCGGAGCAGACGGCTCACATCCAACTGGCAAAGATCCTGCAACCGTACGCAGTCAATGCCCGCCCAGCATCTACCTCAACCCCGGTGCCGCTGCGGCTAACCAACAGCGGGTGGGTAGAATACTTGCCGCCGGCCGGGTCTAAGGCTCACGAGTACGCGCAAACTATTATGGAAGTACAAGAACTGCGGAACAAGCGCGGTTACGTGGATGCCTCCTACCGAGTGCACCTGCGGTAGCTGGGCCTTCTGCGATCCGGCGCCCCGCCTGCCCTAACTTCAGAAAGGTGTTTATAGCTAATGAGCCAGCCAGCCTCTAGAGCGTCTAACAGGCTGACCCGACTAATAGCTGTACATTCGGTACAAACCTCTGTGGGCCCCGCCGAGCTGGTCATTACCGTCACTACAAAAGATGGTGCCGTCGAGGCGCGCATAGACGAGCCCGTCTCGCTGCAAGACGAACTGCCCATGATGGTGCTTCGCCGCTTTTCCGAGGTCGTAGCTTGGAAACAACCGGCAGCCGTGCGGATTTCGGCGTGCCGGGTGGCAGACGAGATCAGATCTTACGAAGATTCGTTCCCAATAATTACCCTGGTCGACGGCACCGATCCGATTGCCCGCAAACTGGGGGCTGAGGTGCGCGCGCGGGCCGCTGAGTGGGCCGGAGATAATGCGGCCCATCTGCGGGAGTTGGCGAAAGCGCAGGCTACCCGCAAAAAATTCGAGGACGCCCTCGTGAAACCGCTAGTAGTAGTGGCAACGGACGGTTCGGTAGGAAGAGGAAACCCGCAGGGAGCCTGGGCGTGGATTGATTCGCTTGGGGGAGGCAACGGTGACCTGTATACGGGCGACATCGTTGAGTGCGAGCTGTGGGCAATCATCCGGGCGATCCGCTCGCATCCGAACACTAGGATGCGGATCATTACCGACTCGCAGGTGTCCGTGGATCTGGTGGAAGCGCGGCTCTCGCCGCAAGCCAGGCGCGAACGGGAGCAGGGCAAGGACCCGGTGGACATGCCAGAGATCAGCCGGGATGCTTCCGCGCTGGCAGATAAGGCTGCCCGGGCAATCGAAAAACACGTGGGCGTAGTGTCTTTGGAATGGGTGCGCTCGCACGCGGCAAAGCCCCAAAATTTGGCCGAATATATGAATGAGGGCGCCGATACCGCTGCCGTGTTAGTACGGCGACGGCTCAGCGACCCTCAGCTTGCTAATAGGGAGGACGTGCGGGCTCGCGTGCGCACTGTTGCCAGTGCGACGATCGCGAACTACAGGCGTTCCCTCTAGGCCCCAACCTTGTTGGGGTCAGTGACTGGCGGCAAGGTGGACCAGGGGAAATTGATCCACTTATCGGTTTTCTTCAGCACGTAATCTGGCTTGACGATCGAGCGAGACTTCTCGTAGATGACCGCGCTGCGAACCTCAGAGACTTCAACTACTTCTTCGTCGGCAGAAACAACGCCATGCTTGGACACCAGGTCGACAACTAGCTGCAGGGTTTTACCCGAATCTGCTACGTCGTCAACTACCAGCACCTTCTTGCCACGCAGTGCTGAAGTGTCCATGAGCGGGGGAAGAACCACCGGCTCGGGAAGGGTTTCAGCAATGTCAGTGTAGAACTCTACGTTCAGGGTGCCGATCGACTTGGTGCCGAGGGCGTAGGACAGGGCGCCTGCGGGGAGCAAGCCGCCACGGGCTACTGCCACTACCAGGTCGGGCATCCATCCCGATTCGTAGATGTGTTCGGCAAGCGTGCGCATGCCGTCGCCAAAGGCTTGCCAGGTTAGAACTTCGCGGTCGTTTTCCTTCTCCATGTCAATAGCCTAGTGCAAAAATTTTGCGACGCCTAAGCGGATTGCCTACTTGTCAGTGATCATTAGCTCGAAAATGGTGGACAGCGTCGTTGGCGTCTCGCCTACTGTTTCGCCGTAGTGGTCGGTGTAACCCTCCGGGTAGACGTCAAAGACCGTGTAGGCGGTGCGAGCTAGCAGTGCCAGATCCTTCAGGGAACCGGTGCACTTGATGTTCACGGCGTCCATGATGCGCTGGAAGTACTCTTCAATTTCGTGCTGCCATTCGAACTCGGCAGACTGCAGAATTTCGTAGCAGTGCTGGTCGCGGGAGGCGTATAGGCGCATTTCCTGGGCGATTATTGCCCTATGGTTGCCGGTAATGGCATCCAGGAACGGAGTTAGGGCAGTTTCCGCACGCTTGGGCGCGGGGGCGTCCATGTCGATACCTTCGAGGACAGTCTGCAGTTCCTCCCACACCTCTACGGTGTGAACGCGCAGGTGCTGGTAGTACCAGCCGATAAGAGTGGATACGAAGTCCGACTTATCTACGAAATTGTAGTAGAAAGCGCCCCGGGTAAAACCGGCAGCTTCCGAAATAGTTCCCACGGTCATGGCGGGGATACCAGTCTTGATTACAAGCTGCAGGCCGCCTTCCAGGAGTGCCTGGCGGGTAGCTTCGCGCTTTGAGTGCTCCCATCCAGTGGGGGCCGCTAGATCAACAGACATAGACATTTTTGCCCTTTAGTTACGTATAGTAGTTTCGGTGTGTGCATGCAATACGCGTACATACGAGTATGACTTTATCGAGGTGGAGCAGCTTCAAGAAGTCCTATTTGTAGGTTTGCCACATGTGGTTATAGCGGATAACTATTGTGCGGCATGCTCGCCACCTCTTCTGATAAGCATATATATTAACGATTTCTAATGAAAGTGGCGACGTGTCCCAAAAGCAGGCAATATACAGGCGCAGGCGCATAGTTGCTGCCCTATTTGTTGTATTTATAGTTGTCTTGGTCATATACGCGCTCGCGGCTATACGTGAAGCCAATCGCCCCGAGTCGGTAGCGCCTGTTTCTGCGGCAGCAACGCCAAAGTTGGATTATTCCGGATTTGAAGCGGGAAATATTATTTCCGACGAAGATTTTGGGAACTGGCTTTCCATGGATGAACGCTCAATCGCACGTTTTATTGAGTCAGCGGGGCAGAGGTGCACGCCCGGAGGAAAAATAGAGTGTCTAAAGTCTGCACGATTTTCCTTAGAAGGCCAGGGATGGACGGAGTATTGTCGGCCCGTTGAGGGCGGCAAGAACCTTCCGGCGGCCACGATCATTGCTCGAGTCGCCGAGGCGTGCCGCCTGAACCCGCAGGTAATACTCGTTACTCTGCAAAAAGAACAGGGCCTTATTACGGCTTCGGAGAAGAATCTGAAACCTACCTCTTATGATTCGGCAATGGGATTCGCGTGCCCGGATGGGGCAAAATGCGACCCGCGCTTTAAAGGGTTTTCGAAACAGATCTACTGGGCGGCCAGCCAGTTCAATCGGTATCGGGCTAATCCGGCCGAATATGCCTTCCAAAGCGGACGCGAACAAGACATTCCGTTTTCAGTGAATAAAAAGTGCGGGGCCGCTCCGGTGTATCTGCGAAATTCTGCCACTGCCGCCCTCTACAATTACACGCCGTACCAGCCGAACGACAACGCGTTAGCGCACAACTATTCAGATAAGTGTGCCCAGGCGGGCAACGCCAATTTTTACGCCTATTTCAAGTATTGGTTTTCCTGAGGGTGCGCATCTGCTTTAGGTAGTTTCTCCCCAACTGTTCCGGGGGCACTTTTTCGCCGTGAAAATACCAGCTCAAGATGGCGTCCCCGCAAAATTGGCGGGAGCATTTGCCGCAGCTTAGCACCCGCGTGGGACGGCGGTAGCGAGGGCTTTCGTGGCCGGCAGGGCAGCGGCCAATCCATGGCGCGGGAGCAGTGGGCAAAGAGGCGGGTAGGCTAGCGCGTGGGGAGGCTCCCAACTGGGCGGCGATCTTTTTCCATTTGGGGCCGTGGCCTGCGCTGGCACCCGCCAGTGCGTGGGCTACTTCGTGCAGGATGACGTTGCGGACCGCCTCCTTGGGGTAGAGCGGTAACAGTACCCGCGACAGGGTGATCGTCTTCTTGGCGTGGTGGCAGGCTCCGGCGCGCCTGTGGGCGTGGTCTGCTTTTACTTGCCAGTCCAACCCGCGCTGGGCCAGGATCTGCCGAGTGAGCGCAATGGCCGCATCAATTTCCATTGGGGCGCGCCCACCACCAAGAGGCGTCTGCGAAGGAGGCTGTATCTGTTGCGGTGATTGCCCCTGCAGCTAGCCTGTCGTTACCCAGCAGATCTACTACCGAAGTGTCAGTGCGCAGTTGATCCCCGCCGAAGGCGAAGAGGACGTGTTCTCCGCGTGCGGTCGGTTCATCCTTGCACCAGTCGGCTCGCCCACCCAATCGGGGAGCGGTGTTTAGGGGGAAGGCGTTCAGCACGTCCTCGTAAATTCCGTATTGGCGCAGGTCGGTAAGGGAAGTTAGGGGAGTGTCGGGGAATACCTTGTTGAAGTGGAGAATATACAGTTCGTCGAATCCTGCTTCGGACGGAGAAATGTATTCGTAACCGGCTTCGGCGCGAACCTTGACCTCTCCGTCAGCTGCGAAAGCCGCATGCTTTAGCTCGGCCTGGTAGACCTCGCGAGTGCGCTCTTGCGCGTTCATTCCAATAGAAACGGGCTTGATAGCCAGGCGTATCAGCGGGGCTTGTCCCCTACCATATTCAGCGTCCGTGCCAACGAAGATCTGCAACAGGCCGCGATCAGGCAGCCACGGCAACACCTTGGGGAGCTCTTCCAAGTCAAGCTGCAACAGCAAGGCTAGCGGCCCCTCTTGCCCCTGGGGTACGCCGCGCGCATCCAGCAGCGGGATGCCGCCCAACTTATTGCCGGCTAACGTTGGTTTTCCCGAGGTCGGCCGCAAATAAATTGCAGCGGTCTTCGTTTCTTCACGCACCGCGTGAGCTACCTGCTGCAGGCGCGGATCGCCGCTGTAAGGAGGCGGCACTTTGCGCGCGGGGATTAGCTTCGGCTGCTCGGGCTGGGGGATCTGTTCGGGCACGTCAGATTCGGGCGCACTACCGCCCCGAAAGAACTCTAATATTCGCTGAAACAATCCCACGACTGAAAGATTACGTGAGCAAGCGGCTCAACGCCAAGATTGCGCGGTTCAATAGAGCAATTCGCGGATTCTCTTCGGACTCACCTTCACCGCGGTTCCGAGCGTCTGCGCGTACACCTGCACCGCAAGCTCCTGCACCATCCACTGCGCGCGCTCGAGTCGGGCCCACCGGGCGCCATCCCACGGAAGCGAGGATGCGGCCTCGATGGCGTCTTCGACCTCGAAAGAAACCTGCTGCAACTGCCAAGCAGCCCGCTGGTCGGCACCCGGTCGGGCTACCCGCCTGTGAGCGGCAGCCAGGTAACGGTCCAAATGCGGCAGGGCGAAAGTGGGGGTGCGGGCGATGAATCCGGGGAATATCAGCTGGTTTTGCTGGGCCTTCACCTCGGTTAGCACATCGAGCATGGACAGCTGGTTGGCGCTGCGTATCGCCTTGTCCAGCCGCCCGTTGGCTGCCAGGGCGCGGGCCACCTGCCCCATGATCTGGTACACGCGGTCTTCTAACTTGTCGCGCATCCAGGTGCCTACCTGCTCGAATGTGTCCTTGGTGCGCGGCAGGCCGCCCGGCATTTCGGAGAAGGAGCCCGCCTGCGGTGCCTCGTCCAGCAGTGCTGCTACCGCCGCCCACTGCGCATCCGCCACCATCTCCTCGGTAGAGAGGTAGGGAGACTGGGCTAGGGCTGCCGCTTCGCTGCCACGCCACCTGGTGGTAATGCGCTTGGTAGGCAAGCTCAGCTGCTGCACGTAAAGTCGAATGAGGCCAAGGCGATGCTCGCGTTCCCGGATGGAATTTTCTGCGAGCAAACGCAGCGCTACCTGCCCCTTAGCGGTGTTGCCCACCCCGGTGCCGGGGGTGTCAGCCAGGTCTTCGCGCACGGGAGCATAGGGGTCGACCAGCGAGGGGTAGGCGCGCACAGTCATACTTGCTCCCGTGGTGACCACCGAATCGGGGAGGGCGTGCTGACTTGGCCAGGAGGAAAGCCCTTCCTCTTCTTTGATGCTGGGCCCCTTTACCACCTTGGGAGCAGGCAGCTTGGGCTTCTTCTTGCCCTTCTTCTTTGCGCGCGGGTCGACCATCCCGGCCTCGGCCATCGCCCGGGCCACCGCCCCGGAGACCGCTGAGCGCACCGCCGCGGACGCTTTCGTATCCAGCGTGCGCTGCAGATAGACCAGCTCCCTAGAGGTTGCTAGCTGCTGCCCATTTTGCGTGACAACGAAGCGCATGCGTAGGTGGTCGGGCAGGGATTCGATCGCCATGTCAATGTCTGTGGCCGGCACGTCTACAGCCTTTACTGCACGCAGCCCGGCGCGTAGGGCCACGGCCAGGTCGCCCTCGCCAGCTTTGATGCGGGTTTCTTGCGGCTGGGTCTTTGCGTCTTTTTGCGGCTGGGTCTTTGCGTCTTTTTGTGGCTGGGGCTTCGGCTTGGGCTCGATGCCTGCCCACGACGCCAGCCTGGCCATGGATTGGTCGAGGGCGGCCGCCTGCTTCTGCGCGAAGGTCGAGGCCGCTTCTTTGGAAGTCTTGCCGTCAGAACGAATCCACTTTGCCACCGCAGCGCCCACGTCCGGGGCGGGCACTAGTTCGCGGCGTACCGCCTTGGGCAGCGAGCGCACAATGCCGGTGCACAGCTGATCTAAGAAGCCGGGGACTAGCCACTGAAATTCTTGTTCCTCAAGGCGGGGCAGTACCTCTAGGGGAACCGTCAGGGTTACCCCATCGGCCGGGTCACCCGGAGCAAACACGTAGGTGAGTGGCAAGGCAATGTCGCCCAGCTGCCACCTGTCGGGGAAGGCATTCTTGTCGAGGGCGGGGGCATCCTCGGTCTCGTCGGCCTGCCCGCCACGCGGCAACACGTCTGCCATGCCGTAGGTTAGGTAGTCGCTCTGGCGCCGGCGCGCCCCCTTCCACCACCTGTCGAAGCTGACCTGGTCGGTAACGTCTAGGGGGAGTCGATCTTCAAAGAAGGAAACAAGGGCGTCGTCGCTGGCCACTAGGCCCACTTCGCGGCGGCGGCGTTCCACCTCGTAGGCGCGGTCTAAGACCCTGGCGTTGGCGCGCACGAAACGGTGCCGGCTGTTCCACTCGCCCTCTACAAGGGCTTTGCGAATAAACATTTCCCGCGCCAGTGCCAGCATCTGTTGTGCCTTGGCAGGGTCTGTAGTCTGTCTTGCGGCTGTTGCTAAACGTACCTTTCGGTCGGCAACAATGGTCATGCCGTAAAGCGTTACTTTTTCCGTAACTACCGCGCTACCAGCAGATTTAGACCATACAGGGTCCCCAAAGCTACATTGGGAAAGGTGGGTGGCCACGGGCTCGATCCATTCGGGGCGGATGGCCGCGGCAGTGCGCGCGAACAACCGGGAAGTTTCCACCAACTCGGCTGCCATAACCCACTCTGGGTGGCTGCCGCGAAGGCCGGAACCAGGCCACAGTACGAACTTTGTGCCGCGGGCGCCTTCGTACACCTTGTGGGGAGCCACCCACATGCCCAAGTTGGACAGTAGGCCGGTAAGGATGGATTGGTGAATCGAGTCCGCGTCAGTAGTGGTGGGGCCTGCCGTCAGCTCGACGCACGCCTTTGCTACCGCATCGTTGAACTCGGGGCTGGCGGGGGTAGCGCCGGCGGTGTACGCGGCAAGATCTGCCGGGTCGGGCATGGCCAGCTTGTGGACCTTCAGGTGAATATCGCGAGCCATCTGTCGTAGCTGGGTAACCACGTCCTGCCACTCGCGAATGCGCAGGAAGTGCAGGTACTCCTTGCGAGCGCTACGGCGGAAAGCTGAATTAGATAATTCGCGCGACAGGGTGCGCACATACCGCCACATGTTCAGGTAGGTGATGAAGTCACTCTTGCGATCCGCCAGACGGCGGTGCTTTGCATCCGAGGCTTCTTGCGCATCGGCGGGGCGCTCGCGGATGTCTTGCATGGAAAGAGCCGCAATGATGACCAGCACCTCTGAGGCGCAGCCGCGTTGTTCAGCTTCCAGTAGCATCCGCCCCAGGCGCGGATCTATAGGCAGCCTAGACAGGCGCCGACCAATGTTGGTTAGCGTGCCCTCGCGAGTAAAGGCCCCAACTTCGTAGAGCAGCTGGGTGCCGTCGCGCACTGCCTTGCGCTCGGGTGGGTCGATGAACGGAAAATCCTCGACTTTGCCCAGTCCAAGCGAGGCCATCTGCAAGATCACCGCCGCTAGGGAGGTGCGCAAAATTTCGGGTTCGGTGAACTCGGGGCGGGCGTTGAAGTCCTCCTCGGAATACAGCCTTATGGCTACCCCCGGCGCCAGTCGTCCGCATCGTCCAGAACGCTGGTTGGCGCTAGCTTGCGAGACGGGTTCGATGGGCAGGCGCTGCACCTTGGTGCGACTTGAATACCTGGAAATGCGCGCGAGGCCCGGGTCTATCACGTAGCGGATGCCCGGCACGGTAAGGGAGGTCTCGGCGACGTTCGTGGCCAACACGATTCGGCGGCGCGAGTGGGGGGCGAAAATTTTGCGCTGTTCGGCGGCCGACAGGCGAGAAAATAGCGGTAGCACTTCGACCGCGCAGCCGGCGGATAAATGCCTCAGGTGATCTTCCAGTGCCTCCTGCGTTTCGCGAATATCGCGTTCACCTGGCAGGAACACCAAGATGTCGCGCGGGCCCGAGTCGCCCGGTTCGTCCAGCAGCTCGTCTACTGCCTCTATAATGCCTGTCACCTGGTCGATCGGCTCGGCCTCTACGTGAATATCGCCGCCGTCTTCGACTAGGTTTTCAATTTCCAGAGGGCGGTAGCGCACCTCCACGGGGAAGGTGCGGCCCGATACGTCCAGGACGGGGGCGGGCTTGTCAGTGCCGAAGGCCTCGGCAAAACGCTCCGAGTCGATCGTGGCCGAGGTGATGATGACCTTCAGATCCGGGCGGGCAGGCAGGAGCCGAGCCAAATACCCCAGAATGAAGTCGATATTGAGGGAGCGCTCGTGTGCTTCGTCGACGATGATCGTGTCGTAGCGGCGAAGCATCGGGTCAGTTTGAATTTCCGCCAGCAAAATGCCGTCGGTCATCAATTTGATCAAGGTCTTATCTGACACTTTGTCAGTAAAACGGACTTGGAAACCGACTGTTTCCCCAAGCGGGGTGCCTAGTTCGTCGCTAATGCGCTCAGCCACCGTGCGGGCAGCGAGCCGCCGTGGCTGGGTGTGGCCAATCATTCCGGTAATGCCGCGCCCCAGCTCCAAGCAGATCTTGGGCAGCTGCGTTGTCTTGCCCGAACCGGTCTGCCCGGACAGTATGACAACCTGGTTTTCCGATATGGCCTTGGCAATATCGTCCCGCCTGCTACTTACAGGCAGCTGGGCGGGGTAAGTAATTGTTGGGACTGAGGCCCGGCGGGCCGAAAGCAACTGATCCGAAAACGGTTTGAAACCACGTGCGGGCCTGCGCCCTCGCCGTTCTTTATGAGGCTTTGCTTTCTTCTGAGTCACCGAACAATCCTAACGTCAGTTGCCCTCCTGGCAGTGAGCCACCTGGTAGTGGCGCACCACTGGGGTCTTGGCCACCTTGCGGGCGGGCCCGCCCTCTTCATCTGCCTTGTGCCCGTGCGAAGCGCTGAAGTGGTGGGAGTGAATCCACGCCTCGTAGGACTTCTCGTTGGCCCACCGGGTCACTACCAGCCATCGGTCATCAGCCGGATCTGTGGGTTGCAACAGATCGAAGCCCTCGAAACCTTCCAGGTCCCCCATACGTGAACCGTTCGCCTTGAAGCGGGCGGCGACGGCCTGTGCGTCCTCGGGATGAATACTGATTTCGTTCGTTACCACAATGCTCATGGCACGAGCTTAGCGCCTACTTTGCGGGCGCGTGCAGGCGAAGCCAGTCAAGACACTTGGCGCGCAGGGCAGCCGCCCCCGACTCGGGTGCCGAAGGTCCAGCTCCGAAATTTGCTTCGCGCATCACTTCCAGCCGCGAGCCGTCAGGCAACAAGGCCGCCAGCTGAGTTGTAGATTCTACCATGCCCTCGTCCTGATCAGTCCCGTCGTGAATGAGCAGCACCGGGCAAGTCACCTCGGTGGCCAGCTTTTGCGTGTCCACAATGGTCAGATCCGCCAGGGTTTGCTTAGAAATCAGGTAGTGGTCGCGTTCGCCCTCGGAACCGGGGATGATCGTGTGGCCAACAATCTCTAGTTGGTCAAGCTGATCCGAAGAGAAGACGGCGCTCCAATCCATCAGCGTCGACCCCGAAATTGGGCCAGTTAGGATCATGGTTGCTGCCGGCAGTGGGACGGCCCGAAGCGAGGCGGTAGCCCCGTACCCGTGAGCATGCACAATAACCTGCTTCACCCCGTTATCCAGGAGCCAGCTACAGACGGACTGAATATCCTCGGCGCTGTTGTCGCTAGTTAGCACATCATCGTCGGATTGGCCGCATCCAGAAAGATCAAAAGCCATGGTTTGGTATCCGGCTCCGCGGTAAGCAGCGCTCAGGAAATCAAACCAGCCGGCTGAATGGCGGTCGCCCAAAAATGAGTGCACGAGCACCACACAAATGTCGCAAGAGTCTACTGGCGCAACCCAATCGCCTGCCAGCTTCTTCCCACGTGGGGTCATAATCTGCACTTCGCTCACGGGCATAACGGTAGCAAGGCAACCTTAAAGGTTGAAGAAAAAATCCTAGGATTCGTATTGCCGAGAGCGGATTCGCCGCATTCTCGGCCCGAATACCTAAAGGTGACCGCCATGTGGACACTTTTACAGGAGTGTAGAAGAGCTAATTATCCAGCAAAAACACCGTCTGAGGTGCGAAGGGTTCTAAATTTCGGTTGCGCACGCCGCCGCGGGCGCTCTAAGCTACGAGTCAAATAGCCATCCAGAGCGGCCGAGAGATCTGGCTTGTTGACGCCGCAGCAACCCTTTAGCGGGTGCTAATGCCAGTTTCGATGGGAGAGACTAATGACCACGGCCCACCTCTACAAGGGTTACAAACCAGGCCAGCAAGTAGCGCATCCGACCGTTTCTTTCGAACTGTTCCCCCCGCGCTCAGCCTCGAAACTTTCCTCCATTTGGGCCGGAGTGGACCGCCTTATTGCAGCCGCCCCCGACTACGTTTCGGTAACTTACGGGGCTTCCGGTGCCAAAGTGGACACCCGCGACACTTCCGTGCGAGTACTGACTCGCGTCCTCGACCGCCACCCCGGTCTACCAGCGGTATCGCACTTGACCTGCGTGGGAGCCACCCGCGGCCAACTAGCAATGACCATCCGCCTGCTTTTGCGCGCGGGCATCCGCGATTTCTTGGCGCTGCGCGGGGACCCGCCAGCAGGGCAGAGCGAATTTGAAGTAGTACCGGGAGGGCTGGCTTCAGCAGCCGAACTGGTTGCCCTGATTCGCGAAATTGCGGCGGACACGCTCCCAGACGGCGTGGGCGCGGGACCAAACGGGGCCGGCGCCGACAGTGCTCCCAACCCGAAAAACTACGTGTCGATTGCCGTTGCGGCATACCCCGCCTCCTCTGGCGAATACCGGCGCAACGACATTGCCGCCCTGCTGGAAAAGGAACTAGCCGGCGCCGACTATGCCATCACCCAGGTTTTCTACGACCCGGACGAATACGCCTCGCTGGTACGCGAGCTGACCATTGCCGGTGGCCGCCTGCCGATCGTGCCCGGCATTATTCCGCTGACAGACCTGAAGCGCCTGAACGCCCTCGAAAAGATTGCGGGCGTTACTGTTCCCGAAGAAGTATCGCGCACCCTGCAAATCACGGATGCGCGCGAACGCGTAGCCAAATCCCTTCGCGCTACCTTGAACCTAATAGACGGGGTCTTGGCCGCTGGTGCGCCCGGAGTGCACCTGTATACCTTCAACAGGCCACGCCCCGCCCTCGACGTTGTCGAATATGTGCGGGCCTCAGGCTACCGCAACGGCCGAATGCCCAAGCGCGGTGAGATCGACACCGAGCTTGTTGACCTAGCACTGCATCGGCTAACGCCCAGCAACTAAAACACCGCGCGTCCCCCTGCAGCGGTGAACTACACCCAAAATCGCGACAAACCTACGTTAAATCGACAAAATTATCTGAAAAATTCTAAGGATTACCATGACTGAACAGCACTTCCCCTCCGCCTCCATCCTTGGTTACCCCCGCATCGGGGTACACCGCGAACTGAAGCGCGTGCTAGAAGATTTTTGGTCCGGCAAGACTAGTGGCGTGCAGCTGGTGGCAACTGCCAATCAGCTGCGATGTTCGCGCACTGAACGCCTCCATTCTCTGGGGCTAACCGAGGCCGGTTCCATTCCAGAAGACTTCTCTTACTACGACCAGGTGCTCGACATTATTGCGGCAACCGGTGCGGTACCGACCCGCTTTAGCGAGGAACGCAAGGCATTGGCGGCGGCAGGCCCGGACCTGTGGCATGCCTCCGACAGTTCCACGACCGCCGCGTTGGAAGCACTATTTACCATTGCTCGCGGTGAGGGCGCCCGCCCAGCCTTAGAGATGACTAAGTGGTTCGACTCGAACTACCACTACCTGGTTCCTGAAATCGGGCCGGAAACCAAATTCGAGTGGCTCGGCTCTACCCGTTCCCGCGCCGCCGCGCTGCTAGGAGAGGGTGTCCGCCCGGTTCTGGTAGGCCCCGTCACCTTCCTGCTGCTATCCAAGCCGTCGGAAGAAGCCGGCGAGGACTACGACATTCTGGCTCGCCTGCCCGAGGTACTTTCTGTCTACGAAGCACTGATCGACGACCTGGTTTCCGCCGGTGCCTCCTGGGTGCAATTTGACGAGCCGGCGCTGACCTCGGACCGCTGGGCATACTCGCGCGAACGCATCATTGCCGCCCTGACTGAATCCTACGAGCGACTGTCCGTTCGCGGAGCAAGCCTGCTGGTGGCGCTCACTTACGGGCATGCCTTCGATGCGGTAGAAGCGCTCGCGGCCACCAAGGTGCAGGCTGTGGCAATTGACCTGGTCAAGGGCAAGACCCCGGATGCGCAGACGCTAGCCGCATGGAACAAAGCTTGGGCGGGGAGGACGATTGCTGCCGGCATCGTGTCTGGCCGGAACGTGTGGCGCACAAACCTGCGTGCCGCCCTCGGCCAGCTGCGCGAATTGAAGGAAAACCTGGGGCAGGTACACCTGGCGGTGACTACTTCGACCTCGCTGCAGCACGTTCCGATCGATGTTGAAAAGGAAACGAAACTGGACCCGCAGGTGGCCTCCTGGTTGGCGTTTGCGGACCAGAAGGTAGAAGAAGTAGTTGCCCTGGCCAAGGGGCTTGAAGAGGGCGACGAAGCCATCGAGGCCGAACTTGCCGCCTCGGATGCGGCCGTTGAGTCGCGCCAGTCCCACCCGGGGGTGCGGCGGGCCGAAGTGCGCGAGCGTACCGCTGCCGTCACCGCTGCGGACCGCGAACGTGCACCCTACGCTGAACGTGCCGCCCAGCAGGCTGAACGACTGCACCTGCCGGTGCTGCCTACCACCACTATCGGTTCCTTCCCCCAGACGGTAGAGATCCGCAAAGCAAGGGCTGCCCACCGCCGCGGCGAACTGTCTGCAGCCGACTACGAGCAGGCAATGAAGGCCGAGATCGAACACGTAGTGCGCGTGCAGGAACGCATTGGGCTGGACGTGCTGGTGCACGGCGAGGCCGAACGCAACGACATGGTGCAGTACTTCGCGGAAAACCTAGAAGGCTTTGCCACCACCGTGAACGGCTGGGTACAGTCCTACGGTTCCCGGTGCACCAGGCCGTCGATCCTGTGGGGCGACGTGGTGCGTCCTGCGCCGATCACCGTAAAGTGGTCCTCCTACGCCCAGTCGCTTACCGACAAGCCGCTGAAGGGCATGCTGACCGGCCCGGTTACGATCATGGCCTGGTCGTTTGTGCGTGACGACGAGGCTCCCGGTGAGGTCGCAGACCAGATCGGCCTAGCACTGCGTGACGAAATTGCTGACCTGGAAGAAGCCGGCATCCCCGTGGTGCAGGTGGACGAACCTGCAATCCGCGAATTGCTGCCGCTGCGCAAGGAGAACGAAGAGGAATACCTCCAGTGGTCGGTAGGCGCATTCCGCCTGGCCACCGGCGGTGCCCAATCCAAGACTCAGGTGCACACCCACCTGTGCTACTCGGATTTCAAGACCGTCATCGACGCGGTAGACCGGCTGGACGCGGATGTCACCTCCATCGAGGCATCGCGTTCACGCATGGAAATCCTGCCCGCCATCCGCGAGCGCGGCTTCGAACGCGGCCTCGGCCCCGGCGTGTGGGACATTCACAGCCCGCGCGTACCGCAGGTTGAGGAAATAGTGCGACTGCTTCAGGCAGCCGTGTCCGGCCTCGGTATCGAAAAGCTGTGGGGGAACCCCGACTGTGGGCTGAAGACTCGAGCTTACACGGAAACCATTCCTTCTCTTGAAAACCTGGTAGCAGCCGCAAAGCAGGTGCGTCAGCGCCACCAGTAGGTTGTTGTGGTAGCAAGCGGGCGGTGTCCTTCCCTGAGGATGCCGCCCGCTTATTTGATTCTTCCGCGATCAGGAAGGCTCGCGGGCCGAATCTCTGCCACCAAGACTGGCTATCGGTATCGCCCTCACTTTTGGCGATGTCGAGGACGGGCGGCGTGGACGTAACATAGCGCCATGACTCATTCGCATAGGGCTGAGGGCGCCCCTGTAATATCCCACAAATATGCTTCTCATCTGCACGCTCACGCACATATGTCGGCCGCTCGAGCGAACGCTTCGACCTCGCCGGTGGCAAAATGGATGCTGCTCACCATACTGGGCGTAATTGCGATTGCGACCCTGGTGGGCTTGGTGGTGCTGTGGCCGAATGGGGCGCAAACCCAGGCGCTGCGGCAGGTACAGAAGAATTATCTGCTGGCGCCCACAGCCACCCTCGAAACGGTGCAAGTTGCCGGCCTGGATGGCAGTTGTGCAGAATCTTCCGTACGGCCCGAGGGCGAAGCTTCGGCCACTCCTTCAGCTTCTGCCGGGGAGAACGCGCCAGATTCGGTGGCCACCTCCCCGGCGGCAAAATGCCAACTGGCCCGCATAACAGTTTTGACTGGCCAGGATAAGGGGAAAACCAATCAGCTGCGTCTGGCTGGGCCAGCTGCCAGCGCCGGTATTAGCCCCGGTGACAGTCTGTCGGTAATGCGACTCGATACCCCGGCTGGCCCGCAGTATTCCTTCATGGGCGTGTACCGCACCCACATGATTGGCGTCTTCGCAGCCCTATTCGCCCTCGTAGTCCTGGCAGTGGCGCGCTGGAAGGGGCTATTCGCCCTGATAGGGCTGGCGATCGCAGGTGCCGTCCTCCTGCTGTTCATGCTGCCATCGTTGGTGTGTGGCAATCCTGGAGTGTGGGTGGGCCTCGTCGCCGGGGCTGCCATCATGTTCGTCGTCGTGTTTATAGCGCACGGTTTCTCGTTACGCACATGCGCAGCGTTGGCGGGAACGCTCGGAGCGCTCGCCATTTCCACGGGCCTTGGCGCTATTGCGGTTTACGCCGGTCGGCTGTCCGGGTTCACCGACGAAACGGAACTGGGACTGGCTGCGCGCGTGCCCGGGCTGGATTTTCGGCAATTGGCGGTGGCCGCCCTCGTATTGGCCGGGGTGGGCGTGCTGAACGACGTGACTATCACCCAGGCCTCTGCCGTGTGGGAGCTACGCGCGGCGGCACCGCACTATTCGCGATGGGCGCTGTATCGGGCGGGCATGCGCATTGGCCGCGACCATATTGCCTCTACTATTTACACGATCGTGTTTGCCTATGCGGGGGCGGCGCTTTCCACCCTGCTGCTGCTGGTTATGTTCTACAACCAGTCGCTGGCCTCGCTGCTTGCCTCAGAGGACATTGGCGCCGAGGCGTTGCGGACGCTCGCGTCGGTGACAGGGCTGGTCATAGCGGTACCTCTTACTACGGCTATTGCTGCGGCGGCGGTAAAGAGGGCCGACTTGCCTGCACAAAGTGCGCTGCCGGGCCGACCGGGGCATTCCCGCTAGCCCAGATTGCGCGCAGCGGGCGCCGCAGCCGGTGGGCGTGTGCCACTGCGACTTCCACGATCGTGCCCTGTGCGAGGGCGGGCGCGGCGCTGCGTTTAGAGATTACGGACGGCCCTGCCCCGGCAGTGACTGATCCGATCACCGCCGCGTTTGAGGAAGCCACCATGGCGGGGGCGGTGATTGGGAAATCGGCCAGGGCAAGTTCAAGCACTTGGCGGGTGCCTGATCCTTGTTCGCGCACAACTAGTGGGGTACCCGCCAGCTGTTTTAGCGATACGGGTGAGCGGCGGTGAGCCCACGGGTGAGCGGCAGGGCAGATCAGTATTAGCTGGTCGTGCCCTATTAGTTGAGTGTGTAGCCCGGGGCGGACCGTGGCGGATTCGATTAGTCCCAGGCGGGTGTCACCGGCCAGGATGCGATCCATGATGGTGGTGGAATTGGCAACCTCCATGTGGACGCTCACCTGCGGGTATGCGGCTTGGAAGCGGGCGAGCCAGGCGGGTGCGTAGCTTTCGGCAATAGTTTGGGAAGCCAGCACCCCTAGCTTGTTGTGTACGGCGTGGTCTAGCGATGCCATAGCTGCTTCGAATTCGCCGGCGGCGGCCAAAAGAGGGCGTGCCCAGCCGGCTACCAGGGTGCCGGTCGAGGTCAGTTTGGACCCGGAAGAGGAGCGCACCAGCAGAGGGCGGCCAATCTGGCGTTCCAAGCGGGCTAGAGCACGCGAAGCGTTGGGTTGGGCCAGTTGCAGGGAGGTGGCGGCTTTTGAAAGGCTCCCCAGCTGTTCAACTCGCACTAGCAGGTCCAAGAGCTGCAGGTTCGGCATAGGCATATCAAAACTATATGGCAGTGGTGTAAAAATGAGTATTCCATCCCCGCCCCCGGTGACCGATAGTTAGGGTTGTGAATGCTGTTGCTACAAAAACAAAAGAAATAATTAAGAAGAAAAAACGTTATCGCGTCCGCGAATTCCTGCCCGGCCTAGCGTTTACCGGTGGAATCACCCTAGCGTCCATGGCGATAAATAAGGTCGTTCCTCTAGCTAGCGCACTGCTCATAGCCATTGCCCTCGGCGTGATCGTGGCGAATACCAGGCCGGTGCCCGAACGCTTCGGTCCCGGCATAGCGCTGTCGGCAAAGCGCCTGCTGCGCCTGGGAATCGTGCTGTTGGGCCTGCAAATCTCGCTAGCCACCCTGGCCGCCCTCGGCTGGAAGCGCCTGCTTTTGGTAGTCGTGATCGTGACGGTCGGGGTCACCTCGACCATGCTGATCGGCCGCGCAATGGGAATGCCGATGCCGCTCGTGGGCGTCATCGCGTGCGGCTTTTCTATTTGTGGCGCCGCGGCCGTGGCCGGCTCGAAGGATGTGGTGCGCTCCTCGAAGGATCAAACCGCTACCGCGCTCGCCCTCGTAGTCGTATATGGCACTATCTGCATTCTCGTGCTGCCTGTACTGGCGGGGCTGTTCGGCCTCGATCCCGTGACGGCAGGCATCTGGGCGGGCGGATCCATCCATGAAGTAGCGCAGGTGGTGGCTGCCGGCGCCGCGATGGGGGAGAAGGCCCTGGCCACCGCCGTTGCGGTGAAGTTGGCGCGCGTGATCTGCCTGGCCGGTGTCGTCGCCGTCCTCGGCGTCCTGTTCCGGAAGAACGGGCAGGGTTCGGACAAAGCTGCACCACTAGTGCCCCTGTTTGTGGTCGGCTTCCTGGCCATGGTGATCCTAGGGTCCGTGATCAGCCTGCCAGCCAGTGTCCTAGCCGGCGCGAAAGTGGTGCAGACTGCCGCGCTCACAATGGCGATGGCCGGGCTTGGCCTAGGCATCCGCGTTCCCGAACTGATCAAAGTGGGCCCCAAACCCGTCCTCTTAGGGCTGATCGCAACCGTGGTCGTATCTACGGTGTCACTGGGCGGATCCCTTATTATCTAACCTAAATTTTGCCCGAGGGCGAGCCACTTCCGGCGCCCTCGGTCTTCGATCCAGCTTGTATGTCTTCCGCGGGCTGAATCACACTTTACTAGCCTAATTTGGGCGGAAAACGCCCTCTCCTGCGGCAAAAGTGTTTCGCGGGTTACCTAGAAGTAAAGTTCGCCCTCCCTAGTTTTCCTTGCACCCGGTAAGGTTGTTTTTGGCTGACATAGGAGGAAAGATGAAGAAGTTTACTTTGGGACTGCTTGGCTTGGGCGCCGGTGTCTACTTTGCTCGCCGCGAGATGCGAAATAATCCGTCCGGGCCGGTTGCTCGTGGCGTACACGCCGTAGCGGACAACCCGAAGGTGCGCGAAGTGTCCGAACAGGCCTCCCGGAAGATCAACCAGGTCGTGTCTGAGCAGGGGCAGAAGGTGACCGACAAGGTTGCCGATCACATCAAGGACCGCCTGTTTACCCCTCCGGCCCAGCAGGGCGGGCAGGCCCCCCAGTACGTTGACGTCGAGGTCGAAGAAGTTTCCGAGCAGAAGTAAGCGGACGTGGAATCACCTACTAATGCTGAGATAAAGAAGTGGCGGCGGCATCTTGCCAGCGAAAGGCAGGAGGCCGCCACCTATTCTTATTTGGCGGGAAAACGCTCCGGAGTCGAGCGGGAAGTGCTGTTGAAGCTGGCTAAAGCTGAGCAGCGACACGAACAGTACTGGTTGGACAAACTGGGCTTGCACGCCTACCCGGCGCCTATTCCGCCGTTGCGCACGCGCATCATGGCGGCCTTGGCGCGCACGTTCGGATCCGTGTTTGTGCTAGCCCTGGCCCAGTCTGCCGAAGAAAGGCAGGCAGCCAGCGAGCCGGAGACGCCCGCGCAGATTAGTGCGGACGAACGCGTCCATTCCGAGGTAGTGCGGGCCCTGGCGGGCCGCTCTCGCATGCGCATGGCGGGTACCTTCCGTGCCGCGGTGTTCGGGATGAACGACGGGCTGGTGTCGAATCTTGCCCTGCTGCTGGGGGTTGCCGCCGCCGGGGTCAGTGGTTCCACAATTTTGATCACCGGCCTTTCGGGGCTGTTAGCCGGCGCGCTGTCAATGGGTGCTGGCGAGTACGTGTCCGTGCGCTCGCAGCGCGAGCTGCTGGAGGCGTCCAACCCGTCTCCCGCCACGGCTGAGGCGGTACCGGAGCTGGATTTGGAAAGTAACGAGCTCGCCCTCGTCTTCCGCGCCCGCGGTATGGAACCTGACCAGGCCGAAGAGCGGGCCCGCAAGATGGTGACGCAGATTGAGGCTGCTCGGCTGGCGGAAGAAACTCAGACTGATGGGTTCGAAGAGGTCGGGGATGGGTGGAAGGCTGCCCTGTCTTCCTTCCTATTCTTCTCGGCCGGAGCCATTGTCCCAATCATTCCATTCCTGCTGCCGGTTTCGCGCGGGTCAGCTATGGCGGCGGCTGTGTGCCTGGTAGGGGTCGCGCTGCTTATCACTGGCGGTTTAGTTGGTTTGCTATCGGGGGCAAGGCCGGCACCGCGAGCACTGCGGCAGCTGGCAATTGGTCTGGGAGCGGCAGCCGTGACGTTCGTTATTGGTGCGCTCACGGGCAGCTAAGCGCGGTACGTATAGCAAAGGCGGTGCGGATCCCTAAGTGGGGTCGCACCGCCCTATTTATTGGCGTCCGCTACCGCCGGCACGCTAGTGGCGCGGCGGGAAAATCTGGGGTTGGTTCTGAGCAGCCTTGAGCTGACGCGCCTCGTTGCCCTCGATAATGATGGCGGCCAGGACCCCGCCTACGGCCCCTAGCAGGTGGCCCTGCCAAGATACGTCGGCGCGGGGGATCAGGCTGAACAGCATTGAGGATCCGTAGAAGATCCCGACGGCGACCGCGACGCCGATGCGGCCCGCCCTCTGGCTGGAGTTCTTTTCCACAATGGCGGCTGTGATCAGGTAGCCGAAGTAGGCGAACACGACACCGGAAGCACCCACGGTCACGGAATTTTGTGGCGAAAGTAGCCACACGCCGAGGCCTCCAACAACGGTGCCGGCCAGGGATACCCACAGGTAGCGGGCCTGACCTTCCTTGGAAATAAGGGTTCCTAGGATTAGGAACGGCCAGGTGTTATTCATTATGTGGGGGAAGTTTAGGTGTTCGAACGAGTAGGTGAAAATGTTCCACAGCGAGGACATGCGGCCGGCATGAATCCCCAGTAAGGCGGTCAAATCGATTCGCGTGACGGACTCAAAAATATATATGCCCCACATGAACGCGAGTAGTACCAGGACGGGCACGGCGGCCTGTTTCAGGGACCGATTCTGTTGGTAGGCCGGCCCAGAAAGTGCCTGATCGACCGGTTGCACGTTGAAGCGTGCCGTGTTGAACGGGTCGATTGGGGCTTTTTGTTTGGGGTCCCAGTTTGCCGGGCCCGAGTTATCCCAGTTAGATATGCGCATGTTTAAACCATAGCGGCAAATCGCTAAAATCAGGGTGATAGATAGCTACAAGCTAAAGCGGCGGCGCTTGGAAATGAGGATGAAATGACTCGGATCATGTTGGCTGGCTTTGATGCCAAAGCCGATGGGAATATTACGCAGAAGTTGGTGGAGGCCCTGGATGGGCGCCACGAGGTAGTGCCGCTCATTCTGCCGCAGGAGGCACAGGGCGCGCGAGCCCTACTGAAAGAGGTAGCTGACAACACTGCGCCCGACATCATTGTGACTTTGGGGTTCGTTGGCGCTGAGCAGCCGATTGCCGTAGAGCGCTTGGGCGTAAACCTGCTTGACGTTGCGCAGGGGGATGACCAGTACGCGAGCGCCGAGTTGCTTGACGCGGACGGGCCGACCGCCCGGTTGGCAACACTGCCATGGCGCGATATCGTGCACCAGCTTTCTGGTGAAGGGTATGCAGTGCGGGCATCGTTGAGCGCGGAGGCCGAATTCCAGAACGCGGCGCTTTATGCGGCCCTCGAATACACTCACGACCACGAGGGCACCATTGGTGGCATGATTCGATTCCCAAGCGTTGGCGAGGACGAGTTTGAGGGGCAGCTGCGGGCGCTCGAGATTGCCTTGTACGAGGCCGATCGCGTCATTTGGGCAGCCAACCACCCCGAGTGATAGCTTCTGCGGCGGGCTTTAGGGCGGTTATGCGCACCCCTCAGGCTGAGTCCCGACTTTATTTCTCCCTTATCGAGCCGGTCGCATACTTGCACCCGGGATGCTGCTCGCCGACTTGCGCGAAGCGTTCAAGCCCGACCTTTCCCGTGAGAGGAAGGCCGGGCCTGTAGCCGATATGTCGGAAAGCCGAAACAGTTAGCGGGACCTGCGCCGATTTTGGTGCCGCCAATGTCTAAGGCGGCTACCCTAGTCATCCAGGAGTCCTGTCTGGACCAGAATTTGGCGCACTAACTGCAAGTTCTTTCCTTCAAGCGCATTGACCGGGTCCGGCATCGTGTTGGAGGTGAACACTCCGAGCAACTTCATGGCTGTCTTGAATGCCCTAACCCCGGCGCCGAAGCCGGATACTCCTTCGACGACGCTAGTGATGCGCATGAGTTCTGCTAAGCGTTCCTGTTCTGCCCGGACCGTTTGCCAGTCACCTTGTTGGTATGCCTGTCATTGGCGGACGTAACCATGCGGGGCAATGTTGCCTAAGCCGGGAACCGAACCGTCTGGCCCGGACATGTATACCCCGTCGACTACTACTTCATGGCCGGTAAACAGTGCGAGTGGGTGCCCCGCCTTGTCGTTGTCAGCAACCAGGAAGCGGAATGCTACGTCATCGCCCGAAGAGTCTTTTACGCCTGCGATTACCCCTTCCTTACCGAGCTTGATTAGAAAGTCCCCAGGAAGTTTTACGTGTACGCAAACGGGGATGTCGTAGGCGAAAATGGGCAGATCGATAGCCTGGTGGATTAGCCTGAAATGCCGTTCAATCTCGCTTTGCCGCCGAGGGCGTAGAACGGTGCGGTAGCTACTATTGCGTCGTAGCCGAGTTCCTTTGCCATTTTTGCGTGTGCATTACTCCCGCGTCGATCATCCTGTCTATTGATTTCTTGAAGCTCTTAGTATCAAGCTGGCCGGATTCTGTAAGGGGAGTAACTACCGGTGGGATGACACCGCTGAACTTGGTCATTATTGGTTCCTTCTAACGCGAGGACCCGTAGCAGGGGAAATCTTGGGGTGCCGCCTGAGGGTTTCTGAGCTACCGGCCTGGGATGTTGCACGGCTATCGAACACCGCTGTTCGATAGGTAGGTTGTCTGACAAATTGGTAGAGTGAACTTGCCTTCACCGCTGGGCTGGTGACGCGCGAAGAAGAAAGAGAATGATATTCCTATGAAAAAGCACGCCTGAGGTTCTGTCCTCGCTGCCCCCATCGTTGACCGGGCACGAACAAACGAAACTTGAGCAACGTTTTGCTTCGCGCACCGATTCGGCGATTGACGCAGTTCAGCAGTACATCATTTCTCAAGAATTAGGGCCCGGAGACCCGTTGCCCACAGAGGCGGAGTTGTGCAAGTTACTGGGTATGTCGCGCTCCTCGGTGGGTAAGGATTCGCTGTCGACGTTAGACGAGGTCGTAACTTTGCGTAAGTACCTTGACTTGGGGGTGGGCCAAGAGCTGATTCACGTCAATCAGACGCAAAACGCTGTAACCGGGCATTTGCGCCAGCTAGTGGCAAAGATGGTAAAGAAATCGGCGGCAGGAAAGGCATATATCAGGGAAGATATCGCTTTCCATAGGGGGCTCATCGCCTGCCTGGATAACAAGCTGCTAGACGAAACGATGAGTGCCATGTGGATGATCCACATGGCGGTCGTCCCCTCGCTGCCGGCAGATCTAGACGGGTTGGTAGCCACTGCAAGGGCCCATGGGGCGATGCTAGAAGCCATCGAGAAGGGGGACGTGCAGGCGTACAATCGCGCTGTCGAAGACCACTACCAGCCGCTGCGCTCCCGTATGAGTATTGCGGAAAAGAAGTAGAAACCTCCGGGCTTGTTTTTTTGGGGGGTCGCAAGGCGGCCCACTATTTGGCTACGGGGGTCGGTTAGGCTCGCGAAACTTCCCCTGGTTTCGCGTCGGCGGTTGCTGCCTAGCTTTACCAAGGCTTAGACGCGCCGGCCGTCCCTGCCGAGGTCGACGCCCTCTAGGTGCTGAATGTCAGTCCAGCGCCACGCCTGCTGTTTCGCGGGCGCGGGTGAACAGGAATCCGCCAACGAACAGCAAGATGCCAAAGAGAAGGAAGGGGATGAAAACGATCTGCGGGGTTAGCTTGCTGGATCCGATCATCCATCCGACCAAGTAGGGGCCCATAATTTTAGCGGTGGCACCAATGCCATAAGTCATTCCCACGCCCGTGGAACGTGCGGCGGCGGGGAATTGCTCTGCCCCGAAAGCGTTCAGGAACCCGAAGGAGCCGTCCCCGAAGGTCATGGCAAGGAGGATGCCGCCGAAGAAAATCAGTCCGGCAGCATGAGTGCTCACCATTCCGGAATCTGCGGCTTTCGCAGAGAAGGCAGCGATCAGGCAGCCGGTTCCGCCTAGCCATCCCCAGATCAGCAGGGTGCGTCGCCGCCCAATCCGATCCGACATCCACGCTCCCAACAATCGGCCAGCCAGGTCCACTGCGGATACGCCCATGAACATGTACACGACGGTGCCGGTGTCGAAATTGAAGGATTCACCAAGTAAAGTCTGCCCCCATGACTGGATGGTGAAGCAGCCGAGCAGGAAGCAAAAAGAGGCGGCGGCGATGATGACCAGCTCGCGCGGGTATTTGCGCACGATAAGCGCGTAGGAAGTCTTTTCTTTAGCCGGGGGTACTTCGACTGTTCCGACTTGCTTATGGGGAATCTGCATTGCCCATGCGTACGCGTCACGGGCGGCGTCGTACTTCCCTCGCGTGGCCAGGAAGCGAGGCGACTCGGGTACGGAGTATCCCCACAGCAAAATCACGATGGGGGTGCAGCCGAGGGCAATGAGCCCCTTCCAGCCGAAAGGCTCGGCGAACAGCTTTGTTGCCAGTGACCCCAAGAATAGTCCCAGCGGGATGAATACCGATGTTAGTCCTGCAAGGAGGCCGCGTTGGCGGGCGGGGACGAATTCTTGCACGAACGGTAAGGAGGTGATGTTGAGCCCGCCCACGCCGACGCACACGCCCACGCGGTAGAGGCTCAGCAGGTGCCACTGTCCGGGTTGAATCGTCAGGGTTGCTGCCGTGAAAGCGACCATTACTACGATGCACCACATGAATGCGTGGCGACGACCAAAGTGGTCGGCCATGCGTCCCCACACCAGTGACCCGAGGACGGTGCCCACCCCCGAAGATGCAGCAATAATACCCGCCTGTAGCCCGGTGAGGTCCCACCCGGGCGTCCGCATGAGCAAGGCGATAACGAAGCCGATCAAAAAGAGGTCGAAAAATTCGCAAATGTTACCCGCGATAGTTAGGCCAATCAGCGATTTCTGGTTGCGCGTAAGTGGGCGAGTGTCTATCTGCTCGGCTGCGGTTGGCTTTTGTGTCACTCTCCAATAATGTCCCCCACCTTGCATTACTTGCACGGTGGGGGACCAAATGCGCGAAACTTCACCGCGCGGTGGCTACTTTGCGTCCTCCCGCCAGGCTTGTTTGTATTCGGCTTTATTTTCGAGCTTGGCCGCAGCATTGTTGTTTAGGAACAACACCACATTGGGGTGCTTTTGCAGGATTGAGGCGGGGCAGTTTTCGCTTACTTCGCCCTCGACCAGGGCGTGCACGGCCTCAGCTTTAGCAGGACCGGTGGCCAGCAGCACGATCACGCGGGCGTCCATAATGGTGCCGAGCCCCTGGGTCACGCAGTGGGTAGGCACGGAGCCCGGTTCGTCGCCGAAGAAGCGGGCGTTGTCAGCGCGGGTCTGTTCGGTAAGGGCGCCAGAGTGGGTGCGTGAGGTGAAGGGTTCGCCGGGCTCGTTGAAGCCAATGTGACCGTTGGCCCCTAGCCCGAGGATCTGCAGGTCAATGCCACCCGCGTCAGCGATGTCCTTTTCGTATGCGGCTGCAGCCTGCTCGGGGTCGCCCCCATTTGCTAGGGGAGTGTGCAAAGCGTCCTCGCTTAGACCAGTTTTGTCGTCGCCAACTAGTTCGTAGCGGAGCACGTTGCGATAGCGCTGCGGGTCCTCGGAACCAATTTCGACGTATTCGTCGAGGGCGAATGCCTGCGCGTCCGAAAGGTCAAATTCGCCGCGATTATAAGCAGCACGAAGACGCAGGTACAACGGGAGCGGGGTGGAACCGGTGGCCACGCCTAGGTTTCCGCCCTTTGGGAAATTATTAATGATGAACTGCGCGGCTGCGTCGCACGCGTCCAGTGTGGTGTTGAAAATGCCTATGCGCATCGTTGCTCCTTATTCTGCGTCTTTTATAGCCTGGCTAAACCAGCTGGTGATAGTCGTTGGATGTGTAATTGCTGTTCCCACGACGGCTGCCCAAGCACCTTTTTTCATTACAGCACCTGCCTGAGCCGGAGTGTGAACGCGTCCTTCGCAAATGATGGGGATATCCGGAAACTCCGCAACCATTTGGGTGAGAAGCCCCAAATCTGGCCCATCTGTCTTGATACGTTCACCAGTGTATCCCGCTAGTGTGGTGGACAGCATGTCGGTTTCGGATTCTGCCGCTTGGCGGGCGTCTTCAATAGATCCACAATCAGCCATTACGAGTATTCCTTCGTCATGCAGAGCGGAAACAGTTTGCGCGTAAGTGCGCCCGTCGGGTCGAGGGCGTCTGGTCGCGTCAAGTGCGACTATGTCGGCACCAGCCATGGAACATGCGCGGGCGTGTCGAAGTGTTGGAGTGATGAATACACCTTCATGGCCTTCTTTCCAGATTCCCAATACCGGAATTTCTACCCGGTCTTTTATGGCTGAAATATCTGCTAAACCTTGGCAGCGTATTCCGACAGCTCCGCCCTGCTCGGCAGCGCGTGCTATTTGCGCCATGGTTTCAGGGCTCCGCATAGGTTCGCCCGGGTAGGCTTGGACGCTAACAATAAGTCCTCCGTGAAGAGATTCAATTACCCTGTTCATAGTTTTCTTCCAATTTCGAAGCGGCCCAGCATGATGCTCCCAGCAGTGGAGCGGCTGAACCGAGTTTTCCTTTCAGTAGGGGAGTGTTGCGCATAGGTGGAAGGACACACTCGGAGTAACCGGTTTTTACCTGCGCCAGCCATTTGCTTCCACTTCTAGTTACCGAGCCGGACAGGATTATTGCGTGGGGATCAAAACAGTTACACAATCCACCCAGAACCTGTCCGAGTGCGTGTGCTGTTTCTTCCAGTATCTCTTGCGCGTATTCCTCACCCTGTGCCGCGCGAGTGGATATCTCTTTCCCACTCGACACCGGTGATAGCGCAGGGGGAAGTTCTTTGTTGTAAAAACTAACCTGGCCGCTTCCGGAAGCGACTGTTTCGATGTGGCTAAACCCGCCGCAAGAGCATTCCAGTCCGTCGGCTAGAGGGTGAACTATATGGCCAATGTGGCCGGATGCAAAGTGCGCTCCTTGTAGTAAATGTCCATCTTGTATAAACGCTCCGCCCATACCTGTACCAACAGCTACTGACAGGATAGTTCTGTAGTTTTTCCCAACGCCCCAGTTGGCTTCACCAAGCGCGTGCGCATGTACATCATTTAGGAGGAAGGTGGGGAGGGCATACTCGTTCTGAAAATAGTTTTTCAGGTCCGTCCCCGTCCAATTCTTTATTAGATCGGTTGCAGATGTAATAGCTCCGCTGTCTGTATCTACGATCCCCGCGGTAGAAATCCCGATTGCTTCCGCTTGTCCAATTTCCAGGATCTTGCGGAGCTGTTGGGCGGCAGCGGCGCAAACAGCGCCGCTGCCGTCCCTAGCCGGAGTAGAAAGATCAGCTATTTGAGTGATGTCCCCACTTTCGGTGCAAATAAGACCGGCGCCAATCTTTGTGCCGCCTATGTCTATTGCGGCTACCCTAGTCACTTAGGACCCCAGTTTTTACTAGCACGTTCCGGATGCGCTCCACATTTTCACCTTCAAGGGCTGCAACCGGCTCAGGCATCATGTTTGAATCGTACACGCCGAGTAATTTCAAGGCTGTCTTGAAAGCTCCGACTCCCGCTCCAAAACCAGAAACTTCCTGTACCACTGAAGTGATGCGCATGAGTGCCGAAAGATGGTTCTGGGTGGTGCGAACGCTTTCCCAGTCGCCAGCTTGATAAGCCTGCCACTGGTTTACATAGCTAACTGGATCTACGTTAGCGAGACCTGGCACTGACCCATCTGCTCCCGCCATGTAGGCGCCGTCGACAACTACCTCTTGACCGGTAAATAGCGCGAGTGGGTGACCGGCTTCCTTATTGTCGTCAACAAGGAAGCGGAATGCCACATCGTCTCCTGAGGAATCCTTGACGCCAGCGATTACGCCGTCTTTTCCAAGTCTGATTAGCAAGTCGCCCGGAAGCTTGACGTGCACACAAACTGGAATATCGTAGGCGAAAATAGGTAGGGAGGTAGCCTCGTGAATCTTGCGGAAGTGTCGCTCGATCTCTGTGATGCCGCCTAGTGCGTAGAAAGGCGCCGTAGCGACTATCGCATCGTAACCAAGTTTTTCTGCAACCTTTGCGTGTTCAATGACGCGTAGTGTTTCGGTGTCGATACATCCGGCTAGAAGCGGAACCCTGTCGCCAACTATCTCCTTAGCTGCTCGGAGGATTTCTTCGCGACGTGCATCGGTCGAGAAAGCTACCTCACCGGACGATCCCAGGATGAAAAGTCCATTTACCCCCGCTTCAATCATTCTGTCTATAGAACGTTTGAAACTGTTTTTATCCAGTTCACCCGCCGAGGTAAGGGGGGTTACTACCGGTGGTATGACGCCTTTGAACTTGTTCACTTTTCAATTCCTTTAGCTGAGTCGTAGATATTTCTAAGCATTTGCACACGTTCTGGCAGAGAGGCCTTTTCAGGAACGCAGATTTTAGCTCCTATGTATTTGGCGGAAGAAGCGGCTTCTGCACAACGCTGGATCTCCTCACCGGTTAGTAACGAGGTGGGTTCGTAGGTGGAACTAGGTAAGTGTCCATCTATCCATTCGTAGCCATACTGTGTAGCATCCGGGCCTGCTCCCGAGAAGATGACTCCAGCTAGGACTCCCGCTTTGGCGCATTGTTGGATATGCTCGAAAGCTGTTTCCGCAGTCCTGCCCTCTACCACTGATCGTCCCCAATTTATGTGGATTCCAACGCCGAGTTGTCGCGCAATGTTTATTTCCTCCTCGATCGCTAGAAAGCCTTTTTCTGGCTTTTGCGAGGAGATGAATTTGTCGCAATGTTCGATTACGATCTCTGCGCCACCCCAGTCCCACTTAAGGAGCTGCTCCAGTGAGGTGCTGAAGGCGTCAGTGTCAGCCAATTTGGTAGGCGCGGAATGTAGTTGGATTACGCTAATTGAATTCCTGCCGGTTGCTGTATTAAGTTCAGCAACGGATCTGCGAATTCCCTCGCAGAAATCTAGGGCAGCTTCTCTCCCTGATTTCTCAGCAGAGGCGAGGCCAAAGTGAGGCTCCTTCCACACGTTCTGCATGGTGCCGGGGATTGCCGTGATTGTGTTAGTTGTCCAATGTTCCGGTAGGACTTTGGCGAAGGCTGTCGCATTATCCTTGATAACTCCCGGATAGGGAATCTCAATTCCATCGATCCAGTCTTGCTGCCCCAAGATTTGGTAGTAATCGTTGTGCTTTCTTTCGTCGGGCAATGATGCGTAGGCCCCGACAATGAAAGACTTAGACATTATTTGCCTCCCTTTATGACTTCGTCGTCACCGTCTTCAATGCGTACTGCTTCGGGTGCCACGGCTTTCTGAAGAAGTCGAGGAACGTTTGCGCCGATTGAAACCATTACTACTGCTGCGAAGCCAGCAGAGAGAATTGCGAGTGCCATGCCAAGAGAAACCTTTGCGGCGACAGCGGCGCCTAGTACTGGACCGACTGCTCCGCCGAGAGCACCTACGTTATAGCAGAAGCCTAGGCCGGCTGCGCGCTTGTCAACCGGGAAGTAACTCGATACCCACTTGGGCAGTAGTCCGGAGATGCCTTGCCCGAACATCTGTTGGAAGAACAAGAGTGCTGCTACCAGGAGTACGTATTTACCGTTCTGCATGAACAGCGGGAAAACGATGATCTGGGAGAGTAGGAGTGACAAAGCGTACCAACGGCGCATGCCAAAATGATCGCCAGCGAAACCAGCAATAATGTAACCGCAGGCATTGCCGAGTCCTGCGAACGATACGACGTTTGCTACTAACTGCTGATCCATTCCCACGCCTTGGAGGTAGGTGGGAAGGAGGCCTTGAATTGGCCAGGTGTACATGAAAGAGGCAAAGATCGTCAGCATGATTGCCACGCCTGTTACCCAGCGGTTCTTGTTGAACTGAACTATGAAGTAGATGAAAATTACTGCACAGAGTGCGCCGAGGATAGTAGTGACAGCTATGCCAGAGGTGATGGACGTGAAGATCAGTAGAAGAGCAGCAGATGCTACGACTACTGCTAGGTAGTTCAGCATCTTCTTGTTACCGCCGAATAGGACTGCGAGCATGTCGTTGTTGTCGACGTGTCCCTTAGATTTCGCATCTTTCCAATCGGCTGCTTCTGGAAGCGACCGGCGCATGTAAATGGCTATGCCGATCGGAACCACGCCGGTGAGGAATAAGGCTCTCCAGCCCCAGCCGGGATGTAAAGAATCAACCCAAGTTGCAAAATACTTATCTACTTGGGCGGCAGCAATAACGCCGAATGCGTAGCCTGACAGAAGGAACCCGGATGCCTTATTACGCATATGCACTGGCCAGGACTCAATTACGTAGGTGGCGGAGGATGAATACTCGCCAGCCATTGCAAACCCGATTACGAGACGGAGGATAAATAGAATCCAGTAATTAGGAGCGAGAGCGCACGCAATTGATCCGAAGGCAAACATGAAGATTGACAGAACCATTGCAGGTTTACGACCATAGCGGTCCCCGACAGCGCCCAAGACAAGGCCGCCAATCCAGCGACTGATGAACGCTGCAGAAATTAGTGAAGCGCCTTGAACCAATGTGAGGTCGAAGGTTTTGATGATTGCGGGAAGTGCAAAGGATATTAGTACGAAATCGTAACCGTCTAGCAGCACTCCCAGCCATGCGGCAAAGAACGCTTTCCAGTCTTCCTTGTCTAAGTATTCCCACCAGTGTTTCTTGCGCGCGGCCTGCGCGCCTGCTGTATTACTCATTAGGGATTTACTCCTTATATTCGTCTTTGAACAGGTGAATCCAATAGATCAGTTGTCTTACAAGTTAGTTATAGCAGTAGCAGTTAGTCTTCGCAAGGGGCTGCGGCGAATCCTCTCTTGTGTGGCGTATGCACAGTTAGAGCCACTGTTTTTGGGGACGCTTGCCATGAGCTGAAGTGTAGGCTAGCATGTCGAACATAATGTCAGACAACTGATAGCTACAGGGTGGTAGTGAGAGATGAATATGGTTACCGCATCGAGGCGAGATAGATCGTGGAGAGCGCTGTTAGGATGTTTTCTAGCGATGGTATTGGCCTGCGGAGGCGCGATGTGCATAGCTGATGCGGGTGCGGCAGATGTGTCATCGACTCCTCTAGTGGAAGTTACTAACCCATACAGTCAAAATGCGCAGGGGCCTGGACTGGATCTAGTGCAGTACGCTCCAAAGGTTAGTTCGTTGCATTCGGGGACTATTGCAATCACATTTAAAACGACCCAAAAATCTCCCTCTGCCGCGCTGTTCAGTGCTTCCTCTACAAAGGATCCTTCTACGAATCTGACCTTGTCGGTGCGGAATGGACATCTGTACTGGGAAGTAAGAGATCAAAAGCTGGCGCCTGAAAGTTGGCTTGCAAAGGCAGATGCGGAAGATGCTGGCCCTGTGAGTGATGGATCGGAACACGCGGCTGTTGTTACTGTTTCGGATGACAACACTCGTATTTATCTGGATGGGCAACAGGTGTTCAGCACCGCTGCTAGAGCGTTTTTCTCGTCATTGAACCAGATCGATTCTCTAAGACTTGGAGCCAACTATGACAACTCTGGAAGACAGTGGGGATTCGAAGGAACTATTAGTAATGCGAGCATTTACAGTTCTCCATTGTCTGCCCAGCAAATCCGAGCGACCACTAAGTACCCCCATCCAGTTTTTTCAGTAGATAAGAGTGCGTCGATCCCAGACGCAGTGCGGAATGCTGCTGAGGAGCAAAAAGTAACTCTGGTTTACCGGGTGCAAAACGACGGAGCGGTAAATAAAGAAGCGCGATTGCGGCGAGGACACACCGATGTACAGATACTTAGCTTCGGGCCTTCTATAGCCTTCAGGCAAGGTGGCCAAAAGCTCGAGATACCGCTGAACAAACACCTTAGGTCTGGTGACTCCATTGTGGTAGCTATTGATGGCGATGAGGCGAATTTTTACCTTAATGGGTCATCCCTGACTGCCCGGAAGATGCCCTCACATTCCCTGTCGTCTATAGATAACTACCTGAGTGAAGGGGCCGAGCTGAGAGTGTACGCAGGGAGGTTAAACACGGCACAAATTCAATCGCTTTCCTCATATGAGAATCCGGGAGAAATGGCGCTATTTGATCTTGGGTATGAGGGGGCTGCTAACTACAGGATTCCTGCGATCATTTGCACTGAGAATGGAACTTTAATTGCCAGTGCGGACCAACGGGTGCCCAACGCATACGACAGCCCAAATGACATTAACTTAGTTGTACGTAGGTCTTTGGATAACGGAAAGACCTGGGAACCCCTGCAGAAGCTGGTCGACCTGCCTGGAGAGGGTAGGAAAGCAGCGTCGGTAATTGACTCCTCCTTAGTGCAGGATCAGAAGAGTGGAAGAATCACCTTGCTTGTAGATCTGTACCCCGGAGGGGTTGGACAGCCTAATAATGTCCCTGGGACTGGTATGGCAGAAGATGGCTCTCTGCTACTGAAAGACGGTGAAAACCGTGCTTTCAAGTACAAATCAGGAAAGGTGCTGGACTCTGAGGGGAGAGAGACAGATTATTCCGTGGACAGTCAAGGTAACGTCCGCAAAGGCGGTCGTGAGCTGAATTCTATATACGATCCAGCTGAAAAATCTAAAGCCGTTCCCGATGGCCTATTCATGGCACCAACCTCCTATCTTGTTGAAATGCATTCCGATGATGATGGAGTTACCTGGAGTTCTCCTAGGCATATTAACCATCAAGTTAAAGCAGAATGGATGAAGTTTATTGGGACTAGTCCGGGATCTGCCATGCAGATCAAGGGTGGTAAATATGATGGGCGCTTAATTGTCCCAATCTATTATTCAAATTCTGTCGCAACGGTTTATTCCAGCGCAGTCGTCTACTCCGATGATGGAGGAACAACCTGGAGTAGATCTAAGTCTCCAAACGATGGAAGACAGTTTAGAGGGGGAACTATTGATTCAAAGACTGTGCGCGATGGGAGCGCGTCCCTGCATGAGTCTGCCGTTGTTCAGAGTGACGAGAACGAACTGACTATGTATATGCGGAATCTTAATCCGGGACGAAAGGTTGCTGTTTCTCGCTCTCGAGATGGAGGGGCTACCTGGAGTGGGGTGGAGTTCAAGGACGATACTCCGGATATATTCAGCCTGCCCGCAGCTCGGAGTATGTCCGGTGGCTACAAAAACGTACTGTTCGCAAACGCTTCGGCAGCGCAACCATATAGGGGTAAAGGGGTGCTCAGATTCTCTAACGATGGTGGATCAACGTGGCAATCTTCCAGAACCTTCCAAGCAGGACACTATGTATATCAATCCATGACGACACTGCCTAACGGCAATATTGGACTTCTCTGGGAACGTGAATGGCAAGGAATCTACTATTCAGAAATTCCTGCCGAATGGATAACTAAATATCCAGTAAGAAATTTTTAGAAGTAGTTTGTACTTGAAGGGTGAGTAGAAAATGAATACGAATGGACAAAGCTGGACAACTAATTTTCGTGCGAATATCGATGGCAGAATCGCACATGTGACGGGCAATGAGTGCGGTTGGGAACTTTCGATAGCTAACGGTAGCCTGCTGTTACTGGGTAGTAATAGCAATGCCAAGATTCGGCTCGACATGGAGGATACTTTCAAAGTTTCCGATAACCAGTGGCATGCATTGGGCATCTCTTCCACAGCAGAGGGCTCGAAGATCTATTTGGATGGGTGCCAATGCTTTTCTGCGACTGCTGACCTTAGGCCTATTGCTTGCGGGGAAACAAGCAGTTTTGATTGGGCGCCTACTACCGGTGTGGAACTAGCTGACGAGGCAGCTTTTGACAGGGCACTTACGCCTATGGAGTTTCTTGCGAAATCCGTAGCCCCGGAACCGTTAATTGAGTTTGCCGCATCCCATTTGTCCGATTACGACGCCACCCAGGTAGGACAGTTACGCTCGGGGTCGATTTTCCTTAGGTACCGAGTACGAGGCCCCGGCCAGCACGGTACGCTGCTCGCAGCTGCTGCAGGTGGGCAGGAAAAATTGAATATTGCTCTGACTGAACGCGGAGTTGAATACCGTGTGCTCGGAAAGGGCAATGTTTGGCGCCGCTTCGTTGCAGAGGGCCGTTGGGACCAGGGACATTGGCACGATGTTGTGCTTAGAGTTGGCCATGGCGCAGTCCAAATCTACGTCGACGGGTATATGGAAGCCCATCTTCCGGGGCAGGCGTTCTTCGGCAGCATTGAGAGCTGTGACGAGGTTGTTATTGGACAGGACATATACGGATCGAGGTTGTTCGGAGAGGTTCGTAACGCAGCGATATATTCGTCGGTGCTGAATGATTCGCAAATCAAGAAGCTATCGGCTGTGCAGCCTCTAGACACGCAATGCCTGTTCGATTACGGCTTTCAGGATTCGATAAGCTATCGCATTCCATCGCTTCTCACGACAAAGTCTGGGGTAGTAATTGCAGGGGCTGATCAGCGCGAAACGATAGCTAACGACTCTCCGAATTCAATCAACTTTGTTATCCGCCGCTCATTCGATGGCGGAAAGACTTGGGGAGATTTGCAGCCCGTGTTGAGCTATCCGGGGCATGGGGCCAATGGCGCCTCTGTAATCGATTCCTGTGTAGTTCAGGATCAGAACACTGGACGCATAATAGTGCTGATAGATCACTTCCCTGG
Organism: Winkia sp. C0117E2; assembly: GCF_056590455.1. NCBI lineage: Bacteria > Bacillati > Actinomycetota > Actinomycetes > Actinomycetales > Actinomycetaceae > Winkia > Winkia sp. C0117E2. The sequence goes on along the minus strand of NZ_JBWPWD010000005.1, from coordinate 45,599 downwards.
GGGCATGGGCCAGCCCAATGCTCAAGCTGAGATCGGCATAGATACAAACGGGAATTATCTCCTTTTTGACGGTGAAGGAAATGGGTACACGTGGAACGCCGATGGAACAGTGTTGGGTGAAGATGGGGAACTTGCGCCGTATTCAGTTTCCGAGGATGGAACGGTAACTGTGTTGCAGGATGGAAAAGAGTCCTGCGGCGGCAACGTGTTTCTGAAAGATGGCGACGATCCTGCACAGACACTTCTCACGGCGCGCACCTCTTTCTTGCAAATGATCTACTCGGATGACGACGGAGAGACCTGGTCTAGACCGGTAAATCTGAACCACCAGGTCAAGAAGGACTGGATGGCATTCTTAGGGACTGCCCCAGGAAATGGTATTCAGCTTGCCAACTCAGATTATGCGGGGAGACTGGTTATGCCCGTTTACTACAACGGCGAAAGTAGGACCAATTTCTCCGCCACTGTGGTTTATTCCGACGATGGAGGTAAGTCGTGGAAATTGGCGAAGTCGCCCAATGACGGACGCATATTCGATGGAAGGGAAATCGACTCTCGGACTCTTGATACCGAATCTGCAGCTACTCATGAAGCGACTGTGATAGAGCGACAAGACGGGACTGTTCTTATGCTTATGCGCAACCAGCATCCCAGTGGCAAAGTAGCGGCTGTAGAAAGCGCAGATGGCGGAGAGACCTGGGGTGAGGTCTACTTTGTCGACCAGATTCCCGAGATCTTCTGCCAGCCGAATGCCGTTGCGTGGCCTACAGATAAGCATCGCGAGAGGGTGGTGTTCGCAAACGCTTCGCAGTTGAGGCCATATCGAGGTCGGGGTGTCCTGCGCAGGTCTGACGATGGTGGACGTACCTGGGATGTTGCCCGGACATTTAATCCAGCCCACTACGTGTACCAATGCATGGCGGTCATGCCTGACGGAGAACTTGGACTTCTTTGGGAACGAGAAATGCAGGGACTTTACTTTACGAAAATTCCACATGCCTGGTTCGATGCTGTAAGAGCATAAGTGGGGAGAATGTGGCACGGATCTGTTATCTTATGACTGCGGATACGTGCCACATCCGTAATAATTTGGGCGGGGAACTTCGCTGGTAGGAAAGTTGTAATGAAAAAAACATCAGATATCTTGTCATCACTTCCGCCTACCCTCACAGGCTACGAACAAACGAAGCTCGAGCAGAGGTTTACCTCCCGAACGGATTCCACGATCGAATCGGTAGAGCAGTACATAATTTCGGAACGCTTGAAGCCAGGTGACCCACTACCTACTGAAGCTGAACTATGTAAGCTCCTGGGAGTGTCGCGATCCTCGGTTCGAGAAGCGATGAAGCAACTCCAGGCGTTGGACATCGTGGCAACGAAGCAGGGCAAGGGCGCGTTTGTCTCGAACATGTCATTGTCTCCACTGGTCAATACTCTGGTCTTACGTTCGTCTATGGGGAATGGCTCATTGGGAACTCTCGATGAGGTGGTTTCCATGCGAAAGTATCTAGATATTGGTGTAGGCCACGATCTGGTAGAGAAGCGAGACCAGACGGATCTGAAAAAGATCAAAGAGCTGCGGGACCTGGTTAAACTGATGATTTCTAAGTCAACGACCGGTCGCTCCTATATCCAGGAAGACATTGCTTTTCACAGGGGACTAATTTCGATCCTTCAGAATCAGCTCTTAGACGAGATGATGAGTGCCATGTGGCTAATCCATATGGCTGTGGTTCCGTCATTGCCTGCCGACGCCGCGGGGCTTATAGCCACTGCAAAAGCTCATGGTGCCATGCTCCAAGCCATAGAGGACGGGGACATTGGTGCTTACTATCGCGCGGTGGAGGATCACTACCAACCATTGCGTTATCGAATGAGCGCTGCAGGACGTCACTAACTGCCGCCCTCGAAAAATGGCGGACTTACCAACTAAGCTGGGAGCGTGCTGGACAATTTCAATTCGATTCTGCCTGACCTGTTCCGTGTTATCGACCTAATTGGTGTGTTTGTCAACGGAATTATTGGCGGGCAGTTGGCGCGGCGCCGCAACTTCGATGCGGTGGGTTTTTTCGTGCTCGCCGTCATGAGCGGTCTAGGCGGAGGCATCGTTCGCGACATTATGTTGCCCGCTGGGCCTCCGGTCGCGCTCACTGATCCGTATTACCTGATTTGCGCCCTCGGCGGGGCGTTCGTGGCGATTCTGCTGCGTCTTTCGGGACGCTGGGCCACCCGCATGGTTTTCCTTGGGGACGGCCTGGTGCTTGGATGCTGGGCGGCCACGGGTACTCTCAAAACACTCAGCCAAGGGTTCAATATTCCCCCAGCCATTCTGCTTGGCCTTGTCACGGCAGTGGGCGGCGGCATGATCCGAGATGTCGCCTCCGGCATGGTTCCCCGCGTCTTCGGTGGCAACACGCTGTATGCGACTCCGGCGCTCGCGGCTTCGCTCATCATGGTCATCTTCTACAAGTTCCACATGCCGGTGTTCGGAATGCTTGTAGCGATCATCTTTGGCGGTTTGGGCACGGTCATCTCGGGGTGGCGGCGGTGGACGCTGCCAACTGGCGACTGGACGGTCACCATGACTTCTAAACAGTTGCGAGCACTGCTAGCGCGTAAGGGAGTAAAGCCGGAAATAAAGCCGTTTATCCTGGGTGGCAACCGCAAACTCAGGCCGTTCCGGGAACGTAAGAAGAACGCCGGTTCCACCGCTCAGATTACGGGCGAAGATCAGTAAATGTGCGGCCGGTACGGGATGTGGCGTTCCACCCAGGACGTGGCGGCGCTCTTTGGAGTAGACATGATTATCGAGGGCGTCCCCGACCCATCCTGGAACATTGCTCCGACGCACACTGTGAGTGCGGTGATGGAACGGTTTGCCGAGGGCGGCGAATTGGTGCGTGAATTGCGGCGGCTTCGGTGGGGGCTGATCCCCTCCTGGGTGAAAAGGCCGGATAAGCCCCTGTTGATCAACGCTAGAGCGGAGACGGTGACTGGTAAGCCGTCGTTCCGGACTGCAGCGTCTAAGCGTCGCGTGCTGCTCCCCGCCAATGGGTATTTCGAGTGGCAGCAAAGCGAGGGTGGCAAACAGCCCTACTTTCTTTCTGCTGGCGAGGGCGACCCGCTGGTAGCGTTTGCGGGCATCGCGGACACTTGGCGCGGCCCTGCCGGTTGGGTAGGGTCGGCGGCCATTTGCACCCGAAGTGCGCCAGACGCCCTCGGGCATATTCATGAGCGCACCCCGGTGATCGTGCCGGAAGATTTGTGGGGGCAGTGGCTGAACCCGGCGTTGACTGACCGGGAGCAGGTTGATGAGCTGCTCGGCCGCATCCCTCCTCCGGTGTTGCAGCCGCGCAAGGTGGGAAGCGAAGTCGGCTCCGTGCGCAATAACTATCCCAGCTTGGTAGAAGCCGCATCGTAATGGCAAAACGAGGGCGAAGATAGCTGTCCACAGCTGCGCCCAGTTTCGTTTAGACCGCCACACTATCCACAGGTGCTCTTTCGTGCGTCCCATTTGTCGGGGGTAGGTGCAAGAGTTGTTTCCATGAGGCGAAAGTTTGGCATCGGCGATGCGGTGGCGTGGGCCCTCGCTGCCATTGTCCTGGTGTGGGCAGTGGCCCCCATGGGCATAGATTTGGGTGGCTTTGGTAAGGCGGGGGTCGCTGGCACTAACAGGCCCGGGTCTATTTTGGACGCATTCAAATCTAATCAGAAGGTGCTGCAGGAAATCCCAAACACTACGTTTGCGCAGACAGTAAAGAATCTGCCCGTACGCCAGGGGAGGCCAGCAGAACGCTATAACCGCCGTAAGTTTGGGCAGCGGTGGGCAGACGAGGACAGGAATGGCTGCGACACTCGCAACGACATTTTGGCCCGGGATATGCGCCAGGTTACTTATAAGCCGGGCACCCGAAATTGCGTAGTTCTTTCCGGGGTGTTGCAGGATCCTTATACGGGTAAGGTAATCAACTTTGTGCGGGGCAATCGTACTTCCGAGGCGGTGCAGATTGATCACGTGGTTGCTCTAGCCGATGCGTGGGCTTCGGGTGCTGACAAGTGGGATGGGCCGCGCCGGCAGAAGTTCGCTAACGACCCGCTGAACTTGCTGGCAGTGGACGGCCCAGCTAACCAAGCGAAGAGCGCGTATGCGGCGGACAGGTGGCTTCCCCCCGATGCGGATTACCGTTGCGCCTACGTGGCCCGGCAAGTGCGCATAAAACAGGTGTGGGGGCTGACGGTTACAGCCGACGAACAGCGCACTATGGCACTTACTGCTTCTGAGTGCCCATCCCAACAATTGCCTGCCGGGCCTACTCTGGCGCTGGCTCACTGAGCCGGGCCCGCATATGTGCCGTATAAATAGGTAGAAGAAGGGGGGAATAATGAGCAACATCGCGAAGATCGTAGCCAACTTGAAGGACTGGCAAGAGGGCTTGTACAAGGAATTGCACGCCCATCCCGAACTATCTATGCAAGAGGAGTGGACTAGGGAGCGGATCACACAGGAGCTGACCGACCTGGGGGTAGAGCCGAAGCGCATCGGCGGGGGAGTCGTTGCCGTCCTCGAAAATGGGGAAGGCAGCACCATCCTTTCCAGGGCAGACTTCGATGCGCTTCCCCTAAAAGAGGAGACGGGATTGGATTTTGCCTCTACTGGCACCCAGAAGGATGCCGATGGCAATGACACTCCGGTTATGCACGGGTGCGGGCACGACATGCACACTGCCTGTCTGCTGGGCGCAGTAAAGGTCCTGCTGGCACAAAAAGACCTGTGGCAAGGCACTTTCATTGCGCTCTTCCAGCCGGGTGAAGAAACGGCCCAAGGCGCGAAATCCATGGTAGCGGACGGGCTGGTCGAACAGGTTCCCAAACCCGAAGTTTGCCTTGCCCAACACGTGGTGAGCATCCAAGAGGGTACCGTCAATGCCGTCTGCGGTCCGACGTTTTCTGGCGCAACTAGCCTGAAAATTACCGTCTACGGCAAGGGCTCCCACGGGTCTATGCCCCACCTGTCTATTGACCCCATCGTGATGGCCGCCGCGATCGTGCTGCGGCTTCAAACTATTGTGTCGCGGGAAATTTCGCCCTCGGATTTTGCCGTAGTTACGGTAGGGTCCATTGTGGCCGGAGCCTCCGCGAACACCATTCCCGATTCGGCAACCTTGCAACTGAATGTGCGCACCTACAAAGAATCGGTGCAAAAGAAGGTTACCGAATCCATTGAGCGCATTGTGAAGGCGGAATGCGCGGCCTCTGGCAGCGATCGCGAACCAGAATTTGAATACTTCAACCGCTACCCCCTAACCGCCAACCCAGAAGAACAATTCGACCGCATCACCGGGGCGTTCAAAGACTACTTTGGCGACCGGTATGCAGACGGGGAAAAGGTCACGGCCTCCGAGGACTTCACCTACATTCCCAAGGCCTTTGACGTGCCTTACTTCTACTGGACCTTTGGGGGCTTCCCCGATCCGGAGTCGGCGCCCGGCAACCACTCACCACAGTTTGCTCCCACCATGAGCCCCTCCTTGCAGGTGGGCACCGAGGCGCAGGTGGTAGCGGCCCTCGAATATTTGGGCAAGTAAACAACAATCCCGCGCCTAGTGCAGTTACGCCGGGCGCGGGATTAGTGTTTTGAGTTATTCGGCTATACCCCGGCGATCACTCCGGAAACCAGGCCGAGGGCGATCAGGATGCCAAGGGCCACGCGGTAGATCACGAACCAGTTGAAGTTATTCGACGAAACGAACTTCAGCAGCCACGCAATCGACAGGTAGGCGACGATGCCGGACACTACGGTGCCGATAATGGTGGCTCCCCAGCCGACTCCGCCAGCCGCACCAATCTGATCAAACTTGGTTACAGCCTGCAGGCCGCCGGCGGCGATCAGGGTGGGAATGCCCAGGAAGAAGCTCATGCGCGTGGCCGTCACCCTGTCGATCTTCAGGAACATAGCCCCGGCAATGGTTGCGCCGGAACGCGATACGCCGGGGATCAGGGCGATCGACTGGAATAGGCCAAGCAGGAGGCCATCCTTCCAAGTAATAGAGTCTTCGCCACGATCGAAGCGTACCCGGTCGGCCACATACATTGCTACCGACCACAAAACTAGCCCGGCGGCCACAAACCACATGGAGCGCAGCGGCCCCTCGATCAAGTCTTTCAGCAGCAGCCCCACAACGGCGGTTACTGCCACACCCACAATGATTGCCCACCCTAGGTGGTAGTCGGCTTTGCGCTTGTGCTTATTGGCCAGACCAGCGAACCAGGCGCGCGCGATGCGCACAATGTCCGACCAGAAGTAGACAATAGAGGCGAGCATGGCGCCGACCTGGATGATAGCCGTGTAAGCGGTGACGGTAGGAGCATTTACTGGGTGACCGAGTAGGTTTTCAACAATGGTCAGATGGCCCGTGGAGGAAACGGGGAGGAACTCGGTTACGCCCTCGACGATCCCCAAAATGATGGACTCCCACCAAGAAATCACGGCTACTCCTAGGGTAGAAAAATGCGAACGCAGACCAGTCTAGGTGACAAATACGCAAAGCTGCATAAGACACGAGCGCTCGCGGCTGCGAAACAGGCCACGCCCTCAAAAAAGTTGTGCCAAATATGGGAACCGAAGCAGAAAATACTCTCAACCACTGAAGAATGTGATGTAAACAACTATTCTTGTTTGTTGGAACAACGCTGTTTTCTGTCTAAGGAAGGTGAAGGAGCCTTATGCGTATTGGTGTCCCTACAGAAGTTAAAAACAATGAATACCGCGTGTCTGTGACGCCTGCCGGTGCTGCCGCCCTGATTCAGGACGGACACGAAGTGCTAATCCAGAAGGGGGCCGGTGAAGGATCCGCCTATCCCGATTCGCTCTATGAAGAGGTTGGCGCAAAGATTATTGACGACGCCGACCAGGTGTGGGCCAGCGCCGACATGGTCATGAAGGTCAAGGAGCCGATCGAAGAGGAATACCACCGCCTGCGCGATGGGCTGATCCTGTTCACCTACCTGCACCTTGCTGCTGACAAGGCGTGTACCGACGCCATTATTAAGGCGGGTACCACCGCTATTGCGTACGAAACTGTGCGCACCGATGCTGGCACTCTGCCGCTGCTCGTGCCCATGTCCGAGGTCGCAGGCCGCCTGGCTGCCCAGGTTGGCGCGCACTATCTAGAGAAGCCGCACGGCGGACCGGGCGTGCTGATGGGCTCCGTGGCAGGTGTGCGCAACGCCAACGTAGTAGTTGTTGGCTGCGGGCAGGCAGGCCGTAACGCTGCCGAGATCGCTATCGGCATGGGTGCGAACGTAACCGTGCTGGACAATGATCTAGAGAAGCTGCGGTGGGCAAACTGGCAGTGGGGCAACCGGGCCCGCACTACCTACTCCACCCCGCTCTCTGTCGAAGAGGCCGTGGCGGACGCCGACCTGGTCATTGGTTCCGTACTTATCCCGGGTGCTAAGGCGCCGAAGCTGGTAACCGATGCGATGGTAGCCAAGATGCGGCCGGGTTCCGTACTGGTCGACATCGCGATTGATCAGGGCGGCTGCTTCGAGGGGTCGCACCCCACTACCCACGATGATCCGATCTTCACGGTGCACGACGCCACCTACTACTGCGTGGCGAACATGCCCGGGTGTGTGCCTCACACCTCCACTACCGCGCTGGCCAACGCTACGCTACCGTACGCTCGCGCTATCGCAAAGAAGGGGTGGAAGCAGGCGCTGAAGGACGATGCAACCCTGCGTCGCGGCCTGAACGCCCACGCTGGCAAGATCTCCTACCCAGGCGTAGCCGAAGCTTTCGACCTCGAATGCGTAGATCCCGAAGAGCTGCTCGAAAACTAGTGCCGGAAGTGGTGCCCGGACGGTTGCAGCCGACTATGTAAAGCCACTTGCCTTAACTAGCGGGCTCTAAGAACCTGCATGGCCCCGCATCTAATCGGATGCGGGGCCATGTCATGCCTGTGTACATCCTAGACAGTAATGCGTGGGTTTCAAAAAAGTAATCTACCATTGTCCGCAAGTAAAAATCTGAGTAAAGTATATTGCAGTATGGGGCACCTGAATGGGGGAATGCAATGACGCAAACGTCCGGGCAAGCAATCGCCATGATTATTTACTTCGTGGCCATGATCATCATTGGGATCTGGGCATACACACGAACGCAGAATTTAGACGACTACATGTTAGGTGGGCGGGGGCTGGGCCCGGCAGTTGCCGCCCTCAGCGCAGGCGCATCCGACATGTCTGGGTGGCTACTAATGGGGCTACCCGGGGCGCTGTATCTTTCCGGCATTGTCGAGGGGTGGATCGCCGTTGGCCTGGTAGTGGGGGCATGGGTGAACTGGAAAATTACTGCCCCGCGGTTACGTTCCTACACGCAGGTGGCGAACAATTCTATTACGCTACCGTCCTTCCTGGGCAATCGGCTCCACGATCGCTCGAACGCGCTTCGCATCGCCGCCGGCCTAATAATTTTCGTATTCTTCACCTTCTACGTGTCCTCTGGCATGGTCGCCGGGGGCACCTTCTTCGAATCCGCCTTCGGGATGGACTACCACCTGGGCATGGTCCTTGTTGCCGCAGTGGTTGTGCTGTACACGCTGGTCGGCGGCTTCCTGGCGGTGTCGTGGACAGACCTGGTGCAGGGGATAATGATGTTGATGGCGCTGGTGGCGGTGCCCATCGTGGGAGTCGTTGCCCTTGGAGGGCCGGCAGCCGTTGCCGAGGGCGTGCGCACGGCCAATCCGGACTTCCTCTCGCCCTTCGGGGGCGCTAGCTTCGTGGGCGTCATATCTGCGCTGGCGTGGGGGCTCGGCTACTTTGGGCAGCCACACATTGTAGTTCGCTTTATGGCGCTCCGTTCGCCGCAAGAGGCAAAGCAAGCTCGCCGCATTGGGATCGGGTGGATGTTCCTGTCCGTACTGGGGGCGTCCGGCACCGCCATTATCGGCATTGCTGCCCACCAGCGTGGCAGGGTCCAGATCGGGCAAAATGATGCCGAATCCGTATTCATTCTTATGGGGCAGAATCTTTTCCCCGTGCTGGTTGCCGGGTTTATGTTGGCCGCGATCTTGGCGGCAATCATGTCCACAGTGTCCTCGCAGCTGCTGGTCACGTCCTCGGCAATTGTCGAGGACATCTATAACGGCCTTACTAAACGCAAGCTAACCCCGATGGGCGGGGTGAATCTGGGCCGAATCGCAGTGCTAGCAGTCTCCTTGCTGGCAGCGGGGCTTGCCTGGATGCGCACGGACTCGATTTTGAACCTGGTTTCCTTCGCCTGGGCCGGCTTCGGGGCAGCCTTCGGGCCGATCGTGATTTTGGCACTGTATTGGCGAAAACTGACAACGGCGGGCGCGCTCGCGGGCATGGTTACCGGCGCCGTCACCGTCGGGCTGTGGGGGACTTTCAAGTGGGGCGGCCTGTACGAAATTATCCCCGGCTTCGCCCTCTGTATGGCGGTCGCCTGGGCAGTGTCGAAGGCGACTTACAAGCCCAATAGCCAGATAGATGAAGAGTTCGCGCTGGCCGAACGGCTTGCCAGCGCATCGGAGCAGGAATTGGCGGAATATTTTGGCGGTCGCGCCTTCGCTGGACCCACAATTAGCTACCAGAACACGGAAGGTAATAACCAGACAAAGATAGACTAAACAGGTAGGCTAATAGAGCTTCGTAAATGGCAAGGATGCCAGCAGTTGCAACGGGAAAGGTCAAAGATGTCCAACGTAGAGGTTGACTACGCCGAAATTGGGGAACTCGCGAAAAAGCGAGCAAAATCCTGGCTGGAACGATCCAAGAAATATCCGGTTGATCGGGCAGGGCAGCTCCTGAGTGAAGTGCTGCGCGACCCGAAGGGGCTGGATTTCACAGTTGGGTTCGTAGACAACGTGATCAGGCCCGAGGACGAAAAGATCGCCGCCCAGCAGATTCGCGTCTTGGCGGACCAGGATCCACAGTTCCTGCCGGCTTATCTGAAGGCGCCACTGGCTGTGGGTGGCAAGCTCGCTCCGCTAGTTCCCGAGGTGGCAGTTCCCACTGCTCGCAAGGTATTTGAAGCCCTGGTAGGTGATCTGGTCCTAGACGCTAAAGGTACTGGGCTGACAAAGTCGATTGCTCGCCTGAAGGCGCGCGGCGCCCGGTTGAACATGAACCTGTTAGGCGAGGCCGTCCTTGGCGACAAGGAAGCTGAAAAGCGGTTGCGCGACACTATGGGGCTGCTGGAACGCGAGGACGTGGATTACGTATCCATGAAGGTGTCCGCCGTAATCGGCCCCCACAACCCGTGGGCCTACCAGCAGGCCGTAGATTACGCGGTTGAAGCTCTGCTGCCGCTATACCGCAAGGCAAACAGCTATTCTCCAAAGAAGTTCATCAACTTGGACATGGAGGAATACCACGATCTGCACCTGACCATCGACGTGTTCAAGAAGATCCTTGACCGCGAGGAATTCAAGGACTTGAAGGCTGGGATCGTGCTGCAGGCATACCTGCCGGATTCGCTTCCTGCCATGCAGGATCTGCAGGCTTGGGCGGCGCAGCGAGTCCAGAATGGTGGCTCGCCAATCAAGGTGCGCGTCGTAAAGGGCGCCAACCTTTCCATGGAGCGCGTAGAAGCAACCGTGCACGGGTGGGACATGGTGACCCAGCCGAACAAAGAAACGACAGACGCGAACTACATCCGCGTCCTCGATTGGGCGCTGCGTCCCGAACACACGAAGAACGTGACTATCGGCGTGGCCGGCATGAACCTGTTTACTGTGGGATTTGCCTACGAGCTGGCCAAGAAGCGCGGCATCTTGCACACCGACGGGATCGAATTCGAAATGCTGGCGGGCATGGCAACCCAGCAGGCAGCTGCCGTAACCGAGGACGTCGGCCACCTGCTCTTCTACGTGCCCATCGTCAACCCGGAAGAATACGATGTGGCGATCGCCTACCTGGTGCGCAGGCTAGAAGAGAACTCGCTGCCGTCCAACTTCATGTCTTCCATTTTCGAACTGGACCAAAACGAGGCCCTGCTGCAGCGCGAACAAGACCGCTTCAGCGCCGCCCTCTCCCATGCTTTTGACGACCCGGTAGGCCCTGCCCGCAAACAGAATCGTCTAGAAGAGGGCGAAGCCGAGATCAAGGCGATCGTCACCGACGAAGCGGGCAACTGGCAATTCCAGAACACGCCAGATTCGGACCCGTCCCTGCCAGCCAACTTGCAGTGGGCCCGGCAGATCGCCGACTCCATGAAAGATAGCGAAAAGGGATGCCTGGTCATCGAGGAAGCAGCAGTAACCTCTGAAGACCAGCTGCAGAAGGTCGTCGAAGAAGCGGCCCGTGGTGGCAAGGAATGGGCAGCCCGTCCTCTGCAAGAACGCGTGGACATCCTGCACCAGGTTGGCGTGCTGCTGTCTAAGCGCCGCGGCGAACTGATCGAGGTAGCCGGCTCCGAGGCAGGCAAAACCATCGACCAGGGCGACGTGGAAGTTTCTGAGGCCGCCGACTTTGCCCACTACTACGCAGAGCAGGCCAAGACGCTGCATTCCCTGCCCGGCGCGAAGTTCACCCCCGCGAAGGTTATTGCGGTAACCCCGCCCTGGAACTTCCCCATGGCAATCCCCACCGGCGGCGTAATGGCCGCCCTCGCTTCCGGGGCCGGCGTTGTTTTCAAGCCCGCCCGCGAAGCCCGCCGCACGGGAGCCATGCTGGCGCAGGCAATGTGGGACGCGGGCGTGCCTCGCGACGTGCTGAAACTAGTGGACCTATCCGAGGGCGAGCTGGGCCGCGCCCTCATCGAAAACCCGCTGGTAGAACGCGTAATTCTGACCGGTTCCATCGACACCGCCAGGCTGTTCAAGTCCTGGCGTCCCGGCCTGCAGGTGCTAGCCGAAACCTCCGGCAAGGACTCCATTATTGTTACCCCGCACGCCGACCTGGACCTGGCGGTGCGCGACGTGGTCAACTCCGCCTTCGGGCATGCCGGGCAGAAATGTTCCGCTTGCTCGACCGTGATCCTGGTCGGGTCGGTCGGGCGCTCGCGGCGCTTCCACGACCAGCTAGTCGACGCGGTCGAGTCTCTGAAGGTCGGCTACCCCTGGCAGCTAGACACGCAGATGGGGCCGCTGGTTTCGCCCGCATCCGGCAAGCTGCTGCGCGGCCTCACCATGTTGGGGCAGGGCGAACACTGGGCCGTTACCCCGCGTCAGCTAGACGAGTCGGGCAAATTGTGGAGCCCGGGCGTGCGCGCCAACGTGCAGCCGGGCAGCGAATACCACCTGACCGAATACTTCGGGCCGATCCTGGGCGTCATGCGTGCCGACACCCTGGAGCAGGCGGTCAAACTGCAAAACGCCACCGAATTTGGCCTGACGGCCGGCATCCACAGCCTGGATGCAGACGAAATTAACTACTGGTTGGATCACGTGCGCGCCGGCAACGTGTATGTGAACAGGGGAATTACCGGGGCGATCGTGCGCCGCCAGCCCTTCGGCGGGTGGAAGCGCTCTGCCGTTGGGGCCGGAACTAAAGCAGGCGGGCCGTCCTACCTGTTCGGCCTCGGCAATTGGGAGCGCACAGACGTTGACGCCTCCCAGGTCACTGAGCGCTCGCTCACGAACCCGGCATTGGCGGACGCCTACCAGAGCGCTACCACTTTGGACCAGGGCGAACAGTACGTGCAGGCCCTGGCAGTTTCCGCGCAAGAGTGGGGCGAAAAGGAATTTGGTGTCGGCCACGACCCATCTGCCCTTGGGGTGGAACGCAACGTGCTGCGCTATGAAGCCGTTCCCGTCCTCGTACGCCTTGCCGAGGGCGAGGAGCCTTGGCAGCTACTCGGCGTGGTCGCGGCCGGACTGGCGGCGGGCTCGCAGGTGAGCGTATCGGCGGCAGAGCTCCCTGAGCAGGTGCGCGAATACTTGCGCCGCCAGCATGTTCCCTTCGGCCTTGAAAGTAAGGAGGCTTTCCTTGAGGGCGTGCCCGCCTGGGCAAAGGAAGCCGGTTATGACGCTCGACTGCGGCTGCTAGGCGGAGACCCGGCGCAGGTGGCTGCCACCCTGCCCAAGGAATTGGTGGCCGACGTGGCTATCTGGTCGCAACCGGTTACGGTTAGCGGCCGCGTGGAACTCCTTCCGTTCGTCCACGAGCAAGCCGTGACGTTTACCAACCACCGCTTCGGCAATCCCACGCCGCTGGGGGATCGGGTAGAAATCTAATTTGAGTGGTTGTAGAGGCCGCGCAGTCACAAGTTGGGTGCGCGGCCTCTTTATGCAATGGTCAAAGCACATCGGGTTGTCGAAAGCACATCGAATTGTTGGAAGCACACCGAAATGCGAACTGTTCAGTGTGCCCTGGGCAAACTGGTGTGCTCTCGGCGCGGGGATGGCTATGCTCCGTGGGAGTTAGCCTGGTGCTCAGCGCCGGCCCGGTAGCCAATGGCGGCAGCGGCCTGCTTTAGCTTGCTGATCAGTGGCAGCAACCTGTCTTCAGGTAGATCAGTCGAATGGTAGGTCATTGCTAGCGAACCGATGGGATAGCCGGAATTGTCTAACACCGCAACGGCTACCGTAGACCACCCGGGAGTTATGTTCTCTACTTCCTGGGCCCACCCGCGGGCACGGGTTTGCGCCAGGATCTCCTGTAACTCGACCACGGATTTCGGGCCGGATCCGGTGCGGTCAGCCAAATACCGGTTAGAAGGGTAGAGGGCGGACACCTGCTTGTCGCTCAGCTGCGCCAGCATGGCCTGCCCGGACGCGGTCAGCTCGGCGGGCAGGCGTACCCCGACGTCGGTAACCAGCGACAGGCCCATGGAGCCGCGTTGTTCTACGACGTAGATGACGTCTTTGCCGCTAAGAACAGCGAAGTGCGCGCTTTGATGGACCTGGTCAACAATGTGTTCTACCACGGTAAGCGCAATCCGGCGGAGCGGTTCCTGCCGCTGGTATGCCCAGGCTAGTTCGTAGGCGCGCACGCCTAGCGAAAACCGGCCGGTCTCGTGGTCATGGGACACGTAGCCGAACTCGACCAACGTGCCCAGGATGCGGTAGGTGGTAGACCGCGACATGGATAGCTCGCGAGCCAAAGACGCGGCGGTCAGTGGCTTGATGTGTCCCGCTAGCGAATTCAGGATGCGCAACACATTAGCAGCAGAGTTACTTGTTGCCACGGCCTCCCCCTTCCAACATTTAGGTGTGTATCTACTCTTGCAGTTTTTCCGCTAACCTTCGCGGAAAGAGATGCCCATTGCGCCCTCGGGGTAGACCCAGTGCAACACTTCCCGCGGGGCAACCGCCAGGCAGGTACCGCACTCTAGGCAGGCGGCGTATTCCACGTCGACGCTGCCGTCTTCATTTGCGGTGTACACGTGGGCTGGGCAAACACGCTCTAGCACTTTGCCAAAACCAGTTCGCTTTGCGGCTTCCTGGTTGACCTCAATGTGGGAGTTGCCCTCGTCTACCTCGTAGGAGTTCTTGGCTAGTCGTTCGGTAACTGTGCCTATTTTTAGTGCTGCCATTTTTATAGGGACCTCACTGCTTCGAAAGCGATTTTTGCTAGGCGGAGTGCGCCTATTTTCGACTTCTTGAATGCGCCCAGGGCGGTGGGCAAGAGCTTCTTTCGCGGGGACAGGTCAAGGTTGTAAATGCCGTGCAGTACATTCGAGACCAGTTCGCCCATGTCGCCGTACATTTCGGGGTTTTCAAGGAACTTCGGGGCATTCGAGTAGGTGGCCATGTCCTTGCCCACGAACGACTCGTCTACCAGGCGCGTGTATTCTTCCAGCTGTTCCTGGCTGAAGTTGCCGGCCGCAAGGGCCTTGTCGATGGCCTGTGCTGCCGCCTTGCCAGATCCGGCCGCCAGATCCATGCCGCGCACAGTGAAGCCCGTGTTTAGCGTGAAACCGGCTGCGTCCCCAACGATCACGAGGCCGTCGCGCACTAGGTCGTGCTGCATCTTCTGGCCGCCCTCGGCGATCAGGTGGCAGCCGTATTCGATCAGCTCGCCGCCCTCAAGGTACTGGCTTACGGCCGGGTGGGTCAGGAAGTGGTCGTGAATTTCAGAGGACGACTTGCCCTTCTTTACCAGGTCGTCCAGGCGCAACACCACGCCGATAGACACCGAGTCAGTGTTCGTGTAGAAGAACCCGCCCCCGGCGACGCCCTGAGTGCAGTCGCCAACCATGGCGTAGGCGAGGCCGTCACCGTCGCGCACCCCAAAGCGTTTGGACACTTCGGCCTCGCCAAGTTTGATCACGGACTTGACGCCCACGGCCAGGTTCTCGGTGGGCTCCTTTTCCCGGATGCCCGCCTTCTGGGCTAGGAACGAGTTGACCCCGTCTGCCGCAACAACCACGTGGGCGTGCAGCTCTTCACCGCCAGCGCTAATGCCAACAATCTTGTCGCCCTCGCGCAGCAGCTCTTCAACCTTGATGCCGGGCATGATTACCACGCCGGCCTCTTCACACTTCTCGGCCAGCCACGGGTCGAACTTTGCGCGCAGCACAGTGACGGCGGTCGAATCCTCACCCAGGCGACCGTCCCAGTAGTCGACGTTCGTGGCGGCAGTGGGGGTCATGAACGACAAGATGTTGCGGGCAATCTTGCGTTCATAGGGCGCCTGCTCAAGAAAATCAGGGAAAATCTCCTGCATAATCTTGCAGTAGAACACGCCCCCGGACAGGTTCTTTGTGCCCGGTTCGGTGCCGCGTTCTACCAGCAGTACTTCGTGTCCCTGCTGTGCTAGCAGGTAGGCACAAGTCATGCCTGCGATGCCAGCCCCAACAACGATTACTTCAAAATCTACGTCGTTCATGACCCCGTCTTCCATTTACTTAGAGAGTGCTTCGGTCAGTGCGGGCAGCACCTCGTACAGGTCGCCAACAATGCCGTAATCTGCCAGTTTGAAGATCGGCGCGTTCTCGTCAGAGTTGATCGCCACGACCGTCTTCGAATCCTGCATGCCAGCGGTGTGCTGCAGCTGCCCGGAAATGCCCAGGGCGAAGTAGAAGTCGGGGGCCACCTTGGCGCCCGAAACGCCTACGTACAGGTCGCGATCGAACCAGTCGGCGCCCTCGGCTAGAGGACGCGAGCAGGCTACTTCCGCGCCTACCGCCGCAGCCAGGTCGCGTGCCAGCTGCAGATCTTCTTCCTTCTTGAAGCCGCGCCCGCAGGCAACAATCTTGCCTGCTGCGCCCAGATTTACCTGGGTGCCAGCACCGGTTTCTTCAGCCACTACCTTGGCGGGGGACAGCTCGGCTTCCGCCGCTTCTGCCTGGGCCCCGCTTCCGGCTACGTCCTTGCCGCCGTCCAGCAGGAGCACCAGCTTCTGTGAGGTCGGAAGGGTTTCCTCGGTGATGCCACCGAAGCGGGCCACGGTCACCGAGTCTGCGGAAACCTCCTTGACGCCACGGAAGATCGGGGCGTCGAGGGCGGCCGCAACGGCGCCTGCAAGCACGCGATCTGTAGGAGCATCAGAGGCGAAGACCAGGCCGGGATCGCCAGCGGCAATCAGCTTCGCCACGGAGGCCGCTGCTGCTTCGGCGGGGACGCCCTCTCCCAAATCGACGCTGACTACCTTGGCGGCATCCGAGAAGGGATCAGCCGGGGTGCCAACCGCTACGACAGTCACGTCGCCAGTCTTGCCCGCAGCCTCCAAAACGGCGGCCACCTGCGGATTAGTTGCAATTACAAAAGTGTTGCTCATGATTAGTCCTAACTACTTCAGGCCGGCTGCGCGCAGGGCATCAGCAAGCTCGCTGGCGGCGTTCTCGCCCTCGAACAGCTTGTGGGCGCGATCCTGGTTGGAGGCACCGGAACGGGCAGAAACTTCGGCAACAACATCGGTTGCCTTCACATCGGAGGCGGCAAGAACCTCAGAAGGCTTCTTGCCAGCAGCCAAGATGTCGCGCATGCCCGGGGTCTTCGCCTCTACGGCATTGGCAGCAATAGAGACCACGACGTTGCCTTCGACCTCGACAGTGCGGGTGCCCCCGGGAACTTCCTGGACCAGCTTCCAGCCCGCGGCAGTCTTCTCTGCCGAGCGGACTTCGAGGAAGCACTGCCACCCCAAGTAGCCGGCGACCAGGGCAGGAACCAGGCCTGCGCCCTCGTCGATAGAGGCCGAACCGGTAACCAGGGCAGTCGCGCCCTCGACGCGGCCGGTAAGGTCTGCCAGAGCAGAAGCAATCTTGGTGGAAGTCCACTCTGCGGTCTCGTCGTCCGAAACCAACAGGGCCCGGTCAAGTCCGCGCGCCAGAGCGGTCTTTACCGCGTTGCCTGCGCTGGCCTTCTTGGAGCCGACGGTGATGCCAACCAGTTCGCCGCCCTCGGCATCTGCCATGGTGCGGGCAACGGTCATAGCAACCGGATCGTATTCGCTTATTGCCTCTTTGGCGCGCGACCAGTCGACGGCGCCATCTGCGCTTACAGAAGCGTTCTGCGGGTTCGGCGCAAACTTGTATGCAACAACTACGCTCATGTTTTCCTCTCCTTGCTACTTCCAGCTCTCAAGCACGTCCGCGGCGGTAGATTCGCCGAGGGCGGGGCTGGGGGCGGTGGTGAATTCGGTATCGGGCTCTTCAGTTTCAAAACGCACGGGGTAACGCACGTACTGGGTGGAGCCAATGATCGGGTGGTCGAAGCTGCCCAGGGTGTTGCGGTAGCGCACCTGCTCCGACTCCAGGGCCTGCGTCAAGTTCCAGATCGGGGCTGCGGGAATGCCGCCCTTTTCTGTAGCCTGCAAAGCCTCTTCGGTGGTCAGGGTCCTGGTCCAGGAGGAGACCAGCTCGGTCAGTTCCTCCAGCTTGTCCGACCTGTTCTGGTCGCCCAGGTAATCCGGGTTCTCGGCCAGGTCCTCGTGGCCCATAACGGTGGCCAGGCGGCCCCACAGGATGTCGTTAGCAACGGCAATAGCAACCATGCCGTCCTTGGTGGGGTAAGTGTCGAACGGTACCGACACGGGGTGGCGGTTGCCGATGCGGCCAGGCAGCTTGCCGGTTGCGGCCTGCATCGAAGCGGCGGTGACCTGCAAGGCAAGCATTGAATCGAACATCGACACGTCGATGTGCTTGCCCTGGTCGGTGCGGGTGCGATCGAACAGTGCCGCGCACACGGACCAGCCCATGAACATGCCGGCCACCACGTCGCCTAGGGATTCGCCGACGCGGGTCGGCTCGCCGCCCTCTTGCCCGGTGGCATCCATGATGCCGGTCATGGCCTGCACGATCAGGTCGTAGGCAGGGCGCTTGGCGAACGGGCCGTCCTGGCCGAACCCGGACAGGGAAGCGTAAATCAGCTTCGGGTTTACCTCTTTGAGAGTGTCCCAGTCGATGCCCAGACGGGAAGTTACGCCCGGCCGGTAATTTTCGATCAGGACGTCGGCTTCACGCACCAAGTCCATGAAAGCCGCCTTGTCGCCCTCGTCCTTCAAGTTCATGGTGACGGACCGTTTGTTCCGGTTCAGAATCGCGAAGTACACGGATTCCTTGTCCTTGAACGGGCCAAGGCCGCGCGCGTCATCGCCGCGAGGGGACTCGATTTTCACTACGTCTGCACCCAGGTCTGCCAGCTGGGCCGCGCAATACGGGCCTGCTAGCACGCGGGACAGATCCAACACTTTGACGCCGTCGAGGACGCCCTTAGTTTCGCTCATTTCACTGGTTCCTTTTCGTCGTCATAGAAGTAGATGGTGTGCTCTGGCACGCTCACTGCGGTGCGCCCCCAAGCCCAGTAGATGATCGCGGGGACGATCAGGCCGACGATCCACGAAATGTCAGCTCCGCCTAGCACCTTCGTCATCGGGCCGGTGTAGAAGTCGGAGTTTAGGAACGGGATCTGTGCCAGGATGCCCACGATGTAGGCGGTCAGGGCGGGTACGTTGTACTTGCCGTAGCGACCGTTCGGATCGTAGAGGGCGGGAATGTCGACTCGTTCCTTAGAGATCAGGTAGTAGTCGATCAGGTTGATCGCGGTCCACGGGGTGAAGGCCATCAGCAGGGTCAAAATGAATGACTTGAACGATGCCAAGAAGTCCGCGGATGCTACAAGCGCGAAGATGACCGAGGCCAGGATGAACGCCACGATGATGCCGGTGCGCACCTTCTGGTTGAAGCCCTTCTGCTTGTCAGAGCCAAACGAGGACATGGTCGTCATGATCGTCATGCAACCGCCGTAGGCGTTCAGCGTGTTGACGGTTAGCTTGCCAATGGTGATCACCAGGTAAATGATGATCGCAATGAAGCCGCCGCCACCCAGGGTGCCTAGGAAGCCCACCTGGTTGGTGATGAAGCCCTGGCCTTTAGCGGTGGGCAGGGAGGCGAGCAGTACGCCGAAGATCATCGAGATCTGGGCGCCGCAAACCAGTCCGCCTAGGGTCCACCAGAATACCGAGGACGAGGACGTTTCGAAGGGCAGGTAACGGGAGTAGTCGGCCACGTAGGGGCCGAAAGTCAACTGCCAGCCAGCGCCGAGGGCGATGCACAGTAGGAAGGAGACGAAGTGGAAGTGGTTGCCTTGGAAGGCAGCGAACACGTCGTACTTGGTGAACATGCGCACTCCCAGGTAGGCCAGCATGATCAGGCCTGCCCAGGAAGCTAGGCTTCCCAGCTTGTGAATGTACTTGTAGCCGAGTACCGCAATGATCGCGGTGATTACGCCAAAGACGATGATGCCGAAGACGGGCTGCTCGATGCTCATGCCGAACATGCGGTTGATAGCTTGCCCGGACAGGACCGTGCCAGTGCCGGCGAAACCGATGTACATCAGTACGGTCAGCACTAGCGGCAAGATGGCGCCGTATACGCCGAACTGGGCGCGTGAGGATATCATCTGGGGCAGGCCTAGCTTGGGGCCTTGCGCCGAGTGCAGTGCGGTGACTGCTCCTGCTAGGACGTTGCCGATCAGCATGCCGATGATCGCCCAGATGGGGTCTGCCCCCACTAGGACGCCGAGCGTGCCATTGACGATCGCGGTGATTTGTAGGTTCGCTCCAAGCCACAGGGTGAACTGGCTAGAGGCCTTGCCGTGGCGTTCAGAGCGGGGGACGGGCTCGATAGTGCGAGACTCCATCGAGGAGTTCTCGGACTTCTGCGCCGTCGAGGTGCTTTCTTTAGTAGCCATGTTTGGTCCCGGAAGATTAGTAGTTCTTCAGTAGCTGGCGAGCGATGACGATGCGCTGAATCTGGTTGGTGCCTTCGTAAATCTGGGTTACCTTGGCGTCGCGCATCATGCGCTCTACCGGGGATTCCTTCGAGTAGCCCAGACCGCCTAGCAGCTGAACAGCATCGGTGGTGACTGCCATGGCAGTGTCGGAAGCAAAGCACTTGGCGCTGGCGCCGAAGAAGGTCAGATCCTCGGCCTGGGTGCCGGAACGGTCCGCAGCAGCGTAGGTCAGCTGGCGGGCGGCCTCAGTCTTCATAGCCATGTCGGCGAGCATGAACTGGATGCCCTGCAGCTTGGCTAGGGGAGCACCGAACTGTTCACGCTTGGTCACGTATTCGGCTGCCTGATCGATGGCGCCCTGCGCGATGCCGACCGACTGGGCGGCAATCGAAATGCGGGTGTGGTCCAAGGTGCCCAGAGCGAGCGAGAGGCCGTGGCCGCGCTTACCCAACATGCGGGAGGCGGGGATGCGCACGTCCTTCAGCACCATTTCGCGGGTTACGGAACCGCGGATGCCCATCTTGTGTTCGGGGGCGCCCAGCGAGATGCCCTCGTCGTCAGCGTGCAGCATGAACGCGGTGATGCGGTGGCGCTTGTCATCGGGGTCAGTTACGGCGAACAGGACAATGTACTTCGCGATACCTGCGGAAGTCACCCAAGCCTTGGTGCCGTTGATTACGTATTCGTCGCCCTCTTCCTTGGCCATGCAAGTCATAGCGCCCGGATCGGAGCCGGCGTTCCACTCGCTCAGCGCGTAGCCGAACATTGCCTCGCCAGCAGCAACAGGGGGCAGGTAGGTCTTGCGCTGTTCTTCCGTGCCGTACAGCATTAGCGGGATCATGCCCAGCTTGTTGGAGCTTAGGATTGTCGAGGCCGAAGCGTTTACGCGGGCGATTTCTTCCATGACGATTGCCATGGAGACCGAGTCGATTCCGTCTCCGCCGTACTCTTCGGGGATGCCGGGGGCGGCGAAGCCTGCCTCTAGGAGTGCGTCGTAGGACTCCTGGTCGAATTCGCCCTTCTCGTCTGCCTTGGCGGCAAGGGGCTCAAGCTTGGTCTTAGCGAAGTCGCGGACGAAGTCGCGTAGTAGTTCCTGTTCGGAATTGAGTTGGTATGACACCGTAATCTCCAATCTGCGTTGATCGCGCCGTGGGTTCTGGATTACGGCAAAAATCTATTGGAGGGGTATCCGGGACTTTCCGGGATAAGGCGCTCTGCGGTGTCAAATGTGGGACGCGGTGTCTCGATATAGGGATTAGTGAATTTTTGTGGGTGTTTAGTCCTAGAAAATAGAGACCCCGCTCACGTTCTGGGTCGGTGGCGGGGGCAGATACGCTTCGTGCGTTATGTAAATGCGTGTATCCGCCTGGGAAGGTGGTGTGCGCTCCCGCCCTTGCGCTTCGCGCAAATGCCCGTCCGCACCCAGAGCGCACACCACCTTCCCAAGCTCATGAAAAATAATGCTGGGGCCGTACCGCTCGCGCATTAAAAGACTGCAATGGTGCGGGAAAACTTTTTCCCTGCGGATGCAAGTGCGTGCTTGGGTCGGTATCGTGCATTACGCAATGGGGCAAGAAGAGGTGAAGTAATGAAAAGCAGTGTTTTTGTACTCAGAGGAGTAGTTGTAGCAGCTCTCCTTTCTTTGGCTATGGTACTGGGGATTGTTCCGCAGGCTATGGCAGATGGGGAAACCATAGACTCCGCAGGAACGGCAGTTGGGCAAGTCGATGCTGAAGCGGGTACTTACTCGGCGCGGGGCCTCGTGGCTAGTAAGTAGGGTGTAGCTGAGGAGAGGCTTGCGGGGAAAATTGATCGCAATCTAGACACAACTGGGGTGTCTGATTCTATTTCCTTGGACATGGTTGACGGCCCTCGGCAGGTTGCTTTGTCAGGGGTGGATCCCGCCGGTAATGTCCGGCTTTATGCAGATGAGGGACAAAAAATGTCGCTTTCGCCAGCCAACGGCGGCCAGAGTTCGGTGCGAGACGGTGTGGCGACCACCACTTCGCCAGGTGGGGAAACTACAAGTGTTTCATTGCTTAGCGAGGATATGTCGGCCCAGGTGGTTACCATTTTAAAAGACGAGTCCGCATCCTACGCTGACTTTGATCTTGATTTGCCTGAAGGATACGCAGTATCTGAGAGCAATAACGGAGCTCTAAACATTACTGACGCAAATGGTCAGGCTGTCGGATATGTTAAGCAGCCTTGGGCGTTAGATGCTGATGGCAATGAAGTAAAAACGCATTATGAGCTTCGCGGAGACGGTAGTATTCGGCAGATTGTTGATACAAAGAATGCAAAGTACCCCCTAACGCTGGATCCAGATGCTGGGTGGTGGGCTGCGACGGCGGCAAAGTGCGCTGTTGACATTGCGCCTCTAGTGGCTACGGGTGGGGCTGCTGTAGCCAGTAGAGTTCCTAAACTCGTATCGTTTTTGAACAAGCTCAGGAAAACCAAGAAGATAGCTGCGGCTATCGACAAGATGGGTGGAATGGAGAAAGCAGTAAAGGCTACCGTCAAAGAGGGCATAGCTCAGTTGAAAGCTAAGTTACCGAATGGTGTGAGCAAGCATCTACCGCAAGTTTCAAAAAACCCAGCAGATGTAAAGTTCTTAAAAACTGCTTGGCCTCTAATAGCTGAAGGATTTTGGAATCTCCTAGGATTTGGTAGCTGTATAGATCTTTTTAAGGCCGAATAACTATGGATTTAATTCAAAAAATTACCGTACTTATTTGCGCATCATTAGCTTTGTGGTGCCTTGTTTACATGCTCGTAGTGGGTAGGAAGCTTACGAGGGCTAGTAGGTTTAACTGTTTGTGTCTTATGGTGCTGGCAGTGATCCATCCGTTGAAATGGAGACATCCGGTACTCGTGGTAGTTGGTTCGGTAGGCATAATGATATTTTGGTGGTTTGCCCGGTCCCATCTGTACCACAGTCGTGGAAAGAAGCAGGCAAACTCAAGAAAAAGTTTTTGCGAATAATTCTTGGGCTGTTGTCGCCGATTGGATATGGGAGTTACTAGGTTTCGGAGGCTGTATACGACTTGTACAAGGTAAGTGAATTATGAATAGAGTAATACTCGCAGAGCTCATCGTGGGCGGTTCGGTTGGGGTTGGTTCACTCGGCTACCTACTTGTGCGATATCGAAAGCTAACGCCCCAGACAAAAGCAAATTGCCTTTGCCTGGCGGCGATTACCTTTGCCTACGCTGCACACGGAATTATTGGATTTTGGGCACTTGCAATTGACGCTGTTGCCATCGTGATTTGGGTGTATACGGTCTCTTACTACAACAAGAGGAATCAGCGGCTCAAACAGGCCGACGCCAATAATATCAATACTCCCGAAGCGGCCGGTAAAGAAAAGAAGTTAGATTAATTTTCACTGAAATCAGTGCCTGGAAATAGTGTGCAGACCATAAGTGCATAATGACGGGGTGTGCTCCTGGTGCGAACGTGGCTTTTAAAGCGCAGGCGCGGGAGCGCCCCTACTTTCCGACCTAGGGTTGCAGGGCGCTCTTCGCGCCTGGAACCTGCGGGGACGCTAGCCTTGTACTTTTTGGATTTGGGCTACAACTTGGCTGTAGGTGTGCTTGTTTAGGCGTCCGCCCTCGCGCCGAACGGCATCCTGTGGCACGGAGAGTAGCCGGTCTAAGCGCACCTCGGACGGGCGGCGCTTAGAATCCCAATTCCCGGTGCCAATGTCCATCCAGTAGCGGCCCCACCTGGCCTCCTGGGCGGCGTCGCGATCGTGATCTTTGCTGGTCAGCTGCGCGCAGATAACATTCCCGCCCGAATACGCCAATACCAGCACGGGCCGGTCCTTGCCGCGGGAGGCGTCCTCTTCGTAGGGGACCCACGTCCACACGACCTCGCCCGGATCGGCATCCCCGTCGCGGGCGGGAGCATAGTCAAATTTAGGAAGTGGCGCCCCTTTACGCAGGTAGCGGGCCTTTGCTCCCGAGGGCGAGCCTTGCGTAGACCCGCTGTTTACGCCCCCGCTTTTACCCTGACTGCCGCCTTTGTTCATAGCCTGTAGTAGTAGGCGGGTAGCCTTGCGAACCATCCCCCACGGAATATTTGCCATTGTTTCCCCTGTTCCTGCGGCTTGTTCTTGCTGCCCATTCTAAGAGTTGAGTGCGAACGCTCAGCCCCAAAAGTATCGCGTTCACGGGTGTCGGGGTAGTTTTGGGACATGAGTTCTATTGCGCGCAATCAGCAGGTGTCGGCAGAGCGGCGGGCGAAAATGCTGAAGTTGCTGCAGCACGAGGGCGCCAAGGCGGTTGCCGACCTAGTCGGCCGTTTTGGGGTGTCGCCGCAAACTGTGCGCCGGGACTTGCGGCTGCTTGAAGAAAAAGGGCAAGTCCATCGCGCCTACGGTACTGCTCGGGCAGTCGAGACGGGCAGTTTTGAACGCTCGTGGGCCGATCGTCAGGAAAGCTTCGTTGCAGAAAAAACAGCGATCGCGAAGGAGGCGGCTGCTCGCGCAGGCCAGGCTCAGGTACTTTTCATCGACGAGGGATTTTTGCCTTCACTAATTCCCCAGTTCTTGCAAACACGCGATCTTACGATTGTTACCACTTCGTTGGACACGGCCCAAAAAGTAGCGTTGCTACCTGGGGTCACCGCGATTATTGCCGGAGGGCGGGTGCGTTCGATCACGGGTGGGGTGGTAGACCACTGGGCGTTGCAGACGATCGGGCAAATGACATTCGATCTGGCGTTTATTGGTACTAACGGGATCAGCCGCAAGGGGAGTTTGTCCACCCCAGATCCGGCCGTAGCCTCGGTGAAGAGGGCGGCCCTCACCGCTGCCAAAAGGGCTATTTTGGTTGCCGACCATTCCAAGTTTGGCCACAGTCTGTTTGCTACTTTCGGGAACACTTCGGACGTGGAGGTAGTGATTACGGGTAGGCAATTGCGGCCGGTGGATGCCGGGCGTGTGCCGGGAGCGCCCGTAGTGCGGGTTTAGCCACTTCGAGGCCGGCCCAATACAGCCGTAAGGAACGGGCGCAGGCGTGGAAGGCCAATGTCCGCGGCATGCCTTAGCGGCGAACACTTACCGATCAAATAACGTCACAAAAACGATCAATGTGGGTGGGGTGCTGTAACTCCCACACTCCGCTCTTAGTGGGGAAATATCCGCCAAATATGAAAAATGACGCGCACAAGCCCGCCCTCTTCTAATAGAAACGATCGCAAAATGACAAACGCTTATGTTTAAATAGTCGGGACTTAAATCCTCCCCCACTATTAGCGTTGCCGGCGACCGCTTAAGTTTTGGATGGAAAGACAACGATGTCCGCAACAAAATCGCTAACGTTTGCACAACGAATACACTTCCCCACGGCTATGACTTTGGGGATCCTCGGCGTCGTCCTCTTTGTGATTGGGGACGGCATTGAAGCCGTTTGGATCACCGACTTTTTCCACGGCGAACTAGGTTTTACAGTCAGCCAGTCTTCACTGGTCTACACCAGCTACGGCATAGTGGTGGCGGTAGCCGCCTTCCTGTCGGGTGCCCTGTGCGACGCAATCAGTCCGCGAAAGGTAATGCTGATCGGGCTCATATCGTTCCTGCTGTTCGACTTCTTGTTTATAACAGTGGCCATCCCGTCCAAATCCCTGCCCTTGTTGATGCTCATTTACGGGCTGCGTGGCTTCGGCTACCCGATGCTGGCCTACGGGTTCCTAACTTGGATGATGATCGTGACCGCCCCCGAACGGCAGTCGTCGGCCTCAGGCTGGTTTTGGTTCGCCTTCTCGCTGGGTATGCAGACGATCGGGTCGTATCTTTCTTCCCTGTTCGTGCCGTCCCTAGGTGGGGTTGCCACCCTGTGGATCGGGTTGGCGCTTGCTGCCCTGGGCGGCTGGGTCACCATGTATTTCTTGCGCAGTCAACCGTCGGCGAGGGCGAGCAAGCATATTTCCGTGGTCGACTCGCTTTTTTCGGGTCTTTCTATTACCTGGCGGCGCCCTAAGGTGGGGGCTATGGGGATCGTCAAGATCATCAATCTTGCCGGCCAGTACGGCATGCAGGCCTTCTACCTGGTGTACGTGCAGCGGGTGCACCACATGGAGTCGGGCAAGGCGATCTTGGAATTTACCATTTTTGGCATAGTCGCTATTGCCGGTGACGTGCTGTGGGGGATCGTCGGCGACAAGTTGGGATGGCACCGCACCCTCCAGTGGATTGCCACGCCGCTATCTGCGGCCTCGCTGGTCTACCTGTATCTGATTCCGAACGTTGCCGGTCCGAACTTTTGGTTGATTGCCCTGGGGATGGCGGCCATCGGTATTGGCCTGTCTGCGCACGTGCCCACTACGCCGCTGATCATGGCCCATGCTGGCTCCGAAAAGGCCTCTTCTTCGGCAATATTGAACCTGGGGGCCGGGCTCGGAGCTTTTGTTGGTCCGGCTGTGGTAACCCTGCTGGTAGACAGCGCGGGATACGGAGCCGTGGCATACGCGCTCGCTGGCCTGTATGTAATGTCGTTCGTTATTTTGCTGGGACTGAAGCTTCCGGAAGGCGAAATGTCTAGGCAGAAAAATTCAGAAAATTCCGAAACAGTCCTAAATAAGTAGACTTGAGCAAAGGAGCAAAAATGAAACTGGCTGATTCGAATTTGGCCCCCACCTACGACCGCAGCGAGCTGACTTGCGGCATTGTGCACTTCGGGGTGGGCAACTTCCACCGTTCCCACCAGGCCATGTTCCTTGACCGCCTGCTGCGCGAAGGCAAGGCGAAGGACTGGGCGATCTGCGGCGTGGGCGTAATGCCCGGAGACAAGAAGATGCGTGACGCCCTGGCCGGCCAGGATCACCTGTACACACTGGTTTTGAAGAACCCGGACGGCACTAAGGAGCCGGCCGTGATCGGTTCAATCATCGATTATCTGTTTGCTCCGGACGATCCGAACGCCGTGGTAGAGCGCATGTCCAGCGAAGACACCAAGATCGTGTCGCTAACCGTTACCGAGGGCGGCTACAACATCGATGACGAGACGGGTAAGTTCCGCACCGATGCCAAGGGAGCCGTACACGACGCCGAACATCCGGAGGAGCCGCAGACCACTTTCGGCTTCATTGTGGCTGCGCTACGCCGCCGCAAGGAGGCGGGACTGGCCCCGTTCACGGTCATGTCTTGCGACAACCTGCCTGGTAATGGCAATATTGCCCGCACTGCCGTGGTGGAGCAGGCTCGTCTTGCTGATCCTGAATTTGCTGAATGGATCGACCAGAATGTGTCTTTCCCGAACTGCATGGTGGATCGCATTACTCCGGTTACTACGGATGCGGATCGGCAGATGGTGAAGGATGAATTGGATCTGGATGACGCGTGGCCGGTAGTGGCGGAGCCTTTCGTGCAGTGGGTGCTTGAGGACAAGTTCCCGCTCGGCCGTCCTGCCTATGAAGAGGTCGGCGCCCAGCTTGTGGAGGACGTAGTCCCGTACGAGCTGATGAAGTTGCGGCTGCTGAATGCTGCCCACCAGTCGCTGGCGCACTGGGGCCGGCTGCTTGGCCTTACTTATGGTCACGATTCTGCCCGCGACGAGGACATTGCCGAAGTTACTCGCCGCTACCTGGAGCAGGAGGCACGTCCGACGCTGCGTCCGGTTCCGGGGATTGATTTGGATGCCTACATTGATGAGCTCTTTGAACGGTTCGGCAACGAGGCAATCGCGGACACGTTGGCGCGCCTGGCCCAGGATGCTTCCGATCGCATGCCGAAGTTCGTCCTCCCTTCGGTTCGCCAGAACCTGAAGGATGGCGGCCAGACCAAGATTGGTGCGGCCATGTGCGCAGCGTGGGCATTGGGGTGCGAAGGTAAGGCCGAGGACGGCACCGAGGTAGTCATTGACGACCAGCATGGCAAAGAGCTGGCAGAGGCGGCCAAGAAGCAGGCCGCGGGCGATGACACCGCGTTCATTGCGGACCAGTTCGTCTTTGGGGAGCTAGCCCAAAATGAGCAGTTCAAGGCCGAATTTGTGCAGGCCCTGCACGACTTGCGCGAGAAGGGAGCGCGCGAGGTAATGCGGGCGCTGTAACCAAGCACGCAAGAAGAGGGCGGAACTATTCCGCCCTCTTCTTTGTTTAACGCGACTATTCGGCCGGTAGCGGGCGGGCGGAACTGCTAGGCGGTAGCGTGGGAAGGCAAGGAGGAAACATGGCTGTATCCAGCTTGGATGGCAAAGTAATCGATACTCACGCGCACGTATACCCGGCGAAGTACCTGGATTTTCTTGAACAGATTGGGGTGGACCCGGATTCTACGGCGATTGCCCGCGACATGAATGCTTCCGACGAGGACGAGCAGATGGCTGCGCGGATTCGCATGATGGGCCAGGCCGGGGTGGATGTGCAGGTCCTTTCGGCTACACCGCAGTTACCGCAGGTGGATAAGGCAGACGAGGCCGACGAGGCCGCGCGGATGGTAAACGACATTTATGCCGGCTTGATTAGGAAGTATCCGGGCCGTTTCCTGGCTTACGGGGCAATCCCGTTCTTGCACCCACAGAAGGCGGTGCAGCAGATCGGCTACTGCATGGACGAACTGGGCTTTGTGGGTATTGCGATCAATTCGCTGCTGCCGGACCCGCAGATGGCGATCACTGACGAGCAGTTTGCTCCGATTTTTGCCGAGCTGGACAGGCGCCACGCCCCTCTTTACATTCACCCCACGGGCATGTCCGCCCACTGCGCCCCCATGGCGAACCAGGGTTTGGCCTGGGTGAACGGCGCTCCCGTCGAGGACGCCATTGCCGCCTTGCACCTGCTGAAGGCCGACTACGTGCGCAAATACCCGAACATCCGCTTCCACATTGCGCACTTGGGAGGCGACCTGCCGTTCTTGGCGCAGCGGTTGCAGGACAATTTCGAAGACTGGGGCTCTTTCCCCGCATCGCCTGCCCAGAGCTTGCGGAAAATGTGGTTTGACGCCGCGAACTTTTTTGCGCCCTCGTTGGAGTTGGCTGCAAAGGTATACGACCCGCAGAAGCTGTTGGCCGGATCCGACTGCCCGTATTTCCAAGAGAAGAAGTACACGCGAGCCTTCAGCTACATAAAGGAAAGCGGCTTGTCGAAGGCGCTGCGCGAACAGATCCTAAGTAAGAACGCCTGCGAGCTGTACCGGCACTGATCTGCTCTCCGCTGCCTAAGTGCGCCGGGGGCGATACGGTGGGTACATGGGAAAAATTGTTGTTACCGCACCGCAGCTTCCTGCGGGTTTAGAGCTACTTTCAGACCACCAGGTTGTTGGCGGGGACCATTTTATGGATCGCGCCGAATTGTCCGAGCAGATCCGGGACGCGGATGCGCTGCTGTCTTCCCTTTCCGATCCGCTTGACGCGCAGCTGCTGCAGGAGGCAAAGAACCTGAAGGTGATCGGCCAATGCGCCGCCGGTTTCAACAACATTGACGTTGCCGCGGCGAAGAAAGCTGGCATAACGGTCACTACTACGCCGGGGGTATTGCACGAGGCCACAGCAGACCTTGCCTTCACGTTGTTGTTGCAGGTGACGCGCCGTACTAGCGAGGCCGAACGGCTAGTTCGCGCGGGAAAGTCCTGGCGTTACGACCACACGTTCATGCTGGGCATGGGCCTGCAGGGGGACACCTTGGGCATCGTGGGGTTGGGGCAGATTGGCGAGGCCATGGCTCGGCGCGGAGCCGCCTTTGGGATGAACATTCTGTACAGTGCCCACTCGGACAAGGACACGTCCCGAATCGGTGGCAACGTGCGCCGGGTAGACAATGACGAGCTGATTGCTTCTTCGGACGTGGTGTCCTTGCACTGCCCGCTGACCGAAGAAACGCGCCACCTGATTGACGCGGATGCGTTGAAGGCGATGAAGCAGAGCGCCTACCTGGTGAACACCGCTCGCGGCGCATGCGTGGACGAGCAGGCGCTGGTGCGGGCGCTAAAAGAAGGGCAGATCGCGGGCGCGGGCCTGGACGTTTACGAGGACGAACCGAAGATCAGCCCCGAACTGTTAGAGATGGAAAATGTGGTGCTGCTGCCGCACATCGGCTCGGCCACCAGGCAGACGCGCGACAAGATGAGTGCCCTGACTGCCCGCAACATTCTGGCGGTACTGTCGGGAGAAAAGGCGGAAACGCCGCTGTAGTTAGATAGTGACGCCGGCTGGCATAAGCTGGCCGGCGTAAAGGTTGAATCGATCGCCGCGCACAAATCCAGCCAGCGCAATACCTGCCTCGTGGGCAAGATTTACCGCCAGGGAGGTAGCTGAAGAGACCGCTACCACTGCGGGAATTCCGGCCATCATGGCCTTCTGCACTAACTCGAAGGAGGCCCTGGAGGACAAGCCCAAGATCAGGTCCCGCCCAGGTAGCAGCCCCTGCTGTAGTGCCCACCCAATAACCTTGTCGGCGGCGTTGTGGCGGCCTACGTCCTCGCGCACGCACAGTAGTTCACCGCTCATGGTGAACAGGCCAGCCCCGTGCGTAGCGCCAGTGGCTTTGAACGTGGGCTGCGAGTCGGCCAGCCGGTCGGGTAGCGAGATAACGACGCGCGGATCGAGGCGGATGGGATCAATGTCCACCCCGCACTTGTCCATAACCCGATCTATCGACGAGGTGCCGCAAATGCCGCAGGCTGAACTGGTCATGGTAAGCCTGGAGGCGCCCTCGGGCAGTTCAACTCCGGGCGCTAAGGTCACGTTCATGACGTTGTAGTTGGCCTCGGTGTGGTCGCCAATGCCGCCAATAGAATCCAGCAGGAATCGCTCCCGGTTTGCGGGGTCACCCGCCAGGCCCATCATCCCCACCGGACCGGCAGATCGCGGGCGCGCAGAATCGCAAGAGCGGATCGAAGCAATGTCCTGCGCGGTGTGGATGACGCCCTCGGAATAGAGGAAGCCGTGAATCAGCTCGTAGTCGGCCCCGGGCGTGCGCATGGTGGTGGTGAAGGGCTTGCCCCCAATGCGGATCTCGAGGGGCTCTTCCACCGCCAGGGTGTCTTCTGTACGAAAATCGCCCTGGCCTTCTACGCGCACCAGCCGGGCACGCGTAGTCACCTTACCCACTATTCCTTTTCGCCGCCTTCGCCGGAGTTCTTTGCGGGCTTCATGTACACCAGCACGGACTTCATGACCGGCGTCTGGGACACCTTGCATTCATTGTCGAGGGCGATCAGCACGTTTGCCTCGGGCATGTACGCGGCGGCGCACTGACGCGGAGTGTTGTAGGGGACCAGGCGGAAGTTGGGAGCGTACCGGGTGGTGCCGTCCCAATCCGAGTACAGATCCACCACGTCGCCGGGCTGGAAGCCCAGTTCCTTGATGTCTTCT
Organism: Winkia sp. C0117E2; assembly: GCF_056590455.1. NCBI lineage: Bacteria > Bacillati > Actinomycetota > Actinomycetes > Actinomycetales > Actinomycetaceae > Winkia > Winkia sp. C0117E2. The sequence goes on along the minus strand of NZ_JBWPWD010000005.1, from coordinate 14,146 downwards.
TCGTTGATCAGTACCACGCGGCGGCCCTTCTTGATGCCACGGTAGCGGTCAGAGAGCGCATAGATGGTGGTGTTGTACTGGTCGTGCGAGCGCAGGGTCTGCAGCAGCACGTGCCCCGGCGGGCATTCGAGCGGCTCAATGTTGTTGATGGTCAGGTGCGCCTTGCCGTCCTTGGTGGTGAACTTGCGTTCACGCGGCCCATTGGGCAGGATCAGCCCGTTCGGTTCGGTGAGGCGCTGCTCGAAGTTTTCGAAACCGGGGATCGTATTTTCGATGCGGCGACGGATTTCCTTAGTGGAGCGGCCCATCTGCCGCCAGCAGTTTTCCCCGCCGATGCGGTGGCCGATCTCGCCTAGGATGTAGGTTTCGGACAGCAGGTGATCCAATGCGCGCCGCTTGCCGTAGGAAGCGGTCACGTACCCCATCGAGTCTTCGGTGGTCACGCACTGCTGTTCGTTGCCGTAGTAGAAGGCATCCGAACGGGTCAGCGTTGGCAGAATGATCGAAGTTTTGCCCGGGTAAATGTGCGAGCGGTTCAGCTTGGTGGACACGTGCACGGTCATTTCTAGTTCCGGGAAGTGCTTTTCCAGCACCGCGGTGTCTGATGCCGCGCGCAAGAAGTTACCGCCCATCTGCATGAAGAACTTGCAGCGGCCGTCGCGAATAGCCTTGCCGGTTTCGACAACGTTCCAGCCGTGTTCGCGCGGGATGGGGAATTGGAATTCCTTTTCGAGGGCGGCGCACAGGCTTTCCGGCGGCTCTTCCCACACGCCCATGGTACGGTCGCCCTGCACGTTGGAGTGGCCGCGAACGGGGCAGGTGCCGGCGCCGGGCTTGCCAATGTTGCCGGTAAGTAGCAGCATGTTGACGATTTCCTGCAGGGTTTCTACAGAGTTCTTGTGCTGGGTTGCCCCGAGCGCCCAGCAGACGATGACGCCATTGGCCTTTTCGACCAGGTCGGCTACGCGCTGGATGGATTCGTCGGGCAGTCCGGTGGCCTTGCGAACCATGTCGGGGTCCACGTTCTTCAGGTGCTCGATTACTTCTTCCTGGCCGGTGGTGTACTTGTCCAGGAATTCGTGGTCGAGGGCGTCGCGCTTGATGAGCTCCTGGTTTACAGCTTGGAAGAACGCCAGGTCGCCATCTAGGCGGATTTGGTAGAACTCGTCGGCGATCGGGGTGCCGGTGCCGATCAGCCCATTGACGGTCTGCGGGTCGCGGAACTTGCGCAGGCCAGCTTCGGGCAGCGGGTTAATAACTACGATCTTGCCGCCATTTTCCTTGCAAGCCGCGAAGGAGCCGAGCTGGCGGGGATGGTTAGTGCCCGGGTTCTGCCCCAGGGTGATCACCAGGTCGGCGTTGGCGAAGTCTTCCAGGGTGACAGACCCTTTGCCGAGCCCCAGGGTGGGGATCAGGGCCTTGCCGGAAGCTTCGTGACACATGTTAGAGCAGTCAGGCAGGTTGTTCGTGCCCAGCCGCTTTGCCAACACCTGGAACATGTACGCGGTTTCGTTGCAGGTTCGACCCGAGGTGTAGAACGCACACTCGTTCGGATCAAGCTTCTTCAGCTGGTCCCCAATCGCGTCGAAGGCTGCCTCCCAAGTAATGGGCTCGTAGTGATCAGAGCCGGGACGTTTAATAACGGGAGCGGTTAGGCGGCCTTCGTGGCTCAGTTCGTAGTCGGTGCGATCGCGCAGTTCCGCGAATGGATGCTCTGCAAAGAAATCAGGGGTACAGCGGCGGGCAGTGGATTCTTCAGCAACAGCCTTAGCGCCATTTTCACAAAAGTCAACGAACCCGCCCTTGCCAGCACTGGGGTTCGGCCACGCGCATCCCGGGCACTTCACGCCATTGTGGCGGTTCAGGTCCAACAGGTTCAGGACGCCAAATTCGCGCACACCAAAGTACATGCCGCGGGTAGCGCCTTCGATGCCCACTGCGGATTTGTGCGGTTTCTTAATTTTCGGGTCGTCGACGACGTCAGCGCGGGCGTCGGCGTCCGCCATGATCAAGTTGTTTTCTTCCAGAGCCATGCCTATAGGATAAGTGTCATTTAGTTTAAATGCACCCCTTAATCCTATGGCTTTGAAGACAGTAAGTTTCTAGCGAACACCAGCACCGGTGTCGCGCTGCGCTCGCCCGCAAAAAGGGCAGCAAAAAGCCGTTATTCACCCGTGTCCACCCAGGTGGGCAATACCTAGCGGGCGGTAATACTAAATGCGGGGCCGCCCTCGGCAAGGGGGCGTCGAGGGCGAGCTGGCCCAACATTTACGCAAAAATCTTTACAGATATTACCTAGAAGTTCGCCTGCAGGTTGCGAAGCGTTCGGTCGAGGCGCGGGCGATCCCAGTAGGCTCCCGCCCGCATTACGGCCTGCACGTCCTGGAGCGCGCAATCCTCCTCGGTCCAATCCGCCAGCGGATCGGAGCCCAACAGCACCATATTTGCCCCGTAGCCTTCCGCGATCTTGCCCATCGAGTCGGCCCGATCCAGGAAGTCGGCGGGGTAACAGGTGGCCTGCCGTAGGATTTCTAGCGGCTTCACTCCGGCAGAGCGCAACAACTTGAACTCGTCGAACAAGCCCAAACCGGCAATAATCCCGGTTGCCCCTACCGCGTCAGTGCCCGCGATCATGGGCACGCCCTCGGCGGCAATAATCCCGGCCAGGCGCTTCTGGCACTCCCAGTTCATTGCCAGCGCGTCCTTAATCTTGGGCCCCAAGTTGTCGAACTTCTTGCCCGACTTGTCCCACTTCTTCAGGCGCCACTGGGGCAGGTAGGTGCGCCGCGGGTCGCGGGCGTGTACCGGATCAGTGGCGAAATTCTGGGTGTGTAGGCGGATTAGGGTGGCGCACTGCCAGGTGCCGCGCTGCTTCAGGTAGGCGGCGAGCTGCCCGGCGCGCTCGTCGCTGAAAGACTGGTAGGCCAAGAGCATGGCCTTGGCCCCATTCTCGCTGGTGATAGTGCGCGGATTGGTGATGATCGGGTCCATCAGCCGCACTGCAATTTCGTCTCTAAAGGGGAATTTGAACGTGGGTAGATCTGGGATGTCCTTCGGGGAATTGGTGTTTCGAACCTTCTCTTCTTCGGTGGAAGCTGGCGCCAGCATGACCGCGCCCGGGCCAATGTGTTCGATGCATTTCATGCCTAGGTCGGCGGCCTCGCGCGGATCAACGTGTTCGGGCAGATGTCCCGCCACGGGAATGCCAATCTTGTTGGCCTCATCCATCAGGGCGCGGAAAACGCTGGCCGAAACCATGCCTACCTTGATGAAGTCGGCGCCGCGCTTAGCCTGGGCGCGCACTGCTTTGCGGGCCGCGTCGGGATTGCCTGCGCTTATAGGAGTCAGTAGTGGCCCGGAAATCGCCAGCACCTCGGGGGCGCCCAACGAAGTGGGCAGAGTGCCCTCTTTACGCTGATCCAAAATCTTATTCAGGCCGGACATGTAGCGGTATCCGGTCACCCCCGCAGTAAGCATGAGGGCGTTGGGGGTGGCTACCTGGTCCGGCATGTTTAGTGCGTGACAGTGCATGTCGTTGTAGCCGGGGAGGGCGAATAGGCCGGTTGCGTCAACCATGGTGGCGCCCTCGGCATCGGCGGGATGGTTGCTGACCTTTACGATCTTGCCGTCTTTTACCAGCACGTCCTGGCCAGCCTGGGCCTTGCCGGCACGCGGATCTACTACCGTGACGTTCTGCAGAAGTACATGTCCCAGTGCTGCCGGGGCGGGCACAAACCTTGTCATCACAACTCCCTACGAAAGCGTATTTTCTGCCCTCCATTATGGTCGCGTTGGTAGCGCTTTTCTTCCGCTAGAGAATGCGGGAGTGGTGCTACCAGGCCTCAGGGTTACGCACGAAGGCTTCCAGCCCGGCGAGTGCGGCGCCGCGGGCCGCAGTGAATCTGCCGTATTTTGAAGGGCGCACTGAAATACTGGCCCAGCGCGAAGAGAGGACGCGGTGGCGCAGTTCTGCCAGGAACATGTTGCTGATTTGGTCGTGGAGCGCGGCCAGGTGGCCTCCCAAGATCACCAGGTCTAAATCCAGCAGATTCAGCACGTTCGCCACCGCTATCCCGAGGGCGCGCGCACACTCGCACAGGGCGTGTTCGGCTTTAGTGTCCCCCTGCTCGGCTGCAGTAAGTAGTTGGTCAATTGAGGCGTCCTCTTTCAATCCCGCCCGGCGGGCCATCGCTTCGAGGCCCGCGTACTGTTCCAAGCATCCGTTGGAACCGCAGCGGCAAGCCGGCCCTGCCGAGTCGACACAGGTGTGCCCTATTTCCCCGGCCCATCCATGCTGGCCGCCAAAAATTTTTCCCCCGCGCACAATTGCGGCGCCAATGCCGACCTTGGCGGACAGGTATAAGAAGGTGGCATCCGGGTTTAGTCTTCCGGGTGCCGAGTAAATATAGGTGTAGGCGGAGGCGTCGGCCTCGTTCGCCAAGACTAGGTTGGCTGGGCTAATGCCGGCGGCTGAATCCGTGGGGCCATCCTCCACAAAATCGCTGGGGGTCACGTTTTCCCATCCCAGGTTGGGGGAAGTGACAACTGTTTTGCGGTCTAGGCTAACCAATCCGGGAACAGCCAGCCAGATGGACACGACCTGCATGCCTGCAGGGGGAAGGAAATCTCTAAGCAGGGTGAACGCCCTCGCTATGACCTGCTTGGGGGAGGCGGTGCGGGAAGTAAAGGAATCACACACTTTGAACAGCTCTGCCCCGGCCAAATCCAGCACTACCACTGCCAGGTAATTCAGATTCACCTCTACGCCCACCGAACAGCGGACGCCGGCGCGGGCAACCAATGGTGCAGCCGGCCTGCCCACGGTGTTGCGGACGGGCGCCAGTTCGCTAACAATTCCCAGATCCACCAGTTCATCGACCAACCTCGAAACGGTTGGACGAGCAAGACCTACCTGCTTGGCCAGGGTGGCCCTAGAGAGGGCCTCCCCAGAAGAAAGGATGTTTTGCAGCAGCAAGCGAAGGTTTTCCTGCCGCAAGGATTGGGAATTCTTCCCGACCGTCATCATTGCCGCCCTTTCTACTCACGCTGCAAACCCAAAGTGGGCCACCATCAATGGTAAATCCTTAGGTGGTGGCCTACTTCGGGATAGATTATGCGACTTTTGCCGCGTTTGCGCGAAGAGATTCCTCAATCTCTTCAAGGGAGCGGTTGCGAGTCTCGAACACCATCTTCTGGGTGAAGATAATGGCCAGCACGCAGGCTGCCGCGTATCCGAAGAACAGGTAGCCGGTCCCGAAGAAGCTAAGTAGGAACGGGAAGGTCAGAGACACGATCGAGTTCGCCGCCCAGTTAATCACCGCGCCGAAGGAATTGCCTAGGCCGCAGATATTCAGCGGGAACATTTCGCCAATCATGACCCACATGACCGGTCCCCAAGTGGCCGAGAAGAAAGCGATGTAAATGGTCAGTGCTATGGCACACAGGTAGGCGGCCAGCTGGCTACGACCCGAGAAGTGCATGCCGACGCTCATGGTGATTAGCGATACTGCCATCCCGATCGCGCCGCCAACTAGCATCGATTTGCGGTTTACCTTGTCCATCAGCCAAATGCCCAGCACGGTCACGATCACGTTGAAGATGCCAATCCCGATGTGGGCGAGCAGTGCGGCGTTCACGCCAAAGCCAACGTCGGTGAAGATCGTGGGAGCGTAGTACAGCACGGTGTTGCAGCCCATGATCTGCTGGAATATTGCCAGCCCGAGGGCGGCGATTAGTGCCGGGCGGGCAGTCTTTCCGAATAGTTCGCTCCACCCGCCCTGCTGAATAGCGGCTTGCTGGTCAATTTCGGCAATCTTAGCTTCAATTTCGCCCTCGTGCCCGCGGTACATGGAATCGAGGACGCGGTGGGCGGCCCCACGCTTACCAATCTTGATCAGATAGCGGGGCGATTCGGGAAGCACTAGTGCACCGAAGAACAGAATTGCTGCAGGAAGCGCCGCCAGGCCCAGCATCCACCGCCACCCGGTGTAGAAGCCGGCGAAGGCGTAGTTGGTTATGTAGGCCAGCAAGATCCCGGTCATAACCATCAGTTGGAAGAGGCCGGTGATGAAGCCACGCTTGGACACCGGCGACATTTCGGACAGGTAAGTGGGAACTAGAGCCGAAGCAGTCCCCACGCCTAGGCCCAAGATCAGCCTGGAAATTATAAGGACAGCGACCGAGTGGGCTAGCCCTGAACCGATCGCACCTACAAAGAAGATTACAGAGGCAAGAAGTACCAGGCGGCGTCGCCCATACTTGTCAGAGAGCGGTCCTATAGCCGCAGCCCCAATAACAGCTCCCAGCAGTACTGCGCTGACAACCCATCCCTGCCCCCAAGACGCCAGATGCAACTGGTCTTGAATAAACAAAATGGCTCCGCTGATGACACCAGTGTCATAGCCAAAGAGCAGACCTCCTAAAGACCCAAAAAGGTACACGAAGGTCATAGAGATTTTACGCATTAGAAACCGCCAATGGTCAGGCCGCGCTCGCGGCCACAGTAAGTTGTGTGGCCGGGCCCGTAGGCCCGGCCGTTGCGCCTATGCTTCAGCTAGCGCTTTGACAATGTAGTTGTTGATAGTTGCCTTAATGGCTTCTAGGTTGCCCGGTTCGTTCGCGGAAATGAGCTCCGACTGCTTCTTGTCGAGGGCGTATTCCTCTAGCTCTGCCAGGGATGCCTTGCCGGCTTCCACCTGGGCGCCAATTCCCGAATCGAAGCTGCCGTAGCGTTCCTTGAGGAGGTCTTCGATTACGCTATCTTCATGCAGCTTGGCAGCTACCAGCAGGCCGGCAGCAAAGGAGTCCATGCCTACGACGTGGGCGGCGAAGAGGTCGCGTTCGGTGTAGGAGGAGCGGCGAGGCTTGGCATCGAAGTTGAGGCCGCCCTTGGCGCCAATTCCGCCCTCGGCCAGGATTTCCCACATCACGGACGTGGTTTCGTACAGGTCGGAAGGGAATTCGTCCAGGTCCCAACCCAGTAGCTTGTCACCCTGGTTTGCGTCCAGCGAGCCGAGCAATCCGGCAGAGCGTGCCACTCGGATCTCGTGCTGGTAGGAGTGCCCCGCCAGGTTGGCGTGGTTGCCCTCTAGGTTCAGCTTGAAATCCTTGTCCAGATCGTAAGTCTTCAGGAAGGCGATCGTGGTTGCCGCGTCGAAGTCGTACTGGTGGGTGGTCGGCTCCTTCGGCTTTGGCTCGATCAGGAACTGGGCGTCCAAGCCGATTTCCTTCGCGTAGTCTACGGCTGCGTGGAAGAAGGCGGCCATATGGTCCTGCTCGCGCTTCAGGTCGGTGTTCCACAGGGTCTCGTAGCCTTCGCGTCCGCCCCAGAACACGTAGTTTTCTGCGCCCAGGCGCTTCGCGATCTCTAGGGAGTGCTTCAGCTGCCCACCAGCGTAAGCATAGATGTCTGCGAAGGGCGAAGTGGCTGCCCCTGCCTGGAAACGGGGGTTGGTGAACAGGTTGCACGTGTTCCACAGCAGTTTGATGCCGGTTTCTTTCTGTCGCGCCTCGATGCGGTCAACAACCTTGTCCAGATTCTTGTTGGTTTCGCGAAGCGTGCCGCCCTCGGGGGCAATGTCGCGGTCGTGGAAGCAGAAGAACTCTGCGCCTAGCTTCTGGTAGAACTCGAACGAGTAATCTACTTTGGCGAGCGCCAGTTCCATCGGGTCAGAATATTTATCGTAGGGGCGCTGCGCAGTGCCGTCGCCGAAGGGATCGACTAGCCGTTGGTTGAACGTGTGCCAGTAGGCAATCGCGAAGCGGCACCATTCGGACATCTTCTTTCCGGCTACAACTTTGTCGGGCTGGTAGTAGTGGAAGCCGAGGCCCTGCTTCGGGTCAGCGGTGCCTACGTAAGGGATCTTTTCGAAATTCCAAAGGTCAGACATTTGTACCTCCTCGTACTTAGCCGGAGGGCTTGCCTCACGACTTTGTAATGATGCGTTACAAAAGGAACGTTAGCAGCGGGGCGCAGCCTTGGCAAGGGGTAAAGCCCAAGATCAGAGACGTATGTAAAATGCCCACTATTAGGCTATTGCGGTAGCAAAGTCTTATTTGTAGCCTATAGTTATTACATAAAACAAAGTCGACGACGACGGCGCCAAAGTTGACGCAACAGCGGGAGTCAAGATGTACGTAGCAGGAATCGATTCTTCTACTCAATCCACCAAAGTGCTTGTGCTCGATACCGACAGCGGGCAGGTAGTCCGTCAGGGGCGTGCTTCGCATCCAGGCGGAACCGAAGTGGACCCGGGGGAATGGTTTACCGCCCTCCAGGCCGCCGTGACGGATGCGGGTGGGCTGGAAGATGTAGCCGCGCTGGCAGTTGGGGGACAGCAGCACGGCATGGTGTTGCTTGATGCGGACGGTCAGGTGATTCGTCCCGCCCAGCTATGGAATGATACGAAGGCGGCGCCGGCCGCAGCAGCATTGGTCGAGGAAAAGGGGCGCGAATTTTGGGCCGAGGCCGTAGGCTCTGTTCCCGTCGCTTCCCTTACGGTGTCGAAGCTGCGGTGGATTGCAGACAATGAGCCGCAGAACGTAGGGCGCATCGCTGCGATCTGCCTGCCACACGACTGGCTGACCTGGAAGATCATGGGCAGTGGCCGCCTAGAAGATCTGGTGACGGACCGCTCGGATGCCTCTGGCACAGGGTATGTGGACTGTGATGATGCCAGCTATAGGTATGACATTTTGGCGCACGCGCTGCGCATTAGCGAGGCCGAAGCCCGCCAGATAATTCTGCCCCGCATCGCCGGCCCCGCCGAGGTTGTCGGAGAAGCAAGTGCAGAGTTTGGTGGCGGCAAGGTAGCGCCCGGCTGCGGTGACAACGCGGGGGCAACATTGGGGCTAAATCTTGCCCACGGGGAGGCCTCGGTTTCTCTGGGCACCTCCGGGGTGGTGGCCGCTAGGTCTGACCATCCCGTGCGCGACGCGGTTGGTGGGGTTACCGGGTTCATGGATGCTTCTGGGCAGTGGCTGCCGCTAGCTTGCACGCTGAACGGTTCGCTAGTGCAGGACTATTTCTGCCGGATCCTCGGGACGGACTATAAGGAACTGGATGCGCTGGCCCAGGCGGGCGAACCCGGTTGCGGCGGCATGGTCATGATTCCCTACTTTGTGGGTGAGCGCACCCCGAACCTCCCCGATGCCACAGGGCGCATTTTGAACCTGCGTCCGGAAGCGATGACGCGGGAAAATTTTGCGCGTCTCGCCTTCGAATCTTTGGCCTGCCACATGAGGGCGACGCTCGAGGCGGTGCGTGCCGGAGGAATTGAAATTTCTTCTGCGATGGTAGTTGGGGGCGGCGCAAAATCTAGTGTGCTGCTGCAGATCCTGGCTGACATCATGCAGATCCCACTTTCGCTACCAGCCCCGGGCGAGTACGTAGCAAAAGGGGCTGCCCGGCAGGCCGCACTGGCCGCGGGTGCTGAGCTAGGCCCCAAGTGGGATCCGCAAGTAATAAAGCAGGTAAGCCCGGGCCAGGCGCCGCCCTCGTGGGAAATTTTCCGCAAAGCTATGGGCGATCTTCTCTAAAGTAGCGGCGGGAAGCTAGCGCATACCCCCGGCAGACATGCGCTAGCTTTTGGTGGCGCTGTGCTTGTCGGCTTCTGCCTCTAAGTGTTTCCAAAGCGGAGCCAGCCCGCGAAAGACTGCAAACTCCAAGCTCACGCCAAGGAGGCCGGCAATTGCCGCGGCAAGCAGCGGTGCCACCACTAGGCGCAAGATTGCTGCAGCTATAAGTATTTCAACTACAAAGGATACGGCCAGGCCGGTCCATTCGTGTGAATAGAGTTTCTTTGTACCAGCTTCGATAGCGCCGCCAACGATGAGCAGCAATATAAATAGAAAAACACATACGAGGTAGCTAGCCCACAGGGGGCTTACGAGCGCCCCGTCTTCCCCCCAGCACCCAGCGGGTCACGTATACGGCCGCCAATAGGGGTAGGGGGAAGAGCAGGGGGATACTGAGCACTCCAAGAATGCCGCGCGTACGTTCTAAAAGCATAATGCGCATGGGCTTACCTTAGCGGTGGCCCATCACCTGTTCCATGGTGGGCTTGTAGCCGCGGCGGCGGAAGTAGGCGGCCACCAGCACGACGATTACGGAGATCGCAATGTAGGTGCCCAGTACAGCTCCCGTCGGTCCCATAGGAATGGGCCCGCCGCCGATTGCAGCGCGCAGCGCATCTACCGTGTAGGTGATGGGTAGCCAACCATGAATAACCTGGAACAGTTTCGGGGCAGTTTGCACCGGGTAGATGCCCCCTGCCGCGCCGAGCTGCAACACGATCAGTAGCAGTGCGATGAAGCGCCCCGACGGGCCGAGGGCGGCAATCAGCGCCTGGTTGATCACCACGAACGTAAACGAGGCGAGGACGCACAGCCCAACTGTGGCGGCGCGATTGGCCGGTTCAAGGCCAACTATGAAGTGCATTCCTGCAAGCATCAGCAATGCTTGCGCTACAGAAATGGCCAAGGTGGCGCCTAAAGAGCCAACCCCTACGCCCAACGCGGAAACATTCTTATTGCGCATCAATGTCTTGTTGAGCGGGCTCATCATTAGATAGAAGGCGATCGCTCCCACCCACATTGCCAAAGGCATGAAGTAGGGGGCCACGCCAAAGCCGAACGGCCCCACATCGTTAGTCTTGGTCGTACTCAGAGTTACCGGCCCGGCAGTATTTTCTGCGCTAGTGCGGGCCTGCGCCTCCGTGTAAGTTGGCACTTTCTTGGCGCCCTTTGCCAGCGAATCCTTCAGCTGCGTGTTCCCCTGCGCGAGGGCGGAGGTCCCGTCTTCCAGCTGGGTTGCGCCATTTCCTGCCTGGGTGAGGCCGGAGCTTAGCTTGTTTGCGCCCGCGGCGGCGCGGTTAGCGCCCTCGGCTAGCTGTGGGGTTTTGGCCGACAGTTGGCTTGCACCACTGGCAACCTGATTAGTGCCGTTTGCCAGCGTGTTTGCCCCGGTTGCCGCACTGCCGATGGCGGTGGTTGCCTCGGAAAGTGAATTGGTGAAGCGAGAAGTGCCCGATGCTGCCTTGCTGGCGCCCGTTGAAAGTTGTGCTCCACCTTCTGCCAACTTGGAATTGGCAGCCGCGATCTTCTGGGCTCCTGCTGAAGCTTGGTCCGCCCCGGCTGCGAGCGCGGTAAGACCAGTGGTGTCGTCTCCCACGAGGGCAGTTGCGCCCTCATTTAACTTCTGCGCACCCGCGGAAAGCTGGGCAGCCCCGTCAAGGAGTGGGCCGATCTTTTCTACCAGCATCGATTTAGGGATGAGGATTGGGGCTTCGTCGAGCTTGGCCCCCATAGTCTGCAGGCCCGCGTTCAATTCGGCTGCCCCTGCCTGCAAGGACGCTGCCCCTGCCTGCAGAGCAACAGCCCCATCACTCGCCTTGTGCGAGCCTTCAGCCAGCTTCTTCATATTCTGAGCCAAGGACTGATTGGCCTCATTTAGTTGGCTGATTTTCTGCGACAAAAGAGCAGACTTATCGGCCAACTCTTTAGTCCCCTTATTCAGCTGACTGCCGGCAGCGTCGATCTGGCCGGTCTTGCCAGCAAGCTTATTCAGACCAGCGGCAAGCGCGCCTGCCCCCTTGGCAGACTTAGAGGCGCCGTCAGATAGTTTGCCGGCGCCCTCGTCCAGGGTTCCTGCCCCACTTGCAAGCGCCCGGTTACCAGCGGCTAGTGTGCCCGCCCCGTTTTGTAGTTTGCCGAGGGCGAGCGTTAGTTTTCCAGCCCCGTCTTTAGCTTTCATGGCGCCGTCAGATAGTTTGCCGGCGCCCTCGGAAGCCTTACCTAGGCTCTGATGCAGGTTGGTGAAGGACAGGTTGACTTTCTCTAGGTACCCGGATGTGACCTTGTGGGCCAGCTTGTCCTTGATCTGGTCGGCTACGGCCATGCCGAACTTGCCCACGATGTAGTTTTGCGAGTCGTTGGAAGTGAAAGTGATAGTGGTGGGCTTCAGGTTTTTCGGGTCGGCCTGCGCCGCGGCAACGTTGGCAGATAGCTCTTTGGGGATCGTCAAAATTGCGTACACGTCGCCTTTTTCGAGCTTCTTGGAGGCATCCTGGGCCGAGTATTCTTTCCACCCCAGGTTCTGCTCGTTGTCAGATTCCAACAGTTCCCGCGTCAGGTCGGCACCCACGTGCAATGTGCCCGAGGTGCCTTGGGCGGGCTGGTCCTGGTTGACCACTGCGGCAGGGATCGTGTTCAGTTTGTCGATTGGATCCTTATACGACCCCGTCAGAATCGACGAATAGATTAGCGGAATGCATGCGAGCCCCAATATGACGACAATGGTAAATACTTTGCGTCGGCGGGGGCTCAGTTTATTTTCAGTTGCCATTTTCGACCTCTTTCAGCTGACCTGCCAGGAGCAGGGAGGTTGATATTTGCTTTACATAGGTTTCTTGCGCCGCGGCAGGGGAGGGTTCGGTTAGCAGCCATTCTTGTACCTGCCAGATTGTGCCCGCAGCCAGGAACTGGCAATACTTCCAGGTGTCAATACCTTCGAGCGCTTTGATGCTAGTGCCAACAGGCGACACGGTGTAGAGGCGGTCCGCGATGTAGTCAACCAAGGTGTTCAGCAAGTGTTGGGCAGCCGAAGAATTGAACACCGTAATGCAGTAGGTAGCGTCGTTGCAAAGGTAGGAGAGGAGCGCCCTAATCACCTCTTCCGTCGCGTTCTGTTTCAGCTCATCTTCGCTAGAAATAGTTGCGAAGATGGTTTCTAGGCGTCGAAGCACAGAGGCGCCGACCAAATCAGTGATTGTTTGGAAGTGCTGGTAAAAGGTGGGGCGGGTGAGGCCGGCCTCGCCGACCAATTCCGTTACGGAAATTTTGTCCGGATTTATGCCTTCTTCTAGCAGCGTGTCGATTGTGTCCAGTAACGCAGCACAGGATTTTTCAGTGCGTGGATCGTTGTTCGTCTTAGTAGCCACGTGTAGATACTTTACAAGTGTAAAGGAGGTTGTGCAAGCATTATTTTACAGGTGTTAAGCAACTCTGGCTGTGATCCTCAACGAGAGGTGCGAGCTAATTACCTGTAATTACAGCACTTTGTTGCATTGCGGTAGATAGCAAGAGCCTCGCAGCAATTTCGCTGCGAGGCTCTTGCTTCTATAAGGGGTTTAGAGGTTGCGGCGTCGTAGAAGCGCCAGACCGGTTCCTAGCATTGCTGCGCTAGCCAGAGCTAACACACCGCCGGCCGCACCAGTCCTAGCCAAAGGACTTTCGACCGCAGCCAGGTTCTTCACACGGGGCGAAGAAACGGGCTTTTTCGATACCCGAGGTGAAGCAGGTGGTGTGTTTGGTGTTTCTGGTGGTGTGTTTGGTGTTTCTGGTGGTGTGTTTGGTGTTTCTGGTGGTGTGTTTGGCGTCTCCGGCTCGTCGATCATGGTCACCTTTTTCTGTTTTGCGGTGGCGCTACTGTTGCGTGTTTGCAGTGTTACGGTTCCGTCGGCCTCAACAGAGAAGGTGACTGGGCGAGCAATCTTGTATCCCGTGGGAGCTTTTACTTCAATCAGCGTGTACGTTCCTGGGGTAAGCCCGAAGGAACGGGGAGTTAAACCGGTTTCCCATTCTTCGATTTGCGCGCCGCTGGGAGATTTCCCCTCTACAAGGCGCAGGGTCGCGCCTTGTAGTTCTGTTTCTACTCCGAGTGTTTTCTTTGAAATTGTGATTTCAGGGTGTGCTGGTGTGGTTGGCGGCGGTGTCCTGTCAGTAGGAGGCTTTGGTGGTGTAGTCGGTGGTTTCACCTTGTCGAGCATGGTGATGGTGTTGGTGTTGTTGGTGGTGTAGGTGCCGTTTTGGGTTTTGGTTTTGATGGTGCCGGTTGTGTCGATTTGGAAGGTGATGTGTTCGGCGATTTCGTATCCGGCTGGGGCGGTGGTTTCGACCATGGTGTAGGTTCCGGGGGTTACCTGGATGGTTTTGGTGGTTTTACCGCTGGTCCATTCGGTGATGGTTTTGCCGGTGGGGTTTTCTCCTTCTACGACTTTGAGTTTGGCGCCTTCTAGTTCACTGGTTCCGTTTACTGCTTTTTTCGACAAGTGCACGGTGTGTGTTTTGTGCTTGTCGAGCATGGTGATGGTGTTGGTGTTGTTGGTGGTGTAGGTGCCGTTTTGGGTTTTGGTTTTGATGGTGCCGG